>DXMJ01000038.1 GCA_019414265.1 Collinsella sp. | reverse complement strand
ATTTATTCAGTCCAAGTTTCGGGGCGCAGTTCACAGGCACCTTTGTGGTGGTTTTGGGCGTCGCGGCGGCCTATCCCGGCGAAAGATCTCGATCTGTAACATCTGCGCCGCAATAAGCCGGCTTAGTGTTACAGGTCGAGACATTACGGTTCGGTCCCAGCACTATGTCTCAATCTGTAACAGGTGGAGGCGGTTTTGCCGTCCAGATGTTACAGATCGAGACAATTGAAGGCCCGGGCAGCTCAAGCCACCACAAAGGTGCACTGTCCCCTTTGTGGTGGTTGCGCCGGCAACGGCGTTTCCCCAGATAAACCTGCCAAAATAAACCTGTCACTTTTTGGTTGGTTTAGGATGCTACAATCTGGCTTGTACTTGAAACGCATCAAAGGGGCCGCTATGGCAAAGGTTAAAATCAGCGACGTCGCGCGCGAGGCCGGGGTTTCGCTGGGCACGGTTTCCAACGCGCTCAACCATCCCGAGAAGTTGCGCCCCGAGACCCTCAGGCTCATCAACGAGACCATCAATCGCCTGGGCTACCTGCCCAACCAAAGCGCTCGTCAGCTCGCGGGCGGCGCCACCAAGTCCTTTGGCCTGGTGCTCCCCCGTCTCGACCACGGCTTTTCGCTCCAAATCGCCAGCGGCGCCCACAACGAGGCCCGCAAGCACGGCTACGATCTGCTCATCGCCAATGCCGATAACGACGATATTCTCGAGGATCATTACCTGCGCTATTTTATGGGCACGCAGATGTCCGGCGTCATGGTTCAGCCCATGGCGTCCCCCGACTGGCACCCCGCTATGACCAAGATGCCCGTGCCGATCGTCTATCTGGACATCCATTGCTCCGAGCCCGGTTACTACGTGGCCGCCGACAACGAGGCACAGGGGCGTATTATCGCCGAGCTCGCCATCGCCCGCGGCGCACGCCATATCACCGTTGTGGGCCGAGCGGCATTTATGCAGCTCACCCTGCGCGTCCTTGGCATCCACAAGGCACTTGCCCTGCATCCTGATATCAAAATTGAGGTCATCGATGCCGGGGAGTGGAATACCGCAGCCGACGGCTACAGCATCGGTACCCAGATTGCCGAACGCCCTGCTGACGAGCGCCCCGATTTTGTCATCGGCCTGACCGACGTATTGGCCTCGGGCGTTATCTCGGCGCTGACCGACAAAGGCATTTCCGTCCCCGGCCAGGTCCGCGTGGCCGGCTGCGACGGCAACCCGCTCGCTTGGAGCGGATCGGTCCCGCTCACCACGGTAGCACCCCCAGGCTACGAGATTGGCCGCAAGGGCGTTCAATTGCTCATGGAGCAAATCGAGGATAAACCTGCCGCCAAGACCAAACGAGTCCGCATCGGCTCCGCCGCGCGCACCGTCACCACGGCCACGGCCGCCGAGGACATTAACCGTCAGGAGCTCGTGCGCCCCTTCTTGCTCGAACGTGTGAGCACCCAAAAGGCCGAGCAGCACCCGACGGGCCCATCCGCGGCCCCAATAACCGACATCAACCTGGGCGCCTACCTGTAACAAAAAACGCCGCAACGGGAACAGTCCCGCCGCGGCGTTTTGCTGGCCCCATGTTCCCTCCCCGTTTAGCCGGACCTGCGGCTACGGATATTTATGGAATGTAATCCATTTTTCATTAACTTTTTTGTTAAAATAGATTCAATTCCATATTTTTAGATATTTCCTATAAGTATTGATTTTGCTCCAGTTTTTTCTCGCCAAGAAAGGGGTTTCATGAATCTGATTGATCGCAAACAGTACCTCGACTGGCTCATTTCGTGGAAAGACTCGCACGTCATCAAGGTCGTTTCGGGCGTGCGAAGGTCCGGCAAATCAAAGCTATTCGAAATCTACCGTAGCTACCTGCGCGATCATGGAATCACAGGCGACCAGGTTATATCCCTCAACTTTGAAGACCTGGAGTTCGAGTCGCTTACGTCGTATAGAGCACTCTACGACTACATTTCCGCCAGACTCGTCCCCGATAAGATGAACTACGTTTTTCTGGACGAGATACAGCACGTCGAGCATTTCGAAAAAGCCGTCGACAGTCTTTTTATCAAGGACAATGTCGACCTCTACATAACCGGTTCCAACGCTTATCTGCTCTCGAGCGAGCTGGCAACTTTGCTCTCCGGCCGCTACGTAGAGCTCAAGATGCTGCCCCTATCCTTTAAAGAGTTTTGCTCGGCAAAAACCAATGACGGAAAGGCTCCCGCGCAGTTGTTTGACGAGTACATCACCCGGGGCTCTTTTCCCTTTATCGCCGAGACGGGTATTCAGGGACCCCAGGCGCGCGATTATCTTATGAGCCTCTACGATACCATCGTCATACGCGACGTTATCGAACGCCTGAAGGTCTCGGACGTCCCGACCCTGCGCGATATCACCAAGTTCCTACTCCATAGCATTGGAAACCGGATCTCGATTAAAAAAATCTCCGACACGCTCTCGTCCAACGGCAACAAAACCGACCAGAAAACCGTAGCCAAGTACCTCAAAGGCTTAACAGACAGCCTTGTGTTGTACTTTGCTCCGCGCTATAACGTGCGCGGCCGGCAGCTTCTTTCAACAAACGGCAAATACTACGCCGTTGACCTTGGACTTAGAGGCGCTCTCGTCAAAACCCAAAGCAGCGATATCGGTCATATCCTCGAAAATGTTGTTTATCTCGAGCTCCTACGCCGTGGATACGACGTCTACGTGGGCGATATCGACGGCGGGGAAATTGATTTTGTTGCCCTAAACTCAGACGAGACAGCCTATTTTCAGGTTTCAGCCACAACGCTCGACGAAACTACCCTCAATCGAGAGTTGGCCCCCTTTAAGAAAGTCCGAGACAACTACCCCAAGACGCTTCTTACGCTCGACACGCTGTTTGCGGACGCGAACTACGAAGGAGTCCGCAAGCGCAACGTGATCGACTGGCTCCTGGAGTAACTTGTAGCGTCATAACCCTCCGCCAGCTCCTTACCAAGGCCGCAGCCCCAGTCGCTTAAAGCAAAATGCCCCTCTTATCGGCCAAAACAGCAATCTTGGCGTGATAAGAGGGGCTGACTGCGTCAGCGCCTCCACGCAGGCGCCGTTACCGTCACCGTCCCGCGGGATCGGGTGCGGGATATGGCGACTCACGTGCGAACGCTAGCGCACGGCCTTGACCGCGGCCGGCAGATCGAACAGCGTATCGAGCACAGCCTCGCAGCCATCCACCACGTCCTGCGGCAGCGGCACGATATCGGGAACGGCAAAGACGTGGCAGCCGGCCGTGATGCCCGAGACGCAGCCGTTGCGGGAATCCTCGACCACGGCGCACTCCTCGGGAGCAAAGCCCGCGCGCTCGCAGGCGAGCAGGTACATCTCAGGGTCGGGCTTGCCGTGTACGACGTCCTCGCCGCAGGTCACCGTCTCAAACTTATCAAAGAGGCCGACCATCTTAAGGTTGCGCTCGGCGGTAACATGGCGCGACGACGTCGCGAGGCCCACGTGATAGCCCGCAGCCAGCAGTTCGTCCAGGCACTCGGCGGCGCCGGCCTTAAGCTCCAGATCGGTCTTGACCATCTCGTCGCGAATCTCCCTATGGCGACGATAGATTGCCTCAGCGGTTTCGCGGCTGCCGTAATGCCCATCAAGGATCTCCATGACATCGGGCAGCGTGCGACCGATAAACTGATGGATCAGCGCACCATCAATCGCGAATCCCAGCTCGGCCGCTCCCGCCTTCCACGCCTTGATACCCAAACGCTCGGTATCGACCAGCGTTCCGTCCATATCAAAAATAACAGCCTTGATCATATCGGTCCCCCATCGCTTCGCGCTGCTGTACTCCCGCAACTTTACCGCACCTGTAAACTTGTATATAACGTATATAGCATATTGCACTTTCGTTACATAGATAGAAGTCTTATGACAAGCGGCTCGGTAGGATTATAGTTTTCGACCGAGTACTCAACGGCAAGGATCGATTCATGCTTTCAGACACCACCGCACCTGCAGAGGGGCTTCAGGACAAACTCACAGCGCTCGAGCAGCTGCTTTTGGCATACGGACGCGTCGCCATCGGCTTTTCCGGTGGCGTCGACAGCAGCTTTTTGGCCGCGGTCTGCGCCCGCATCATGCCCGCCAGCACGCTTCTCGTTCACCTCACCACGCCGCTCATCGGCACGCCCGAGCAGGCTTCGTTTGAGTGGGCGGTTGACGGGCAGGCCGATGAGGGGCCGCATTTCAAGCTCCCCGTGCTCAACCTCTCGGTCGATCAGCTGCAGCTCCCCCAGGTAGCCTGCAACGACGCCGACCGCTGCTACCACTGCAAGCGCGCCGGCTTTACCGCCATCGTCAACCACGCCAGGTCGCTGGGTTTTCCCACCGTCATCGACGGCAGCAACGCAAGCGACCGTGGCGACTACCGCCCCGGCATGCGCGCCGCCCAGGAGCTCGGCGTGCGCTCGCCGCTTATGGAGGTCGGCTTTACCAAGGACGAGGAGCGCGAGCTGCTACGCGCCTGGGGATACCCCGTCTGGAACCTGCCGGCGGGAGCATGTCTTGCCACCCGCGTCCCAACGGGCGAGGAGCTTACGCGCGAGAAGGTCGATGTAATCCGCGCCTGCGAGGACTACCTGCACGACCTTGGCCTGGACCAGGTCCGCGCACGCCTCGTCGGCGGCTGCATGCATATCGAGGCCGCGCCGGCAGACGTCGCCAAGATCGCCGCCCTCGGCAGGACCGCGATCAACGACGAGGGCAAGGCCCCGCTTCCCGCCGCCATCGAATCTGCCCTGCGCAACCTAGGCTGCGGCCATATCTCCCCCGAGGTCACCCCCTACATCCACGGCAACATGAATCAATAGCGCATCCCAAATAAGTTGCGGTGGAATAGTTCCTGTTTTGCGGCCTATCGGGCCCAAACAGGAACTATTCCACCGCAACTTCGTTTGATGGGCATTGACCCGCAGACCTGCCAAAAAGGGACAGGTTTATTTTGGCAGGTTTTATCTGGGAAAATGTCACGAGACAACTGCCTCTCTAGCACCCCTCTAACTTCGAGAGGCACTTGAGAGGCGTCTCGGCCGCACCTACTTTTTCCGATAGCGGCGGTTACAGCTCGTCGATGAACCCATTACTTCAATGAGTCCTTTATCCGGCAGCATTGGCATTCCGTCTCTCTAAACCAATAGATTTATCTCTCTAACTTTAGAGAGATAAGCACTTTGTTTTAGAGAGACCTTTAGAGAGATATAACGAATTCGCTGCTAGATTACCTAAGGCTGTCTCTCTAACCGACTTTATCTTTAGAGAGACGAGCGCGACCCCTCTAATGAATGGAACACCGCAGCCGACAGCTACGGCATCGGCGCCCAGATCGCCGAGCGCGCCAGCACCCAGGCAAGCAGCTGCGTCGAAGCCACCGCCATCGACCTCGGCGCATACCTTTAGCGCACGGCCTTGACCGCCGCCGTCAGATCGAACAGCGTGTCGAGCACGGCCTCGCAGCCATCCGCCACGTCCTGCGGCAGCGGCACAATATCGGGCACAGCAAAGACATGGCAGCCGGCCGTGATACCCGAGACGCAGCCGTTGCGCGAATCCTCGACCACGGCGCATTCCTCGGGAGCAAAGCCCGCGCGCTCGCAAGCGAGCAGGTAAATCGCGGGGTCGGGCTTGCCATATGCGACATCCTCGCCGAAGGTCACCGTTTCAAACTTGTCAAAGAGGCCGACCGATTTAAGGTTGCGCTCGGCCGCAACGCGGCGCGACGACGTCGCAAGGCCCACGTGATAGCCCGCAGCCAGCAGCTCGTCGAGGCACTCGGCGGCGCCGGCCTTAAGTTCCAGGTCGGTCTTGGCCATCTCGCTGTGTAGCTCAATGTTGCGGGCAAAAATCGCGTCGGCGGTTTCGCCCTTGCCGTAATGCGCCTCAAGGATGTCCTTAACATCGGCATTCGAACGGCCGATAAACTGATGGATCAACGCATCATCAATCGCAATCCCCAGCTCGGCAGCGCCCACCTTCCATGCCCTCATGTCCAAACGCTCGGTATCGACCAGCGTTCCGTCCATGTCAAAAATGACAGCCTTGATCATATCGACCCCTTCATCGGCTTGGGTTGCCGCAAATCTACTGCACGTCACAAACTTGTATATAACGTATATATCATATTGTACTTTCGTTACATAGACAGAAACTTTATGACGTAACCTGCCAAAAAGGGACAGGTTTATTTTGGCAGTTTTTATCTGGGGAAACGCAAACAGGGCCGCGACGCCTATAGCGTCGCGGCCCTGCTCCTTGGAGAAGGATCAATAGATTGAGCGGGCTGGTTGCACCTAGCCCTCGAGCCCGGCGTTAATAAGCTCCGCGATCTCGGCGGGATCGGCGCTCGTGCGCACCTTGTCACGGAAGCCGGCATCCATCAGCATCACGGCAGCCTTGGAGAGCAGACGCAGGTGCGTGGTTCCCGCTTCGCCGGCGGGCACGTACAGCGCGAGTGCCACATCGACGGGCACGCCATCAAAGCTCGGCCACTCAACAGGCTCGGACAGCTTGAGCACGGCCACGCCCGGCGTATGAATCGCGTCGCTTTTGGCATGCGGAACGGCAAAACCGGCGACGAGGCCAGTCTCGGCCTCGTTTTCGCGAGCAATAAAAGCCGCCTCTACAGCAGATGCGTCATCGGCAAAACCAAGCCCAACAGCCTGCTCGGACAGATAATGCAGCGCGTCCTCGCGCGAGGCGGCGGTGTAGCCAATCGTCACTTGGTTGGCAGATACAAACCCCATGGAAAACCTTCCTTACAACACGGACCTGACCGCGGCTTCGATGCCGTCGGCGTCCAAACCGTACTTGTGCAGCAAATCGACCGCAGGGCCGGACTCGCCATATACATCGCGCACGCCGACGCGTCGCATCGGCACCGGATGCTGTTCCGCGAGCACCGAGGCCACGGCCTCGCCAAGACCGCCGATAATCGAATGCTCCTCGGCGGTGACCACGCGACCAGTCTTCTTGGCGCTGGCAACCACCAGGCGCTCATCGAGCGGTTTGATCGTATGCATGTTGATGACCTCGGCGTCGATACCATCGGCAGCGAGCGCCTCGGCAGCCTCAAGCGCCTCGGCGACCATGAGGCCACAAGCGACGATGGTCACATCGGACCCCTCGCGCACGACCACGCCGCGACCAATCTTGAACTCATAGTCCTCGCGGTCGTTGATAACCGGTGTTGCCAGGCGGCCGAAGCGCATGTAGACCGGTCCCTCAAACTCATAGGCGGCGCGCACGCAAGCGCGAGCCTCGATGTCATCGGCGGGGACGATCACCGTCATACCCGGAATCGTGCGCATGAGCGCGATATCCTCGCAGCACTGATGCGTAGCGCCGTCTTCACCGACCGAGATGCCCGCATGCGTAGCGCCAATTTTGACGTTGAGGTGCGGATAGCCGATGGAGTTACGCACTTGCTCATATGCACGACCGGCGGCGAACATGGCAAAGGTGCTCGCAAAGGCGACGCGACCCGTGGTCGCAATGCCGGCGGCAAGCCCCATCAAGTTGCTCTCGGCAATGCCGGCATCGTAGAAGCGCTCAGGGTGCGCAGCCTTAAACTTACCGGTCTGCGTGGCGGCGGCCAGGTCGGCATCGAGAACCACAAAGTCATCGTGCTCATTGCCCAGCTCGACAAGCGCCTCGCCATAGCTAACGCGCGTGGCGACTTTCTTGACGTCTGCCATTAGAGCTCCTCCCCTGCTGCTGCGAGCTCGGCCATGGCCTGCTCAAACTGTTCATCGTTGGGTGCCTTGCCGTGCCAGCCCACCTGGTTTTCCATAAAGGAGACGCCCTTGCCCTTCACCGTCTCGGCGATGATAGCGACGGGCGCGCCGGTCACCTCGCGAGCCTCGGCGAAAGCCGCCTCAATCTGCGCCATGTCATTGCCATCGGCTAGCTCGATCACATGCCACTTAAAGGCGCGGAACTTGTCGGCAAGCGGCATAGCCGAGTTAACTTCGTCGATACTGCCGTCAATTTGCAGGCCATTGTGATCGACGATAGCGACAAGGTTATCCAGGTCGTGGTTGCCGGCGAACATTGCCGCCTCCCACACCTGGCCTTCCTCGCACTCACCGTCGCCCAACAGCGTGTAGACGCGGTAGCTGTCACCCCAGTGCTTTGCGGCGAGTGCCATTCCAACCGCGGCGGAGATACCCTGACCGAGCGATCCGGTGGACATATCAACACCCGGGGTGTCGTTCATGTTGGGATGGCCCTGCAGTCGGCTGCCAATATGGCGGAGCGTCTCGAGCTCTTCGACGGGAAAATAGCCGCGATTTGCCAACACCGAATACAGGCCCGGCGCCGCGTGACCCTTGGAGAGCACAAAGCGGTCTCGATCGGCCTTGTGAGGGTCGGCAGGATCGATATTCATTTCCTCAAAGTACAGATACGTCATGATGTCGGCAGCACCGAGCGATCCACCCGGATGTCCCGACTTGGCCGCGTGCACCGCAGTCACGACACCCTTCCTGACCTCATTGGCGACCTTCGCCAGCTCCTGGTTGGTCATACGAATTCCTCTCTTGAGAACAACCCCGGCACCGGATGACGCGATGCCGGGGCAATCCACTCGTTAAGCCTGAGCGACGACCTTCTGCCAGTCAGCCTCAAAAGAGGCGAGGCCCTGGTCGGTCAGCGGGTGATGCAGGCACTTCTTGAGAGCGACCATGGGGACGGTCGCGATATCGGCACCGAGCAGCGCCGCCTGGGTCACGTGATTGGGCGTGCGGACAGATGCGGTGATGATCTCGACGGTGTCGTCGACGTTCTTGCCGGTCCAGTCATAGTTCTTGATGCAGGTCACAACGTTGTCGAGCTGCGAGATACCGTCCTCGGCGATGTCGTCGAAGCGTCCCACAAACGGGCTGATGTAGCGGGCACCGGCGTTGGCGGCCATGAGGGCCTGCGTCGGCGAGAAGACAAGCGTCATGTTGACGCGCACGCCTGCATCGGCCAACGCGCGGCAGGCGGCGAGGCCGGCCTCGCACACGGGAAGCTTAACCACGATGTTGGGAGCCAGAGCGGCAAGGCGCTTGCCCTCCTCGATCATGCCCTCGGCCGTGGTGGCGGTAGACTCGGCAGACACGGGCAGACCCTCGCAGAGCTCGGCAATCTTGAGCATATGGGGCTCAAAGTCGGCGAGCTTACCGCCGGTCTTGGCATACAGGGACGGATTGGTGGTAACACCGGCCAGGCAGCCCCAGCTCTTGGCCTCGGCGATCTCGTCAAGGTTGGCGGTATCGATAAAGAACTTCATGGTGCAAACTCCTTCTAAGGAATCCAAAACTCAAAAAATAGGACAAAGGGGATGTCCCTTTGTCCTATGTGCCGGGCCCGCAGCTGGGACATGCCCCGGACCCGGCGTCGTGTAGGAAAAGCTACTTAGAGAGCCTTCTCGATGCGGCTCGTGACGCCCTTGAGGTTAAGACCGACGACGTACTGCTTGATCGGGCGCTTGATGTGCTCGATCACAAAGCGCTTGCCGTCGATGTCCTGGGCAGCGAGGTTGCGATAGAGTTTCTCGACCTGCTCCTTGACCTCGGGATCGTTAAAGGCGTAGTGGCCGGAGACATCCAGAATCTTCAGGCTGAGTTCGTCGTCAGCCAGGATGTCGTCAACCTGCAGGTTGACGTCGTCGCCAGTCATCCACTTGCGCCAACGCTCGGTCTTGATAGCCTTGACCAGCAGCGTGTGATACAGGTCGGAGGGATCGTCGCACAGGCCGTTGTCGACCAGAATCTGCTCGGTAGCGCAGAGTTTGAGGTAAGCGCGGGTCTCCTCGGTGCCATACTGCGGAGCAACGTTGGAGGCGGTCACGTGTGCCGGGATATGCTCGAGCAGCGTCGCGTCATCCAGGTAGTCGGCGTTGTGCTCCTTCAGACCCACGCCGTAGCGCTTGGCCATATCGGCAAGCTCGCGAGCGTTCTTGAAGTTGTAGTGACCGACCTGCTCCGTCCAGCGGGTAAGGGTGCCGGTCTGGCCGACGATAAAGGTGGGCATGGGGCAGCCGCGCTTCTCGAGCTCGGGCTGCAGCTGAGAAATGAACTCCTCGTACTTATCGGTAGAGGTCAAGCCGCCATTGGTCTCCTCGGTACCGACCTCATAGGCAACCTCGGGCAGGTTATGCTCGCGACGGTATTGCTCAAGGTAGTCGATAAGATCGATCGTACGGCGAAGCACCACGTCGAGCGGAATAACCTTGCCGATCTGATAGGGGTCCTTGGTGGGATCGACCATCAGCAGGTCAAAGCCCGCCTCCATGTCGGCGACAAAGGACTTGCGGGCGAGCTCCATGGCCTCGTCCTCGGGCAGGTGGGCGTTACGCTCCTCGTCGCGCTGCCACGGACCGCCGTGATCGCGGCACAGGTAGTACGGACCGGTGTAACCCACCTCGTCGGCAACCTTCTTGATGTCGGCGGCAAAGCGCGTCTGGTCCCAACCGTTGACGTAGCCGGCGCCCATCTCGTCCATATCGACCTGGTTGCGGCTAGCGATAAACATGGGCGGGAAATCCTCGTCCTTGGCAAGCTCGAACACGGCCTGAATTAGGTTGGGGCTCATGGGGCCAATGCCGACCATGGTTGCGTGATCGCCGCTATCCTGCAGCTTGAGCATGCCCTGAACGGCCTGGCGGATGGTAAGGTTGGACATTTTGTTCTCCTTCTCCAGAGGATTTTTGACAAAAGTTCCCTGGGACCCAGATGCGGGCCCTATCAGTACGGATGGATTTTGTTGTGTAGGGGCGGTTGTGCGGAGTCAAATCCATCCCTCCGCACAACCGGAGTCCTTAAAGGTTTACTTGGCCTGCTTATCGAGCGTGGGCTTCATGGCAATCAGGATTGCAGCGGCGACCACGGAGCCAATCACGATGTCCAGGCAGAACAGCGCGACGTTGTTGGTGGCAAGGGCGACGATAAAGCCACCGTGCGGGACGTAGCAGTCGATACCCTGGAAGGCGGCGAGCGCCGCACCCACGGCAGAGCCGATGCAGATGCCGGGAAGGGTGTGACCGAGGTCCTTGACCGCGAAGGGGATAGCGCCCTCGGTAATACCGATGCAGCCCATGAACAGTGCGGAGATGCCCATCTGACGGTCGGCGTCATCGAACTTGTTCTTGGCGATGAGCGCAGCAAGGCCGCAAGCAATCGGGGGAATGGCGACGGCGACGCGGAACATACCGTTGGGGCCGTAGATGCCGGAGGCCATGATGGCCATGGTAAAGGTCGAAGCGGTCTTGTTGATGGGGCCACCCATATCGAAGGCGGTCATAACACCAATGACCAGGCCCAGGACGACGGCGGAGCCGCCCTGCAGGCTACCGAGCACGCTGGTGAGCCAATCCATCACAAAGCCAAGCGGCGTGGCCAGGATGTAAATGTATGCCATGCCAAGGACGAGCGAGGTCAGAATCGGGATGATCAGGATCGGCATGATGGTCTGGATGGTGTTGTTGACCTTCCAGGTCTTCATCCAGCGGACAAAGTAACCGCAGATGACAGCCATGATCATGGCACCCAAGAAGCCAGTCGAAACACTGTTGCCGCTCGGGGTGACGACGGCGTTGTTGACCAAGTAGCCCAGGACGAAGCCAGGGGCAAGTGCGGGCTTGCCGGCCATCGAGTAAGCGATGTATGCCGCAAGCACCGGAATCATCATAGAGATGCCGGCCATGCCGATGGTGTTAAGGCTCACCATCAACGGGTTGGTGACCTCCATGCCGCTAGCACCGGCAGTACCGGATGCCAACGAGAAGGCGAGGAACACGCCACCGATAACGACGATGGGGATAAAATAGGAAACGCCGGTATTGAATGCATTGAGCAGCGTCTTGCCAGGATCGGCAAAGATGGACTGCTTGGACGCCGGTGTCGGGGCCTGCGGGGCAGCGGAGACGGCCTTCTTCTCTGCCTTGGCCTCGGCCTTGGGCGCGTCAACGGCGCCACCCGTCGCCTTGATGATCTCAACGGCCTGGTCAATGATCTTCACCGGATCGGCGATTACATCCGAGGTACCGACCTTGAGGAACTTGCCCTCGGCCATCTTCTGCTCAAAACGGTCCTCATTCTCGACACCCACGTCGACGGACTCCAGGACCAGGTCGGCGGAATCCACGTCTTCCTGCGTCAGCTCGTTCTCGATGCCCAGACCACCCTGAGCCTCGACTTTGCACTCGATGCCACGGGCGGCGCATTCATCTTGAATCGCCTTCTGGGCCATATACGTGTGGGCAATACCCACGGTACAGGCAGCAACGCCTACGATCTTCATTGCTTCCCTCTTTTCATAGAGTTGCGTGCGCAAGACACCGTTTGCGGAGGCCTCCGGAGCATCCCCTGCCGTTTGGACTTGCTGTCTTTTCGACAAGACCAATATAGGTGCTCGTTTTTCTTAATGCCAGCTTATTTCGGTAAACGCGCAGGTCAGAGCGTTGGTTATGCGATTTAGTTATGCGTTTAACCAAAAATGAATCCTGCGATTTTACCCTCGATTTCAAAAGTCAAGAAGTATTTGATTTTCTCGGTAGACGGCAGATGCGCATGCCGGTCACAAATTTCGACCCCACCCGTATACCGCATTTGTTGCATACTCATATGAAAGGAAAAAGTCGCTCACCGAAGCGTATCCCTCACCAAGACTCAAAGTCATCATGTTGGAAAATGCTCATCTGTCGGAAGGAGTCGCTGTGGCAAAACAGCGCGTTACGATCGCAGACGTCGCTCGAGAGGCGGGAACCTCGACGGCAAGCGTCTCGTATTACCTCAACGACAAACGAGAAAAGCTTAGCGAGAAGACGCAGGCAAAGATTGCGCGCGTCATCAAGGAACTCGGATACGTTCCCAACGCCCAAGCGCAAACGCTCACCGGCAAACAGACCCACGTCATTGCCATCATCATTTTGGATAACACCAACAAGTGGGCGGGCCTCGTCCTCAACGGCATGGAGCAGGTCATGCTCCCCGCGGGCTACCAGACGGTTGTTTGCACGAGCAACTTTAACCCCGAGACCGAGCTCATGTACGTCGACAAGATGCTCTCGCTGGGCGTCGATGGCTTTATCATCCAGCCCACGGCAAACTTCAAAGCCGTGCACGACCGCATTAGACGCGCCGGCAAGCCCGTCGTCTTTTTTGACGCGGCCATCTACAGCCCAGGCACCAGCTGGATCAAAACCAACCTCTACGACGGCGTGTACAACGCCACGCAGGCGCTTCTCGATGCCGGCTACGAGGACTTTTTCTCCATTGCCGCCAATATGACCGAAATGCGCACCCGCATGGAACGTTTTCAGGGATATGCCGAGGCATTAGCCGCGAATGGGCAGCTCTACAAAGCCATCCCCATCGATCACAACAAGCCGTCAATCAACGAGCTCACCGAATACTTTAAATACAAGTTCAACCCCGCCAAGCGCACGCTCATCTTTGTCCAAAACCAATGGGCGCTCCCCCGCGTCTACAAGGCACTTCAGCCCATGGCCCATCTGCTTCCGCAGCAAATCGGCCTTTTGGGACTCAACTGCGAAGACTGGACTAATCTCACCACACCGACCGTCTCCACCATCATCGAGCCCGTCGACCAGGAAGGTCGCGAAGCAGCCGAGATGCTGCTCGCCCTACTTGACGGCAGCAGCGAACCCGGCGAGCAGCGCATTCTCGAGTGCAAGCTCAACTGGCTCGACTCCACCTCGATCTAGACCGCGGGACAAATAAATCAGGAGTGTTTGTCCCAAATCTTAAGTATTTGTTCGGTAGAGCGACCCCTGCCGGCTCCTGCTAGACTGGTAGATTCCCAACCGTCCCTCCAGGAGCCTCAATGTCGCGCAAGTCCGCCTACAAGCAAGTACTTTCCATCGGTACCGCCGTGGTGCTGGGGTTTGCACTGTTTACGGGATCGCTTGACGGGGCGCCCAAGCTGCTGTCGCCGCAAAGCGACGAACAGGCGGCGGCTCTGGCCGAAAAACAAAACGAGAGCCCCAGCCGCACCGACGACGAGGCAGACCTGGTCGCCCGGCTCGAATCGGGAACAGCGAGCTCCTCGGACTCTCAAAATAGCCAAGACTCTGGCGATGGCTCCGAATCCACCGCGACCAACACCAACGGCAACGTTGCCTCCGCGGATAGTGCCGCCACCCCCATCGACGAGGTCGAAAACCCCGACCTCAACCTGAACTGCACCCCAAAACTTGGACGGCTTAAATAAGAACTACGCCGCAAGGGAC
>DXMJ01000037.1:9318-14347 GCA_019414265.1 Collinsella sp. | reverse complement strand
CGCACCGACCGCGCCAAATACACCGAGCCCATCGGCTAACCACCACAATGGGGACAGACGCCTCCGTGGTGGTTTTAGGCGGGAAGGTCGGGGAACCAGGTTGGTTTGGGCTGGTTGGGGGTGCGCTCGGCCAGGACCAGCTCCATCCAGCACATGTCGTACCAGCGGCCGAACTTTTGGGCACAGCGGTCGAAAGCACCCACCAAGCGATATCCCATATGGGCATGGAAGTCCTGGCTGTTGTGCGTTAGATACTCGTCGTCCTTGTCGTGCGGCACGGCGATGAGCGCGCACATGTTGGTGATGCCCATCGCAATCAGGCACTGCTTGAGCGCATCGTGCAGCTTGCGGCCCAGCCCGCCGTGGCGCACGTCGCGTGCCAGGTAAATCGACGTCTCGACCGACCAGTCGTATGCCTCGCGGCTGTTGAGCGGACTCGCATAGGCATAGCCTACCGGACGCCCGTCCAGCTCCATCACCAGATACGGATAGCGCTTGAGCGTACGCTCGATGCGCCCGGCGAACTCCTCAACGCTCGGCACCTCGTATTCGCAGGTAATCGCCGTCTGGCGCACATACGGCTCATAGATGGCAAGCAACGCCGGCGCGTCTTCGGGCGTCGCCAGGCGAATCGCCGGCTCGGACATCTCGGTCATACAACCCTTCTCTCTCAAAAACAAAGGCCGCCTTGCGCCAAACCCAGCGCAAGGCGGCCCCTCGTCATTACATCAGGCTACAGGACAGCCGCCAGCGCGTCGATGTCCTCCTGCGTCGTGGCCCAGCTGGTGCAAAAGCGCACCACCGTGTGGGTATCGTCGTACTTTTCCCAGTACTCGATCGCCGCATGCTCGCGAATGCGGGCCATGTCCTCGTTGGGCAGAATCACGAACTGCTGGTTTGTGGGCGTCTCCAAAAAGAACTGGTAACCGCGCTCGTGCAGCACACGACGCAGCGCCTGGGCCGTCTGA
Source organism: Collinsella sp. (assembly GCA_019414265.1). Lineage (GTDB taxonomy): Bacteria > Actinomycetota > Coriobacteriia > Coriobacteriales > Coriobacteriaceae > Collinsella. The sequence continues at coordinate 13,379 of DXMJ01000037.1, read as the reverse complement.
ATCGCCTGTCGACCAATCTCAAAATACAGGCCATCGGTAAAGAGCGCCTCAAACTGCACGCCCGTCAGGCGGCCCTTGGCCAACAGCGCGCCGTGCTGCTTAATACGCGGAATGGGATGCGCCGGAGCGTGCATGCCGCAGAACACCACAGCCTCGCCGCAAAGCGCGCCGCACTTGGTGCCGCCGATGTAGAACACGTCGCACAGCTGCGCCAGCTCGGGCAGGGTAATGTCGCACTCATCGGCCGCCAGTGCATAGGCCAGACGAGCACCGTCCACAAACAGCGGAATCTCGCGCTTCTGGCACACCGCGTGAATCGCCGCGAGCTCGGCCTTGGAGTACAGCGTGCCGTACTCGGTCGATAGACTCACGTACACGGCGCCCGGGAACACCGTGTGCTCGTAGCTCTCGTTTTCGTAGAACACCTGGATATAGTTCTCGAGATCCTCGGCGTGCATCTTGCCCTCGTAGCCGGGGATGGTGAGCACCTTGTGGCCGCCAAACTCGATGGCGCCCGCCTCGTGGCAGGCAACGTGGCCGGTCTCGGCGGCAACCACGCCCTCGTACGGCGCGAGCAGCATGTCAATCACCGTCGCGTTGGTCTGCGTGCCTCCCACCAGCAAAAATACGTCGGCATCGGGAGCCTGACAGGCCTCGCGAATAAGCTGCTTGGCACGCTCGGTGTGCGCATCGGTGCCGTAGCCAGGCTGCGGCTCCATGTTGGTGTCGACGAGCGCCTGCAGCACCGCCGGATGTGCGCCGTGGGAATAGTCGTTGTTGAACGCGAGCATGGCAATCCTCTCTTACCAGGTATCGGCCAGATGATTCAGGTGGGGCTATTGTACGCCGTGAGGATAGGCAATGCGCGCGGCAAGGCACTCAAGTGCCAACACCAGGGCAAAGCCGCAGCTCACGTCAGTCAAAAAGTGTGCACCGATCACGATACGGCCAAAGGCGACGAGCGCCGCGACCACGGCAGCGACCCAAAAGACCACGCGGCGTCGCGACGGCTTTTCCGTAAAGGCCGCCGCGGGAAGCCCGGCGAGCATAAGGCCGATCGCCGCGTGCGCCGTGTGTCCGCTCGCAAACGACTTAAAGCCGTCCTTGATCACGCCGGCGGCGATATAGCTCCACTTGTCGGGATTGCCAATCACCCACCACGGCTGAAAATTGAGCCCCGGCGTGACCTCGATCACGCGCATGCGCGGGCGCGACCACAGCGGCTTGACGATCACGTTGAGGATGATGGCCTGAGCGACCCACACGGCAAGCACCATCAGCGCCCAGCGTGTGAGCTCGTCGGAGTCGGTGTCGCGCGTGAGGCGATAGGCGATGAGGTTGGCCGCGATGACCAATGCAAACGTCAGAACCAGCTGAACCGCGATGAGTTTGCCGCCAACCTTCAGGGACGAGACGATCTCGTAGCCGGCCAGGCCAACGTTGACGAGGATGCCGAGCACGGCGAGCCATTTGCTCCCCCTGGAGTCGGGACGCACCGCGCGCACGAGCATGACGCCCGCGATACTCGCCGTCAGCTCGAACGGCAGCTCGCCAGCGGCCTCGATAAAGCGACCGTACATGCTGCCGATATTGAAGAGCGCGCTCGAGATCTGATAATCGAAGAAACTGCCCACGCCCAGACAAAGGCACAGGACAACCGCAATGGCAGCGGCGTCTTTCTTATAGATGTACCCGAACATGCTTTCCTTTCCATCGGGCGAAGGGTCAACCCGCAACGTGGTGGGACAAAGTTATCAGTAGTTTTGTCCCAGGGTCGCTTGCGTTGACAGGCTCGATGCGACTATCGCACCTGGGACAAAAACTACTGATAACTTTGTCCCACCGACTTACTTGTTAGTCATCGTCAGTAGCGCCCAGCTGCTGCAGCAGCATGAGCGCCGCGGCCACGGGGCCGGTGCCGTCGTTGGCGTCGAGACCGCGACCCAGGCCGCTGCCCGCGCCGGCGCCCGCCTTGTAGGGCACCGACAGCTTGCGGCTCTTGGGAAAGCTCACCGCGCCATAGCGCGTCTTAAGCTCAAGGGTCACCTTCTTGGGCACATCGACGCCCAAAAACGTGATGCGACCGCCGCTGAGCGTAACGCTCTCGAGTCCCAGGCGCTCGCCGCGAATGCGGATGCGCGCGCGGTTGAACAGGTTGAGTCCCGCCAACGGCAGCTCGCCATGCGCGGCCTCGGTCTCTTCCTGCACCTCGTCGATGCTCTCCAGGTCCTCGGCCGCCGCGAGCTTACGGTACACGAGCACGCGCTGGTCCACCGCCGGCAGGTACTCCTCGGACAAGAAGTAATCGGCCGGCAGGTTAATACCCACGCTCGCCGCCTCCACGCCGGCATCGTCATCGCCGCGCGCCTCGGCCACGGCCTGGCCCAGCATCTGCGTAAACAGGTCAAAGCCCACGCTCGACAGGTTGCCGTGCTGCTCGGCGCCCATCAGCGAGCCGGCGCCGCGAATCTCCAGGTCGCGCATGGCGATGCGCATGCCGCTGCCCAGGTCCTGGAACTCGGACAGTGCGGTCAGACGCGCCGTCGCCTCCTCGGTAAGTGGCAGCTCGCCCGGGAACATAAAGTACGCGTATGCCTGCGTGGCCGAGCGGCCCACACGGCCCTTGAGCTGGTAGAGCTGTGCCAGACCCAGACGCTGCGAGTCCTCGATGATCAGCGTGTTGGCGCACGCGTTGTCGATGCCGCTCTCCACGATGGTCGTGGCGATGAGCACGTCGATCTTTTTGGTCGCGAACTCGATCATCACGTCCTCGACCTCGCGCGGGCTCATCTTGCCGTGCGCCACGCCCACGCGCGCCTCGGGTGCGGCCTCGTGCACGCGCGCCACGGCGTCGTCGATGGTCTTGACGCGGTTGGACACGTAGTACACCTGGCCGCCGCGACCCACCTCCAGGCGAATCGCCGCGCTCACCACATCGGGGTCGTACTCCCCCACGTGCACGATCACGGGACGACGCCCGGTCGGTGGCGTGGTAATCAGGCTCATGTCGCGCACGCCGCTCGTGGCCATCTGCATGGTTCGCGGAATCGGCGTTGCCGAAAGCGTGAGCACGTCAATCTGCTCACGCAGGTTCTTGAGCTGCTCCTTGTGCTGCACACCAAAGCGCTGCTCTTCGTCGATGATCACCATGCCCAGGTTCTTGGGGTTCACGTCGGCAGAAAGCAAGCGGTGCGTGCCGATGAGCACATCAATCGTGCCCTCAGCAAACGCCTTGAGTGCGCGCTTTTGCTGCGCCGGCGTGCGAAAGCGGCTGAGCACCTCGACCTCAAGGCCAAACGGGGCAAAGCGTTCAAAGAACGTCTCGTAGTGCTGCTGGGCCAGAATGGTCGTGGGGCAGAGCACCATGACCTGGCGACCGGAGTCCACGCACTTAAACGCCGCGCGCAGGGCGACCTCGGTCTTGCCAAAGCCCACGTCTCCGCACAGCAGGCGGTCCATGGGCTTGGGCGCCTCCATATCGGCCTTAATATCGGCGATGGCCTCCAGCTGATCGCGCGTCTCGTCGTAGGGGAAGCTCTGCTCCATCTCGATCTGCTCGGGCGTGTCGGGCGGGCAAGCGATACCGGTAATCGAAGAGCGGCGCGTATACAGATCGACCAGGTCAAACGCCAGCTTTTTGGCGTTCTTGCGCGCCTTGTTGGTGGCACGCGTCCAGTCGGCGGTGTTGAGCCTGGTCAGGCGCGGCTTGTCGCCGTCGGGACCAACGTAGCGCGTAATGCGGTCAACCTGCTCCAGCGGCACGTAGAGCTTGTCGCCGTCGGCATATTCCAGCAAAAAGTAGTCGCGCTCCTTGCCGCCCACTTCCTGGCGCGCGATCTCGCTAAAGAGCGCGATGCCGTGAGTGGCGTGCACCACGTAGTCGCCCGGCTTAAACGGGAACGTGATCTGCGTAATGTCCACCTTGCGGCGGCTGCGCGCGCGGTTGGCGTCCATGCGGGCGTTAAGGTCGGCGATCGAGAACACGGCCAGGTTGGCATCGGGCACCACCACACCCTGCGGCAGAGCGGCATCCACAAAGGTCACGCGTCCGCGCGAGATGG
>DXMJ01000037.1:0-9308 GCA_019414265.1 Collinsella sp. | reverse complement strand
AGATGGTGGGCACGGCGGCACCGGCGGCAGCCTGGGCCGCGCCCGCCTCGAGCGAGCGGGCGTTGAGCGCGTCGGCCTTGCGTTCGCGAATTGCAGCATGAGCATCCTGGCGGACAGCACGATCGGCAGAATCCGCCGCTGCCACGCGCACACGGTCGCCAATAGCGCCCGCGTTTTCGGGCGCGGCCGTCAGCGACTCCTCAAAAGTAATACCCTCATCGCCAAAGGTGAGCTCCATCGACTCGCGCGCACCGCGGTCGGGGATGGCAAATACGCAGGCATAGCGCTTGCCCACGACCTCCTGGATGCGCGTCATAAAGCGATTGTCCGAGCCCGCGATGGCCGGCTGCTCAATCTTGAGCTCTGCCGTCACCGCACCGCCGGCACGAATCAAGCTCACGTAGTTAAGGCGCTGCTGGGCACCAAAGTCGAGTTGCTGGGCACGCACGTACAGGCCGTCCAGACGGTCGACCCCCGCCTCGCCGGCACGTGCCTCGATATCCTCGTAGGCACGCAGGCAATCGTCGAACAGCGAGCGCGGCTCGGACAGCACCACGAGCGCCTTGCCGCTCACGTGCGCCAGCGGGCTCACGGTCTGGCCGTACATCACCGGCAAAAAGCGATCGAGCTCGGGCGTGACGATGCGCGCATCCACCATCTCGAGCAGCGCCGCCAGTTTGCTGTCGTCCTGGCTGGCACGATAGAGCGCCACATGCATGTTGTGGACGGCGTCGTCGGTGAGTGCGAGCTCGCGACAGGGGAAAATCTCGATGCTGTCCTCGTTGCCGATGGTCTGGCCCGTGGAACCCACCATGCGGCGGATGCGGTCGATCTCGTCGCCGAAAAATTCAATGCGCACGGGCGCCTTTTCCTGCGCGGGAAACACCTCGACGGTGTCGCCGTGCACACGGAACAGGCCGGGCGCGTCGGCGGCGCCGGCATTGGTGTAGCCCATGCCCACCAGACACTGCGGCACCTCGTCAAAGGGAATCTCCTCGCCCACCGCAAAAGTAGTGGACTCCCAGTAGCGACTCTCGACCGGCGGCACGCAGCGCAGCAGTGCGCGGGCCGAGGCGACCATAATGCAGTTGTCGCCGCGCACGATGCGCCCGAGCGCCTCGCAGCGCTGCGCCACCACGACGTCGTCGGGCGCCTGCTCGCGCCACGGATAGTCCTTGCGCTCGGGGAAGCGGCACACGTGCGCCAGCCCCACATAGGCGGCAAGGCTGCGGGCGGCACGATCGGCCGCGTCCTCGCCGCTCACGATATAGACCGTGGGGCGCGGACGACGCGCAAACTGGGCGGCCGCCATGAGCGTACGGCCCGACTGCGACACGGCCAGCGTCACGTCCTCGCCGGCATCGAGTCCGGCCTCGACGGTCTGCAAGGCCTCGGCAGTGTAGAGCTGCGCGGCTATACGGTGAATGAGCATGCTGTTCCTCCGGCATCGCAACGCCAAAAGCCCGCCGGGGCAAGCTCGGCGGGTCGTACGTCAAATACATTGTCTGTCATGGTAGCGCATGGAGAGGACTCCAGCTCAAGCGTACGCCCAGCCCCGCAACAAAAACGCCAGACGGAGATGCGTTCCGCCCTACCCCGCTACGCGCACGCTGGGGCACAAATCTGCCAGCGGACACTCGTCACACTTGGGTTTGCGGGCGTCGCAGATCTCGCGGCCAAAGGTGATCCACTGATGGTTGACCGACTCCCAATACTCGTGCGGCAAAATCTTGAGCAGATCCTGCTCGGTCTTGAGCGGTTCCTTGGCATGCGTCTTGGGACTCAGCATCAGGCGGTGCGCAATGCGGTTGACGTGCGTGTCCACCGCAATGCCCTCTACGATGCCATACCCCACGTTGAGCACGATGTTCGCCGTCTTGCGTCCCACGCCCGGCAGCTTCACGAGTTCCTTCATGTCGGCCGGCACCTCGCCGCCATAGTCGGCGACGATCATCTGCGCGGCCTCGACGGCATGCTTGGCTTTGCTCTTGTAGAAGCCGAGTGACCTGATGGTGTCCGCCACGTCAGCTACGCTCGCCCCGGCCATGGCCTCGGGCGTGGGCCACTGGGCAAACAGCCGCGGCGTCACCTTGTTGACCTGCGCATCGGTCGTTTGTGCCGAGAGCAGCACCGCGATCAGCAGGCGGAAGGGATTCTCGTGGTCCAAAAAGCACTCGACCGGGCCATAGCGACGGTTGAGGCGCTCACACACCTCGATGGCGCGCTCGCGCTTGGCGGCATTGGTCTCGCGTGGCATAACGACTCCTCGGCTCAACGGCACAATAAACTTATGGGCACAATTGTCCCACGTCCGAGACGCTTACGCCTCCAAGAATGCGCCGGTCTGGCGGCCCCACAGGCTCGCGTACTCGCCACCCGCCTCGACAAGCTGCGCATGCGTGCCGTCCTCGACAATCTCGCCATCGGCCAGCACCACAATGCGGTCGAGCGCCGCCACGGTGGACAGGCGGTGCGCCACCACAATGGAGGTACGTCCACGCATCAGGTTTTCGAGCGCCTCCTGCACCAGCGCCTCGGACTCGCTGTCGAGGGCAGAGGTCGCCTCGTCGAGCACCAGAATCGGCGCGTCGGTTAGGATGGCGCGGGCGATAGCCACGCGCTGACGCTGGCCGCCCGAGAGCTTAACGCCGCGCTCGCCCACCATGGTGTCAAAGCCACGGGGCAAGCGGTCGATAAACTCCAGGGCATTGGCCAGGCGCGCGGCCTCGCGAATCTGCTCGTCGGTGGTGTTGGGACGACCGTAGGCAATGTTTTCGCGAATGGAGCGGTGAAACAGCAGCGCCTCCTGCGGCACGTAGGCAACCTGGCGGCGCAGGCTCTGCTGCGTGCAGCGCGAGACGTTCTGGCCGTCCACGAGCACGCGGCCGCCCTGCACATCGTCCAAGCGCAACAGCAGCTTGGTGAGCGTCGACTTGCCCGAGCCCGATTTACCCACCAGGCCCACGCGCTGGCCCGCCGCCACGTGAAGCGTCAGGTCGTCGAACACGTTCTCGCCCGCCGCGGCGTCACGATATGCAAAGCTCAGGTGCTCAAAATCAATCGCACCTTCGGTCACTTTAAGCTCGGGAGCGTTCTCGTCGTCTGCCACCAGACGCGGCTCGTCCAGCACGCGCGTCATCTCGGCCGCATCACCGAGCGCGCGGTTGATGCGCTGCATCATGGAGCTTACGTAGTTCAGACGCATGGTGAGGTTATAGGTGTAGGTAAAGATCATGACGAGCGAGCCGGCCGAGATGCCAAACCACGCGTTGCCGCCCGCCACGAACACACTCACCACGGCCATGGTGATGACGATAAGGCCCGAGGTCGTAAAGTTGCGCTGCATCATGGCGTGCATCGAGACCGTCTCGGCGTCGCGCGCGGCACGATCGGCGGCGTCGAACAGATCGCGTTCAAAGTCCTCGCGCCCGCAGGTCTTGACGGCCAAGATGTTCGTGACCGCGTCGGAGAGCACGCCCGAGAGCTTGTTCTGGGCGGCGGACGTCGCGGCCGAAAGCGGCATGATGCGCTTGTACATAAGCCAGACAAACGCGATGTAGACGACCATGATGCACACCAGGATCACGGTAAACGTCGGCACCACCGGGGCGAGTGCGGCCACGGTGCAGATGACCGAGGTGATGGTGGGGATGAGCGAATACACCGTCACGTCGACCAGACCGGTGTAGCCGCTCATAAAACGGCTTGTCTGGCTCACAAGCGATCCGCCAAAGCGGCTGGTATGGAATGTCATGGATTGGTTGGAGAGTGTGTCAAAGCACAGGCGCGCCAGGTGATAGTTGCCCGCGATCTCGAGCTTGTAGACGGTGTAGTCCTGCAGCTTGGAGAGGATCTGGCCCACCAGGTTGACGAGCACGAGCGCCAGAATGTAGGGACCGAAGACCTCAAACACCTGGTCACCCGCCACGGGACCGGCTTGAACGCGGTCGACAATGAGGGCCATCACATAGGTATTGGCAAACGTCAGCAAAAAGATGTAGCCCGCCGACGAGAACACCGAGAGAAAGACAATCAGCGGCTGCGTGCGCGTGACATCCCAAAAACGCTGTAGCGTGCGGCGCACGGTGGAGCGTTTGAGCGGGCTGGTGCTTCTCTGAGACATGGGCTTCCTTTCGCGTCTGATAGGGCGAAACGCCATTGTTGCACATTGAAGCGCACTTCAGGCAAGCACGATGCGAAAAGCAGCGGGGCATCCGCGTTTGCGCCGGCGCCCCGCCGTCTTGTTGCAATTAGTCCTCGTCTTCTTGGTCTGTGGGAAAGCCCGCGGGCGTGAGCCCCAAGATCTCATCGGCTTGGTCGGCGTCTTCCAGCGCGTCGATGTCCTTGAGCTTGCGCTCCATGACGTTGGTGCGCGTGGTAATGATGCCCTCGACCGTTTTGCCCGCGGTCTCGATCTGCTGCTGGACGCGGCGCAGCGCCTTTTGATAGCGCGGCAGCTCGGCCTTGACAGCGGAGAGCACGCGCAGTACATCGTCGGTGCGTTTTTGCAGCTTAAACGTTTGGTAACTCATCTGCAGGCTGTTGAGAATGGCCGCCATGGTGCTAGGGCCGGCAACGTTGACATGATAGTCGCGGCCCAGGGTCTCGATAAGCCCGGGGCGGCTGACGACCTCAGCGTACAGCCCCTCAAACGGAACGAACATGATGCCAAAGTTGGTGGTCACGGGCACGCTCAGATACTTTTCGCAGATGTCCTTTGCCTCACGCTTGACCATAGCGTCAAGCGTCTTGCGCGCGGCGGCGACGGCATCCGCGTCGCCCGACTCCTGGGCATCGAGCAGATGCTCGTACGCGTCGCCCGGGAATTTGGAGTCAATCGGCAGCAGTACGGGGTCGCCCTCGTCTACCGGCAGCTTGACGGCAAACTCAACACGCTCCGAGGCGCCGGGCTTGGTGGCAACGTTTTCCAGATACTGATCGGGTGTGAGGATATCCGCCAGGATCGCGCCCAGCTGCACCTCGCCCAAAATGCCGCGCGCCTTGACGTTACCCAGCACGCGCTTAAGGTCGCCCACGCCAGTGGCGATAGATTGCATGTCGCCCAGGCCCTTGTACACGGCCTCGAGCTGGTCGCTCACCTGCTTAAACGATGCAGACAGACGGTCGTTGAGCGTGCGAGAGAGCTTCTCGTCCACCGTCGCACGCATCTGATCGAGCTGCACGTTGTTGTCTTTGCGGATGGCGCCCAGCTGAGCATCGACCGTCTCGCGCACCTTGTCCAGGCGATGCTCGATGCCCTCGCGATTGGCGCCGAGCTGTTGGGCCGTCTCACGGCGCAGGTCATCCATCCGGTCACCAGCTTGCGAGAACTCGCGTGCGATGGCCAGGTAACGTTGCTGCTCCACGGCCGCATCGGTCGTCTGCTGCTGCGCGATGGCATTGGCCGTGCGGCGTGTTTCGGCCAGCGCGACGTTCAGGGCATCGAGCGCGTTGTTGGCCTGCTCGAGTGCTGCCAGCGTTTCCGCGCTACTGTCGCCACGCTCCCGCAACTCGGCACGAAGGCCCTTGAGCTGCAGGGCACAGGCCGCAGCGACCCCCACCGCCACCAAAGCAATCACAATAAGTGCAATATCAATTGCAGACATAAACTCCGCCCAACAAACCCAATCGATCATCAATCAAAACCGCGATCAATCTTACCCCGCCACACACACGGATCACTCACTGCCTTGCAGACAAATTTCTCTTAGAGCCGCGGACGCTAAAACGCTAACTCTCCCAGCCGGCGCGGATGGTTGTTATGACGTCATCTAGGCGCTGGCCCAGGGCCGCTAGATGTTGGAGCACCTCGTTGGGCGATGCACCGTTGAGGATGCACGTGAGGGCATACGACGCCAGAAAGATGGCCGCAAGCCCCAACGGGATGAGCACGATCATCGCCAACGTACGCAGGCGCTGGGCCCAGCGACGGCGACGCGCACGATGCTTGTCGAACGCGAGCTCCTGCGCATATGAATCTTGCTGTACGGAATAGGCCTCTGGCGCCGATTCACACCCGGGCACAGCTGCAGGTACAGCAGCGGGCACGACGTTTTGCACGGGCGCCTGGTTGGCAACCCCTTGCATTTGCATCTCCATGAGTCGTTGCTGCTGACGCAGCATGCGCTCAGCTTGTTGCTGCGGAGTCTCAAGAAACAGATCCATGCTGGCCTCCAAAATCGGAGCATTCGACGCTTACGACCAGCATCCCGCACCGCCATGACCGCGACAACGCAATCGCCGGCAATAGCCACAAAGTTTCTTTTGCTCAAAAGCTGTCGAAAAGCTCAACAACTCCCCTACCAGCACTTTCTCTGAGCTTTTTTCGCCAACAATCTTTTGGCCTTCCACCCTTACGCCAACTGACCAAAATCTAACCAATAGCTTGACGAAAACTGTGGAGACCGGGACCCCACAAAAACGTGCCGCCCCAAAAAGGGGCGGCACACAACCTTTTTTATCAGCTTTTCTGTATCGAGCACGCGACGACCCAACGCCGGAGCGCAAGGCGGGGAAATACCTTTGCCTCGCGCGACTCTGCGAAGCCGTGAGCGAGAGGGAAAGGTATTTCCCCGCCCTGCGCTCCGCAGCAGCCAGCGCCAAGCGCTAGTAGTTCACCACCTGCTCCTCAAAGTACGCCTTGGGGTGGTTACACACCGGGCACACCTCAGGTGCCTCGGCACCAACGTGCAGATGTCCGCAGTTCAGGCACTTCCACACCTTTACGCCCTCGCGCTCAAACACCTCGCCCGACTCAATGCGCTCGACGAGCTTGTTGTAGCGCTCCTCGTGGGCCTTCTCGACGGCGGCGACGCCACGGAACTTCTCGGCGATCTCGGCAAAACCCTCCTCCTCGGCGGTCTTGGCAAACTCGTCATACATCGTGGTCCACTCGTAGTTCTCGCCCGCGGCGGCGTCGCGCAGGTTGTCCAGAGTGCCCGGAACGGCGCCGTCGTGCAGATATTTAAACCACAGTTTGGCGTGCTCGGACTCGTTGCCAGCCGTCTCGGCAAAGATATTCGAGATCTGAACGTAGCCATCCTTCTTGGCCTTAGAGGCATAGTAGCGATACTTGGTGTGTGCCTGGGACTCACCGGCAAAAGCGGTCTCGAGGTTCTTCTTGGTTTGGGAGTTCTCAAAATCCATAGGTGTACTTCCCTTCAACGCATGCCGCCCGTAGGCTCCGAGCGGCCTCGTCTTTAGGATGCCCCTCAAGCCGAGAATTTAAACCTTACAATCCCGTTCTTCAGATTTGAGCGGGCTACACACTCAACCAACGATCGTCCTCGGCTCGGCAAAAGCCCTCGCGCTCCAGGTCAGCTAGAATGCCCGCGATCAAGTCGCACTCGACCGGCCCGCGACCGGCTGCCGCTTCCATCTCGTTAACGCCCACCACGGCATCAGCAAGCGTAATCCCCGCCGGCTGCCCATCGCGCGCTGCCAGCAACATACGCACGATATGCGCGCGCTTTTGGCGACGCGAGCCCTCAAACTTGGACTGACGGCTATAGCCCGCCGATCGCCTGGACGGATTGGGCAGCGTCTTTTTAAGATACGCGCCGTAATCCAGCAACGCGTAATACCACGCGCGCGGCGTGTCGGCATCGTCTTGAGGCGCGGCAAAGGGCGCAATCTCATCCGCCGCCGCACCAGGGGCCGCCGGACAGGCGGCTTGGATCAGCGGCACCAGCTCGCGATCGGGAACGGCCGGTACATCGGGAAAGAAATGATGCAGAAAGACCGTGCGCACATTGGTCTCCAGATACACGCCTGGAAGATCAAACGCAAACGAACGGATGCCCTGCGCCGTTGCCGGGCCAATGCCGGGCAGCGCGACCAGATTGTGCGTCTCGCGCGGAAACTCCCCGCCCCAATCCTCTACGACCCGTTGAGCGGCCCCATGAAGCGCCAGAGCGCGTCGGTTGTAGCCCATGCCCTGCCAAGCGTCCAAAACATCGGAAGGCGCGGCCTGGGCAAGCGCCTGCACAGTCGGAAAACGATCGAGCCACACCGGCATGCGCGCCTCCACACGCGGCACCTGCGTTTGCTGCAGCATGACCTCAGAAAGCCAAATGATGTACGGATCGCGTGTGCGGCGCCACGGAAGGTCGCGATAACGCAGGACCCCTTCCGAACGAATCATCGAACGAAAGGGGTCCTGAATCATGGCTATACTCCTTATGCGGCGCTATTCCTCCCGGTAAGCGCACGCGCAGGTGGCGTACTCGGGAAACGCTTCGCGGTCGGCGAACTTGGGATCGACGGCCGGGAACTGGCGGTGAGCGACGATGTCGCCGAGCGAAACGGAATCGAGGTAGTCGCGCATCAACGCCTGAGCTCCGGCCCACAGGGGATGATAGCAGCACGCGCCCATGCGCGCACAGTCACCATCGGGCGCGGTGCAATCGTTCATAACCATAGGACCCTGAACGGCCTCGACGACCTGGCGGATAGTGACGTCGTCCGGACTGACCTTGAGACGCATGCCACCGTGGACGCCACGCAGGCTCTCCACAATACCGGCCTGGACCAAACCGTGCTGAATCGAGCGGGCAAACGAATACGGGACATTGACCTCTTCGGCAGCGGTGCGAACAGAAAGCAAACACTCCGGATCCTCGGCAAGCATCGCCAGCATACGAAGGGCGTAATCAGTCTTCCTCGATATGTCCATTTTTCCCCTTTCAAGGAATACGAACAGCTCGAACGAGCTCCGGGGCCGAGCTTGTGTCGAGACGCTAAATGACCGCCAGGACATCCAAATGGTAAATCGGATATCCACTGAGTGCCGCGCTTGGAGCGAAATGCATCAGATGCGGCGCACAGTGGAATTTAGTATAACCTAACCCCCTGTCTCGTTGAACAGGTGTTGCGCAACAAAGCTGTTGTTTAGACAGATATGCTTATTAGATTTTACTTGCGTCCCCGAAGGCGCGGGGATTCTGGGCGAAGATGCACCAGGGCGATCGTTCTATCGAAACAAAGTGCATCAAACGCAAAAAGCCACGTCCGAAGACGTGGCTTTAATTGCGTTGGCGGGAAGTACGGGGCTCGAACCCGCGACCTCCGACGTGACAGGCCGGCGCTCTAACCAAACTGAGCTAACTCCCCAGGCAGACGTTCGCGTTTGTTTCCGCTCGCGTGCGCTGCGGGGATTAGTATACACAGAAGTCTGTCCGGCGCGCAACAACTTTTTTGAAAAAATTTTTGGGGCCATCCGGGAGGGTCTCCGGGGCTGGGGGCGGGGGTTAAGTTTACTGCTCTACAGTCCTGCGCAAGACGGAAAGCACATTAAGTGCTTTCCTTTG
>DXMJ01000036.1:3280-16263 GCA_019414265.1 Collinsella sp. | reverse complement strand
AAAACACCGTGCAGGAGACGCTGATCCTCCCGCTGTATTCCCGGAAGCTGTGTACGGAGTTGTACCCGAACCTTTACAGGGATGAAACAGCGGTTCGTCTGCTCGACCAGATCGACTACGACTTTTCAGAGGCAGAGAAAAACTCCCGCAGCCTGATACAGCGCTTTGGTGCGCTGGAGGTGGCCACACGGCAGAGTGATCTTGCTTTCGAGGTGCGGGATTACCTGAAAGGCCACCCCAATGCGGCGGTGGTCAATCTGGGCTGCGGGCTGGACAACACCGGCAGAACCTGCGACAACGGTAGATGCAAGATCTACAATCTGGACTTCCCGGATGTGATTGCCTTGCGGCAGCAGCTACTGCCCGCCGGGGATCGAGAACAAAATATCCCCTGCGACCTGAAAGACACCGCATGGTTTAGCAAAATCGATGCCTCCCGCGGGGCGGTGTTCTTTGCCTCCGGGGTGTTCTATTACTTTCTGACCCAGCAGGTCCGGGAACTGGTGCGGGGGATGGCGGACGCTTTCCCCGGCAGTGTGCTGGTCTTTGATGCTGCCAATCGGACGGCGGTAAAGATGATCGCAAAAACATGGCTAAAGACCGCAAAAATCAAGGATGTGGGGGCATATTTTGCGGTTTCGGATGCCGCCAAGGAAATCGGCACGTGGGACAGCCGTCTGCAGGTCACAAGTCGCGGCTATATGCTGGGCTACAACGATTTGAGAGACTCTTCTGTCAGCTGCTTTTTCCGGTTTCTCGCAAGGGTCGGTGACAACGGGATGAAAATGCAAATCGTGAAAATAAGATTTTGAGAGGCGAAAACGAAGCGCATTCACTTTGACGTCGAAGAAGACGGCTTTTACGGCGCATATTGGGCGTGCAAGGACACGCATACAGCAGCGGGCACGGATTCAATTGAAACCGTGCCCGCTATCTGATACTATATTATTTTATCGAACGTATGTTCTATTCCCACTCAATCGTCGCGGGCGGCTTGGACGTGATGTCGTAGCACACGCGGTTGGCGCCGGGAACCTCGGCCACGATGCGGCCGGAGATGCGGGCCAGGACGTCGTAGGGCAGCTTGGCCCAGTCGGCGGTCATGGCATCGCTGGACTCGACGGCACGCAGGATAATTGGGCGCTGGTAGGTGCGCTCGTCGCCCATAACGCCGACGGACTTAATGTCGGGCAGGACGGCGAAATACTGCCAGCAGCTATGCTCGGAGTTGCGCTCGCCGGTCTGCTCAAACAGACGCTGGTTATAGGCGTCGAGCTCCTCGCGCACGATGGCGTCGGCATTCTTGAGGATCTCGAGCTTCTCCTTGTCGACCGCACCGATGATGCGGATGGCCAGACCCGGGCCCGGGAAAGGCTGGCGGAACACGATATGACCCGGCAGACCGAGCGCCAGACCAAGCGCGCGGACCTCGTCCTTAAAGAAGTGGTCGAGCGGCTCAATAAGGTCGAAGTGCACGCCCTCGGGGAACGGGATCAGATTGTGATGGCTCTTGATGGTAGCCGTCTTGCCGCCCGTCTTGCGAGCGCCGGACTCAATGATGTCGGGGTAGATGGTGCCCTGAGCCAAGTACTTGACCGGCTTGCCATCGGTCTCGAGCTGCTGCGCCACGGCGAAGAACTCTTTCCAGAACTGCGTACCGATGATGCGGCGCTTCTCCTCGGGCTCGGTCACGCCGGCCAGAAGCTCGGCATAACGGTCCTCGGCGTGGACGTGGATAAAGTCGACGTCAAACTGCTTGGTGAAGACCTCCTCCACCTGCTCGGGCTCGCCCTTGCGCAGCAGGCCGTGGTTGATGAACACGCAGGTCATCTGCTTGCCAACGGCGCGAGCGCCCAGCGCAGCCACGACGGAGGAGTCGACGCCGCCGGACAGGGCCAGAATCACGCGGTCGTCGCCGACCTTCTCGCGAAACTCGGCCGTCATGGTCTCGACCAGGTTGTCCATGCTCCAGTTGGGCTCCAGGCCGCAGATCTCAAACAGGAAGTTGCTCAGCAGCTGCTGACCGTACTCGGAGTGCTTGACCTCGGGGTGGAACTGCGTGGTGAAGATTTTGCGCTCGACGCACTCCATGGCGGCAACCGGGCACACGTCGGTGCTGGCGGTAATGGTAAAGCCCTCGGGCACCTCGGACACGGCGTCGCGGTGGCTCATCCACACGGTCTGCTCCATAGGCGTGGAGTTAAAGAGCTTGGCGCCAGCCGTGCGCGTGATGGTGGCGCGGCCGTACTCGCCCACCTCGGAGTGGCCGACCTTGCCGCCGAGCGTCACGGCCGTGATCTGATGGCCGTAGCAAAAGCCCAGGACGGGAAGGCCAAGGTCAAAGATGGCGGGATCGATGGACGGAGCGTCCTCGGCGTACACGGAGGCCGGGCCGCCGGAAAGGATGAGCGCAGAGGCGTTCATCTCGCGAATCTCATCGGCCGAGATGTCGCAGGGAACGATCTCGGAATACACGTTGAGGTCGCGGACGCGACGGGCAATGAGCTGACCGTACTGCGCACCAAAGTCGAGTACGAGGACCTTTGCGGAAGCCTTTTGATCCATGGTTTCCCCCTCTTGTTGGCGGGGAGCCGGTGCCCACCCGCGTGAATGAACGAAAATAACTTCCATAGTGTACACGTTATATGGGGTTTCTCGTCCCTCGCGGCCATCAGCGCACGGCAAACGCACGACCTGGGCCCTTATTTGACGGCAATTGAAGTATTACTAAACATTACAGATGATGTATTACGTTTGAACATTGGACGCCCTGTGCCACAATACTGCCGAACGACTCCGCCCTTGCGGCGACAAAACCGATAGGAATACCAGCATGAAGCGCATCCTTCTCATCGCCACGGGCGGCACCATCGCATCGACCGAGGACGGCAACGGCCTCTCCCCCGCCCTGACCGGTGAGGAGCTCGCCCAGAGCGTCCCCGAGATCTCGGGCCTCTGCGAGCTCGACGTCGTGCAGCCCATGAACATCGACAGCACCAATATGCGCCCCAGTGACTGGATGCGTATCCGCGACGTCATCGTCGAGGGTTATGCCGACCACGACGGCTTCGTGATTCTGCACGGCACCGACACCATGAGCTACACCGCGGCGGCGCTTTCCTATCTGATTCAGGACAGCCCCAAGCCTATCGTACTCACCGGCTCGCAAAAGCCCATGGGCAATCCCTTTACCGACGCCAAGCTCAACCTGTACCAGAGCCTGCTCTATGCGCTCGACGAGCACTCGCACGACGTCTCAATCGTGTTTGGCGGCGTAGCCATTGCCGGTACGCGCGCCCGCAAACAGCGCACCATGAGCTTTAACGCGTTCATTAGCGTCAACTATCCGCCCATCGCCTATATCCGCAACGACCGCATCGTGCGCAACGGGCTTCACGGCACGCATCAGGGCGAAAACCCGGTGCGTTTCTACGACAGCATCGACCCGCGCGTATTTGTACTCAAGCTCACGCCCGGCGTAAACCCGGGCATCCTCGACGCCCTTGCCGATAGCTACGACGCTGTAATCCTTGAGACCTTTGGCATTGGCGGTATCCCCGAGTTTGGCGAGTCGGGCGAGTCGTTCCAAGAGGCAATTTTCCGCTGGGTCGATTCGGGCCGCACCGTCGTTATGACCACGCAGGTCCCCGAAGAGGGCCTTGACCTGGGTGTTTATGAGGTCGGCCGTGCCTACGCCGATCATCCGGGCATTTTGCGCGGCGACGACATGACCACCGAGACGCTCGTGGCCAAGACCATGTGGGCGCTCGGCCAGTCACGCGATGCCGCCGAGATCCAGCGCCTGTTCTACAGCCAAGTCAACCACGACCGCATCCCGATGGCGTAATTCAGTTGTCGACGGGTATCCCCTATTCGATGCCCTCGAGAAGCTCTGATACCGTCATGCCGAGTGCGGGCGCGATCTTAAATAGAACCTTGAGCGTGAAATTTGCCGTCCCATCTTCGATTCGGTCGAGGTAGGGTCGACTGATTCCTGTCGCCACACAAAAATCGACCTTGGAGATACCAAGGTCCCTGCGCGTCTGCTCGACTCGCTTGCCAAGAATCTGTTTCGCACATTCGTCCATGCAGCCGAGTTTGAAATGGAGCTGAACAAAAACGTAAACTATAGTTTACGTTTAAACGAATACACAGGAGTTTTCTATGTCGGGTTCTTCGGTCCGTATGTACCGAGCCATGCTTCGCACAAACAGCGCACCGCCCAAGCTCGTCGTCGTTGAAGCCGAATGCCTTTCGCCCGATGAGCGCACAGCATTTGCATTGCTATCAAGTCGCGTCGCCGCCGTTCTGGTCCCTTGCCCGGCGCAAGGTGAACTTGCCATCCAATGCCAAGCGCACAGCTGCTCGCTCAATCAGGCTGCCGTAATCGCAACCAGCCAACGTGGTCTGCCCCTTCTCCTGGAAGCCGGTATCGCACTCGCCCTTCGCGGCGCCGGATACGAAAACGAGGCCGCCGCCGACATGGTCTTTAAACCACGATCGAGCGGCGGCCTCGCAGCAGCCCTTGAATATGCGTGCAGGCTCGTTGCCTAAAAGGACAGGCTAGAAACCAAAGCCAAAGCCCGTTCCGGTAATCGCCGAGTACATAAAGTAAACGTTGACCACGTTGAGGAACACACCTGTGATGCAACCGTTACGCAGGTAGCGCTCGCACACGATGCGCGCCATGGCGGCGGAGTCATCATTGTTTTTAGCCTGGCGTCCTGCCGTAAAGTACGTCGCCACGCTCAGCAGCAGGTTGAGCACCGGCAGTGCCAGCAACTCGTAACTCTTGCCCCAGCGCGTCACCTCGCCGGCGGCATTAAACTTTGTTGCCACCTCGGGACCAATGTTGGGGATAACACACGCTGCGACCACCAGCGGAATCACCGCAAGTACGAGCAGTGCAATACCCATGTAGCCGGCTTTTTTACCATATTTAAACATGCGCGTCGTCCTTACACGTTAAAGCGGAAGTGCACGACGTCGCCATCGGCCATGACATAGTCCTTGCCCTCAATACGCAGCTTGCCGGCGGCCTTGGCGCCCTGCTCACCGCCGAGCTCGATGTAGTCGTCATAGCCAATGACCTCGGCCTTAATAAAGCCGCGCTCAAAGTCGGTGTGGATGACGCCGGCGGCCTGCGGGGCGGTCGCGCCCTGACGAACCGTCCAGGCCTTGACCTCCATCTCGCCGGCCGTAAAGAACGACTGCAAGCCAAGCAGCTTATAGGCCGCCTGTGCGAGCACGTCCAGGCCGGGCTGCTCCAAGCCCAAGCTCTCCAGGTAGTCGGCGGCGTCCTCGGGATCGAGCTCGGAAAGCTCGGCCTCGATCTTGGCGCAGATGGGCAGCGGCTTAACACCATCGATGGGCGCCAGATCGTCGTTGAGCATATCCTCGTCCACGTTGGCCACATACAGGATGGGCTTCATGGTGAGCAGGAACAGGCCCTTAGCGGCAGCACGTTCCTCGTCGGTCATCTCCATGGACGCAGCGCGCTTGCCCTCGTTGAGCCAGGCAAGCAGGCGCTTGGCGACCTCGAACTTGGGCATGAGCTCCTTGTCGCGCTTGGCCTCCTTCTCGAGCTTAGGCAGCTGCTTCTCGAGCGTGCCCATGTCGGCCAGGATAAGCTCGGTCATGATGGTGTCGGCGTCACCGGCGGGATCGACGAACTCGCCCGTGCGGCCCACCTCGCGCATAACGTTGGGGTCCTTAAAGTAGCGCACGACCTCGCAGATGGCGTCGGTCTCGCGAATGTTGGCCAGGAACTGGTTACCCAGACCCTCGCCCTCGTTAGCGCCCTTCACCAGACCTGCGATGTCGACGAACTCGACCGTCGCCGGCACAATGCGACCCGGGTTGACGATGTCGGCGAGCTTTTGCAGACGGCTATCGGGCACATCGACGATACCCACGTTGGGGTCGATCGTGGCGAACGGGTAATTGGCGGCAAGGCCGGTCTTTTTGGTAAGCGCGGTGAACAGCGTCGACTTGCCTACGTTGGGCAGGCCCACGATACCGATGGAAAGGGACACGACAGCTCCTTTTGGTACAAGCATTTCAAACTGCATAAGTATAGCGCCGCCGCAGCATCTGGGCGAACCCGGACGCCACGGCGGCACGAATGAAGCAGAGATAGAGGTCGCTGACTAGTCCGCGAGCTTTTCCACCTGGTCGAGCATCTTGTCAAGCTTGGCCTTTGCCTCGGCCTTGACCTTCTCAGCTTCTTCGTGAGCCTTCGCCTTCTGGGCGGCCTTTTCCTCGGCTTCGGGATCGACGACGACCAGATTGGACGCGTCACGCTTAACTAACTTGAGCGCATGCTCGGGGCACACCTTGACGCAGGCACCGCAGCCCAAACAATACGTGGACTCCAACGCAAAGCGGCCGCTTCCCACCAAATCGCAGGCGAACGTGGGACATACGTTGACACACTCGCCACACGACGTGCACTTGTCAAAATCGCACTCCGGCGTGCTCACCTGCATGTTCTGGGCAAGCTCGGGGTGGTTTTGCAGCGTCGAGAGCACCAGCTGCCGCCCGTGCGTGAGCGAACGGCGACGCTTGGTCGTCGTGGTGCCGCACATGGTGTTGAGCGTACGCTCCAACTGGGTAATCTGATGGCGATGGGCTTTGAGCTTCTGCGTCACCGAGGCCAGTGCCGCCGTTGCCGGATTGAGCTTTGTCACGGTAAGGCCCGTGGTGCGGGCGATCTTTTCCATGTACTCCTTGCGCTCGTACTCGCGGCGCTTATGACATTTGAGGCTCTTGGGATCGACCTCCAGACCCATGCCCGTACCGGCCCACTCCTCGGCGGTAGCAATGGCCTCGCCCAGGATGTCCTCGCCACCGGTGTTACGGCACTTATCGCACACGCCCAGCGGCAGGTACACGCTCACGTTGGGATAGTCGGCCAGCACCGAGAACCAGGTCTCGGCCGTAATATCGCCCACGCAGGCAACGACGACCTCGTTCTCGCGCGGCATGCGCTTAAGGGCACGCGTGCAGGTAACGTAGGCGGTCTCGTGGCTCGTAGCCGCCGAGACAATGTCGTCGTAAAGGTTTTTGGGCGCCAGACGCGGCGAAATAATCGCCTCAGTCGGACAGGCGGCAGCGCACAGGCCGCACTTGCGGCAGGTATCGAGGATCTCGATGGCGTCTTCCTCGACCTCGATGGCGTTGACCGGGCACACGTCCATGCACGCGGTGCAGCCGCTCTTTTCGTTTTTGCAGGTCAGACACGGAATCGTGTTGCCGCGCGGACGCTCCTTGTAATCGGCAGGATTCCACTGCGGCGCCGACGGATCGAGCGCGTCGGTCACGCCGCCAAGCGGGTTTTTAAGAAAGTCGAAACCCTTGCTGATCTCGATAATGTCATCAAATAGATCGTGTTCCTGCGCCATGCGCGGCCCCTCCCTGAGCAGTGCAAACAAGCAAGAGATAATGATACGCTATCGGCCCGTGCCTCGGGCAAATTACACGCGGAGCACCTTTGCGGCAAATAGCCTATGGCCTATCGCCGCCCCGATTGCACAAGGTCGATCAAGCGCCAAACTATGCCTCGCGCATGAGCTCGACGAGCTTTTGCTTGGTCACCTTGGCCTGCTCGTTGGCCATATTGCGTTCGTTTCTAAAGGCCGCATCCGCAACGCTCATCAGGTCGGCATCGGAAATCTCGCCAAGGCCCAGCTCCTCGAGCGTCGTCGGCAGACCAACGCGCTGACAAAACTCGAGCACCTGTTCAAGCTCGGGCGCACGCTCCAGACGAAGCTGGACCACCAGACCAAACGCTACGGCCTCGCCGTGCATAGCCTTGCACTCGGGCAAAATCGTCAGGCCGTTGGCGATGGCATGCGCCAACGCCAAACCGCCACTCTCAAAGCCGACGCCCGAGAGCAGAATATTGCACTCGATCAGGCGCTCAACCGCCGGCGATGTACGCCCCTTTTTGAGATCGCGCTTGGCAGCGACGCCGCATTCCATAAGCGTGTCGTAGCAGGCACGTGCCGCGACCAGTGCCAAGTGCCCCGGCGCGCCACCGTGCTCGTTCGCACCTCTCGCCGCGGCGCACGAACGCGCCTCGAAGTGCGTTGCCAGCGCATCGCCCATACCAGCGACCGTCATACGGAGCGGGGCCGCCGCGACCACGTTGGTATCGACCACGACCAGGTCCGGATTCTTCTCGAGCATCAGATAGCGATCGAACGACCCATCCTCGTGATACAGCACCGAAATCGCGCTGCACGGACCGTCCATCGAAGCCGCCGTGGGGCATACACACAACGGCAGCTCAGCATAAAACGCAACGGCCTTTGCGATATCGAGCATCTTGCCGCCGCCAATGCCCACCACCATGTCGCAATACTCGGCCTGGGCTTCCTTGGCCATTTCGACAACGGCATCTTCCGTACACGGACCGTTGTAAATCTTAAAGAACGGCTCGCTTAGATCTTCATCCAGAAATCCATCGACGATCTGCCTGCACAGCCGATCCTCGGTGCCCTGGTCAAACAAGACATAGGCAGCGCAGCCCAACCATGACAAATACCTGCCCTGACGCGAAAGTTCGCCCGGCCCCTGAACATACCGACCGGGACCGCCGTAAACCATAGGAAGCGCCATACGAGAATCCGCCCTTCATCAAACAACGATTGGTGCAAAGTAACCTGACCCCTTTGCACCAACTTGGTGCGATGGGGTCAGGTTGGTTTGCACCATAGCAAAAAGGGGCAAAGCCGTCTGCTGGCTTTGCCCCTTCCTTAGCTTGATTTACTCATCCATGAGATAGTAGTGTCCCAGCGCGTCGGCACCCAGGATGGCGTTTGCGACCATCTCGGGCGTCACCTCAAACGGCATATTGCACATGGTGTCATCGGGCGCGCAGGCGGCCTCGGCAACAATCATGGCCTGCTCGCGCGTAAGCTCGGCAACGCCAAGTTCCTTCATCGTGACCGGCAGGCCCAGCTCAATGCAGAAGCCCAAGACTTCCTCGAGTTTCTCAGTCGGAGCATCCTCGAGTACCAGCTGAACGATGGTGCCAAAGGCGACCTTCTCGCCGTGATACATGCCGTGGCACTCGGGCAGCATCGTCAGGCCATTGTGGATGGCATGAGCAGCAGCAAGGCCCGAGCTCTCAAAGCCAATGCCCGAAAGCAGCGTATTGGCCTCGATGATATGCTCGACGGCAGGCGTGAGCGCACCCTTCTCCAGCGCGACCTTGGCCTTGACGCCATCGGCCATAAGCGTCTCGTAGCAGAGCTTGGCGAGCGCCAGACCGGCCATGCCGCCCTTGCCGCCAGCGCAGGTGCCACCGTCGGCATCATGCGTCGCCTGGGCCTCAAAGTAGGTTGCGAGCGCATCGCCCATACCGGAAACCGTCAGGCGCACCGGGCTCGCCGCGATAACCGTCGTATCCATCAGGACAATGTTGGGGTTTGCCTTAAGGAAGAGATATTTATCGAACTGGCCATCGTCGGTGTAGAGCACCGAAAGTGCCGAACACGGGGCATCGGTCGAAGCAATGGTGGGGCAAATGATAACCGGGGACTCCAGGTAATAGGCGACGGCCTTCGCGGTGTCGAGGATCTTGCCGCCACCGACGCCGACGATGATGTCGCAACCGTTGTCGCGAGCGAGCGCAACCAGGCGATCGACCTCGCCCTTGGAGCACTCGCCGTTAAAGTCCTCAAACAGCAGCTCGGCCTTAGCCTCGGCAAAACCGCCCTCGATCTTGGCACCGACGCGCTTCTTGCCCGAAGGCGTCACGATGACGAGGGCCTTAGCGCCGAGCGGCTCGACATAGGAGCCGAGCTTGGCGAGCTCGTCCGGACCCTGGATGTACTTGCTGGGGCTATTGAAAATTGCAGCCATAACTATCCCATTCTCTAAGAGAAAAAAGAAAGGGGCTCCGTACAGATACGTGCGGAGCCCCTCGTTACGATAACAAGAGTCGATTAGAAATCGATGTCGGTGTCGTAGTAGCAGGCCTTGAGAATCTTCTCGAAGTCGGCAGCCTTGGTCTCACGCGGGTTCTCGGGCGTGCAGGCGTCCTGCTCGGCGTTCGCGGCGATCTCGGGGAGCTTGGCGAGGAACTCCTCCTCGGAAACCATCTGCGGGTTCTCGGCGTCGACCTTCACGCCACCATTCGCGTAATCCTTGATGGACTGCGGAATGTTGAGCTGGTCGTTGAGGTCGCGGATCTTCTGGACGAGCGCAGCGATAAGCTCCTCGTTGGTCTCGCCGGGAAGGTGCAGGATCTCCTTGGCCACGTAAGCGTAACGCTCGGCAGCGCGCGGATCCTTGGAGTTCCACTGGATGACCTTGCCAAGGTACATAGCGTTAGCAGCACCGTGGATGATGTGGCCGTTCTCAAAGGCTGCACCGGTCTTGTGAGCCATGGAGTGAACGATGCCCAGCAGGCCCGAGGAGAAGGCGATGCCGGCGATGCACTGAGCCTCATGCATGTGCTGACGGGCCTCATGGTCGCCAGCATAGGACTTGGGCAGCCACTCGACGATCTCGCGGATGCCGTGCAGGGCGTTGGCATCGGTGAACATAGAGGCGAAGGTGGAAACGTAGGCCTCCATGCAGTGGGTCAGAGCGTCCATGCCGGTGTGAGCGCACAGCTTGGCGGGCATGGTGTAGGTGAGCTCGGGGTCGACGATGGCGACATCAGGGGTGATGTTGAAGTCGGCCAGCGGGTACTTGATGCCCTTGGCGTAGTCGGTGATGACGGAGAAGGCGGTAACCTCGGTAGCGGTACCGGAGGTAGAGGAGATGGCGCAGAAGTGAGCCTTCTGACGCAGCTCAGGGAAGCTAAACGGCTGGATGATGTTATCGAAGGACTCCTCGGGATACTCGTAGAAGACCCACATGGCCTTAGCGGCATCGATGGGCGAGCCGCCGCCGATGGCGATAATCCAGTCGGGCTCGAACTCGCGCATGGCCTCGGCGCCCTTCATGACCGTCTCGATGGACGGATCGGACTCGACGCCCTCGAACAGCTTGACCTCGAAGCCGCCCTCTTTGAGGTCGGCCTCAACGTCCTGCAGGAACCCGCCACGGCGCATAGAGCTGCCGCCAGAAACGATGATGGCCTTCTTGCCCTTGAGGTTCTTCACCTCGTGGCGAGCGCCCTCACCAAAGTACAGATCGCGAGGATTGGTAAAACGTCCCATACTGTGCCTCCTAAACAAGCCCCTCTTAGACTTGCGTATATAACGGAGCACCCGATTGGCTCCGTTAGGACCGTTTTGCGCGTTGCCGGCGATGACAATGCGCGATGTCTAAACGTCTCAACGCTCAGACAAACACTATTTTACCGTTCTGGTTGGTCAGTTATTCACCTAAAGCCGACAATGATGAAACGTTTTTTCTATCCCTGAAGACCCTTGTGGGGCATTCATACTCCCAAGCTGGGCAAACGTTTTATCAAGGTTAACCACATATCCCGGGCAGGACGGTGCCCCTCCAAAATGCGCCCCGTTCGCCGCCAAAAATCGACCGTTTGCGGCACCGTGATACCACTCAGTCGTCCAAGGCGCCGACATTTGTGCGACATCCGTCTTCGTGGTGCAAAGGTGCATGTCCAAGTGCGGCACCCCCGGTGTGCCACATGCGGGTAAACTAGAACCTTATATAGAGACATTTGAACCCTAACCGCAGCAAAGGAGGCCCCATGGCATTCGATCCCATTCAAGAGGATTGCCATCGCCTCGTTCTTGAGGCCTTGCGCCGCGACAATATCCCGCTCACCGACGGCCCCGCCGTCGAGCGTCTGATGGAGCAATTCACCCGCAACCCCGCGCCGCTCATCGTGCACGACCGCGACCGCGCCGGGCATCTGATTGCCAAGGTGGTCGAGGCCGTCGACTACCGCATTCCCTTTATCCCCGACGATGCCCAAGCCGAGCAGGAAGAGGCCGCTGCCGAGAACATGCTTCGCGAGGCCGCCGCACTCGATCCGGCCAACTGGGATGCGCAGCGCATGTTGTGCGCCCTCACCGCTGACTCCAACGAGGAATACGTGCAATATCTGGTATCCAAGTGCGACGAGGTGGAGCACGACCTGGCGCTCAAGATCGCCTCGGCGCAGGACCCCTACGAGCGCGAGGCTGCAGGCGACCTGACCCGCCGTCCCTACCTGCGCTGGCTTGCCGCCTTGGCATCGCGCGCGCTCATTAGCGGCCGCTACCGCATGTCGCTCGAAGCCGCAAACCGCAGCCTCGACTTTGCCCCCAACGATCCTGCCGGCGTCCGCCACACCGCAATGCTCGCCATGGCAAAGCTCGAATACCCCGCTGAGGAGCTCAAGCGCTTTCGCTCTGCCCACTCCGTCCCCTATCTCGCCAACACGCCGCTGCGCCGTCGTCCCAAGGATGCAGAACGCGACTTGGACCCGTGGACGCTCATCGCGCTGATGAGCGCTGCCTGGCGCGAGCTGGATTACGAGGGCGCCGAACACTACCTGCGTATCCTTGCGCGCTCGTGCCCGCACGCAGCCGAGGCGCTCTACTTCCAAACCGAGTTTCCCGATGGCGTCTATGCCCGCGTCAACGTGGGTGCAGGCTCCACCGACGAGCTCGTCCTTGCACTCTCCGAGGCGACGCCGGTACTGCAGGAGGGCCTGGGCGCACCCGACAACGCCAGCTTTGCCGCCTGGGTCGCCACCAACGACATCGTGCGCTCCCAGATCGACGAGCGCATACTGCGGGCGGCCGAGCAGGGCTTGCCGTTTAAGGGAGGAGACCTCTAATGGATCCGAGCGTCTACATCCCCGCCTACCTGGAGCGCACCTATCTGGCGTCGCACCCCGAGCTCACCGATGCAGCACGCGAGCTTGTCCATAACGACATGAGCGCGAATCCCCAAAAGTATGCGCAGTCCGAGCATGCTCAGGCGCTGCTGTCCTATGCCGGTGTTCATCGCCACCTGCTCGACGAGCTCCATCGCATCGAGGACATGGGCAGCGACGAGGAGTTTGA
>DXMJ01000036.1:0-3180 GCA_019414265.1 Collinsella sp. | reverse complement strand
CTTATCGGGTGGCTCCACACGCTCGAGGCCATCTCGCAGCTGTGCATGGCGAGCGCTCGTTACCGCGCCGCCGCCAACTATGCTCGCCGTGTCCTTAAGGCGGAGGGCTATCCCACCCGGGCCGCCGGCACCGTGCTGCTTGCCCTCGCCCGCTTGGAAGACCAGGACGGCTTTTTTGCCCTAGCGCATCAGCTCGAGGAACAGATGGGGGCAGACGCACTCGAAAACTCTCCTTGGTACCTGCTCGCCCGCACGATTCTGCTGTTCAAAACAAACAAGATGCGCCCGGCGACGCGCGCGCTGCGTGAGTTCGCTAACCGTTGCGAGGGCGGCGCGTTCTTTTTGCTGAACCCCATGTATCAGACACCGTACCTTCCCTGCCGGCCCGAGCCGCGCGACCCCTGGGACCTCTCGCACCAGGCGGTTTGGGAAGCCGACGGCATTATCTCGGACACCCCAGACTTTGCCCCCTGGGCCAACGCCTGCGAAGATGTATCGCAGCTCGCCCAGGAATTTGCGCGCCGCTACGGCTTTTAGCGACGCGATCGCCCCGACCATGTCATCTATGTTAGGAACGGCTTCATGAACCTCCGCTCATCTCTCGCCTGCACCTCGAGCGATATCGCCCGCTGGGGACTGCGCTCTGTCCTCAAACGCCAGGGTGGCGTGCTTCCCGGCCGCATCGCCATGAAGATCGACCCCGAGTTGCTGAGCGACCTCGCCGGCCTTGTCGACCGCAGCGTAGTGATTACCGGTACTAATGGCAAGACCACCACCTCCAACCTCATCGCTGACGCCGTTGCTGCCAGCGGCGCTACCGTGGTGTGCAACCGTGCCGGCAACAATATGGAGCCTGGTGTGGTGGGTGCTCTGCTCGAGGCCCGCGGCGGCCTTAAGCACACCAGCAGCGGCAAGCGCGTGGGCGTTTTTGAGTGCGACGAGCTCTACACCGTACGCGTTCTGCCCAAGCTCAAACCGACGTACTTTGTGCTGCTCAACCTGTTCCGCGACCAGCTGGACCGCTACGGCGAGATCGACCACACCCAGGACGTCATCGCCCATGCCTTGGAGCTCTCTCCGGCAACAACGCTCATCTACAACGCAGACGACCCGCTTTGTGCCGCGATCGCCGCGCGCGTTCCCAATGCAAGCATCGCCTTTGGCATCGACGGCGCCACGGGCACCGAGTCCGATCGCATTAGCGACTCGCGTTTTTGCTCACAGTGCAACGCACCGTTGGAGTACGACTATGTGCAGTACGGCCAGCTCGGAGCCTATCATTGCCCTTCGTGCGGCTGGGGTCGTCCCGCGCTGGTCCGTCGCGTAACGGACGTGAAACTCGGCTGCGACGGCTACGGCTTTGACCTGGTCTTTGGATCTGCGTCCAACGCGGCTGCCGTACACATCGCCACGCGCTACAACGGTCTGTACATGGTCTACAACGTTGCCGCCGCATTCTTTGCCGCACATGAGTTGGGCGTGGATACGGCGCACCTGCAGCCCACGCTCGATGCCTACGTCCCCGCCGGCGGACGCATGGGCCGCTGGAACATTGCCGGCCGCACCGTCGAGGCAAACCTGGCCAAAAATCCCGTGGGCTTCGATCGCCAGATTCAGTCCATTAAAACGGCAGGCGGCAGGCTCTGCGCCTTCTTCCTGAACGACAACGACGCCGACGGCCACGATGTCTCGTGGATCTACGACGTCGACTTCGAGCGCATCGCCGATACCCCAGGGCTTATCGCCTTTGTCGGGGGTACGCGCGCGCACGATATGCAGGTACGCCTGAAGTACGCCGGCATCGACGCCGCCATCATCTCGAATATCGAGCAGGCGATCGGCGCCGTGGCAGACGAGGAGGCTGGCGATACTTTCTACGCCGTCGCCAACTACACGGCCTTCCCGCCGCTGGTCAAGGAGCTCGACGAGCTTAAGGGCGCCGATGCGAGCTCGGTTGCCTCCCACGCCGCAACGCGCGCCAATGGCAGCGCTGTCCCCACCGATATTGCGCCGGTCGAGCTCTCGCGCCCCCTGCGCATCGTCTACCTGTATCCCGATGCCCTCAACCTCTATGGTGACGGCGGCAACGTCATTGCCCTCGAGCGCCGCTGCGCCTGGCGCGGCATTCCCGTGCGTGTGGACGAGGTCCGCATGGGCGAGTCGCTCGATCTCGCCGACGCCGACATCGTTATGATGGGCGGTGGCTCTGACCGCGACCAGCTTGCCGTGGCACACGAGCTGCTCGCTCAAAAAGACAAGGTCGCGGCCTATGTTGAGGATGGCGGCTCGCTGCTCGCCATCTGCGGCAGCTATCAGCTGCTCGGCCGTTCGTACTATATGGGTGAGAATCGCCTCGAGGGCCTGGGCGTCATTGCCGCCGAAACCGTGCGCGGCTCCGACCGCCTGATCGGCAACGTCGCCGTCAAGACCGACCTGGCACCCGAGCCCTTTGTGGGATTCGAGAACCACGGTGGCCGCACGCTTTTGGACGCCGAGGCCACGCCGCTCGGAACGTCCGTCGTCACGGGCACCGGTAACAACGGCGACGACGGCTTTGAGGGTCTGATCTACAAGGGCGTCATCGGCACGTACCTACACGGACCGGCACTGCCCAAGAACCCCGAACTCGCCGACTGGCTCATCACCCACGCTCTCGAGCGCCGTGGCGACGCACAGGCCGCCGCCCTGCTGCCGCTCAAACCCCTCGACGACACCTACGAGCACGCCGCCCACGACGCCGCGATGAAACTCCTCCCCTAGCACCCCACCACCACAAAGGGGACAGGCACCTTTGTGGTAGTTTTGATCTGCCACGGCAGTTTGTCTCAATCTGTAACATCTAGACCGTTAAAAGTCGTCTTACTGTTACAGAATGAGATGTTCGTCCCGACGCCCGCCGTTTGTCTCGATCTGTAACAGATAGAGCCGATTTGCCCGCCCAGATGTTACAGATTGAGATATTTGAATATCGGAATAGAAACCCACTCCTGTGTGGTGGTTTTTCAATCTGCCAACGATATGTGAACGGATAAAAAAGTCTGCTATACTCTTTCCCGCTGTCCCCATCGTCTAGCGGCCAAGGACGCCACCCTTTCAAGGTGGATATCGCGGGTTCGAATCCCGCTGGGGGCACCAGGTTGATTCAGTGCGAACTCGCGAGAGGATAAGCCTCGCGGGTTC
>DXMJ01000035.1 GCA_019414265.1 Collinsella sp. | reverse complement strand
GTCCCCATTGTGGTGGTTAGCCGATGGGCTCGGTGTATTTGGCGCGGTCGGTGCGTTGGATGCGCTTGGAGATGTGGAGCGGGCGGCCATCGGTGTCGTAGACATAGTCGGTGATCAGGATTAGCGCCTGCCCACGCTCGACGTTGAGTAAAAACGCCTCGTTTTGCGAGGCATAGCACACCTCGAAGGTCTTGTGCCCCTGCGCCGGCGCGCGATGGAACTCCTGGCGCAGCGCGGTGTAGAGCGATCCGTTGATATCGCGATCGATGAGCGCCTCAAAGCTTGGCGGCAGATAGGTGGTCTCCAAGCACAGCGGCGCATCGTCCAGATAGCGCAGACGGACGAGCTTGACGAGCTTGCTGCCCACGGCGGCATCGAAAAACTTGGCCACGCTACCCGTTGCCTTGGCAAAGCCCGAGTCCACCGTGCGCGTGGTGGGCTTCATGCCCTGACCCTGGATCTGCGCCGTGTAGCTCGAAAACACCAGGTTGTTCTCGTGGAGCGCCGGCGTGTCAGCCACAAAGGCGCCGCGCCCGCGCTCGGTGCGAACCAGGCCCTCGTCAACAAGCACCTTAAGGGCATGGCGCACGGTGCTGCGCGACAGCCCCGATTCGTCCATGAGCTCCATCTCGGACGGCAGCTTGTCTCCGCGGGTGTAGGTGCCGGCGGCGATGCGGTCGCGAAGCGTGCCCGCCAGACGCTCGTATTGGGTCAGTTTCTTTTTAGACGAAGCGCTCATGCGATCAACCTGTATCTAACCTGTATGCTTACCTAATCAAGCATGTATCCAATACAACAACAAAACTGCTGGTATCCAGTTATCGAAAACCGCATCAGCAAAATTTCTAAGACAAATATAGCATACAACTAGTCGACATAACCAAAACATGTATGTAACTTGTATGCCTGTGATGAGCATCAAACGAGAAGAAAGGCTGATGCACGATGACTACTCAGGAACAGGTTAAGGATGTCGTCTCCCAGGTTTTGGCTGACAAGGCAGACAAGGGCGGCATCAAGCGCGTCGTGTGGATTGGCGCTGGCGGATCCAACGGCGGCAACTATCCTGCCCAGTACTTTATGGAGCACGAGGCCACGCAGGTCGTGAGCTCCAGCTACACCAGCAATGAGTTCGTGCACGCCACCCCGGCCTACGTCAACGAGAACACCCTGGCCGTCGTCGTTTCCATGCGCGGCACCAAGGAGACCATCGTCGCCGCCCAGGTCGCCAAGGACCACGGTGCCAGCACCATCGCCATCTATGTTGATGAGTCCGCCCTCACCGAGGTCTGTGACTACAAGATCCAGTACGACAGCTTGGCCGTCGACGAGTCCTGCATGGGCCGCACCAACTCCGCCGTCGTGACCATGATTGCCATGGAGCTCACGCAGCAGACCGATGGCTATGCCGAGTACGAGACCGCTATGGCCGCGTTCGACTTGGTCGACCCCATCTATCGCAAGGCCGTCGAGTACACCCGTCCGCTCGCTGCTAAGTGGGCCGAGCAGAACGCCGACAAGCCCTGCATCAACGTCATGGCCCAGGGCCCGCTCTTTGGTGCCGCCTACGTCTTTAGCATCTGCAACGTGCAGGAGATGCTGCAGATCGACTCCTGCACCATCAACACCTGCGACTTCTTCCACGGCCCCTTCGAGATTCTGGACAAGCGCACCTCGCTGTTCCAGCTCATCAGCGTCGGCCGCAGCCGCTGCAATGACGAGCGCGGCATCCGCTTCGTCAACCAGTACGGTGGCGAGCGCGTCTATCAGCTCGACGCCAAGGAGCTCGGCCTCAACGACATCAAGGACAGCGTGAGCGAGTACTTCAACCACCTGATCTTTGCCCCGATTCTCAACAACGTGTACATGCGCGCTCTCTCTGCCGTTACCCACAAGGACTACATGACGCGCCGCTACATGTGGAAGCTTGAGTATTAGTTACGGCGTTTTACCAAACGCCGTAACCGCTCGACGCTGCAAACCCGCCAGAGCGGCAATCTGCCTTTCAGCTTCGGCGGCATGACCAGAAGGTCAATGCCGCCTCGCTTCAAGGCACCTTGCTCGCTCTGGCGAGTTTTCGCTGTCGTCGCCAAAACATCGACGATGCCGTTGCTGTGGGGAGGGGTAGTCGTTGGGGACGTTCTTAAACGACTACTCATTGGGGACAGACTTAAATGAGTGCCCGCAGAGTGAGAGTGGATAATCTCCCATTTTTGGCATGTGTGTAGGCTCAAAGTGGGAGATTATCCACTCTCGTGTTTTGGCCGGCACTTGGGGACACTCCTTGTGTGAGAGATTTTCCATTCGCCGATTTGTGCCTTGAAAAATGTATATAACGACTATAACGTAGTGTGAAACATATTGGAAACAATACCGAGGAGGCTGCGTTGAAGAAAAGCAATCTGGGCTATGTGCTGGTGCTGATCGCCGCGCTTATGTGGGGCAGCATCGGAATCTTTGTAAACGGCATCTCGGCCATGGGCGTTACGTCCCAGAGTATGGCTGCCTTTCGCTTGTTGTCGGGTGCCGTCTTAATGGCTCCGGTCTTGGCATTCATGGGTTGCCAGGGAGGTGCTCGTGAGGGAAAGGCATCGGGTCCCCTGGCACTGTTCAAGGCAAGTCCTAAAGAGCTTGTTCCTTGTGCGCTTCTTGGCATTATCGGCCTCGCCACCGCTAACACTCTTTATTACGAGTGCATGGGCGAGGTGGGCATGTCCACGGCCTCGGTGCTGCTCTACACCTCGCCGGTGTTTGGCGTCATGCTCGGCCGCGTACTTTATCGCGAGGATGTGACTCCCAACAAGCTCGTTGCCATCGCTTTTAACATCGGTGGCTGTGTACTTGCAGTGACCAATGGCGACCTTTCCGGTTTCCATTTTTCGGTTTGGGGCGTCACGTCGGGCGTGATCGCGGGCTTTTGTGGCGCGTCGCTCGCGGTGTTTAGCCGGATAGCAACCAAGACGGTCCACCCGCTGGCTGTCACGTTTTGGGGCCTTGTTTTTGGCGGTGCGGTTATGGCGGCTATCGCGGCTCCGTGGCCGGATGTCGCCGCGGCAATGTCGCCACAGCTGCTGCTGTTGTTCTTTGGTTTTGGACTCATCCCCACAGCCGTGGCCTATGTCTTATATATGCAGGGTCTGTCCATGGGGCTCGAGACGTCGAAAGTTCCCGTCGTAATGTCATTCGAGACGGTCGTCACCGTACTGCTGGGCATTGGTGTCTACGCCGAGCCCGCCGGCGCGATCAAGGTCCTGGGCATCGTGCTGGTGCTCGCGTCCATCCTGATCATGAACACCGACTTCTCCAGGCTGCGCAACAGCGTCATTGTCAAACGTATTGTCGAGAGCATGACCTTTAAGCCCAACGCGTGGTGGACCGAAAAATCTCAGGACATGGATCTGTTTAAGGAACGCACTGGCATCGCGCTGGAGCCCACCGTGCAGGAAAGCCCCTGGTACTTCGTGCGATAGGGGATTGGCGAGGCGTCTGATCGGGCGTCGCCAAGACAGCGCCGACCTACCCTGCACCAACGTTTCGATTGCGTTAAACCCGTCAACGGTCGATTTTCACCCGCGAACGGTCTTTATACTAATTAGCAATATAAGCAACGTATAAGACGTTATAATGACCATAACGAAAAGGAGGAGGCAAGATGAATCAGATCATTCTCGCATCTCATGGCGGCCTGGCCGCAGGCGCCAAAGACACGCTCGAGATGGTTCTCGGCGACGTGTCGAACGTCCACGTCGTGTCGCTTGCTCGTGACGACAAGGAGCCCATCACCAACAAGGTGGACGCCATGATCGCCACGTTCAACGCGGACGACACCGTCTATGTGCTGACCGATATGCTCGGCAGCTCGGTCAACAACAGCATGGTCGAGCTTTCCAAGAACGGCACGAAGTTCACGGTTGTCAGCGGTTTCAATATTCCGCTGGCGCTGACGCTCGCTATGAGCCCCGCCCCCATCAAGGGTGCCGAGCTCGCGGCCCTCATCAACGAGGCCCGCACCGGTCTGACCAACCCCAACGCACCGGTCGAGGCCGTCGCGGCTCCCGCCAAGAAGGCCAAGGCGTCCCGTCACAGCTCCGGTCCCGCCAAGATCGTCCTCGCACGTCTTGACTACCGTCTGCTGCACGGCCAGGTCGTCTTTACCTGGACCACCAAGGTTCAGGCCGAGCGCATCATCGTCGTCGACAACGCTGCCGCCAACGATGAGATCAAGAAGGGCGCTCTTAAGCTGGCCAAGCCCCAGGGCGTGCGCCTGAACGTCTTCACCGTCGAGCGTGCCCTCGCCAAGATGGACAAGCTCAACACCCTCGGCGAGCGCGTCATGTTTGTCTTTGGCAACACTGCCGAGATGCTGCAGTTCTGCCAGGGTTACAAGCTCGACGCCATCAACCTGGGCGCCACCGCCAACCACGACGGTGCCGATCAGGTCGGCGGCAAGGACAGCTCCGTCTTCTTCGACGCCACCCAGAAGGCCGACGTCAACCAGCTGCTCGACATGGGCATTAAGCTCTACGTCCAGCAGACCCCTACGTATCAGAGCGTCGACATCGACGCCAAGCTGTAATCAACCAGGCTTTTGCCTGACTGAAAGGAGAAGGGTATGAATACGTTCATCAGTGCGGTGCTCGTCGGCCTCGTCGGCGTGTTCTGCATGTGGGACTCCCGCCTGCTCGGTCGTCTTAACTTCGAGCAGCCCCTCGTTGGCGCTACGCTCGTCGGTCTGCTGCTGGGCGATGTGCCCACCGGTCTTGCCGTCGGTGCCGCCGTCGAGCTCGTGTCCATGGGCCTGGTGCAGGTCGGCGCCGCCGTTCCGCCCGATATGGTCCTGGGCGGCATCGTGGCCGCTGCCTTTGCGTGCCTGACCGATGCTTCCGCCGAGACCGCCATGACGATCGCCATCCCGGTCGCCGTCCTGGGTCAGCTCCTCGGCATCGTGTTCCGTTCCATCATCGCCGTCCTCACCCATGTGGCAGATAACGCGATTGATAACGGAAAGTTCAAGACCGCCTACCGTATGCACATCTGCGCCGGCTCCGGTTTGTACGCCATCATGTACTTCCTGCCGATCTTCCTCGCCGTCTTTGGTGGCACCGACCTGGTTCAGGCCATCGTCAACATGGTTCCCGAGTGGCTGTCCACTGGTCTTAACGTTTCGACCAAGATCATGACCGCCTACGGCTTGGCCCTGCTGCTCACCATGATGATCAAGAAGGGTATGACTCCGTTCCTGTTCATCGGTTTCCTGCTCGCCGCTTACCTCAACCTGTCCGTCATCGCGGTCGCTCTGATCGGTGTGTGCCTGGCTGTCGTCTTCATGGGCTTCAAGTTCAACGGTTCCCATGCAGCCGCCGGTGTCGATTCCGACTACGATCCGCTCGAAGACGACGAAGACTAAGGAGGAACACACTATGGCAACCGCAACCAAGGACGTGTCCCTGAACAAGAAGGTCAGCCAGTTCTTCTGGCGCTCCTGGGCCATCCAGGCCTCTTGGAACTACGAGCGTCAGATGAACATGGGCTTCCTCTACGGTATGGTTCCCACGCTCGATCGCCTCTATCCGGACGAGTCCGACCCCAAGCAGCTTGCTGCTAAGAAAGAGGCTTACCACCGTCACATGGCGTTCTACAACTGCACCCCGCAGACGAGCGCTTTCATCCTGGGCCTCGCCGCCTCCATGGAGGAGGAGTACGCCAAGGATCCCGAGAACTTCAACCCCGATTCGATTAACGCGGTCAAGACCTCCCTTATGGGCCCGCTTTCCGGCATCGGTGACTCCTTCTTCCAGGGCACCATCCGCGTTATCGCCTTTGGCTTGGGCGTTCAGCTGGCTCAGCAGGGCTCCATCATGGGCCCGATCCTGGCCCTTCTCATCTCCATCGTCCCCTCCGTGCTGATTACTTGGTTCGCAGCCAAGATGGGCTATCAGGGCGGCCACGAGTACCTGAGCAAGCTTCAGGGCGGCGACCTCATGGAGAAGCTCATGTATGTCTGCGGCATCGTGGGTCTTATGTCCGTGGGCGGCATGATCGCCACGCTGATCGGCGCCACCACCCCGCTGCAGTTCGCTGACGGCACCGTCGTTATCCAGGACATCCTGGACAGCATGATGCCCCAGATGATCTCCCTTGGCCTCACCGGCCTTATGTACTGGCTCATCAAGAAGAACGTCAACACCGGTTGGCTTCTCGTGATCGCCATCGTGGGCGGCATCGCCCTCTCCGCGGCCGGTATCCTGGCCTAGTCGCGACCAAGCGTCTAACCGCTTCCCCCGGGGGCCTGCCTGGCATCCCATACCCCAGGCAGGCTTCCATCCCTAACATGTGACAAAGGGATAGTCCCTTTGTCACATCCTCAACGGGCCGGCGACTCGGCCCTAACTACGGTAACCCTGCGAGCGTCCGGCAATGTGACGCCGCAACAAATCGAAAGGAATGTGTCAGATGTACGAGATCGACCTTAACCTCCCTAAGCAGATCGTCGCTGACGTCCTGTCCAACCACGAGATCCACAGCGTCGCCTTCGTCGGCTGCGGCGCTTCCATGTCCGACCTTTACCCCGCCAAGTACTTCCTGGCCAACAACACGGACAAGCTGAACGTTCAGATCTTCACCGCTAACGAGTTCAACTACGACACGCCTTCCTGGGTCAACGAGCACACCTTCGTGATCACCTGCTCCCTGGGTGGCTCCACGCCCGAGACCGTCGAGGCCAACAAGACCGCCAAGAAGCACAACTGCCCGGTCGTCTCCCTCACCAACAAGGCTGGCTCCGCTCTGACCGTCGACGCCGACCACGTCATCGTTCACGGCTTCCACGCCAACTACGCTGCCAAGTGCGAGAAGCCCGGCTACGCCATCGCTCTTGCTGTCGAGATCCTTCAGCAGACCGAGGGCTATGACCACTACGAGGACATGATCACCGGCCTCACCAACGTCTTCGAGCTCTGCGAGAACGCCGCTCAGTCCGCCAAGGGCCTCGCCAAGCAGTTCGCCCAGGACTTCAAGGACGACGAGATGATCTACTTCATGGCCTCCGGTGCCTCCGAGAAGATGGCTTATTCTCACGCCGCCTTCCTGTTCACCGAGATGCAGTGGATCGACGCCGCCGCCTACAACACCGGCGAGTACTTCCACGGCCCGTTCGAGGTTTCCACCGAGGGTAAGCCCTACGTCTTCTTCATGTCCGATGGTGCCACCCGTCCGATGGACGCCCGCGCCCTCACCTTCCTTAAGCGCATGGGCGCCAAGGTCGCTCTGATCGACTCCAAGGACTACGGCCTGGCCGACGCCGTGCCCGCGAGCGTCGTCACCTACTTCAACCCGCTGCTGCACCTCGCCGTTATGCGCGAGTACGGCAACCAGATCGCCGAGGCCCGTCAGCACCCGCTGACCATGCGTCGCTACATGTGGAAGCTTTCCTACTAATCACAAGTAAGTAGACCTTACGGGTTGATTGAGAGGGGATGGGGTTTGCGCCCCGTCCCCTTTTTGCTTTGGGGGCGTGTCTGTCGCGTCGCAAAACACCAGATAAAACCTACCAAAATAAACCTGTCCCTTTTTGGCAGGTGGGAGGAGATGCGTATGATCAAGGCAGTGCTGTTTGATATGGACGGCGTGCTGGTCGATACCGAGTGGTTCTACAACCGTCGCCGCGTGGCGTTTATGGAGGAAAAGGGGTTCCACTTTGACGAGATCCCCGATCTTTCGGGGTCTAACGAGCCTGCCATCTGGAAGTCGCTGGTGCCCGACGATGTTGAGCTGCGCGAGCGCTTGCGCGTTGAGTACAAGCAGGTCTACAGCCCGGTTCACCCTGTTCCGTATGCCGAGCTGCTCAACGAGCAGACGGAGCCGGTGATGCGCGAGCTGCACGAGCGCGGCGTCAAGTGTGCCATCGCGAGCTCGTCCTATCGCGAGCTCATTGACGAGCTGGTGGAGATTGCCGGTATCACCGACGTGCTGGACTACACCATCAGCGGTCACGAGTGCAGTGCATTTAAGCCCGACCCCGAGATCTACCTGCGTGCCATGGAGGCGCTGGGTGTGGAGCCTACCGAGTGCCTGGTTATCGAGGACTCGCCTTTGGGCATCGAGGCCGGCAAGCGCTCCGGCGCGCGCGTCCTGGCGCTGCGTCCGCACGAGGGCGTTAACCTGGACCAAACGGGAGCCGACGCCGTCATCGACAACCTCGCCGACATTCTGACCGCTTTGTAGCGTCAATTCGCCGCAAGAAGTGCGGATTCACACGTCTCTTGCGGTGGATTGGCTCATTTTGGCTTCGATTTGATCCGTTTGGCTTCGACTCAGGCTAAGTGAGTAGACTTTTTGGCGCAGGCCGAGCACAAAGCGTATCTGCCTTAGTA
This sequence comes from Collinsella sp., assembly GCA_019414265.1. Classification (GTDB taxonomy): domain Bacteria; phylum Actinomycetota; class Coriobacteriia; order Coriobacteriales; family Coriobacteriaceae; genus Collinsella. Next base: position 8,542 of record DXMJ01000035.1, on the reverse strand, counting down.
AAACCGCAGGTCACGGAAGTGGCAGCTTTGGGTGTGCTCGGCAGGTCGCGAAAAGCCTACTCACTTAGAATTTGGCTCTTTGGTTGGGGGGCTGCTGGCTCGTTTTGGTTGTCGAGAGAGGGTGAATTGAGGCGCCCTCTGTCGCTCCATGTTACAATCGCCGACATGCCCCACAACTACATCTGCCTTCGAAGGGAGCCTACGTGGCGAACGCCATCGACCAGCTCACGGACCGCGTGCTCGTGCTCGGCCGCCTCACCATCGTCCGCCGCGCCATCACCGCCGTGGCGGTCACAATTTCCGCCGTTCTCCAGACATTCCTGATCCAGGCGTTCATTCAACCCGCCGACCTGCTTCCGAGCGGCCTCACCGGCGTCGCGGTCCTGCTCGATCGTGTTACCTCGCTGGGCGGCGTTCACATCGACATCTCGCTCGGCATGCTCGCGCTCAACATCCCCGTGGCGCTCCTGTGCTGGAGCGGCATTAGCAAGCGCTTCGTCATCTTCTCGATGATGCAGGTCATGCTCTCGTCGCTGTTCCTCAACGTCTTTCACTTCGCGCCGTTTTTGGGCGACAAGATCATGCTCATCATTTTTGGTGGCGTGGTCTCGGGTCTGGGCGCTGCCATCGCGCTTAAGTCCGGCGCATCCACCGGCGGCACCGACTTTATCGCGCTGTGGGTTTCCAACCACACGGGCAAGACCATCTGGGGCGTTATCTTTGGTTTCAACTGCTTTATCCTGGCGATCTTTGGCTTTATGTTTGGCTGGGACAACGCGGCGTACTCCATCGTGTTCCAGTTTATTTCGACCAAGACCATCGACAGCTTCTATCGTCGCTACGATCGCGTGACGCTGCAGATCACGACACGCAAGGCAGACGAGGTCATGACCGCCTATGTTGACCATTTTCAGCATGGCATTAGCTGTGCCGAGGTCATTGGCGGATACAGCCGCGAGAAGATGTACCTGCTGCATGCCGTTGTCTCGACCTACGAGAGCCAGGACATTATCAAGCTGGTGTGCGACATTGATCCCGGCGCCGTGATCAATGTGTTCCATACGCTCAACTTTGTGGGCGGCTGGTGGGGCGGTCATGTCGACGAGCCCATGCCCACGGCCGTGCCCGATCCCGACAAGCCCGCGCGCATGGCCAGCAGGCAGGCGCGCCTCATCGATCAGGACAGCCTGCAACAGGACGACGGCAGGTAAGGATTTGCTGTATGCGGTGTATCGTTTTATCATTATGAGGTAACATGAAACTAGACGTTATATACGTATTAGTTATTTCAATATTTCGATAAGAGTGATTAGATATGCCTGCACCCAAAAATGCACCGCTTTACCAGCAGATTTACGGCGAGATCAAGGATGCGATCGAGAAAGGTGTTTATGCACCCAAGGAGCGTATTCCGTCCGAGCTCGAGCTAGCCGAGCAGTACGAGGTGAGCCGAATTACGGTGCGTCGCGCCGTCGAGGAGCTGTGCTCCGATGGCTACCTGGTTAAGCAGCAGGGCCGTGGCACCTTTGTTTCCACGCCGCACATCAATCGCCAATTTCACGCCTCGACGCTGCAGACGTTTACCGCGCTGTGTGCCGGCAACGGCTTGAAGGCCGGTGCGCACGTGATCGATCGCCAGATTGTGCCGGCGCGCCAAAACGAGATGGAGTTCTTTGGCCTGCAGAAGGATGCGCTGCTGCTGCACATCAAGCGCGTGCGTACTGCCGACGGCGAGCCCATCTTTGAAGAGAACATCTTTGTGCCGTTTGACGCCTACCGTGAGCTGTTGACGGCCGATCTTGAGGACAAGTCGATTTTTGCCGAGGTCGAGCGTGTTGGCGGAACGCCGATTGTCTCGGTTGGTTGCCGTACGGTCGAAGCCGTTCGCGCCAACGCCGAGCAGGCGGCTGGGCTGGGCATTGCTCCGCACGATCCGCTGCTCAACCTGCGCGCCGGCTTTATCGGACCCAATGGCGAGCCGGTCCTGATGGGTAAGCAGTACTACGTGGGATCGCGCTACGTTATGGTCATGTAGCTCTAGTTGCGCGGTTTTCCAAACCGCGCAACGGCTCGACGCTGCAAACGCCCCTAAGCGGCAATCTGACGTTCAATCGTCGGTCGCGTACCAAAGTACGCTTCCCTCCTCTTTCACGTCACCTTGCTCGCTTAGGGGCGTTTTCGCTGACTTATGCTCAACCGGCGACGTTTCCGCGCTTATCAAGAACGTCCCCAACGACTACTCGCAGAATGAGCGTGGATAATCTCCCGTTTTTGGCTCCATATCGGGTCCAAAGTGGGAGATTATCCACGCTCGTTTGGCAAGTGTCCGAAAATCTACGCTCGTTCCCTTCGGATTGCGTTGCCCGTGGTCGGCAACCGTGGGGCACCGGTCCGCGTGGCGGCGTATAATCGGCGGCAGATGACTTGGACGTTAGGAAACCATGACCGATAGCATGCAGCAGATGGCGCTCGACACGCTCGGCGCCTATTTTGGCTACACCTCGTTTCGCCCGGGACAGGACCGCATGGTCGATGCGATTCTTGCCGGTCGCGACGCGCTGGGTGTTATGCCCACGGGCGCCGGCAAGTCCATTTGCTACCAGGTGCCCGCGCTCATGCTGCCCGGCATTACCTTTGTGGTGAGTCCGTTGCTCTCCCTTATGGAGGACCAGACCCGTGCGTTGCTCGCGGCGGGCGCGCGACCCAGCTATCTCAACTCCAGCCTTACTCCGGCCCAGCAAAACACCGTGCTCAAGCGCGCACGCGAGGGCCGCTACCAGCTTATGTACGTGGCGCCCGAGCGCCTGCTCGAGCCGCGCTTTTTAGCCTTTGCGCAGGAGGCCGCGGCGGACGGCGGCATCGGCGTGCCGCTCGTGGCCATTGACGAGGCTCACTGCGTAAGCCAGTGGGGCCAGGATTTCCGCCCCGCCTACCTGCAGATTCGCGAGTTCATCGATTCCCTGCCGCAGCGCCCCATCGTGGCGGCCTTTACTGCTACAGCGACTGAGCGCGTGCGTGCGGACATTCAGCAGATGCTCGGCCTGCAAAACCCGGCGACGGTGGTGACGGGCTTCGATCGCAAGAACCTCTACTTTGGCTGCGAGGAGATGGGCGACAAGGCTAAGACCGCGTGGGTGCGCGACTATGTGATTGCGCATTCGAGCGAGAGCGGCATCGTGTATTGCTCGACCCGCAAGACCGTCGATGCGCTGGCAGGAGAGCTTACCGAGGCTCTGGGCCCCAGCGGCATTCGCGTTGGTCGCTACCATGCCGGCATGGGCAACGACGCCCGCCGCCAAAGCCAGCGCGCCTTTATCGACGACGATATTCAGGTGATGGTTGCCACCAACGCCTTTGGCATGGGCATCGACAAGCCCAACGTGCGCTACGTGATTCACAACAACGTGCCCGAGAGCATCGAGGCCTACTACCAGGAGGCGGGCCGCGCCGGCCGCGACGGCGACCCGGCCAGCTGCCATTTGCTGTGGAACGGCAACGATTTTCGCATGCGTCGTTTTTTGATCGACTGCGGCGACGCTGCCGACGAGGCGCTCGATGACGAGCAACGCGCGTGGGCGCTCCAGAACCGTTACCGCCTGCTCAGCCAGATGGAAGGCTACTGCAACACCACCGGCTGCCTGCGCGAATACATGCTGCGCTACTTTGGCGACGAGGCCGCGGCCGAGCATGCGACAGCCGCCGCGGGCGGCACCGCCACGGACGAAGCCGAGGGCTGCGGCAACTGCAGCAACTGCCTCACGCAGTTCGAGGTCGAGGACGTCACCGATATGGCCCGCGCTGCCGTGCGCTATGTGGCCACGCGACCCATGTGCTTTGGCAAGTCGCTCATTGCCGATGTGCTTCACGGCGGCAACACCGAGCGCATTCGCCAGATGCATCTGGACGAGGACCGCGGCTATGGTGAGCTGTCGAGCGAATCGGTCGGGCGCATCAAGGACATCATCGGCCAGCTGTGCGGCCGCGGTTATTTGGCCACCTCGCAGGGGCAATACCCGGTCGTGGGTCTGGGACCGCGTGCCGGCGAGGTCGAGGACGAGGCGTTTGCCTTTACCGTTAAGCGCCGCGCGTCCAAGCGCAAGGCCTCGGCACGCGCCCGCCGTGCGGTGGATCTGCTGCGCGAGGAGGCCGAGCTGGATCAGCGCCCGCGCGTTGGCGACGATGCCGAGCTGTTCGAGCGCCTGCGCGCCCTGCGCAAGGAAATCTCGACCGAGCTCGAGATGGCGCCGTACATGGTCTTTTCCGACAAGGCCCTGCGCGGCCTGTGCCGCCTGCGCCCGCAGACGCGCGACGAGCTTATCCAGGTCAACGGCATCGGCGAGAAAAAGGCCGACGCCTTTGGCGAGCAGTTTATGGCGGCGATTGAAGAGTTTGAGTCCGAGCATGCGCGGGATGGAGCGTAACGATGGCAACCGACGATAAAACCGACCGCGCTGGCGTATCCGCCGTGCCGCTGTACCAGCAGGTCATGGACGACCTGAAGGGCGAGATCGCGCGCGGCGTGTACGCGGCCGGCTCGCGCATTCCTTCCGAGATCGAGCTCGCGAAGTCCTACGGCGTGGGGCGCATCACCGTACGCCGTGCCATCGAGGAGCTGTCGCGCGCGGGCTACCTCAACCGCCAGCAGGGGAGGGGCACCTTTGTATGCGCTCCCAAGCTCAAGCGCAAGATTCGCCAGAAGGGCGACGTCCAGAGCTTTACTGAGGGTTGTGCTGCCAACGACATGGTGCCCGGAGCGCGCCTGGTATCGCGCACGGTGGTCGCGGCGACGCACGAGGATGCGGCGTTCTTTGGCGTGGAGCCCGGCTGCGAGCTTATCGTGGTCGAGCGCGTGCGCACGGCCGACGGCATCCCCGTCATGCTTGAGATCAACGCCTTTGTGCTCGCCGACCATCCCTACTTGCAGACGCTGGCCGATAAGGACCTCACCGATAACTCAATCTTTGCGCTCGTTGCCGAGCACTCGGGCCGCGCGCCGCTCAAGTCCGACCCCTGCACCGTGGAGATTGCGCTTGCCGATGCTCAGGTGGCCCCGCTGTTGGAGGTGCCGGTCGGCGAGCCGCTCTTTTATATGGAGGCGTATTTTACCGATGCAGACGAGCGCCCCCTGCTGCTCGGGCGCCAAAAGATCGTGGGCTCGCGTTACGTGTTCGACATCTAACGTTCATAGATAGAACAACATAGAACAAATTTGCCGAAATGACTTCACCGGTGAAGCTTTGCGTGGTATAAATAGGACAACATAGAACGACCGTAGGTGCGAGCTGCTGTCGTTCAAAGCCGCCACACAAGGAGGAGCGTCACCGTGAACGCACACGATCTGATTCAGGAAATCATCGAGCGCAAGGGCAAGGTCGAGAATGTCTTTTGGATCGCCTGCGGCGGTTCGATGATCGACCTCATGCCGGCTAACGAACTGCTCAAGCGCGAGGCCACCACGTTTACCTCGACGGTCTACACAGCGCGCGAGTTTTGCCTGATGGCCCCCAAGAGCCTAGGGCCGAAGTCGCTCGTCGTCGCCTGCAGCCACAGCGGCAATACGCAGGAGGTCGTCGACGGTTGCGAGATGGCGCTGGCAGCCGGCGCCGAGGTCGTGGCCATGACCGACTGCGAGGGCTCCAAGATTGATAACGGCAAGTGGACCACCTGGGTCTATCCGTGGGGCGAAGGCGTGCCGCAGGCCGAGGTGCCGCAAGGCATCGGCGTCCTGATGGCTGCCGAGCTGCTCGACCAGCAGGAGGGTTACGAGGCGCTCGCCGATATGTACGCCGGCCTTAAGCAGATGGATGCGCTGTTGCCCGCTGCCCGCGAGAAGGTCAATGCCGAGCTGGGCGATCGCTTTGCCGAGCTCTGCCAGCAGCACGAGTTCTTCTACATCCTGGGATCCGGCCCCAACTTTAGCCAGACCTACGCCATGGCCATCTGCTCGCTCATGGAGATGCAGTGGCAGCACTGCTGCTACATCCACTCCGGCGAGTACTTCCACGGCCCGTTCGAAGCCACCGAGCCCGGCGTGTTCTACTTTGTACAGCTCGGATCGGGCGAGTGCCGCCCCATGGAGGAGCGCGCGCTGGCGTTCCTCAACACGCACACCGATACGGTCATGGTGCTCGACGCACTCGAGTACGGCGTGGGCGACGTGCCTGCCAGCGTGCGTTCGTACCTGGAGCCGATCTTCTTCTACAACATGAGCTGCGAGCTGCGCGCCGCCCGCGGCAAGGTGTTCGACCACAGCCCCGAGGTTCGTCGCTACATGGGCATCGAGCAGTACTAGGTAACGGGAAAACCATTCACCTTCGATTCGTAAGGGCGCTGCGTGAGTCAAAAAAGCGGGCCGCGCCGGGGATTTCCGGCGCGGCCCGCTTAGTATCGCGCTTAGATTCGCAAGGTTGCGGCAGCCATCGGCCTACTTTGCGTCGTAAGCCTCGGTGTCCCACCAGTCGAGCTGGGCGATGTTGTCGCGGATGTGCTGGCAGCTCTTGTGGAAGCCCTCGAGCTCGTACTCGGACAGGTCGAGCGTGTAGACCTCCTCGACGCCCTCGGCACCGATCACGCACGGCAGGGAGGTAAAGATACCCTCCTCGCCATACTGGCCGGTCATAAGCGTAGAGGCCGAAAGCACGGCGTGCTCGTTGTGCAGCACGGCGGCACAGACGCGCGCGGCGGAGTTGGCGACGGCGTACTCGGTGCACTGCTTGCCCTGGTAGGTTACGTAGCCGCCCTTGCGTGCGAGCTCCTCGACCTCCATGTGGTCGAAGGCGTACTTGTCGGGATTCTCGGCCTGAAGCTCGTTAAGGCTCTTGCCGGCGATGGTTGCGGCCTTAAAGGCGGCAAGCTGGCTAAAGCCGTGCTCGCCGATCATGTAGGCGTCGATGGACTTGGGGCTCACGCCGACCTTCTTGGAGATCTCGGTGCGCAGGCGGGCGGAATCTAGGCCGCAGCCCGAGCCGATGATCTTCTTGGGATCGTAGCCGGTCAGGTGCCACAGCTCGGTGCACACGACGTCGCAGGGGTTGGAGATGCTCACGAAGATGCCGTCAAAGCCGGCGTCGACGATGCGCTTGGCAAAGGTACGGGCGGCGTCGGTGGTAAAGAACAGCTCGCCGTCGCGGTTGCCGGCGGCCAGCGCGACCTTGCCGGCGGCGTTGACGATGACGTCGCAGCAGGCCAGCTCCTCGTAGTGATCGTAGCAGTTGACGATCTTGGTGTTGTACGGGACAAACGAAAGGGAGTCGCGCAGGTCCTGGACCTCGGACGTCACCTTGGCCTCGTTGATATCGCACAGGTACAGCTCATCGGCAATGCCCTGCATAAGCAGGCTGTTGGCGACATGTGCTCCTACGTGGCCCTGGCCGACCACACCGATCTTACGCGTCTGGTACATATATGTATCCTTTCGGCCGAGTTTTTCGCGTCGAACCATTGTAGCGTCCTGCTGCCACTTTGCTAGGCTAAAGCGCCGTAGATTTTTGGGACATGCCTTAATCTCTACTTTTGGAGCGATTTGGGCCGCTGGCGGTGTCTCGGGGCGATACACTCGCGCGGATGGGGTCGCTCGTTGTACCATAGCTGCAACTGACTCGTAAGGAGCATCCATGCCCATTCGCATCCCCGACGCCCTCCCTGCCGCCGCGCAGCTCGAGAGCGAGAACATCTTTGTCATGACCGAGTATCGCGCGCTGCACCAGGACATCCGTCCGCTGCGCGTGCTCATCCTCAACCTCATGCCCACCAAGATTGCCACCGAGACACAGATCATGCGCAAGCTCTCCAACACGCCGCTGCAGGTGGAGGTGGACCTGCTGCGCACCAAGACGCACGAGGCCACGCACGTGAGCGCCGGCCACCTGGAGACGTTCTACCGTACGTTCGACGACATCCGCGACATCCACTACGACGGCCTGATCATCACAGGCGCGCCGGTGGAGCAGATGCCGTTCGAGGAGGTCGACTACTGGCCCGAGCTCTGCCAGATCATGGACTGGTCTACCACGCACGTGCACTCTACGCTGCACATTTGTTGGGGCGCACAGGCCGGCCTGTACCATCATTACGGTATCCAAAAGTACGACCTGCCGGCAAAGGCGAGTGGCGTGTTCGAGCATTATCTGGTGAAGCCGCAAAGCCCGCTGGTCCGCGGCTTTGACGACCGCTTCTATGCCGTGCATTCGCGCAATACCGATGTGCGCCGCGAGGACGTGGAGGCCGAGCCGCAGCTTGAGGTCGTGGCCGTGTCCGACGAGGTTGGCCTGTACATTGTCAAGTCGACCGACAGCCGTCGCTTTTTTGTCTTTGGCCACCCCGAGTACGATACCGACACGCTGCGCCTGGAGTACGAGCGCGACGTGAAGCGCGGCCTCAACCCTCAGGTGCCGGCGCATTACTTCCCAGGTGACGACCCCACCGCCGAGCCGCGCAACGTCTGGCGCAGCCAGGCTCAGCTGTTCTACACCAACTGGCTCAACTACTACGTCTACCAGACCACGCCCTACGACCTGGCCCGCGCCGGCGAGGAGCACTAGGC
>DXMJ01000034.1:15729-17560 GCA_019414265.1 Collinsella sp. | reverse complement strand
TCAGGGAAGCGGGGCTGTCCCTCCCGGAATCGTCCAAATAGGTGTTGCCAATCCACTGCGGCCGGTGGGCGTTCTCTCGTCGAAGACGAGCCCGTGCCTGAGCAGGAACTTGGAGAGCCGCTGCTTCGAGCGCGAGAGGTCGTCCCTCGCGTCCTCGAGCGCCCTGGTCAGGTCGCGGGCGGCCTCGCACTCGTCGTCGGGGACCCACACCTCGACCACGTTGCCGACCGACAGCATGCGGGCGAGGAACTCGGCGTCGTTGCGGTCGTTCTTCCTGCGCCTGTCCGCGCTGGGCTTGATCATCTTCGAGACGGCGCCGACCACGCAGTCGACCCCCAGGCCGGAGAGCCTCTTCTGCAGGTCGAACCCCGTGACCCCGGACTCGTACACGCACCTGGCCCTGGGGTCCACGGACCGGACCCACGCCGCGACGGCCCCGGCGTCGTAGCCGAAGGTCGCGCAGCGCACCTCCCCGGTCATGACGTCGAGGGAGACGGCCTTTATCGAGCGGGCGTGGACGTCGAGGCCGACGAAGGTGGTAGTATCGAGCATGGGAGCCCCTTCCATGAATGCGGCGTGGCCGCCACGGCTGGATTAGACACTCACCATTGTCGGCCTGATCCGCGGACTTTCATGCCGGGGGCTCCCAATGTTTTTATGTCCTGCTCATATCGTCTCTGCCGGCAGTCGGGGACACTCCTTGCGCCAGCGTTGCATCGAATGCTCGGGAAAATACGAGCCGGTATTTGGCCGAATAGTGGGTCGCGGTTTCCGGATGGGGTGGGTTGCGGAAAGCGCGACCCGGAATATTGCTCTGAAACGGGATGCCGTTTCCCGACAAGGCTCAACCGGAAAGCGCATCCCATTCTGAGGCGGCAAAACGGGATGCGCTTTCCGCGCGACAGAATCTATGCAGCCGTGTTGAGCGACAGCCCCGCTACTCGCCCAGGATTAGCGCCGCGAGCTCGTCCTGGGTGTCCACCACGTAGTCGGCGCCAGCGGCTTCCAGCTCTGCGCGGCCGCGGAAGCCCCAGGTGACACCCGCGCTCTTGAGGCCGGCGTTGTGACCGGTCAGGATATCGACATTGGAATCGCCTACATAGAGTGTGGTTGCCGGGTCGGCGCCTAGCTCTTTCATCACGTGCAGCGTAACAGGTGCCTCGGGCTTGGGAGGAAACGCATCGACGCGGCCCTGCACCAGCGCAAAGCGCTCGGAACCAAAGTATTTCTCGATAAGCGGAACCGCCGAGACGTGGTCCTTGTTAGTGAGCACGGCAAGCTGCACACCCGCGGTGCGCAGGCGGTCGAGCATCTCGATCGTACCGGCGTACGGTGCGGTGTGGTCTTCCTTGTGCTCGCCGTAATAAGCCCTAAACTCGGCAAGCGTCTGCTCAAACATACGGCCGTCGCCCGCATACTCGGCGGGCATAAAGCGCTCGACCAGCTTGAGCATGCCGTTTCCCACCTTGTAGCGGTACTCGTCTACGGCAAACGTGGGCCAGCCGTGCATCTCGCAGGTATGGTTGCCGGCGGCTGCCAGGTCCTCGAGCGTGTTGAGGATGGTGCCGTCTAAATCAAAAATCACATGGGAAAAAGCTGCTGCCATGGGTGCTCCCGCCGTTTGGGTTATAGGACGCACCCATGATAACGGGCTGGCGTGTCGGGCATGTTTGAAATCTGAACAACTTTGACTGCCGTGTATCGGGCCGCGCTGCCCGACCATCTCTGTCGTTAGCAAATTCTCGGCAGCTGCTCTCCTACGAGCATGTCGAGGATGCGGGTCGAGCCCCAACCGGTACGTACGCGCACGGCGGGGCGGGCGTCCTCGGCA
>DXMJ01000034.1:0-15719 GCA_019414265.1 Collinsella sp. | reverse complement strand
GGCAAGCGGCAGCACGCGACCGATAATGGCGGCATTCTCGCCGTAGCGCGCGGCGCGCATGGCGGCCAGCACGGCATCGGCCCGCTCGGCCGGCACCACGGCAACCATCTTGCCCTCGTTTGCCACCTGCAGAACGTCGTAGCCGAGCATCTCGCAGGCGGCCTGCACGTCGGGGCGCACGGGCACGGCATCCTCGTCGATCTCCATGGCAACACCGCTGGCCTGGGCAAACTCGTTAAGCGTCGAGGCCAGGCCACCGCGCGTGGGGTCGCGGAAGCAGCGTGTGTCGGGTGCTGCGGCAAGCACATCGGCAATCAGGTGGTTGAGCGGCGCGGCATCGCTTTCGATGGCGCTCGAAAACGCCAAGCCCTCGCGTTGGCTCATGATGGCGATGCCGTGGTCGCCGAGTGTGCCCGACACCAGGATGACGTCGCCGGGCCGGCAGTTGGCACCGCTGAGCGTCACGCCTGCGGGCACCTCGCCTACGCCAGCGGTATTGATGTAGACGCCGTCGGCACCGCCACGCTCGACCACCTTGGTGTCGCCGGTGATAATCTTCACGCCTGCCTCATGTGCCGTTTCGGCCATGGTCTGCACAATCTGGCGCAGCTTGTCCATGGGATAGCCCTCTTCGAGGATAAAGCCGCATGAGAGGTAGCGCACGTTAGCGCCCGAGGTCGCGACGTCGTTGACGGTTCCGCACACGGCGAGTCGGCCGATATTGCCGCCGGGGAAGAACTGCGGCGAGACTACAAAGCTGTCGGTCGACATGGCGATGCGCCCGCTCGCGGGCAGCGCAGCGACGCCGGCATCGTTGCCCTCGAGCAGTTCGGGCGACCCAAAGGCATCCAAAAAGACCTCATCGATGATGCGTTTCATCATCTGGCCGCCAGAGCCGTGGCCCAACAGGACAGTGCTATCGGTGGCAGTACGGGACATATCGAAAACTCCAATCGTGGGGGGTCGGCAATAGCTGAGTGTGGCAGAATCGATGTTAAGTAAAAGTCAGCGAGCGCCATTCAGGCGAAGTGAGTTGCCTTGAAAGAGGAGGCTGCTGGGCTTTTGCCCGCAGCCGACGATTGAAAGGCAAATCGCTCGCCTGAATGGCGCGCAGCGTCGACCGGCCCGCCGTTCGTTAGAGCGGCGGAACCCATTAGCCTCGGTAGCGGAAATATGCTGCACAGCTGCCCTCGGAACTCACCATGCAGGGGCCGATGGGATGCTCGGGTGTACAAGCGCGGCCGAACAGAGGGCAGTCGCTCGGCGTAATGGCCCCGCGCAGCACGTCGCCGCAGCGGCACCCACGCGGCTCGACCGTCGTCTCAACGGGCACGTCAAAGCGAGTGCGGGCATCAAAGCGCGAGAACTCGGGGCGGATGGAAAGGCCCGAGTTGGCAATCGGCCCCAGCCCGCGCCACGTGGTGTCGCATGGCTCAAACACCTGCTCGACCAGCTGGCGCGCCACGGGGTTGCCGTCTGCGTTGACGCCACGGCGGTAGGCGTTGTCGATTGCGGGCTGCCCCTCAACAACCATCTGGACCAGCATGCAGATGCCCTGCAGAATATCGACCGGCTCAAATCCGGTGACTACGCCTGGGGTCTCGAACTCATCGACCAAAAAGTCAAAGGGGGCTAAGCCCGTGATGGTGGCGACGTGTCCCGGAAGGATAAAGCCGTCGATAGTGGTCTCGGGATCGTTGGCGATGGCGCGCAGCGCCGGCGGCGTGGTCTTGTGGGCGCAATAGACCGAGAAGTTCTGGAGTCCGCGTGCATCGGCCTCCAAAATGGCGGCGGCGATGGTGGGCGTCGTGGTCTCAAAGCCGACGCCCATAAAGATGACCGGGCGATCGGGGTTGTGTTCGGCGATATCGAGTGCATCGAGCGGGGAGTACACAATGCGAATATCGCGCCCCGCCGCCTTTTGCGCGGCGAGCGAGGTAGACGACCCGGGCACGCGCATCATGTCGCCAAAGGTGGTGATGATGGCGCCGTCCATCTTGGCGAGCGCGATTGCATGGTCGATATCGCGGTTGGCGGTAACACAGACGGGGCAACCCGGACCGCTCAGCAGTTTGAGCCCGGCAGGCATAATGGAGCGAAAGCCATAGCGACCGATGCTCACGGTGTGCGTGCCGCAGACTTCCATAAGGTTGATGGTGCGGTCGCCGACGAGTTCACGGATGCGCTCGATGAGCTCGCGAGCCAGCTTGGGATCGCGGAATGCCGAGAAGTCGATACCGGAGCGAGCCGGCTGTCCGGCCGCCACTAGTAAGCCTCGGCCGGGTTGGTGGCCAGCTGGTCTTCTTCGACCAGTTCGGTCATGGTGTTGACCAGGTCGAGCGTCTCCTGCGCCTCCTGCTCGTCGACAATCTGAATGCCAAAGCCGGCGTGCACGAGAATATAGTCGCCTACCTGTGCCGTCGGCACGAGGCGCAGCGAAACGGGGCGCTCGATGCCCATCATGTCGACGGTCGCCTTAAGGTCGTCGTCGCGTTTGACCACTTTACCGGGAACGGCAAGGCACATAATGTTCCCCTTTTATACGTTTTGCGCTGGATAGGCGCCTAATTACCCATCAGTTGATGGTAGCGCTCGCAGGAGTCACGAGCAAACGCGTTACACCTGTGAGACGGCGGCGCGCAGGCTGGCAAAACAGCCTATCGCGATGCTGTCTGCGCGAGGCGAGCGCGAGCGATGACGGCCTGACCGTAGGCGATACAGCCGTCGTTGACGGGCACGGAGCGGGGAATCAAGACAGTGAGACCCATGCTTTTGAGCTCGCGGGTGAGGAGCTGAAGCAAAAGTCGGTTCATGAACACGCCGCCCGAGAGCGCGACGGTGTCGAGGCCTTCACGGGCGCAGATTTCGCGTGCGATTCGTGCCGAGGAGCGCGCGATGGTGACGTGGAAGTCGAGCGCGAGCTTGCCGGCGGGCACGCCGGTCCTGATTCCCTCCAAAAGCGCCTCAAAAAGCGGTCTGGAGTTCAGAACATGGCAGTCGTCCGGACGGGATGATTCGGTTACGGAAAAGCTGACCATATTGCCGGTGGGGCAGGCACTTTCACTGCTGAACGCGCGCCAGGCGGCGGCTTCGAGTTCTATGGCGGGTTCGCCCTCGTAGGTTGCCTTGTCGCAGATGCCCAGAATTGCTGCCGCGGCATCAAAGAGACGTCCCATGCTGCTGGTACGCGGGCTGTTGATGCCGCGCTCGATCATGGTGGCTGTCACGCTACGCGTTTGCTCGTCGAGGCTGTCCAAAAGCTGAGCGGCGCCTGGGTGCTCGAGTAGGCCGAGTTCGCTGAGCAGGGCAAAGGCGTTGCGTCGAGCGTCGCGTACGGAGGCCGCCCCGCCGGGGAGCGCCCAGGTGAGCAAATGCGCGGTGCGCTCAAAGCCGTCAAGGCTGGCAACAAGAAACTCGCCGCCCCAAATGGTCCCATCGGTGCCGGCGCCGGTGCCGTCGAAGGCGATGCCAAGGACACGCGTGTCGGTTGTAAGCTGGCCCGCGGCGATGGCCTCGGCCATTACGCTCGCGATATGCGCATGATGGTGCTGCACTTCGACGAGCGGCAGATTGCATTTTCGCGCCTGCTCGCGCGCCCACTGGTCCGATAGATAGCTGGGGTGTAAATCGCAGGCCAAGGCGGCGGGCGCCAAGTCAAAGAGATCTTCCAAGCGCGTGCGCGCGGCGTTCCAGGCATCGAAGGTCCCGCCGTTTTCAACATCGCCGATATGCTGCGACACAAAACAGGTTGCCTCGCCGTTCGTCCCTTCGCGCGTGAGCGCAATCGTGGCCTTTTGTTGTGGCCCGCAGGCGAGCACGCAGGACGGAGCGCCGTCGAGCGCCGGCAACGGCAGCGGCTGGGGTGCATATCCGCGGGCACGGCGCACGGGCATAATGGCGCCGTTGACCACGCGCACCACGGAGTCGTCGTAGCGCGAGAGGATCGCGCGGTCGTTGCCGAGTAGCGCATCAGCAATGCCGGCGGCAACGAGGCGCTCCCAGGCAAGGTCGTCATCGGTCTCGATGGGCTCTTCGCTCAGGTTTCCGCTGGTCATGACGAGTGCGTGCACACCGCGGGCTTCTGCTGCGGCAAGCAACAGATGCTGAAGCGGGGTGTAGGGGAGCATAACGCCGAGCTCGGGAAGGTCGTGCGCGACGGACGGCGCGAGCGCGAGGGCGTCGGGGGAGCCGCCGCTCTCGCAAACAGCACGTCGGCGCAGCAGCACAATGGGGCGAATGCTGCCGGCCAGCAAGCCGCGCTCAACGTCGTTGACATGGCACAGGCGTTCAACGTCGGCAAGGTCGCGCACCATAACGGCAAGCGGCTTGTTGCTGCGGCGTTTGCGACGACGAAGCTCGGCTACCGCCTGCTCGTTGGAGGCGTCACATGCCAAGTGAAATCCGCCCAGGCCCTTGATGGCGACGATGCCACCGCCGGCCAGCAGCTCAATGCAGCGCTCGATGATAGCGTCGCTGGCTTCGCGTGTGGTGCCGACGGCCGGCAACGCGGCGGCTTCGCCCGGCTCACCGCCCACGCTCGCTTCGCGCCACGTGATATGCGGCCCGCAATCAAAGCAGGCATCGGGCTGCGCGTGAAAACGCCGGTCGAGTGGGTCGGCATACTCCGCGGCACACTCAGGACACATGGGAAAACAATTCATCGACGTGGCCGCTCGGTCATAAGGCAGCGACCGGATGATGGTAAAGCGCGGTCCGCAGTTGGTACAGTTGATAAAAGGGTAGTGATAGCGCCGATCGGCGGGGTCGAACAACTCGCGCAGACAATCATCGCAGGTGGCGATATCGGGCGAGACGAGCGTCGTGTGCGCGGTCTGGTCCTGCGATGCCACAATACGAAAGCCCTGCTCATCGGCAGCGCTCCAGCCGCTAGGCTTCAAATCCGCAATATCGACTCGCTCAACGCGAGCCGCCGCGGGCGCATGCTCAGAAAGAGCAACGACAAATCCGTCAACCGCCTCGGCACGGGCGTGCGCCTCGATATGCACGCCGTCGCCCGCGTTGAGCACCCATCCGCAAATGCCATGCGCCATGGCCTCGCGATACACAAACGGCCGCATGCCAACGCCCTGCACAATGCCCGTCACATGAATATGCACATGTCGCATGCGACACCCCTCATCAAAACCGACCAAATAGGGACAGGTGCGCTACAGCCCCAGGCTCTGCTTGGTGGCGGCGCACGTGAGCTCACCGTGCTTAACGCCGCGCAGGCCCAGCAGGCGGTCGGCTAGTTCGTAGACGCGCTCGCCGCGACCCTTGAGCGCCAGAATCTCTAAGCAGTTGTGGTGATCCAGATGCACGTGCATGGTCGATACGATCTCGTCGGTGTAGTCGTGCTGCACTTCGTCCAGACGGCGCGTCAGGTCGCCGGTATGGTGGTCGTAGATCATGGTGAGCGACCCGATAACATGCTCGTCGGGCGTGCGCATCTGCTCCTTGGCGATCGAGGCGCGAATCAGATCGCGTACGGCCTCGGATCGGTTAGCCACGTCACCGCGGCGCGCGATCTGCTCGTCAAAGCGGCGCAGCAGGTCGTCGGGCGCGGTGACCGAAAAGCGGACCAGCTCGGAGCTGGAGCCGCTGTAGCGGCAGCTTGCATCGTCGTCCGCACCGTGATTGTGCGCGTGCTCGTGCTCGGCCACGTTACACCAGTTTCACAGAGCCGACGGAGTTGTGGTCGGCCTCGATGGCCTCCTCGTAGCCCTCGAGCGCATCGTGCGCCTCGTGGAGTGCCGCCATGGCGGCCTCGAGCTTGGCGCCAATGCGCTCCATGTCAAAGTTCTCGGTCGCATGCAGCAGCTGATGGCTCCACTCGTGAGCGAGCTCAATGGTGTCGTCGACCTGCTTGACGCTCATGGCAAGCTGGCTCATGTTCATTCCGACGTCATGCATGGGGAGTCTCCTTTTGTACGGGGCGATATGGTGGTTCAGATTCTACTACGCCCGCCTTGAGCGCCGCCGCATAAGAAAACGGGTGCGAGTCCGTCTGACCCGCACCCGTTCACTGGGGGCTGTTTGTATCTACCATACTATCCGTGGTCGCATACCTTGCGTTTGGCACTCCGGCGAGCGGTGCGAAACCGCTCATGGACGGCAGATGGGTAACAAGCGTATTACAGATGTTTCTCCAGCAGTGCCTGAAGTCTTGCCTTGGGCAAGGCGCCGACCGAGCGGTCGACCTCCTCGCCGTTCTTAAAGACGATCAGCGTGGGGATGCTCATGACGCCAAACTTCATGGCCAGGTCCTGGTTGTCGTCGACGTTGCACTTGGCCACAGCCAACTTGCCGGCCAGCTCGTCGGCAACCTCGTCTACGATGGGCGAGAGCGAGCGGCAGGGGCCGCACCACGGGGCCCAAAAATCAACCAGTACGGGCAGGCTGTCGTTAACGATGGAATCGAAGTTCTCGGGGGTAATCTGCTTAATGTCAGCCATGGTGACCTCCATAATACGACGCGGCTCGGCCGCGTAAAACTCAGTACGACCGTGCTTATACCCAGCGGCCCGCAAAGCAACCACTCGCGGGCGGCTCTTTTATATAATGGTGGGCACGCAAACGATTGGAGAGCGCATGCCCACGTCACAAAGCCAGAAAAAAGAAGCCATCGCTCAGGCGACCGAGCAGGAGCTCGCGTCGCTTGCAGGTCGCGGTGTGCGTATCGCGGGCAACGCGTGCTCGCCGATTGTGCTGGTCAAAGGCGATTTGGATGAAGCCGAGTGCTCGGGCGGCGAGCTGGCTGCCGGCGCGGATGGCGCCGCGTTGCGCAAGGCGCTCGGCGCCATCGGATATGCCCCCGAGGACTTTTGCGTGCTGGCAAGCGTCGCCGGCGCGGGTGACGGAGCGGTCGCGGTGGGCGAGACTCTGCCGTGCGACCTGTTCCGCGAGGCGCTGGAGGCTCTGGACCCCGAGGCGGTGCTGCTGCTCGACAACAGTGCGGCCGATGTCATGCGCGAAACCTACGCCGATATGCTCGTGGCGATTGATGACTTCGACACCGCCATGCTCAAGCCCGGCCTGGTCGCCCATGTGCAGGGCCGCCGCGTGCTCGCGCTCGATGGCTTTGAGGCGGCGCTGACCGACAAAGCGGCCAAGCAGCGTATGTGGGCCTACATCAAGCAGCTGACCCCGGCGGTCGCTCCACTGTAGCGGATCGGCACCGGCGAGCGATTGCCTGGCGGGCGAGGCGCGCCGCGAGATCGGCGCCGTACTTCTACATCACAGCGCGCAGCTCAAACCGATCGCCGTTAATGCGGAACTGGCAGTTGCCGTTCATGCGCTCCACGGCAAGTTTGATGCTCTTGGTTCCAAAGCCGTGGCCCGCATGCCGGGTCACGGGCATGCCGTCGACCATGCGCGGCGCGCGGTCAAACGTGTTGGAAACTAACAGCAACAGCTGGCCGTCCTCAAGTCGCAGGTCAAGGTCGACGAATCGCTTTCCTTGGGGTGCGGCGCTTGCGGCGGTGATAGCGTTTTCCAAGGCATTTGAGAGCACGCTAAACAGGTCGGCGTCACCTACGTGGACGGTTTCGGGTACGGCGGCGCGCAGGTTGGCGGTAATGCCGTTTCTATTGATATCTGAGTTGAATGACGAAAGCGCGATGTTTACGGTCTCGTTGGCGCAGAAGCGGCGTACGGCGGTGCGGTCGCCGGCTTCGCAGAGTTCGTCGATGCGGTTGAGCGCCTCGTCGGTGTGGCCCTCCTCAATTAAAGTGGCCAGGCCGCGTAGGAAGTGGCGCATATCGTGGCGAAGAATCGACAGCTCGCGCCCAGATTGACGCCAAGCCTCGAGCTCTTTGATGGCGGCGCTGTCGCGGGTTTCGAGCATCCAACGCTCTCGCTCGGCGGTTTCCTTTTCTTCGTATTCGCGCAGGTAAACGGCAAGAAACATAAGATAGAAGGCACAGAGCGCAAATGCCAAAAACTCAACTGTCACCACCGAGCCCGAGTGGAACAGCGTGGTGTAGACGTTGGTGGCGTAGTCAAAGATGTAATAGACGAGCGGCAGGATTAAAAGGATGCCCAGCTCGGTGGGGCTTTTAATCGCCAGGCGGGGTCCAATGTCGCCGGCCCAATGCAGCAGGACGGCAAAGACGCCGAGCGTGGTAGCGATGCGTGCCAGATAGTACGCGATCTGAGAATCGGTTGCGGCAAATGCGGCGATGCCCATCCAATTGCTGAACTGGCAGCTCAGATAGGCGCTGGTGACGCCCAACGTCGCGAGTAGCGGACTCAAGTGGTAGCGCGCGCATAGGTAGACGGTAAGCGGCAAGTGCACGACGAGCGGATAGACCTGACGGGCAAAAAGCTCTCCGCCAACGACATTGGCGATCGAAAAGGCAGCGCCGGTTGCGGCTCCGACCCCCACCAACTCGAGTGCATGGCGTCGATTGATTTCGATACCGCACAGCGCCGCCGAGGCAAAGACGCCAAAGAGCAGCGTCGTGGCGTGGTGGATTGCCCAAAGGACCATTTCGACCGAGGAGATCATCAGCGCCTCCCGCCCTCAAAGCGCACCGCAAAGTAGGCGTCTTGGAACCCCTGCTTGCTGCTGCGCGACAGCGGAATGCACGCGCCCGAGCGCATGACGATGTCTGTGCGATCGAAGTGGTCGATGTTGCGCAAGTTGACCTGGTAGCTACGGTGGCATTTAAAGAAGGTGGCATTTTGCGCCAAACGGTCCTCGACGCTGCGGAACGATTCGAGTGCCTCGATATCGCGTCCGTCGCGCAGATGGAAGACCACGTGCTTGTTGCGCGCCTCGGCATATTCGATGTCGGACAGGCGCAGGGCGTGGTAGCCAAAGGACGTTTTGATCACGAGCTCGTCGGTTGCCGCCGGGCGCATGCTCGAAAGTTCGTCGAGTAACTGCGCCAGGCGTTCGTAAGTCACGGGCTTGAGCAGATAGTCGAAGGCGCGGACCTCGTAGGACTCCAGTGCAAACTCGGGCGACGAGGTGAGGAACACCAGGCGCACGGCGGTGTCGGCCTGGCGCAATTCGCGTGCGGTGTCCATGCCGTTGACGAGCGGCATGATCATGTCGAGCAGGATGATGTCGGCGCGCGACGCGGCATGGCGCGCCAGCAGGTCCTCGCCGCGCGTGACGAGCGCAACATCGACCGCCGTGCCCGTCTCGATCGACCAACGGTCGATCATCCGGTGCAGTCTATCTAGAAAAGCGGCGTCATCGTCGCAGGCAATAATCTTGAGCATTCTGAGCCCCCTTAGTAGTTCGATTTTGCCACATTGGGCGCGGACCACTCGCGGGGGAGCGCCCGTTCGTGCCTCACGGTGCGCAACTCGCGCCGAGCGGTATTGCGGTGGCGAAAGATGCCTCCTGCGCTATCGAGAGCTCGGCTATCCTCAGCTTGCCAGTTCGAAAATGGACCTGTCGCATGATTGAATCTTTATTTCAACTTTACACCTAGGTTTACAGCTGTCTTGTCAGCTGTAAACCTAGGTGTCATACTAAAGCCCCAAGATTCGCCAAAAGAGAGGGGCCTTGATGGCACAGAGCGCGAACATGGATGCGTCGGAGCTTGCACGCGATATCGCGGCCGGCCTAGCATCGGCAACGACGGCAACGGAGCGCGCGGCACTGGTGCCCGCAGAGCTCGTCGAGGCCATTCAGCAACTAAAAACCCAACGTGACGCGGTGATCCTGGCGCACTACTATGTGGCGCCCGAGGTCCAAGCCGTTGCCGATTACGTCGGCGACAGCTTCTACCTGGCAAAGCTCGCCAAGAGCCTGCCGCAGCAGACCATCGTGCTGTGCGGCGTGGAGTTTATGGGCGAGAGCGCCAAGCTGCTCAACCCCACCAAGACCGTGCTGCTGCCCGAGCCGGGTGCGGATTGCCCCATGGCGCACATGGTCAAGCGCGAGACGGTCGACGCGGCGCGCGCCGAGTACGGCGACGACCTTGCCGTGGTCTGCTACGTCAACTCGACGGTCGAGATCAAGAGCTGGAGCGACGTGTGCGTCACCAGCTCCAACGCCGTCAAGATCGTGTCCGAGCTGCCGCAGCAGCACGTCCTGTTCATCCCCGATCAAAACCTGGGCCGCTTCGTAGCCGAGCAGGTGCCCCAAAAGCACGTCATCCTCAACAATGGCTACTGCCCGCGCCATCACATCATCACCGTCGAGCAGATTGTCGACGCGCAGGAGGCGCATCCCGATGCGCTCGTGCTGGCGCACCCCGAGTGCAAGGCCGACGTCCTTGCCGAGGCCGACTACATCGGCTCCACCGCCGGCATCATCAAGTACGCCGAGGATTCGGACGCGAGTGAGTTCATCATCGTGACGGTCCGCGGCGTGCTCTACGAGCTCGAGCGCCGCTGCGAGGGCACCGGCAAAAAGTTCTACTTCCCCGCGGTGCAACCCACCTGCGTCAACATGGATCTCATCACGCTCGAAAAGCTCGTGCGCTGCCTGGAGACGGGCGAGGGCGAGGTGCAGATCGGCGTGTCGGACGAGGCTGCCGACCAAGCCAAACTCACGCTCGACCGCATGCTCGAGTACGCGGCGCGCTAAGCCAATGTGACATGAGGGACAGTCCCTTATGTCACATTACAAGGGAGAGGATTCCTGTGGAAACCAAACAATACCCCGATATGGAGTGCGACGTTGTCATTGCCGGTTGCGGCGTGGCGGGCCTGTACGCGGCCCTCAATCTGCCGACGAGCACGCGCGTGATCATGCTCTCCAAGGGCGCTGTCGATGAGTGTGACTCGATGCTCGCGCAGGGCGGAATCTGCGTGCTGCCTGAAGGCTCCGACTATGATGCCTTCTTTGAGGACACCATGCACGCCGGCCACTACGAGAACCGCCGCGAGAGCGTCGACATCATGATCCGCTCGAGCCGCTCGGTCATCAACGACCTGCTGGCCATGGGCGTGGATTTTGAGCGCAAGGCCGACGGCAGCCTCGACTTTACCCGCGAGGGCGCACACAGCCGCCCGCGCATTGCCTTCCATGCCGACATTACGGGCAAGGAGATCACAACCAAGCTGCTCCAGGCCGTTCGCAAGCTGGATAACGTGCAGATTTTGGAGCACGTGGCCATGACCGACATCCTGACGGGCGAGCGTGACGGCGCCACGGTGTGCACCGGCGTCGTCGCCGTTCCCGTGGACGAGGACAACTCGGTTCGTCCCGCCGACGAGCTGGCAAATGTCACCGAGGGCGTGCATGCCGGCGAGCCGTTTAAAATCCATGCCCGCCACACGCTGTGGGCGACGGGCGGCATCGGCGGCGTATACGACCATTCGACCAACTACCCGCAGCTCACGGGCGATGCCTGCTACATCGCTCAGGAGCATGGCATTAAGATGGAGCACCTGGACTACGTGCAGATTCACCCCACGGGTCTGTTCTCGCCGCAACCGGGCCGCACCTTCCTGATCAGCGAGAGCTGCCGCGGCGAGGGCGCGATTTTGCTCAACGCCGCCGGCGAGCGCTTTACCGATGAGCTTCAGCCGCGCGATGTGGTCGCCGCCGCCATTCGCGAGCAGATGAAGCAGGACGGTACCGAGCACGAGTGGCTGAGCTTTGCCCCCGTCGAGCGCGACGTGGTGACCGGGCACTTCGCCAACATCCGCGCACGCTGCCTGGAGGACGGCCGCGACATCCTGGACGAGCCCATTCCCGTCACACCCACGCAGCATTACTTTATGGGCGGCGTGTGGGTCGACAAGGACGGCCGCACCTCGATGCCCGAGCTCTACGCCGCGGGCGAGACAGCCTGCAACGGCGTTCACGGCAAGAACCGCCTTGCATCAAACAGCCTGCTCGAAGCGCTGGTCTGGGGTCGTCGCGCCGCTTGGCGTATGCGTACCGGCGAGTCGCTTGCCGTGGAGCAGACGGGCGAGCCCGCGCTCGATGGGCACCATCGCGCCCTGAGTTCCGATAACCTTGCAATCGATGATCTGGCCCGTGCCGCCGGCACGCAGGCCGTGGAGGAGTAGACCATGAATCCCATTACCATGAAGCTCGTCGTCGATGATCTGATTCTGCAGGCTCTGCGCGAGGACATTACCTTTGAGGACGTGAGCACGGCGAGCGTGTGCCCCACGGCGCGTCCCGCCACGGTGGAGCTTATCGCCAAGGCCGATGGCATTATCGCGGGCCTGGATGTGTTCGCTCGCACCTTTGAGCTGCTGGATTCGCAGAGCTCGGTGCTGTTTGATGTTGCCGACGGCGACGAGGTGCACGCCGGCGACCACGTGGGCCAGGTGCGCGGCGATGCGCGCGTACTGCTTTCGGGCGAGCGCGTGGCGCTCAACTACCTGCAGCGCATGAGCGGCATCGCTACTTACACGCATCGGATGGCGGCTGCGCTCGAGGGCACCAAGACCGTGCTTGTCGACACGCGCAAGACCACGCCGGGCATGCGTGTCTTCGAGAAGGCTGCAGTCGAGATCGGCGGTGGCAGCAACCACCGCTATAACCTGTCGACGGCTGTCATGCTCAAGGACAACCACATCGACGCCGCCGGTGGCGTGGCACGCGCGATTGAGATGGCGCGCGCCCATGCGTCGTTTACCGCGACGGTCGAGATTGAGTGCGAGAACCTGGATATGGTGCGCGAGGCAGTTGAGGCCGGTGCCGATATCATCATGCTCGACAACATGACCCATGACGACATGACCGCCGCGATTGAGCTTATCGCCGGTCGCGCCAAGACCGAGTGCTCGGGCAACGTGGACGCCAGCAATATCCGCGCGCTCGCCGACCTGGGCGTTGACTTTATCAGCTCGGGGGCGCTGACGCACTCTGCGCCGATTCTCGACCTCTCGCTTAAGCACCTTCGTCTGCTGGACGGTAAATAATGGACGCCCGCGAGCGTCGCCGTGCCATCATGGGCGTGCTCGAGGGAGCCAAAGACCCTGTCTCGGGCAGTGCGCTTGCTCGTGAGGTGGGTGTGAGCCGCCAGATTGTCGTGCAAGACATCGCCCTGCTGCGCGCCGATGGGCACGATATCGTGGCGACCAATCGCGGCTACGTGCTGCAGGAGGCCCCCAGCAGCCCCGCCGTGCCCACGCGCCTGGTCAAGGTGCACCATGGCGTGGAGCAGGCAGGTGACGAGCTCACGAGCATCGTCGACGCGGGTGGTGCCGTGCTCAATGTAATCGTCAACCATCGCGTGTATGGCAAGATCACAGCCGATCTGGACATTCGCAATCGTCGCGATATCGAGCGCTATCTGGAAGGTATTGCCAGCGGCAAGAGTTTTCCGCTGCTGACGGTGACGAGCGGCTACCACTTCCATCGCATCGCGGCGGAGGACGAGCAGACCCTCGACGAGATCGAGGCCATACTCAAGGAGAAGGGCTACCTTGCCGATTTAATGCCCTACGAGGATGATTTGTCCTAACCCGATACTGTATTTATAAGTTGCGGTGAAATAGTTCCTACAATCGGCACCTAAGCAATGAGCCAGGAACTATTCCACCGCAACTGCCAAGGTAGCCCCGTCCCCAATTAGCTGCCTATACAAACAAAAGGAGGCCTCCGCGGCGATGCGGAAGCCTCCTTTTTTGTGCACGGTGTACTTTTGAGTGTGCAAGTGGGGGAGTTGTTACTCCTCGACGATCTCGGTGATCGCGCCAGCGGGGCAAGCGTCCTGGCAAGCGCCACAGGCGACGCAGGAGTCCTCGTCGGCGACGGTAGCGACGTCCTGGAGCTCCAGAACGCCAGCGGGGCAGGAGTCGACGCAAACGCCACAAGCGATGCACTCGTCGGCATCAATTACGGGATGAGCCATGGTAGTTTCCTCTCTGTTGACCGACGCTACAGACGATGCGCGCCGGTTTGATTCGGGCAAAAACATACCACGGGAGCGACCGTTTGCAATACCCTCTGACCGGCATCTTCATACCGTTCGCCGAGTATGCCGCGGCTTACTAAAAAATATGCAGGTGAGGCCGTTGAGCTGCGCAAATGTTAGCTATAGGTGACTTGAAATATAGGGCGATTGAGCGTGCTTGCGGAAACCGCATCCCGTAATCCACGTCCAAAGCGGGACACAGTTTCAGGCTCGCACCTCAGTCAACTCTACATAGATCTCAATAGATTTGCCGAGAACTCAATCAGCGCATCTACCTGCGCATTTAAGAACCTAAACTCTCAGAGATAAGAAATCTTATATGAATTGACTTAGATTTTGTATATTCCGGTCCATAAGGGGATACACTACATCCTGAAAGACAAGCCGAAGCGCCGCGCGACAGACCGTCGAGGCGGCGCGAACGCAAAAGAGAGAGGGAATTTCTAATGAGTAAGATTCTTGGTATCGACCTTGGTACTACTAACTCCGCAATGGCCGTTCTCGAGGGCGGTTCTCCGACCATTATCGTGAACGCCGAGGGCGACCGCACCACCCCGTCCGTCGTGGGCTTCCGTGCCGACGGCGACCGCGTCGTGGGTAAGGCCGCTAAGAACCAGGCTGTCACCAACCCCAAGAACACCGTGTTCTCCATCAAGCGCTTCATGGGCCGCAAGTACTCCGAGTGCACCTCCGAGATCAAGACCGTGCCGTATGAGGTCAAGGAGGGCCAGGGTGGCCGCGCCGTCGTCGACATCGAGGGCAAGGATTACACCGCCGAGCAGGTGAGCGCCATGACGCTCGCAAAGATGAAGGCCGACGCCGAGAAGTATCTGGGCGAGACCGTCACCGACGCCGTCATCACCGTCCCGGCCTACTTCAACGACGCCCAGCGTCAGGCCACCAAGGACGCCGGTAAGATCGCCGGCCTCAACGTCAAGCGTATCGTGAACGAGCCGACCGCTGCTGCTTTGGCCTATGGCCTGGACAAGCAGGGCACCGACCAGCGCATCCTGGTCTTCGACCTGGGCGGCGGCACCTTCGATGTCTCCATCCTCGACCTCGCCGACGGCGTGTTTGAGGTTCTGTCCACCTCGGGCGACAACCACCTGGGCGGCGACGACTGGGATCAGCGCGTCATCGACTGGATGGCCGATAAGTTCCAGCAGGAGAACGGTGTCGACCTGCGCCAGGACCCCATGGCCCTGCAGCGTCTGAAGGAGGCCGCCGAGAACGCCAAGAAGGAGCTCTCCGCCGCCCAGCAGACCACCATTAACCTGCCGTTCATCACCATGAACCAGTCCGGCCCGCTGCACCTCAACTACACGCTGACCCGCGCCGAGTTCGAGAAGATCACCCGCGACCTGCTCGAGCGTTGCAAGCAGCCTGTCACCAACGCCCTGCGCGACGCCAAGCTCAAGCTCTCCGATCTGACCGAGGTCATCCTCGTCGGCGGCTCCACCCGTATGCCCGCTGTCCAGGAGCTCGTCAAGACCATGACCGGCAAGCAGCCCAACATGTCCGTGAACCCCGATGAGGTCGTTGCCGACGGCGCTGCCGTCCAGGGCGGCGTGCTCACCGGCGACGTCGAGGGCATCCTGCTGCTCGACGTTACCCCGCTGTCGCTGGGCGTCGAGACCATGGGCGGCATCATGACCAAGATGATCGACCGCAACACCACGATCCCGACCTCCAAGACCGAGGTCTACTCCACCGCTGCCGACAACCAGACCAGCGTCGAGATCAACGTGCTCCAGGGCGAGCGCGAGCTTGCCCGCGACAACAAATCGCTCGGTAAGTTCCAGCTGACCGGTATCCCGGCTGCCCGCCGCGGCGTGCCGCAGATCGAGGTCACCTTCGACATCGACGCCAACGGCA
>DXMJ01000033.1 GCA_019414265.1 Collinsella sp. | reverse complement strand
GGTCCGACCGCCGCAGTAGGGGCAATAAACGGCCTTCATGGGCACCTCTTCCGAAAGGGTATTTAACGGTTCCGGAAAAGGTTATCTACCTGCGGGAACGATAGGCAACCGGACACACATTCTGTCCGAGCGGTTAAAAGTGGGCACGGAATTTAAACGGCTGAAAAAGGGGCATCGACCTGCGCCGATGCCCCCAACGTGGACACACATTTTGTCCTATAAGCCGCAAGTAAACGAAAGGCCTCCAGAGCAACAGCTCCGGAGGCCTTTTGCTAGCGGGCGGAAATTCCTGTCCCGAGGGGATATGTACGCTACTCAGCCATCTGAGCCTGGACGGCGGTGATGGCCACGACACCCACGATGTCGTCGGCAGAGCAGCCGCGCGAAAGGTCGTTAACCGGCTTGGCGATGCCCTGCAGGATGGGGCCGTAGGCGTCAGCACCGGCGAAGCGCTGGACCAGCTTGTAGCCGATGTTGCCGGCCTCGAGGTCGGGGAACACCAGCACGTTAGCCTTACCGGCGACGGAGGAGCCGGGAGCCTTGAGCTGGGCGACAGTGGGGACGATAGCGGCATCGAGCTGCAGGTCGCCGTCGATGGCGAGCTCGGGAGCCTTCTCCTTGCAGAACTTTACGGCCTCTTGGACCTTCTTGGCGACCTCGCCGCTGGCGGAGCCCATGGTGGAGTAGGAGAGCATGGCCACGTGCGGCTCAACGTTGCCCATGAAGGTGGACCAGGAGTGAGCGGAGGCGATGGCGATCTCGGAGAGCTCGTCGGAGGACGGGTTGATGTTGAGGCCGCAGTCGGCGAAGATCAGCGTGCCGTCGGTGCCGAACTGCGGGGTGTCGGTGCACATCACGAAGAAGGCCGAGACCAGCTTGG
Organism: Collinsella sp.; assembly: GCA_019414265.1. Classification (GTDB taxonomy): domain Bacteria; phylum Actinomycetota; class Coriobacteriia; order Coriobacteriales; family Coriobacteriaceae; genus Collinsella. The sequence goes on along the minus strand of DXMJ01000033.1, from coordinate 17,494 downwards.
TGCCCGGGGCGGTCTTGAGGATCTGAAGTGCAGGGCGCAGGGTGTCGGCGGTGGAGTGGCAGGCGCCGGAGACCAGGCCGTCGGCGTCGCCCATCTTGACCATCATGGTGCCAAAGTAGGTGGCGTCCATCACCTGGGCGCGAGCCTGCTCGATGGTAACGCCCTTCTTGGCGCGGAGCTCAGCAAACTTCTGCGCATACTCCTCGTGCTTCTCGGCATTGCGCGGGTCGATGACGGTAGCGCCGGGAACGTCGATCTCGTCGGGGTTGCCCAGGATGACGAGCTTTGCCAGGCCCTCCTCGATGATCTTGGTGGCTGCGACGATGGTGCGCGGATCCTCGCCCTCGGGCAGGACGATCGTCTTAAGGTCGGCCTTGGCGGCAGACTTCATACGGTTAAGGAAATCGCTCATGTTACTCCTTACAAGCGTTTCGCTAAGCTCCAGGCGCCCGGCTGTTCACGAATAAACCCGCTGCTAGCGGGTTTACCTTTCAATAATGTACGCCGCGGTGCTTGAGCTTTCCTTGTGTGGCAAGCTCATTATAGGACGCATTAGCGCTATAATCGCTCTGATAAATATGTCTCGAAGAATGTTCGAGAAAAGCCCAGCTAACGAGCACGTGGCTTTTGACAAGGAGTATCGATGCAGATTACCTCAGGCCTGCCTGAAGGCTTTAATGCCGGTGCGTACGACATGATCGTTGTCGGCGCCGGTTATGCCGGTGCCGTTTGCGCCCGCCGTCTTGCCGAAACCATCGGCTATCGTGTTGCCGTTTTGGAACGCCGTAGCCACATTGCGGGCAATGCCTTCGACTGCACTGACGAGGCGGGAATCCTGGTCCACGAGTATGGTCCGCACATCTACCATACCTTTAACGAGCGCGTCCACAATTTCCTGTCGCGCTTTACCAAGTGGACGGACTACCAGCACAAGGTGCTCGCCAACATCAACGGTACCCTAATGCCCGTGCCCTTTAACCATGCGAGCCTCAAGCTTGCCTTTGGCGATGAGCGCGGCGAGGAACTGTACCAAAAGCTCGTGGAGACCTTTGGCAAGGACGTCAAGGTGCCCATTATGGAGCTGCGCAAGAAGAACGACCCGGATCTTGCCGAGGTCGCCGATTATGTCTATGAGAACGTCTTTTTGCATTACACCATGAAGCAGTGGGGCCAGACGCCCGACCAGATCGACCCCTCGATCACCGGCCGCGTCCCCGTCTTTGTGGGCGATGACGATCGCTACTTCCCGCAGGCTCCTTTCCAGGGCATGCCGCAGGACGGCTATACCGCGCTGTTCGAGCATATGCTCGATCACGATCTGATTGATGTGTTCTGCGACGTGGACGCCCGCGACCTCTTCGAGATCGACGAGACCACCGTCAAGATCGACGGCAAGGTCTATGGCGGCGAGATCGTCTACACCGGTCCGCTCGACGAGCTGTTCAACCTCGACCTGGGCGCGCTGCCGTACCGCACGCTCGATATGAAGTTCGAGACGCTCGATATGGACCAGTTCCAGCCCGTGGGCACCGTCAACTACACCACGAGCGAGGACTACACGCGCATCACCGAGTTCAAGAACATGACCGGTCAGGTTTTGCCCGGCAAGACCACCATCATGAAGGAGTACTCCAAAGCCTATACGCCCGGCTCGGGTGAGACGCCGTACTACGCCATTCTTGAGCCCGAGAACCGTGAGCTCTACGAGCGCTATCTTGAGCGCGTCCAGAACCTGACGAACTTCCACCCGGTGGGTCGTCTGGCCGAGTATCGTTACTACGATATGGACGCCGTGACCAATTCCGCCCTCGATCTTTCGGATGAGATTATCGCCTGCCATGCATAAAGTCATAACATTCGGTATTCCCTCGTATAACGCCGCCAAGGACATGGACCATTGCATCACCTCCATCTTGGAGGGGAGCAATTACGCCACCGATATCGAGATTATCGTGGTGGACGATGGCTCCAAGGACGAGACGGCCGTCAAGGCCGACGAGTGGGAGGCCCGTTATCCTGGAATCATCCGCGCGGTGCACCAGGAGAATGGCGGTCACGGTATCGCCGTCCTCTCGGGCCTGCGCGAGGCACATGGTACGTACTACAAGGTCGTTGACTCGGACGACTGGCTCGACGGTGCGGCGCTTTCGACCATGCTGTCGATTCTGCGTGGCTTTGAGGAGCGCGACCAGCGCGTCGACCTGTTTATCTCGAACTACGTGTACGAGAAGGTTTACGAGGGTACGCATACCGCTATTGGCTACAAGTTTGCCCTGCCGCGCAAAAAGATTTTCTCTTGGGACCAGATCGGACACTTCCGTCCCGATCAGAACCTGCTCATGCACAGCCTGTGCTATCGCACCGATGTACTGCGTGAGTCCAATCTACCTATGCCGGCACACACGTTCTACGTGGATAATATCTACGCATACGTGCCGCTGCCGCGCTGCAAGACCATGTACTACGCCGACATCGACCTCTATCGCTACTTTATCGGTCGCGAGGGCCAGAGCGTCAATGAGGCCACAATGGTCAAGCGCCTGGGTCAGCAGTTCCGCGTTACGCGCATCATGATGGAATCGTTCCACCTGTACCAGGACGTCGAGTCCTCGCGTCTGCGTTCGTACATGATGGGCTACTTCACCATGATGATGGCCATTTGTTCGGTGCTCACCAAGCTTTCCGAGGAAGATTGTGCCGATGAGCGTCTGAAGACGCTGTGGAAGGACCTGAAAGAGTACGACGAGCGCATGTATCGTCGTGCACGTTACGGTGTGGTCGGCTTCTTCACCAACCTCCGCGGTCGTGCCGGAGACAAAACCACACTCGGCCTATACCGCCTTGCCTCAAAGATCTTCAAATTCAACTAGGGCAGAAACGCTCGGGTAACGCGGACCCCTGGTCCTTAACTTGCTACTTCGAACAGTCCTGCGCAAGACGGAGGCGCCACTGGCGCCTCCTTTGCGTGCGGAACTCGTATCAAGTTAAGGACCAGGGGTCCTCTGCTATGTCCCGCTTTATGTCAGCAAGCTGAATTTGAAGATCTCCGACGCGCGGTACACAGGGGCCTGGGCTGAAAAGATTTTGGTTGGTAGGTTGCCCGGTGGGTCTTGGTTATGTTTGTCGCGAGTTCCGCACGAGCCGAAGAGCACTTAATGTGCTCTTCGTGCGAGCCAGGACTGTAGAGCAGCAAACATAACCAAGACCCACCGGGCAACCGGACGAGCTAGTTTACTTCGCGGCGCCGGGGATGCCGTGGGAGGTTTTGGCGGTTTTGGCTCCGTTTACGATGGCGGTTTGCAAAGCCCTTACGGCGAGCATGCCCAACAGGTCCAAGGGAACGGCGGCGCTTGCCTGGGCACCCAGTTTGCCGCTGGCGAGGGTGTAGATGGTGTCGCCGTCGTTGGTGGTGTGTGTGGGGCGAATGGCGTGCGCGTAGGCATCTGCTGCCATCTGGGAGACCTTGGTGGCCTGCGCCTTGGTGAGCTCAACGTTGGTGACGATGCAGCTGATGGTGGTGTTGGTGCGGTCGAGTGGCATTTGCATGGAGCCGGCGGCGGCAAAGGCTGCGAGCTCCATGTCGACGATCTGGTCGCTGTCTGCTGCAGCGCGCATACCAGCGACCCATTCACCGGTGAAGGGGTCGACGATATTGCCGCAGGCGTTGACCGAGACCACGGCACCCACCTTAACAGGGCCGAGTGCCACGGCGGCAGCGCCTAGGCCGGCCTTCATGCAGGTGGCGGGGCCCATGAGCTTTCCGACGGTGGCACCCGTGCCGGCACCTACATTGCCCTGCTCGAGCGTGGTGGGGGTGTTGTCGAGCGCCTCGCGCACGGCGGAGATGCCAGCCTCAATGTCGGGGCGTACGGTGGGGTCGCCAAAGGCGAGGTCGAAGATGCAGCTAGAGCAAACGATGGGCACCTGCGTGGGACCGACAGGAAGGCCGATGCCGCGGCTCTCAAGCTCGCGAGCGACGCCGCTTGCAGCCTCGAGGCCAAAGGCCGATCCACCCGAAAGGCAGACGGCGTGGACCTTGTCGACGGTGTTCTCGGGTCGCAGCAGGTCGGTTTCGCGCGATGCTGGAGCACCGCCGCGAACGTCAACGCCGCCGGTGGCGCCCTCGGGTGCCACGATTACGGTGCAACCGGTGCCGGCCTCCTCGTCCGTATAGTTGCCATAGCAAAAGCCATCGACATCGCAGACGTCAATGGCCTCGAGCAGTGTATCCATGTTTAACTCCTATCGGTTTTCCGCCGCGCCTTGTGCCCGGTCGGGATCCGTACGGTACGCCAAAATTGTAGGCGCCGGGGGATACCCAGCGCCAGATGCAATTACGAGAGTTTTTGAATCGCGCGCGCGACGCGGGCGATGGGTAGGCCCACCACGTTATAGAAGTCGCCCGAAATATCGTGCACGAGCATGCGTCCTCCTGTGCCCTGAATGCCGTAGGCGCCGGCCTTGTCCATGGGCTCACCCGAGGCGACGTAGTGCTCGATCTGCTCGTCGGTGAGCTCGTAGAACGTCACGTCGGTCACATCGACAAAGGACAGGCTTTCGGCGGCATGCGGGGCGGCCGTATCGCCTGCCTTAACGATGCAGACGCCGGTTGCGACCTGGTGCGTGCGGCCCGAAAGCTCACGGAGCATAGTGCGCGCCTCGTCCTCGGTTGCCGGCTTGCCCAGAATCTTGCCGTCAAAGGTGACGATGGTGTCGGCCGCGACCGTCAGCTCATTGGGCTCGGCATACTCGGCAGCAACGGCAGCCGCCTTGGCGCGTGCCAAGCGCTCGACAAGCGTGAGCGGGGCCTCGCCATCAAAGGGCGTTTCGTCGATATCCGCGGGAATCACGCGAATGTTGTAGCCTGCCTCGCGCATCAGCTCTATGCGGCGCGGCGATTGCGAAGCCAAAATCATAGTTGGATGCCCTCGGCGACCTTCTCGACGGCCTTGTCGCCGGCGAGCGTGCGCAGCAGCTCCAATGCAAAGGGGAGGGACTGTGCCATGCCGCTGGCAGTGATGATGTTGCCGTCTTGCGTGACCTTCTCGCCGGTATAGGCGCCTTCGGGGAAGCTTTTCTCAAAGCCAGGGAAGCACGTGGCATGGCGCCCCTCGAGCAGGTCGAGCTCGCCCAGGATAAACGGGGCGGCGCAGATGGCGGCGACGTGCTTGGTTGCGGCGAACTCGCAGACCACGTCGCAGACGCGCTGATCTGCGCGCAGGTTGGTGGCACCGGGCAGGCCGCCGGGCAGCACGACGCAGTCGTACTCGTCAAAGTTGATCTCATCAAAGAGCGCATCGCAGGTCACGGGGATCTGCAGCGAGCTCACGACCTCGCGCGTGGGCATGATCGAGACGAGCGTGGCACGCACGCCGCCGCGACGCATGACATCGACCATGGTCAAGCATTCAATAGTTTCAAAGCCATCGGCGGCGAGAACGGCAACGCTGGGCATGAGGGTTCCTTTCATAGGCGGCATACAATTAGCCGTCTTATACCCCGAAGACCTCCGCTTGCCACGCTCGATTTCCCAATGTTTAAAAAGGGACGGGGATTAAATAATCATTTGGTACAAATTGATTATTTAATCCCCGTCCCAGAAAAATCATCGGGCGTGGCCTTGGGCAAACAGTCTAGTTGCGCCTAAGGTGGACGACGGTCTCGCAGTGGAAGGTTTGTGGGAACAGGTCGACTGGCGTGATCTTTACGGGGGAGAAGGTGCCTTCTTCGACAAAGCGTTTGAGATCGCGCGCCAGGGTGGCCGGGTCGCAGCTCACGTAGGCGACATCGCGGGCACTCGTGCTGGCGATAAGGCCGATCGCCTCGGGGGCGAGGCCTGCGCGCGGCGGGTCGACCACCAAGATGTCGGCATCCTGGTCGGGGAACTCGCGCACCGCGTCTCCGCCAATGACGTCGACGTTATCAAGCTTGTTGATTTCCAGGTTACGGCGTAGATCGCGCACGGCGGGGCCGTAGGCCTCGACGGCAGCGACAAAGTCGCAGCGGCGGGCGAGCGGCAGGGTAAAGGTGCCGGCACCGCAGTACAGGTCCACGGCAAGCTCGTCTTCCTGCGGGTCGAGCGCTTCCATGACAAGATCGATCAAAATCTCGGCACCCTTGGTGTTGACCTGGAAAAAAGACGGGGCAGACAAGCGCATCTGATCCTCGGCGATATTCTCGGTCCATGAGCCCTCTCCGGCGAGCATTTCGACCTTGGAGACACGGCGGGCCTTCTTTTCGCCCTTGCTCATCACGCGTACGATGCTCGTAGGATGAGCGGCGTCCGCCAGCACGCGGGAGACCTGCGAGCGCGGAAAAGAGCCTGTGGGCGTCCAGAGTGCGACCTCGAGTGCCTTGGTGCGGCGCGATGCGCGAATGCCCACGCGTTCGAGCCCCAAGTCATGGCTGCCGCTTAGATAGTTGAGTGCGCCGACGACCGATTTGAGTGCCTTCGGGAAGCGCTTATCGAACAGCGGACACATATCGACGGTCACGATTTTGCTGGGGTCGACACCGTGCATGCCAAGGCGCACGCGACCGTTGACGACGGTCGGTTCGAGCTCGATTTTATTGCGGTAGCCCCAGTCGTCCTTGGTGTGGCAGATGGGCTGTACCAACTCATCGACCTGCTCAGGAGCGAACTTGCCGATGCGCTCGAGCGTGGAGCGCAGGTTTTGCTCCTTGGCGGCGAGCTGTGCCGTGCGTGAGAGATTGCCCCACGAGCAGCCGCCGCAGATGCCCACGAAGGGGCAGGGAGGCTGAATGCGATTGGGGCTTGGCTCCAGAATCTCGGTGGTGCGGGCGCGCATGAATGACTTGCCGTCCTGTACGACCTCGGCCTCGACGGTGTCGCCTGCCACGGCACCCTGCACAAAGACGGCCTTGCCGTTGTCGGCGTGCGCCAGCCCGTCGGCGCCGTAGGTCATCGATTCTATAGTGAGCTTCATATTCCTGCCTGTCATTCGCGTTGTTGTTCGCACCATGGTAGCAGGGAAAAGCGCCCCGCATCCGAGGCTTTCCTCAAATGCGGGGCGCTTCTACAAACTGCTTCTACAAACGACTATTTCGTCTTGCCGGTAATGAGCGTCTTAAGACCCAGGCCGATCAGACCCAGGCCCATGCGCACGCGGCCGGGGCGATGGCGCTCGATGGCCTTGGTCTTGCCAGCGGGCTTATCGCGACGGGCGCTCGTCTCGGGTGCGGGCTTGGTGACCTGCGGATCGGGCTGAGGTGCAGGTGCAGGCTCGGGCTCAATGACGGTCGCCTGGACCTCTTGGACCTTGGGTGCTACTGGCTGCGGCTCGGCCTCGGAGGCAGGTTCCGCCTCAATGACGGGCTCGGGCGCGGCCTCGGCGTTGCGATAGGCGCGCTCCAGCAGGGCTTCCTGTGAGTTGAAGGGTTTCTCACCCTCTGCACGCTCCACGGGGACCCAGGTGCCGTCGCTCGTGAGGCTGCGGGCCTTCACGTTGTCGCGCAGCTGCATGCCCATGTACTCGTGCACCAGGGCGCGGCAGGTGGGGTCGAGCACGGGGAAGGCAATCTCCACGCGGTGCTCGGTGTTGCGCGTCATCATGTCTGCCGAGCTCAGGTAAATCATGTCCGAGTCCACGCCGAAAGCATAGACGCGCGCGTGCTCCAAAAAGCGTCCGACGATGGAGCGGACATGCACGTTCTCGGTCTTGCCCGGAACACCGGGCTTGAGGCACGAGATGCCTCGGATGATCATGTCTACGCGCACGCCGGCACACGATGCCTCGGCGATCTTGTCGATAACCTCGCGGTCGGTCAGCGAGTTGAGCTTAAAGAACACGCGGGCGGGCTCGCCGGCAAGGGCGCGCTGGATCTCGCGGTCAAGCCCGCGCATGATGAGCGGTTTCAGTCCGACGGGCGCCACACCCAGGAAGCGGTAGTCGCCGCGCAGGTTGCCCAGCGACAGGTTGCGGAAGAACAGGTTGGCGTCCTCGCCGATGCCGGGATGGGCTGTCATGAGCATAAAGTCGCTGTAGAGTTTGGCCGTCTTCTCGTTAAAGTTGCCGGTGCCCAAAAGTGTGAGGCGCGTTAGCGCCATGCCCTCGCGATAGGTGAGCTGGCAGATCTTTGAGTGGCATTTAAAGCCCTCGGAACCATAGATGACGGTGCAGCCGGCCTCTTCCAGGCGCTCGGCCCACTCGATGTTGTTCTGCTCGTCAAAGCGTGCGCGGAGCTCCATGAGCACCGTGACCTCTTTGCCGTTCTCGGCAGCATCGATCAGCGACTCGCATAGGCGGCTCTGCTTGGCCACGCGGTAGAGCGTGATGCGCAACGAGATGCACTCGGGGTCGTAGGCTGCTTCGTGCACCAGGTCCAAGAACGGGTTCATGGCCTCGTAAGGGTAGAAGAGCAGCTTGTCGTGCTGCAGCACCTGCTCGCGGATGGAGCGGGTCATGTCGATGGTGGGATTGGGCTGCGGCTTAAACGGCGTAAAGAGCAGCTCGTTGCGCAGGTGCTCGGGAATCTTGCCCTCAATGCCAAAGACGTAGCCCAGGTTGAGCGGGATATCGCAGGTAAAGACCGAGCGACGCGAAAGCTCGAGCGCCTTGCGGATAGTCTTGAGCGTCGCCTTCTCGAGCGATCCCGAGACCGCGAGCACTACCGGCTGCAGGCGCAGGCGCTTCTTGAGAATGCGCTTCATGTGCTGGCGGTAGTCCTCTTCCTCCTCGACGCCCTCGCCGTCCGGATCGATGTCAGCGTTGCGGGTGACGCGGATCAGCGCACGATCCAGCGGCTTATAGGAGCCAAAGCAGCTGTCCAGGCAGGCGAGGATGACGTCCTCGAGCAAGATGTAGGAGTAGGTGCCGGTGGGCGAGGGGATCTCGACCACGCGGTTCATCGAGGCGGGAATCTCGATAAGGCCCAGCAGGCTCTCCTCGTCGGTGGCACCGTCCAGACCACAGGCCAGATAGAGCGCGCCATTGCGCAGGTTGGGGAAGGGGTGGCGAGGATCGATGACCAGCGGCGAGATGACCGGTGACACGTAGGCCTGGAAGTAGCGGGTTACAAAGGTGCGCTCCTCGGGCGTAAGCGAATCGATGCGGGCGCGGTGAACGCCCAAGGTGTCGAGCTTGCCCTCGATGCTCTTAAAGATGGACTCCCAACGGGTAAGGAGCCCGGGCATTTCGGCCATGACAGCATCGACCTGTTCGGAGGCGGTCATATTGCTCTTGTTGTCGACAGGTTGTTTTTTGAGCTCCGCCAGATCGGACAGGCCGCCCACGCGCACCATAAGGAACTCGTCGAGGTTGGACTCGAAGATCGAGACGAACTTTAGTCGCTCGAATAACGGAACGGTTTCGTCGAAGGCTTCGTCGAGCACGCGGTTGTCAAAGCGTAGCCAGCTGAGCTCTCGGTTTTGCGTGTACGAGAAGTCGCGCGGCGGTTTGCGCAGCTTTGCGGCGGCTTGCTTCTTTTCGATTTTGCTCGGCATATGCATCTGTCCGTTCAGTCCCCACAAGGGACGGTAGCCTAACACTAATCACTATTGTCTCAATTTAGTCGACCGCTGGCACGGACGTATCGCGTGAACGGTATCTTTACCTACTTCTTACGCTGACAAGTCATAGGACTGACGTCCTGCTCGTCTGCAAGCGGTCTATATCCTCACTCAACTGGTACGTAAGTGTGAATAAGAATGATGGATAGCTGAATATCATTGAATGCAGGCGGAAACGTAAACAAACATCATTTATATACATAAAACCGATTTAGCTATGCAATTCTGAATCAAAAGTTTAGAGATGCAATTGCAAATAGTTTTTAGGAAAAAAGAGCGTTTACCTTAGAAAAGTTACTTTAGAACGCCGAAGTACATTATGGGGGAATCTCGTGCGATATACCGTTCATCGCACTTTGTTGACCGTTCGGGGGCGAGGTGGAATTGCGGGTGAAATTTGGATATAACTAGAGCTGTCAGCAAGCAGCGTCCGCTATGGAAGGGCGCTGAGAGATTCGGCCGAAAGGCCCGAAAGAAAGGTAGGAGGCCATGACGAAAGGTCTGCACGTGCCTTCCGAGATCGGCAAGCTCAGGAAGGTCTGCCTGCACCGTCCCGGCGACGAGCTCCTCAACCTGCCGCCCGACGAGCTCGAGCGACTCCTGTTCGACGACGTCCCGTTCCTGGAGGTCGCGCAGCAGGAGCACGACACCTTCGCCCAGATCCTGAGGGACCAGGGCGTGGAGGTCCTCTATCTCGAGAACCTCGTCGCCGAGGTGTTCGACCAGGTCCCCGGCGCCCGCGCCGAGTTCACCGACCAGTACATCGCCGAGGCCGGCATCCGCGGCCAGCACATGCCGCAGATCGTCCGCGAGAAGCTGGACTCCATCGAGGACAACCTCGAGTTCGTCAAGAAGACCATGGCCGGCATGACCAAGTCCGAGATCGACATGCCCCTCACGGCGTCCACGACCCTCGACTCCCTGGTCAACTCCGAGTCCGAGTCCGACCTGATCATCGACCCGATGCCCAACCTCTACTTCACCCGCGACCCGTTCGCGGTCATCGGCGAGGGCGTCAACCTCAACCGCATGTACTCGGTCACCCGCAACCGCGAGACCCTGTACGGCAAGTACATCTTCAAGTACCACCCCGACTACAAGGACGTCTCGCTGTACTTCCGCCGCGACTGCCAGTTCCACACCGAGGGCGGCGACGTGCTGAACATCAACGAGAAGACCCTCGCCGTCGGCATCTCCCAGCGCACCCAGGCCGCCGCGATCGACGTCATGGCCCAGAACATCTTCTGGAACTCCGACTCCAAGGTCGAGCGCATCCTGGCCTTCGATATCCCGGTCTCGCGCGCCTTCATGCACCTCGACACGGTCTTCACCCAGATCGACGTCGATAAGTTCACGATCCACCCCGCCATCATGGGCACCCTGCGCGTCTACGAGCTGACCGCCGGCAAGAACCCGGGCGACGTGAACATCCGCCTGATCGAGGACACCCTCGAGCACGTCCTGGAGGACGCCACCGGCGTCGACCAGGTCAAGCTGATCCCCTGCGGCGGCGGCGACCCGATCGCGGCCTCCCGCGAGCAGTGGAACGACGGCTCCAACACCCTGTGCGTCGAGCCCGGCAAGATCTGCGTCTACGCCCGCAACACCGTCACCAACGACGTGCTGTACAAGGAGGGCCTGGACCTTCTCGTCGTGCCCTCCGCCGAGCTCTCCCGCGGCCGCGGCGGCCCGCGCTGCATGAGCATGCCCTTCTGGCGCGAGGACCTCTAAGGTCTTCAAGGACCCGTACAGGTCATAATACATACATCTAGCTGCCATTAGATGTCTCCCATTGGGGCGGTGCGGGTTTTCGCACCGCCCCAATCTTGTATGAGGAACGTCAACACGATTGGATGACTGCTTTTGTAAGGAGCTTGGCCATGGACATCAAGACGATTGGCGTTGAGGAATGGCTCAACGTTTGGGAGAAGAGCGCCACGTGGGACATCGCCCAGTCGACGATCTCGTCGCTCACCATGGGCGAGCTGCGCGCGCTCGATGAACAGGACGGCGCCACGTTCTACGAGCGCCTGGACCGCGAGAAGATGAACTACGGCTGGATCGAGGGCTCGCCGGAGTTTAAGGCCGAGGTTGCCAAGCTGTATCGTCGCGAGGTCAATCCCGATCACATTCTGCAGACCAATGGCTGCACGGGCGCTAACCTCAACGCCATCATGGCTGTGGTCGAGCCCGGCGACCATGTTATCGCCGAGTGGCCCACCTACGCGCCGCTCTACGAGATTCCGCGCACGCTGGGCGCCGAGGTCGAGTATTGGGAGCTTCGCGAGGAACTCGGCTGGAAGCCCGATATCGAGGAACTCAAGCGCTTGGTGCGTCCCAACACCAAGCTTATCTGCATAAACAACGCATCTAACCCCATCGGTACGGTGCTCGATGCCGATATGCTCGGCCAGATTGCCGAGATCGCCCGCTCGGTGGGCGCCTACGTGCTGTGCGACGAGGTATATCTGCCGCTCGAAAACACTGAGTCCTTTATGTCGATGGTCGACGTGTACGAGAGGGCCATTGTCACCAACTCGTTGTCGAAGACCTATTCGACACCTGCGGCCCGCGTGGGCTGGGTCGTGGCAGACGAAGAGGTGTCCAACCGCATCCGTACCTATCGCGATTACACCATGATCTGCGGCGGCGTGTTCAACGATGCTCTGGCGACCTATGTGCTTGAGCACAAGGATAAGATTCTCGAGCGCAATCGCAAGATCGTGTTTGGCAACCGCGATATCGCGCAGGCTTGGATCGATACGCAGCATCGCGTTTCCTGGACGGCCCCGCAGGGCGTGTCCACCTCGTTTATCCAGCTGGATATTCCCGAGGATGACGAGGAGTTCTGCAGGCGCCTGCTGTCCGAGAGGGGAGTGCTGCTGGTCCCCGGTAGCCGTTTTGAGCTTCCCTGCGGCGCACGCCTGGGCTACTGCGCGAGCGAGGACGTTCTGCGCGAGGGCCTGAGGCTTTTGGGCGAGGCACTGGCGGAGTTCGATCGCTAGGATTCCGATGGTCTTCGGGGGCCTTATCCAAATTAGCCGAAGATAATCGAAAACGGACCCGTTTCCCTAGGGGAAGCGGGTCCGTTTTTCTATACCGAGAAGTCAAGTTGTTACAAATGGGGCCGTAAAGCGAGGCGGTATCCGCTGGGCCTTATACTGAGTTTCCGGTGAACGGTATCAAGCGTCTGGTAAACGGTAATTTATTTATCAGAAATGAATAGGACAAACTTTTTTCTGAATAAAAATGAAAATGGTTGAGACGCGGTGTGAACCGCTAATTCTATTCATAGCTTTATTGGAAATATGCAATTTGAGGATGGTTTAACAAAGTTTAGTTCCATTTGATTTTAGGATTAAAACGCGTTTAAGCACGTAAATACGCTTTATTAAGATGAAGTGTGCCATGCGTGAAGTATATGTGTATGCCGTTCACCCCCTATAAAAAACCGTTCGGGGGCAAGGTGGAAGTATGAGCTGATTTTGGATATAAATATGTCGTCAGCAATAACGCCTCACACGGAGGGGCGCTAACGAATCGGCTCTGACAAGGGCCCGAAAGAAAGGTAGGAGGCCATGACGAAAGGTCTGCACGTGCCTTCCGAGATCGGCAAGCTCAGGAAGGTCTGCCTGCACCGTCCCGGCGACGAGCTCCTCAACCTGCCGCCCGACGAGCTCGAGCGACTCCTGTTCGACGACGTCCCGTTCCTGGAGGTCGCGCAGCAGGAGCACGACACCTTCGCCCAGATCCTGAGGGACCAGGGCGTGGAGGTCCTCTATCTCGAGAACCTCGTCGCCGAGGTGTTCGACCAGGTCCCCGGCGCCCGCGCCGAGTTCACCGACCAGTACATCGCCGAGGCCGGCATCCGCGGCCAGCACATGCCGCAGATCGTCCGCGAGAAGCTGGACTCCATCGAGGACAACCTCGAGTTCGTCAAGAAGACCATGGCCGGCATGACCAAGTCCGAGATCGACATGCCCCTCACGGCGTCCACGACCCTCGACTCCCTGGTCAACTCCGAGTCCGAGTCCGACCTGATCATCGACCCGATGCCCAACCTCTACTTCACCCGCGACCCGTTCGCGGTCATCGGCGAGGGCGTCAACCTCAACCGCATGTACTCGGTCACCCGCAACCGCGAGACCCTGTACGGCAAGTACATCTTCAAGTACCACCCCGACTACAAGGACGTCTCGCTGTACTTCCGCCGCGACTGCCAGTTCCACACCGAGGGCGGCGACGTGCTGAACATCAACGAGAAGACCCTCGCCGTCGGCATCTCCCAGCGCACCCAGGCCGCCGCGATCGACGTCATGGCCCAGAACATCTTCTGGAACTCCGACTCCAAGGTCGAGCGCATCCTGGCCTTCGATATCCCGGTCTCGCGCGCCTTCATGCACCTCGACACGGTCTTCACCCAGATCGACGTCGATAAGTTCACGATCCACCCCGCCATCATGGGCACCCTGCGCGTCTACGAGCTGACCGCCGGCAAGAACCCGGGCGACGTGAACATCCGCCTGATCGAGGACACCCTCGAGCACGTCCTGGAGGACGCCACCGGCGTCGACCAGGTCAAGCTGATCCCCTGCGGCGGCGGCGACCCGATCGCGGCCTCCCGCGAGCAGTGGAACGACGGCTCCAACACCCTGTGCGTCGAGCCCGGCAAGATCTGCGTCTACGCCCGCAACACCGTCACCAACGACGTGCTGTACAAGGAGGGCCTGGACCTTCTCGTCGTGCCCTCCGCCGAGCTCTCCCGCGGCCGCGGCGGCCCGCGCTGCATGAGCATGCCCTTCTGGCGCGAGGACCTCTAAGTCTTTCCGTTTCCGGTGCGGTCCCCCTACAACCGCACCGGCTTCGCCCGTTAAACGGGCAACACTGATACTTACGTAATTCATTTCTTCGAAAGGAATCGAACCATGGGTGTTAACCTCTCCGGCCGTAGCTTCCTCAAGCTTCTCGACCTCACCACCGAGGAGATCGAGTACCTGCTCAAGCTCTCCAAGAACTTCAAGGATATGAAGCGCGCTGGCGTTCCGCATCGCTATCTCGAGGGCAAGAACATCGTTCTGCTCTTCCAGAAGACCTCCACTCGTACCCGCTGCGCCTTCGAGGTCGGCGGCATGGACCTGGGCATGGGCGTGACCTATCTCGATCCCGGTTCGTCGCAGATGGGCAAGAAGGAGTCCATCGAGGACACCGCCCGCGTTCTCGGCCGCATGTATGACGGCATCGAGTTCCGTGGCTTTGCCCAGGACGACGTCGAGGAGCTCGCTGCTAAGTCCGGCGTGCCCGTGTGGAATGGCCTGACCACTGAGTGGCATCCCACCCAGATGCTCGCCGATATCCTGACCGTCCAGGAGAACTTCAACTACGACATCAAGGGCAAGACCCTCGTCTTCATGGGCGACTGCAAGAACAACGTCGCTCGCTCCCTCATGGTCGTCTGCTCCAAGCTCGGCATGAACTTCGTGGCCTGCGGCCCCGAGGAGTGCATGCCCGCCGACGACGTCATCGAGGCCTGCAAGCCCATCGCCGAGGCCAACGGTTGCACCATCAAGCTGACCACCGACGTCAAGGACGGCGTCACCGGTGCCGACGTTATCTACACCGACGTGTGGGTCTCCATGGGCGAGCCCGACGAGGTCTGGGCCGAGCGTATCGCTCAGCTCACCCCGTATCGTGTTACCTCCGAGGTCATGGCTATGGCCAACCCGGGCGCCATCTTCCTGCACTGCCTGCCCAGCTTCCACGACACCAACACCACCATTGGCGCCGAGAAGTGCGAGCAGTTCGGCATCACCGAGCAGGAGGTCACCGACGAGGTCTTCGAGAGCCCCGCTTCCAAGGTCTTCGACGAGGCCGAGAACCGCATGCACACCATCAAGGCTGTCATGTACGCCACGCTCAAGTAAGAGCATCTAGCATCTCGCTCGGGGTGTCTTGCTGCACACCCCGAGCGGCTTTGTCTGGTAAATATCTCGCACCAGGCGGCAGGCACGGCACGGAAGAGCCGCTTCGGGCGAGATCAGTAAATGATTTATGAAGGGGGGATGAGAACTATGACTGAGACCGCTAAGAAAAAGCGCGGTATGCCTTCATCGTTCACCATTCTTCTTGCTCTGCTGGCAATTGTCGCAGTGATTACCGTTATCGTCTCCGGCACGTCCGGTGGCGCGGTTACTGCCGCCCGTCTGAGCGATTTCTGCACCGCCCCGATTAAGGGCTTCGCTGACGCTCTGCCCGTCTGCCTCTTCGTTATGATCCTGGGCGGCTTCCTCGGCATGATGACCGAGACCGGCGCCCTGGACAACGGCATCGCCGTCCTGGTGCAGAAGCTTAAGGGTAATGAGATCATGCTCATTCCCGTGCTGATGCTCATCTTCTCCCTCGGTGGTACCACCTATGGTATGTGCGAGGAGACCGTTCCCTTCTACGCCTTGCTTGCCGCTACCATGATGGCCGCTGGCTTCGACCCGATGGTCGGTGCCGCCACCGTCCTGCTCGGCGCTGGCTGCGGCTGCCTGGGCTCCACGGTTAACCCGTTCGCCGTCGGCGCTGCCGTCGACGCTCTGACCGGCGTTGGCATTGAGGTCAACCAGTCCATCATCATCGGCCTCGGTGCCGTCCTGTGGATTGTTACCACTGCTATGTCCATCTTCTTCGTCATGAGCTATGCCAAGAAGGTCAAGGCTGACAAGGGTTCCACCATCCTGTCGATGCAGGAGCTCAAGGACGCCGAAGAGGCTCACGGCAAGGCTGCTTCCGAGGTTCACAATGAGGTCAAGCTCACCGGTCGTCAGAAGGGTGTTCTGATCGCCTTTGCCTTCACCTTCGTCGTCATGATCGTCGGCTTCATCCCGCTGGCCGACCTCAACGAGGGCGTCGCCAACTTCTTTGACGCTGGCGCTGTCTACGATGCCGACGGTAACGCCGTCGTCCAGGGCTGGTCTGCCCTGATCACCGGCCTGCCCATTGGCCAGTGGTACTTCGACGAGGCTTCCACCTGGTTCTTCCTCATGGCTGTCCTGATCGGTATCATCGGTGGCCTGTCCGAGAAGCAGATCGTCAACACCTTCATCACCGGCGCTGCCGACATGATGTCCGTTGTTCTCGTCATCGCCCTCGCTCGTGGTATCTCCGTCCTCATGGCTAACACCGGCCTCGACGTCTACGTCCTCGACGCTGCCGCCAATGCCCTGGCTGGCCTGTCCGGTGTGATCTTCGCTCCCATGAGCTTCCTGGTCTACTTCGGCCTGTCCTTCCTGATCCCCTCGACCTCCGGTATGGCCACCGTCTCCATGCCCATCATGGGACCGCTGGCTGTTAAGCTCGGCTTCTCGCCCGAGGTCATGGTCATGATCTTCTCCGCCGCCATCGGTGTCGTGAACCTGTTCACCCCGACCTCCGGCGCCATCATGGGCGGTCTCGCCCTGGCCAAGATCGAGTGGACGACCTGGCTCAAGTTTGCCCTTAAGCTCATCGTCGCGCTCTCCGTCGTCTGCGCCATCATCCTGACCGTCGCCTGCGTGTTGCTCTAAGTACCCAACGGGTACCCCACGGAAACCTTGACGATCCTGTAAAGGATCACCTGGTCATCGTCTGTCCGGTGGGGTCAACCCACCGGTAGACTCCTACCTTTAGCCCCCTCCCGTTCCGTGCGCGGGAGGGGGCGCTCTTGTGTTCCGGCGTTTTACCAAACGCCGGAACCACTCGACGCTGCAAGCCCGCCAGAGCGGCAATCTGACGTTCAATCGTCGGGCATGGCCAAAAGGCCTATGCCCTCCTCTTTCACGTCACCTTGCTCGCTCTGGCGGGCTTTCGCTGACTTTTGCTCCACCTGCGGCGCTGCCATTGTTGGTGTTATGGGGCGGTGCAATGGGGTCAGGTTACTTTGCACCAAATATGTCCGACAAGAGGTTTGACGGATGTTTGGTTGGTGCCTGTTGATGGTCTGGG
>DXMJ01000032.1 GCA_019414265.1 Collinsella sp. | reverse complement strand
AGCACCGCTCTCCTAAAGCGGGTGTCGACGGTTCGAATCCGCCCGGGGGCACCAGAGAATATGACGGCGTCGCGATAGCGGCGCCGTTTCTGGTTTGTGGGGACCGCCGGCGGATTCGGACCGTCGACACCCGCGTCGCCAATTTCCCCGCGGGGGGAGTTTTCGAATCCGCCCGGGGGCACCAGAGGAATATCGAGCCCGGTACCACCACGGTGCCGGGCTCTTTTGGTGTTAGAGCTGCGCCTTTCCATGCTAGCGGGTCGCATCAAAAGCAAAGCGCCCGCTTGCCGGGGGAGCAAGCGGGCGCTTCTGAGCGAATGTGTTTGCGGCGAGAGCCGCGATGAGCGGTGGGGTGGCGACTAGTTAGTCGTACTGGAATCGTCGCCCGTGCTCGTGCCCGAGCCAGAGCTCGAACCCGAAATCGCGACCGTCAGCGTGATCGTGCTGTCGGTGGACTGCTTGCCGGTGGGGGATACGCCCGTAACGGTGGCGTTCTCATTGCCGCTCACGGGGTTGCCGTTCTGGTCACAGAAACCAATGTTATAGAAACCGGCGTTGTTGAGCGCAGTAACGGCGGCGGAGATGCTCTTGCCGTACAGGTTGCTCGGGACGGTGGCCTTGCCGGACTTCTTGGCAATGAAGACCGTGATCGTCGCACCGGGCTTCTGCTTGCCGCTGGGGTTCCAGCTAATCACGGTGCCCTCGGTAACCGAGTCGTTCTCCTGGTAGCTCACGTCGACGCCAAAGCCTGCCATATCGAGGGCGTTGCGCGCCTGGGCCTCGGTCATGTCGGTCAGGTCGGGGACGGACGTGGTATCCGGGCCGCTCGAGACCTTGTACGAGATGGTCGTGCCCTTCTCGACTTCCTTACCGGCTTCGGTGCCCTGATCAAAGACCTGGCCCTCATCGGCCTCGTTGGCCTCCTCGGAGGCGCTGCCCTTCAGGCCAACGCTTGCCAGCGCGGCTTCGGCCTGGTCCTTGGTCAGGCCGACAAGCTGGGGAACCTCAACCTTCTCGGAGGGCTTGGGGCCCTTGGAGATTACCAGGTTCACCTTGGTGCCCTTGGCCTTCTTGGTGTTGCCGTTGGGCGTCTGCTCGGCGACCTTGCCCTCGTCGACATCGTCGTTGTAGCTCTGGTCGACAGTTCCGACCTCAAGGCCGGCTTCCTTGATCAGCTCGACGGCAGTCTGCTGATCCTTGCCCAGCACGTCGGGCACGGTGACCTGCTCGCCGCCAAAGAGCCCTGTGGCAAAGGCCACCACGATGCCGATGACGGCAACGGCTGCCACCACGGCGGCGATGATCTTGTTCTTGTTGGATTTGGGCTTTTCGACCTCGTAGGAGCCGGTGGAGCCCGAAACCGAGCTGCGGGCGGTATTCTGGCCGCTCACGCCCGAGACGGGACGCACCATGGCGCGCGTCTGATCGGAAAGTTCGCGAGTCTTGGTGGCGCCCAGTTCACCGGGGGCGCCGATGATGCGCGTGGGCTCCGAGATGTTGACGGTATGGCCCGACAGGTAGCTGTTGAGCACCTGACGCAGCTCGTCGGCGGTTTGGAAGCGGTTTGCCGGGTCCTTCTCCATGCACTTGAGGATGATGCGCTCAAGGTCGGCGTCGACACCGGAGTTGATCTGGCTCGGCGGAACAGGCAGCTCGTTGACCTGCTTGAGTGCGACCGAGATAGCGTCGTCACCGTCAAAGGGAACGCGGCCGGTGGCGCACTCGTACATCACGACGCCCAGCGAGTAGATATCCGAGGTGGGGCCGAGGTCCTGACCGCGGGTCTGCTCGGGGCTGACGTAGTGGGCGGTTCCCAGCACGTTGTTGTCTTGCGTGAGGTGGCTGTTCTTGGCGCGCGCGATGCCAAAGTCCATGACCTTGATGTTGCCGTCGGGCAGCACCATGATGTTCTGCGGCTTGATGTCGCGGTGGATGATCTCGTGCTTGTGGGCGACCGAGAGTGCAGAGCTAATCTGCGAGCCGATCTGGGCGACCTTCTTGGGGTCGAGGGCGCCGTGGCTCTTGATACCGCTCTTAAGGTCGGTGCCGCGCAGGTACTCCATGACGATGTAATAGGTGTCGCCGTCCTTGCCCCAATCGTAGACGCCCACGATATAGGGGGAGGAGAGACCGGCTGCTGCCTGGGCCTCCTGCTTAAAGCGTGCGGCGAAGGTTGCGTCGCCAGCATACTGCGGCAGCATGATCTTGACGGCTACCGTGCGGTTGAGGACCTGGTCCTGTGCACGATAGACGGTCGCCATGCCGCCTGTCCCCACCTTATCCTTGAGGAGGTATCTTCCCCTGAGGACCCTCTGTTCCATTCCTGCTCCTAACATAACTATTCGCTCAACGATGTGTGTAGTACCTACGATGTGGCCGCTGGGGCCATGTGGCGCGTTGCCGCTAACTCTTCGGTCGCGGCGCGCCTCGGGTGTCCGATTCGATCACGGGCGTCACGCTCCCTGGGCGGCAAGCGCCGCAGTCAGGACGATGCCGGCGATCTTGGCCGCCTCGACGTCGTGTTGGTCGTAATCCTCCAAGGCCACCGAAATGGCGACCGTGGGTGAATCGTAAGGTGCGAAGCCGACGAACATCGAGTTGACGTTGGTGCCGCCAGTCTCGGCCGAACCGGTCTTGCCGGCGACCTTGACGCCCGGGATCTGGGCATCGGTGCCGGTGCCGGATTGAACGACGTCGAGCATGGCCTGTTTGACCTGTTCGGCCGTGGTGGCGCTGACGGCCTGGCCCAGTGAGCGGGACTGCGTGGTCTTGACCACGGTTCCGTCTGGGGCGAGCACCTGGGCAACGAAAAACGGGTCCATGACGACGCCGCTGTTGGCGATGGCCGCCGCGATAACGGTGTTCTGCATGACGGTGGTCTGCGGACCCGGCGTGTGGTCCATGCCGACGGGCTGCCCGGCGCCCGCCCAGGCGAGCTCCCATTCCGTCATCACCGACGGGTCGGGCATGATGGAGGGCGTGGTGGAGAAGTCTTGGCCGAGCGACTGGCCAAACCCAAAGGCGTTCGCCTGGTTGACGAGCGTCTCGGCGCCGAGGTCGCGGGCCAGCTGGCCGTAGGCGACGTTGGACGACACGGCAAACGCGCGGCGGAGCGAGATGGTGCCGTAGCCGATGTCGTCGGCATTGGTGACGGCAGCGCCGCCGATCTCCATCTCGGCCGGAGCGCTATAGGTGGTGTCGAGCGTCGCTGCACCGGACTCGAGCGCCGCCGAAAGCGTGACGACCTTAAACGTGGAGCCCGGAGTATAGAGGGCGTCCATGGCGCGGTCGTACATGGAGCCGTCCTCACCGCCACCCGATTGCAGCAGGGCGTCGATGTTGGTGTTGTCGTAGGTGGGCGAGCTGGCACATGCGAGCACCGCGCCAGTGCGCGGGTCCATGACCACAACGGCGCCCTTAAAGCCCTTGAGAGCCTGTTCGGCAGCCGTCTGGATGCGGGAGTCGATGGTGAGTTTGGCGGTGTTGCCCGGCTGGTTTTGGCCCGCGAGCGACGCGATGGCATTGTTCCAGCTGGAGTAATCCTTGGAACCGGTGAGCGTGTCGTTCATCACGCTCTCGATACCGGCGGTGCCGTACTGCTGGCTCACATAGCCAACCACATGGGCGGCCAGGTTGCCGTTGGGGTAGGAGCGGGCGTAAGTGCCGTCATCCTGTTGCAGCGACTCGGCCAGCGTCACGCCGTCGGACGTGATGATGGAGCCGCGCTGGATGTACTTGGAGCGGGCGATGGTGTGGTTGTTGGTCGGCATGTCCTGATAGTCCTTGGCCTTGATGACCTGGACATAGGTGAGGTTGCCGATAAGGATGGCGAATAGTGCCGTAAAGGCGAGCACGGCGCGGGTCAGTCGATTGGCGAGCGCCACGCGGCCGAGCACACCGGATTCGGGCGTGTCGAGCAGGCGACGACGCATGCGCGAGCCGGCGGAGTGGCTGCCGCGGGCATACGAAGACGAAGTGGCGAAGCGCGTGCCGGCCGGGGAGGACGCCGAGGCGACCTGGTCGTCGGTGATGGCGGCCATGGTGCCGGTGCCGGTGAGCTCGGCCTCGCGACCGGTTGCCTCGTCACCGGCGCGCAGCAGCAGCGCGACGATGATAAAGCTTGCCAGCAGCGAGGAGCCACCCTGGCTCATAAAGGGCAGGGTGACGCCGGTCAGCGGGATCAGGCGGGTAACGCCGCCAACGATCAAGAACGCTTGGAAGCTGATAGCGGCCGTAAGACCGGTGGCGCTAAAGGCGGCAAGGTCGGACTTGGCACGGGCTGCCGTGGTCAGGCCACGTACGGCAAAGAGCATAAACAGGATAAGAACGGCGCCACCGCCCAAAAGGCCCATCTCCTCGCCGATAGCCGAGAAGATAAAGTCGGACTCGACGACGGGGATGTTGTTGGCCATGCCGTTGCCAATGCCGACGCCAACAAGGCCGCCGTCGGCCAGCGAGAAGAGGGACTGGACAATCTGGTAGCCCTGGCCCTGTGCATCCTTAAAGGGATCGGCCCAGATCTGGAAACGAACCTGGACGTGCGACAGGAACTTGTAAGCGCCCACGGCCCCCACGGCCAAGAGCACAAGGCCGATGATGACATACGAGAAGCGACCCGTGGCAACGTAGAGCATCAGCAAGAAGATGGTGTAGAACAGCAAGGCCGAGCCCAGGTCACGTTCGAAGACAACGACGAGCAGGCATACGCCCCAGACTGCGAACAGCGGCAGCAGCAGGCGCAGACGCGGAATCTTAAGACCCAAGATCTTGCGGTTGGAGATAGAGAGCAGTTCGCGGTTCTCGGCCAGGTAACCGGCTAGGAACAGCACGATAAAGACCTTGGCGAACTCGCCGGGCTGAATGGTAAAGCCGGCGATGCGAATCCACAGTTTAGAGCCCGAGATCGTGGTGCCGATAAAGATGGGCAGCATCAGCAAGATGATGCCGATGATGCCAAAGGTGTACTTGTAGCGCATGACCACGTCGAGGTTTTTGACCAGCGCAAGCGTCCCCACCATCAACGCCACCGAGATAAACAGGATGACGAGCTGCGAGATGGCGAGCGTGGGCGCCAAGCGCGTCACAAACGTGATGCCAATGCCCGAAAGAACAAAGACGATGGGCAGGATGGCCGGGTCGGCGCCGGGTGCCAGAATGCGCACGGCGATATGCGCCGCGGCGAAGGCGGCAAAGAGACCGATCGGAACGGCAAGTGTCTCAAACGAGATGGCGGCGCCTGCGGTGAGCACGTACATCGCATACAGCAGGATGACGGGGAACGCCGAGGCGATGAGTAAGAGCAGTTCGGTATTACGGCGACTCATAAGCGGCACTCCCTTTCTAATTCTTATCGGAGGCTTCGGCCTCGGCGGACTGTTCGGCGGTATTCTCGGAATCCGATTCGGAGGTCGAACCCTGGTCGGTGTTATTGCGGATCGTTTGCGCGTCGATCACCTGACGGGTCTGCTCCTCGTCGATCTGATGGCGGTACTTGGAGATGGTGTCCTGTGCGTCGTCGATGCTCGTCTGCTGAATACCTGCCTTAAGGCGATTTTGTGTGTCTTCGGGCAGGTCGGACAGTTTGATGGCGGTCGTGCTGTCGAGCCAGTGCAGCTTAAGGCCGAGCGGCTTGCCGGGAATGCCCCGGTAGACCGCGACGGTGTCCTTGTAGGTGCCCAGGTAGTACGAGCCGGTGATGCCTGCGTAGGCCCAGATGGCTGCCGCCAGCACAAAAGCGATGCCCAGTACGGTGGCAATGGTGATGTTGCGGCGGCGGACGCGCTTTGCCTCGCGCATGACGCCATCGTCGACCAGGTCAACGACAAGCACGGTGACGTTGTCGTGCCCGCCGGCGACCAGTGCCGCGTCAACAAGGTTGTCGACGCAAATCTGCGCGGTCGAGGACTGCGTGGCGATGTTTTCGATATCGCTATCGGGAATCATGCTCGAAAGACCGTCCGAGCACAGGATCAGGCGGTCGCCTTCCTCGATATGCAGGGTAAAGTGGTCGGCATACATTGCGGGATCCGAGCCCAGCGCGCGGGTGATGACCGAGCGGTTGGGGTGGACGCGAGCCTCGTCTGCCGTAATCTCGCCGGCGTCCACGAGCTCCTCCACATAGGAGTGGTCGCGGGTCACGCGGATGAGCGTGCCCTCGTGGAGCAGATAGGCGCGCGAGTCGCCCACGTGGGCGATAGCGAGCATGTCGTTTTCGATATAGGCGCAGGTTGCCGTGCAGCCCATGCCAGGCTTGCCAAGCCCGTTGAGCGCAGCCTCGATGACCGCGGCGTTTGCAGCTTCGACGGCGGCCGCCAGTCGTGCGGCGTCGGCTGCCTGCGGCGCTGTCTTGGCAATGGTCTCGACGGCGATGGAGGAGGCTACCTCACCGGCGGCGTGGCCGCCCATGCCGTCGCATACGCAAAAGAGCGGCGATTGCACCAGATAGGAGTCTTCGTTATGCGGGCGCACACAGCCAACATCGGAGCGGGCGCCCCACATGAGCTGCGTGGTCGTGCCGGCGTCGTAGGTCGAGTCAGTCTCGACGCGCTCGTCGGTCAGCGGCTCAAAACTCATGGTCGAGCCGGGGTCCTTAAGCTTGGCCTCCACGGCGGCAACGTCAATCTCGGCCGTATCGCCGGGCGAGACGGTGTCGGCATCGTTGCTCGGGTCGTTGACGTTGGGCGTGGCGGGCTCTTCGGTTGTACGGTCGACAGGCTCGTCGTCTTGCGGGGCGACGGCTGCAGACTCGGGCGTCGCGAAGTGCGCGGGCGCGGGCGTGCCGTGGGATTGGGAGACATCCTCCGTCGTTGCTGCGGGTACGTCTTCGGTTACAGACTGCATGGCTTCGGGCGCCGCCGCGGGTTCCGGTGCAGATGCGGACTCGGGTGCTGCGGCGGGTGCCGGCGCTACGGGAAACACCGGTGCCGCGGGCTCGGGAGCCGCAAATACCGCGGAGCTCTCGGTAATCGCCGTGGCGACGGGTTCGGCAAAGTGAGCCGGCGCGGGCATGTCTTGCGGGACCGCGGGCTGCTCGGTAGCGGCGTGCACGCCGATGGGGGTGTTACCGCCGTCAGCGTTGTCCTCGGTATCCTCGTCGTCGGTCAGCGTCGGATATTCTTGCGTTACATGCGAAAGAGGCAGGGAGAACACAGTGTCCTCGGGCTCCACGGGCGCATGGCCCGCCGGGGCGGCATGAACCGGCGCGGTCGCGGGGGCGGCCGACGTCTCTGGCATGGTTGCGGACTTGTTCTCCTCGTCGATCATCGACGGTTCACCTTCATGACCACGTCGCCAATCTGGACTTCGTCGCCCTCGCGCAGCGTTGCGGGTTCCACCAGCTGGCGGCCGTTGACGAGCGTGCCGTTAAGCGAGTTGAGGTCCTCGATAATAAGTGCCGGACCCTGCAGCGAAAAACGCGCATGCGAGGCCGAGACAAACGGTTCGTTGATGCAGATGTCCGACGACGGCGAACGGCCGACGATGACGGGGCCGAGCATATCCACGTGGATGCCGCGGATGCCGCGCGGGCCCTTGTCCACATCGATCGTCCAGATGGCCGAGTCGCGGCGCTGGCCGCGGACGAGCCCCACGCCGGTCTTCATGACGGCAAACAGGAAGATATAAAGCAGGACGACCAGGACGATGCGGCCTGCAAACAGGACGATATCGATGTTCATAAGCGACTATCCCCTAAATTCGAACGTGCTCAGGCCAAACGTCAGCAGGTCGCCGTTGCGCAGCGGGCAGCGCGTGATGCGACGGTTGTTGACGAGCGTGCCGTTGGTGGAGTTGAGGTCCTCGATCGACCAGTCCGAGCCGGTAAAGGTGAGCTGGGCATGACGGCGCGACACGTTGGGGTCGCGCAGGGCGATGTCGGAAACCGAGCGCTCGCGACCGATGGTCACCTGTGCGGAGGTGATGGCGTGGCTCTCGCCGCTCACGACGTCGACGAGCTGGGCGAGCGGACGCTGCGGGGCGCGAGAGCTTGCCATGTTGGAGGCGATGCTGGCTGCGGCGCCAAGGCCAGCGGCGGCGCCGGTCGCGGCGGCTCCGCCCATGCCGGCAAGCGCGTCGCGCGAGACGGTTTGGGGCACGGGGATGGGTGCGGCGGCGGGATCGGGCATATTGGGCGCAAAGGGGTCGGCCACGGCAAGCGGGTCGGGAGTGGCAGCACGAGGTGCCGGCTGCTGCTGCGGCATAGCAGCGGGGTGTTGCTGCGGGGCGGCAAACTGCTGCTGGCCGGCGCGCGGGGCGCTGGCGGCACGGCTCGCGGCTGAGTTGTTCTGGCCCAGGCCGTTTTGGTAGGCGCGCTCTTCCTCGTACAGGCGACCGAGCGTGGGGGCATCGACGTTCTCGGCAAAGACCGAGAACTTGCCGCCGCGCAGCTGCGGGTCGATCATAAAGCGAACGAGGGGCTCGCCGACAAAGACGTAGCGGCGCTTTTCGGCCTGCGCTTTCACAAACTCGCGGACCTCGCGCGAAAGCTCGGGATAGAACGGGGCGAGCATGGGATCGTCGTCGGCGGCAATCAGGATGGTATAGAGCGCCGGCGCGGTGTTGACGCCGCTGATCACCAGAGTCTGATCCTCCATGTCGCGAGCGGCCTGCTTGGCAAGCTTCTTAAAGGAGAACGGGGCACGGGTGGCACCGAAGATGCCGGCCACGTGGTCCTCGAAGATGTTCAGGAAGTTCACGAAAGATCACTCTCCGTATAGGTTCTTTGGTATCCGAGCAAATAAAGGCATATCCCGACGATTATAGAGGATAGGATTCCCGTAACCGCCGCCTTGGCGACGACCGGGCCCGCAAGGCTGGCAATTTCCATATGGTGTGCAAGACAAAACGATACGGCCGAGCCGATGCCGGCGACGGCAATTGCGACGATGGCGGCAAGGTTCGATCCCTGCTCGGCGCGCTTGGCATGAGCATTGAGCAGCAGCGATGTTGCCGCGGCTATTGCTGCAACCAGCACGATTGCAGCGAGAAGGAGCGCGTCTCCCAGCGCTGCGACGACATTGCTAAGCCCCAGTACGCCTCCCGCAGAGAGAGCCGCTGCGGCAAGGCGGGCAAAGAGTGCGCCCATGCCCGTGGCCGCCGCTGCGCTTGCCGGGCCGAGCCAAAACGCCGCGATGCTCGTGGCGGCTCCGGCGGCAAGGAGGGCGTCGCCGGTTAGGCAACCCAGCGCAAGCGCGCAGGTGAGCGTCGCGCTCGCAGCCGCCTCGGTGCGTCCCCAAGCAATCCACCAACCGGACATGGCAGCGGCAAAAATGACCGCGACCGGCAGCATCGACAGGATGCCCTGCGCCTGCATGGTGGCGTTGGCCATGAGCACCAAAAAGCCCACGGCCGAGATGGCCGAGCCAATCTGCGGGGCCAAGCCTGCCGCCGCGCCAATGGCGACGGCCGCCACGAC
This sequence comes from Collinsella sp., assembly GCA_019414265.1. Taxonomy (GTDB): domain Bacteria; phylum Actinomycetota; class Coriobacteriia; order Coriobacteriales; family Coriobacteriaceae; genus Collinsella. The sequence continues at coordinate 9,631 of DXMJ01000032.1, read as the reverse complement.
CAGCCCGGGAAGCGTCGCGACGCCGGCTGTCTGCATAAGCAAAAAGCTGAAGGCTCCGCATGAGAGCGCCGAGATGCCGCGCATGGTGTAATTGCGTGCGCGGCCCCAGCGCGTGCCCGCCCAGCCAAGTGCGGGGTCGACCTCGACGGTGTCATCCTCGTAGCTCGATGGCTCGATATCATCTGCCGCGCACTCGTCATTCGAAAGCTCGCCTACCATCTGCTCCAAGCTGCGACGGCCTTCGCGCACGCTCCCCAAGCCGGCAAGGAGTCGGTCGCAGAATGCCTCGATGCTATCGGGGCGGTCTTGCGGCATGGGGGAGAGAGCGCTCATGAGCGCCGCCTCGGCCCCCGGGGGAAAGTGAGGGATCAGTTCGCTGGGATAGGTGGCGCCGCCGATGATGCGGTCGAGCGAGTCGGCAGGCGTGGCCGCCATAAAGGGGGCACTGCCGCACAGGCCCTCGTAGATCACGCAGGCAAGGGCAAAGACATCGGCACGTTCGTCGACCGTGCCGGTCTCGATATCGAGCTGCTCGGGCGGCATGTAGCCGATGGTGCCGCCGCGCGATCCGCCAAAGCCGCCGGCGGACGACAGCCGCGCCATGCCAAAGTCGGTGATCTTTACATTGCCCGAATGGTCGATAAGCACATTGGCGGGCTTTATGTCCAGATGAAGCACGCCGTTTGCATGGGCAAAGGTGAGTGCCTGACCCAGCGCGTCGGCAATGGCCGCGGCCTCGTCAAAGGTGAGCGAGTGGCCGTCCACGCGATGCAAAAACTCGGCCAACGACATACCGTCGACATACTCCATGACCAGGTAGGCATAGGCGGTGTCGTGCGTAAAGTCGATAACCTGCACGATATTGGGATGTTGAAGCATGGCGGCGGTATGCGCCTCGCGCAGCACGTCCATGATGTCGCTGGCGGGCATGCCGGCGCCGTTGATAAGGGGGATGCGCTTAATGGCCACGCGACGGCGCAGATGCGTGTCGCGGCAAATCTCGATGGAGCCAAAACCGCCGGTCGCAAGCGTCTCGAGCGGCTGGTACCGCTTGAGCAGCTCGCGAGAGCTAGTGCCCTCCAAGGGAACGTCCGGCGAGAACCGGGCGGTATGTTGCGAGAAAAGCGGCATGGCCAACCCTCGTGCGTTTAAAGTTCGTTTGCGAGCGGCGGGCGCGGGGCCGAGCCGTTCGCGGTGGCATAGATGCTGCTAGTGTAGCACGCTCAGGCGGATGGCGAGGATAACGGGATGTGAGGCTGCCTGTCTGGCTTGGCCTTCGTCTCGACCCATCCGGAAAGCGCGCCCCAGTTTGCGGCCAAATACTGGGACACGCTTTCCGAATGGGGTGTGCTGCGGAAACTGCGTCCCAGAATATTGACTCAGAACGGGATACAGTTTCCAGATCGACGCTCAAAAGGAAACCGCATCCCGCTTTGATGCGGGGACTGCGGACAAAAGCTGAACCGTGATCTGGCTCGGATTGGAGTTCGCCTGAATCGTTGATGCTGGCTGGTGTGGGCGTGGAGATAAACGAGCAGCCCGAGCGATATAATGACACGCTATGGAGGTCATATGCTCTTTTCCCGCTGTTCTGCCACATCTGCTTTCGCCATTGCGCTCGTCGTAATGGCGGTTACCCCTTATCACCGGTTTTCATCTTCAATCGGCTTGGCATCAGGTGCAATGACCTGGCTCGTTATCCTTGGCGCATGCCTCGCGGCGTTTGGTCATGGTGTTGCGCTCCGCAAGGGGAGAGAAATAAGACGGCCGGGTCGCCTTGGCGTCTTCGGTGTTTTCCTTGCTGCTATTGCGGTGGTTCCCGAATGGGTCGACTTGGCCTTCTATGCTCGCGGAGATTCTATTCCAATCGTGTTTGCACCAATCTGGTTGTTGCATCGTGTTTCGTGTGCCTTGTGCTTCACTGGGTCGTTGCTCCTCTCATATGTAATTTGGGATACGGCGGGCTCTCCTTTGATACGGGGGGCGGCGCGGGACGGCGAAAGGGGGACCCGCCGATCGCAGAGCACGCTTTTTGCAGAAACAATAGTTGTCCTGTCTTGCCTGCTGTTTTGCTGTCGAATTTCATGGAGAGTCGTTCCCGAGCCATGGGGGATGCCCTCTGTAACGGCCGCATCAATTGGCCTCGTGCTTTTAATTCCGCTGGTCTATCTCGTATTGGCTGCGGTCCCGCTGCTTTGCTGTCCCCGCGCCTTTGGTCGGGGGCAGGGCGACGTGTTTGCCCGTTCTGTGCTTGTAGCAGTTCCCATTGGCCTTGTTCCGGCTGTCGAGGTGGCATACTTTGCAAGCGATGCCGCAGTCATTGCATCACTGTCGATGGGGTCCGCTATTGCTGTTGCCGCCTTCGTATGCACATTGCTAAGGGAGAAACGGGACAACAATTCGGATACCCCTCGCACGTCCGACCCATTCGATGCGGGGGTGTTTTCCCCTGCCCTGTCGCCTCGAGAAGAGCAGTTTGTTCGACTGCTGCTCAAAGGGAAAACGCCGGCGGAAATTGCCAGGGAGACGGGTACGAAGCCATCGACGGTGCGAACAACGCTTCACCGAGCATACGGGAAGGCATCGGTTGCGGGCTCACGCGAGCTCGTGGCATTGTTTGCGGGTGAGGGTGATGCTACAGGGCCTGGTCTGCTGCAGCGGCATGCTGGTGATATGTTGACATCAGTTCGGACGCGCCGGCTGTTTCGATACCTGCTCACAACATTTTTTATCCTCCTTGCGGCGGGCCCCTTGGTAATGGCGGATAGCGATTGGGGATCCGGTGTTTCGCGGGCAGTCGCCTTTTCTCTCGCAAGCTATGCATTGGGTCTCGGACTGCTTCTGTCGCTGCACTACGCGGGTGAAAAACTGAATCGTGAAGTTGCGCTGACTAGAACGGATGGGGCGATTGGGCTCGGAAGCCCGTGCGTATGGGCGGTGCTGTCTGCCGTGGAATGGTCTTTTGTCTATATCGCGGCATGGAGGTGTATATGCGATCCGTTGATGGCTGCGCCGGTCCTGCTGTGCGGCGTGGCATCTACGGTCTCGCTCGCTGTTGGGCTGCGTCCGTTTAAGGTGCATGCCCGTGTCCGGGCTATCGTGCCGTTGGTGTCAATAGGTGCGGCTACTTTAATCCATGCGGCCACTAGGGGGCGAATCCATGGGTTCGCGGTGCTGACGGGGATGTTGCTCACATACATAGTGCTGCGTAGCTGTCCGCAGCGCAAAATGCTTGGGATATGGATGCTTTGCTTTGGGGCGGCGGCTCCTGTCTGGGTTGTCTTGCTCAACATGGTGCAGGATCTGACGGTTTTCGAGCCTCTGTTCCTTGCGTCGTTGCTGGGGCAAAGTTCGGCCGTCAATGTCGTCGTGGCAACGGTGATTGTTTGCTGGTCTGTGCCCATGCTCGTTACGCACATCGTGCTCGTACGCTCGGTTGAGGACGAGAAGGCCGTCTTGAAGTACCGTGCGAACGGGTCCACCGAAGCAGCTCACGTGCGCCGGCTGGCTCTGCTTACGTCGCGCGCCCTGTCCGATGTTCAGGCCCGAATATTGTTGATGACGGCAGAGGGCACAACGACAAAGACCATTGCGCAGGATGTCGGTTACGCTGCATCTACGGTGCAAGCGCTGCGATCCGCGTCCTATCGCCAGTTGAAGATCAAGAACAAAGCAGAGCTTATTTCATTGTTATCGCAGGTAGATAACGTGTAAACGCCTGGATTATCAACTCAATAGCGAGTGTTTACAGACATCTTTCTCCATTCATGCAAAGGTTGCTGTGCGTCGACGCATTGTTAGCCGCTTTTGATTGGAGAAGGCCATGATTAAGCCAAGGAGCGCTATTACTCGAATCGGAGTCGGGTTGGCGATTGCTGCGGGTCTGTCCCTAGGGGTTCCCGCTGCATCGTTCGCGCAAGAGGAGTTTGACACCTCTCAGGTTTCTAGCATTACTCAAAACGCCGATACGGGAATTACGACCTGTACGAACAATGCCGATAGGGCATTTAGTTTTCAATGTGCCGGGACGAGTGCAACTGGCTACCGTCAAAAGGATGATTCCTCATCGCTCTATCTGGATATCCAAGGTTATACGGGAAATCCGCTTCGGTTATATACAGACGGTGCGTATAACACAAGCGGTAGCGGCAGCATGAATTGTACTCAGGGAACGTATCGTTCGAATCACAAGGGACAGTGGGAAATGTATAACCTCGTCCGTGAGAACGGGCGATCTGCGGCGCGACTGACTGCATGGGCGGAGTCTGGCTACGGCACTGTTATTGGTGTATGGAGCCCCGACTGCGTCGGGCATTTCCGCAAGCTTCCCGCATAGTTGTTTGAATTGGCTCCCTTCCGGCTTTCTGGGTCGGAAGGGGGAGGAGGACGTATGAACCAAAGGCTCGTAAGATATGAGCTGTCGAAAACGATAAGACGCCCAGCTTTTATCTTTGCTCTCTTGATTGCAGTCGCAGTTGCAATAGCTGCTGCGCTGGAGCCGTGGGCAAATTTGGAAAAAGAACGTCACAACCTTCTTTCTTTTGGTTGCGGCGTTGGCATGCAAGCCAAAAACTATCTCGGTCAAACACGTGAAAGCAGCTTCGGTAACTGGATTGTTGTGAGCGCGAACGCGCCACTGTCTGCGTCGGTGTTTTTCTATGCACTGCCCCTGCTTGCAATGTTGGCCGGATCTTGGTCGTGCCTCTTTGAGCGTTTGAGTGGTTATGACATGCAGATATGCACGCGCGTTTCCAGAAAGGCATACGTGAACGTAAAGGTGCTGTCTGCTTTCCTCTCCGCGTTTACAGTGACTGCCATTCCTCTGCTCGTCAATTTCCTGATTGTCTCGATGCTTTTTCCTGCGTATCTTCCTCGGGTCGATGAGTCGACCTACGTAGGGCTTTACCTACATAGCTATTTCTCCGGTCTATTTTATTCACATCCTTTGTTATATGTGCTTGCATACACGCTGTTCGATGCGGTCACGCTCGGGACTTTATCCATGGCTGTAACTGGCTTCTCAATTTTGTTTCGTAGCAGAATCAAAGCGATAATTGTCCCGTATCTGCTAATGGTTGCGTGGCATTTTGCAAATGGCTGGATCTTCGGCGTAATGGCTTGTGTGGGGTTTAACTGCAATATCTTCAACAGCATCAGGTCGGAATCGCTGAATAACTGGCCAGACATTCGAGCCGGTTTTGCGGAAATCATATTATTGACCCTTGCTTCGTTGGCTTTTTCTGGGGCGTGGAAAAGGCGGGAGATGGTCTGATGCTGTTTAGGCTGGTCGCCGCGGACCTGAGGACCGTTTTGAAGAAGAACATCATTACCTTTATTGCGATTGCGGCAGTGACCGTTGCGAACCTGGTGTACGCCTACGGTTTGTCTTCTGTGTATGGGGTCAGGACGGATGCCTTGGGGTTTGCGGACAATCTTGCGCTCGTGTTTGCCGGATCTGCTCCGTTTGAGCCTAGGCCCGGGGTCATGTTTGTGCCTCCGCTAGGATGGCTATTTCTCATTCTGCTTATTCTCTATACAACACTCGATTATCCCGCCGAATCGTTGCACGGGTTTGGTTTGCAAACGCTTGTCCGATGCCGGGCGAGAACCCTTTGGTGGGTCTCGCGTTTTATCTCAGTGGCGGCGATAACAGCATTTTCGCTGCTCGTGGTGGTTTGCTCTGTTGTGATTTGGAGCTTGATGGTGAGTGCCTCGTTCAGCGCGGTCATCCATGGCGAGTCGCTTCAGCTGGCTAATTTGGCGCCGTGGTTTCTCAAGGCGAGCGAAGCAGGTGCACTGCCGTTTTTCGCAGGTCTCTTTCTTGCTTTTGAGGCGCTTGCGTTTGTGCAGGCAACGGTTGGGTTTGTGCTTGGGCCGTCAGTTTCATTTGCGGTTGTAATGAGCTACCTGATCTGTTCGGCATATGCGCGGCATTGGGCGCTACTGGGAAATGCCTTGATGCTGTTGCGCTGGGGTGGAATCGTCAAAGAAGGAATTGCGACGGGCTCGAGTGGCTTGTTTTCAATTGTGATTATGTCGTTATGCCTATCGTTGGGTGGACTGTGGTTTCGAAGGGCCGACCTTATCGAAAAGAGGGACAAGATATGAGTGTGATCGTTAGGGACGTATCGAAGCGCATGGGCAAAAACGATGTCCTGCGCAACGTGTCTATCGAGGTTGACCCTGGGACTGTGGTCGGGCTTCAGGGGATAAACGGTTCGGGTAAGACCATGCTCATGCGAGCGGTCTGCGGATTGATTAGACCCACCGAGGGCGAGATTATTATCGATGGCCAAAGACTTGGGGCGGATATCTCGTTTCCGCCGAGTCTGGGGATGTTGATAGAGGCGCCTTCCTTTTTAGGATATCTGTCTGGTTACGACAATCTGGAGCTCATAGCTCAAATCAATGGCGTTGCCACCCCCGAGGACATTCGCTCTGCCCTGCGGCTCGTGGGGCTCGATGCAGACGAAAAAAAGAAGTTTCGAGCATACTCGCTTGGGATGAAGCAGCGTCTGGGAATAGCTGCGGCAATTATGGAAAAGCCGAAGCTGCTTGTTCTCGATGAGCCAACGAATGCCCTCGACGAAGCGGGCGTGGAAATGCTCAAGCGCGTTGTGGCGATGGCGGCATCAACGGGTCGCGAGGTTCTTCTGTCTAGCCATGACGGAGAGGTGCTCGAGGAGCTAGCCGATCGTGTTTACTGCATGCGCGACGGTGCCGTTGTGAAAGTTCGGGAAAGGTCGTGAGCGCGATGAAGAAGGCCCTGTTGACGAGAAGGTCGATGCTCGCGCTTTTTGGCTGTGCTGTTACCGGCCTTGCGGGCATGAGGGTGAGCGTCGTTAACGGGAACCGGACAGTCATTCCTGAAAAATATTACGCGGAGGGCGAATGGCTCTCGATGGATGGGGCGTTTCTGGGGTCGAAGGATGTGGCGACTGACGGGTATTCGTTTTGCATAGACGGGGCAGAGCTGCTCACGCCGCGCGAGTATCTCAAGCGTGCGCATGATGATTATTCAAAATATGGCATCGTAGATACGAAAACGAAATTGAAGGACGCCGACATCACGTGTGTTATCGCCGTAAAGATGCGTGTCAGGAATAAGGACAATGTCGAAGGCGGAATTAAAGCGTATGTTTGGCATTTGGTGCCGGAGTCTGCGCCAAACTATGACTTTGTGGTCAATACCGATCTGATAACGCAGGCAATGCCGGTGCTGGGCGGTTCTGCTGCGTTTGCTGTACAGGTTGGGGCGGAGAACGAGTTGCTCGTCCCATTCATGATGCAAAACACCAACGACTATTTCGAAGGTTACGAGACCGTCCGTTTTGAGAAAGCGTTTCCCGGGACCTATACGATGAAGATGACCGATCTGCCGGAGCGAAGGCTCTTCAGGTTTGAAGTTAAATAGCTCGAAGGCCCTGTTGGGGGAGCCTCATCCTACGCTGAAGCGGGATGAGATTCCCTTCGCAGTGGCGCTCGGCCCTAGCGCTTCTTCTTGCTCTTCTTCTGCTTGCGCTGCTTGCCCTTGTTGTCCTGGGGCTTGTCGGCCTTGTCGCCCCGCTTGGCCTCGGCGGCAGCCTTCTCGGCCTTCATTTTCTTCTTCTTGGTCTCGATGCGGAGCTTTTTGTTGATGCGCGCCTTAAGGAAGGGGCCAAACTGCTCGGCATCGCCGCGGATAAAGGTGTCCTTAGGGATAGTCACGCCCTGGTCGGCGAACATGGCTACAAAGATGCGCTCGCCGTCGAGTACGTGGTCGAGCTTCTCAAACGGGAAGAACTGCGACTTGCCGCTCTTGCCCCAAACCATCAGGCCGTCCTCGTTGGCAGCGACGCGGCGATAGCGGCCACCCATGGACTCGTCGGCCTCGACGGCGTCGATAAAGTCACGGGCGAGCGTGTGGTGCAGGTTTTTGCTCCACCAGGCCAAAAAGGCGCCGAATACGATCAGGACGACGCCAAACTTGATCCAGTTACCGCCGGCCACCAGCATGCCAATGCCGATCAGCGCGGCAATTGCCGCGGCGACATACAGCGAACCGCGACGCCTGGGCGAGGCGACCAGGCGGGCGAAGTCGGTGACCAGGTCGTTTTCGTACTGGTACTCGTTGAGGTACAGGATGCCGTCGTCGGCTGCGGCCTGCTCCTCGAGCGCGACCTCGACCTGGTCGGCTGCTTCGGAGGGGACGAGGTTGCTCTCTGCGTCTGCCATGCTCTTTGGACTCCTATCGCGGCGGGCTCGCCGTACGGGTTATTATGAATGCAGTATGCCGTGCGACCGCATGGCCGTCGCGGCAACAAGACTCAGTATACCCGGGGGAGCACCCATGGAATCGTTGTACCGAAAGTATCGCCCGCTCACCTTCGACTCCGTGGTGGGCCAGCAGCATATCGTCTCGACGCTCGAGCACGCCATCACCGAGGGGCGCCTGTCCCACGCATACCTGTTCTGCGGACCGCGCGGCACGGGCAAGACCACCATGGCGCGCATCCTTGCCAAGGCGCTGCTGTGCCGTAATGCCGAGGCAGCGCGCGCCGAGGGCGCAAGCGGGTGCATGCCCGACGGCACCTGTGAGGAGTGCGAGCTCATCGCCGAGGGCAACCACCCCGATGTCTACGAGCTCGATGCCGCAAGCCGCACGGGCGTGGACAATGTGCGCGAGGAGATCATCAACTCCGTCAACTTTGCCCCGGTGCGCGGCAAGTACAAGATCTATATCATCGACGAGGTCCACATGCTCACGACGGCGGCGTTCAACGCGCTGCTCAAGACGCTCGAGGAGCCGCCGGCGCACGTGATCTTTGTGCTGTGCACCACCGATCCGCAAAAGATTCTGGAGACCATTCTCTCGCGCTGCCAGCGCTTCGATTTCCACCGCATCGGCAACGAGGATATCGAGCATCGCCTGTCCTACGTGTGCGAGCAGGAGGGCTTCGATTATGACGACGAGGCGCTGGCCATCGTGGCGCGCCATGCCAAGGGCGGCATGCGCGACGCGCTTTCCACGCTGGAGCAGCTGAGCGTTTTTGGCAACGGAGCCGTGCACGCGGACGATGCCCGCTCGCTTTTGGGTGAGGTTTCGGACCAGATCCTGGGCGAGTTTGCCCGCGCCATCGCCGAGCGTGATATTGCTGAGCTCTATGGGCTCATTCGCGCACAGGTCGAGGAGGGCAATGACCTGCTTGAGCTGACGCGCGACTTGGTGGCGCATGTGCGCGACGTGTATGTGGCCTGCGTTGCCGGCGCCCGTGCCGAGCTGTTTGAGGGCGGCGCCGAGCAGGCCGAGGCGCTTGCTGCCGAGGCCGCTGCCTTTGGCGAGCATTCGGCCGACCGTCTGGCCCGCGTGCTGACGGTGCTCGACGATGCCGCGCTGGAGATGAGGGGCGCGAGCGATGTGCGCCTGGTGCTCGAGATCGCCTGCACGCGCCTGGCACGTCCCGAGGCCGATCTGACCATTGAGGCCCTGGCCGAGCGCGTGGCACGCTTGGAGGCTATGGTCGCCAACGCCGCGGTGCCGGCGAGCGTGGCCGCTGTAGGTGCTGCGCCTGCAACTGTCTCGGCTGCACCTGCGACGGCGCAACAGCCGACACTGATCTCGGGCACCCGAGCTGCCGCTCCGGCAGCATCC
>DXMJ01000031.1 GCA_019414265.1 Collinsella sp. | reverse complement strand
CCCATAGCAATAAAGAGGGCCGCAAGCGACCCTCTCCATTGCATTATGCAATCAAATACTGTGTTTTACATCAAGCCATCGATGAACGGTAGCTTAGGCGCTGTACTTGTTTGCCTCGCCGAAGGTGCCGGCCTCGACAATCCAGCCGTCCTTCATGATGACGTCCATGTTGTCGGTGTTGAGCACGTGAATGTCAGCGGCGACGTCACCGTTGACGACCAGCAGGTCGGCGCACTTGCCGGCCTCGATGGAACCGGTCTCGTCCTCGATGTGGCACATCTTGGCACCGTTGAGGGTGGCGCAGGTGATGGTCTCGACCGGGGTGAAGCCGATCTTGTCGACAAACTCGTACATCTCCTCGATGGAGCAGGTGCCGTACGGGGTGACGAAGGAGAAGGAGTCGGAGCCGATCGTCATGACGACGCCGCGCTTCTTGGCCTCGCGCAGGCAGTCGTAGTTGCGCTGCAGCTCCTTCTCGACCAGGGTGCCCTCGTACTTGTCGTGCAGCTCGGGGACGTAGACGGGCGGATAGGTGGCGTACCAGGTGGGCAGGAAGGCGATCGTCGGAGTGAAGAAGGTACCCTGCTCGGCCATGAGGTCCATGGTGCGCTCATCGATATCGAAGCCGTGAATCAGCTGCTCGCAGCCAAAGCGAACGGAATCGTAGGCAGCGGCGTGGTTGTTGTAGCAGTGGCTCCACACGGGGATGCCGACCAACTTGGCCTCTTCGATCACGGCCTGGATCTCCTCGGAGCAGTAGTGCTGGTCGCGACCGGAGTCCCAGCGCCAGATGCCGCCACCGGTAGCCCAGATCTTGATGGCATCGGGGTTCTCGCGCAGGCGACGACGGACGGCCTTGCGCAGATCCCAAGGACCGTCGACCTGATCGCCCCAGGGGTGCGATTCCTTGTTGAGCTCCTGGCTGCAGTGGTGGGAGTCGCCGTGGCCGGCAACGCGGCAGAAGCCAAGGCCGGTGGCCAGAACGCGCGGGCCCTTGAAGACGCCCTTGTCGATGCAGTCACGGATCTGGATACCAAAGCGGCCGATCTCGCAGACGGTGGTGAGGCCGTGGGTGAGGCAGTCGTAGGCCTGCTTGACGGCGACGGCCTGCTTCTCGAGGAGCGGCTGCATGACCCAGTCGGTGTCATCGTCGGTCAAGTTGCCCGAGAAGTGCAGGTGGGTGTCGATCAGGCCGGGAAGGACGGTCTTGCCGGCGGCATCGATAACCTCAACGCCCTCAGGAAGGTCCTGCATAGTGCCGGCGTACTCGATCTTGCCGTTGTCGTCGACGAGAACGAGGGAGTTCTCGACCGGCTCGGCACCGGTACCGTCGATGAGCTTGCCGCCAACGATTGCATACTTAGTGGACATGGTTCCTCCTTATGGATCCATATAGTGGGCGAGGCCGTGTTGGGTTAAGGCCTCACAAAGCTACCCAAGTGGTGCCGGGTTCGGTGCGCGGGAGAGAGGATTCCGCGCACCCGATCCGCCCCGGCCAGGCGTTACTTTTTGCGGGAATTGGTGAAAGCCATGAGGGCCAGGCCAACAGCCAACCAGCCGATCACGATGCTCCACTCCACCATGTTGAGGGAGGCGGGAGAGAACGGGATCACGAGCAGGCCAATGATGGTGCCGCAGGCAACGATAGCGAGGCTGATGCCAAACTTGCCGCCGGGCACCTCGTAGGGACGAGGCAGGTCGGGCTCGGTGAAGCGCATGCGCAGGCAAGCGAGGGCGACCATGCCGCAGGAGAAGATGAAGGCGAGAGCCGACACGTTGGTCAGAGGGATGAGCATGTTCTTGCCCAGGAACGGACCGACGACGGTGATGACGCCCAGAACGACGCAGGCGAGCTTGGGAGCGCCGGACTTGGGATCGACCTCGGCGAACTTCTCGGGCAGCTGGCCCTTTCGGCCCATGGCGAGCATGATGCGGCTCGTGGCGCCGTAGAAGGAGTTCATCGGGCCCATGGGTCCAAGCGTGGCGATGACGAGCATGGCCAGGTACAGGAGCATGTTGATGCCCTTGAGGCAGGCAAGCGCGGGAACCGGGCTCTTAACAAACTCATGCCAGTCGAGGATGGTGCCGAACGAGTAGATGCAGACCATGTAGAAGCCGCCTGCGGCCAGCAGGGCCAGGGAGATGATCTTGCCGAACTTGTTCCAGTTGAGGCCCTCGGCCGCTTCCTCAGCCTGCTGAGGAATGGTGTCGAAACCGGCGTAGAAGAACGGGGTCAGAACCAGGACCGAAACGATGCCTGCGAACAGGCTGGTGCCCTCGGTAGCAGGCTTGCCGCCGCCAGCACCGGTGACCTGGGAGAACACGGGCATGGCGTTGTCCGGCGAGCCGGTGAACAGCGAGACGCCCATGGCGAGCAGCATGCCGCAGAGCAGGGCCTTGGTCAGGAAGGCTTGCAGCTTGGCGGCCGAGCTGGCACCGCGGAAGTTGAGGAAGATGACGTAGGTCGCAAAGCCGAGCGCGATTAGCGTCGGGAACAGGTAAACGTCGGCGCCCAGGATGGTGTAGAGCTTGACGGCGCGCAGCCACTCAAGGCCGGGCAGGCTGCCGAACATCTCGGACACGAGGGTCGAGATGGCGATGGCCTCCCACGGGCACAGGATGCCGTTGCCCAGGGCCAGGAGCCAGCCGGTGATGTAGCTCATCGTACGGCCAAAGCTACGATCGACATACTCGACGATGCCGCCCGAGATGGGGATAGCAGCCGTGAGCTCACCGAAAACAGCTCCGACGGGCACGAGGAAGATTGCACCCAAGAGGAATGCGATCATAGCGGGAACGGGACCGCCGCCCACGACCATCCAGTCGCCGACCTGCAGAACCCAACCGGTACCGATGATGGCACCGAAACCGATGGTGAAGAAGTTCCAGAGCGAAAGCGTTTTCTTCATGCCGCCGTTGTCCTCGACTGCAACTTCTGCGTTCTTGTCCGCCATTGTTCCCCTCCTTTCCTTTTTGACGCCCCCTGGCGTCACCCCTTGCGCGGTCCGTTTTGCCGCGCGCTTTTATTCCATGGCTTTAAGATACGGCCTTGGCGCAGCAGCGCCGCTCGCAGCTCGACCGAAGGCAGAACTGCAAAACGAGCGGCACCGTTTTTGGGACGAACGGCGGGAGACGTCATTCGTCCTGGACGCTTTCATCTTGTCTGCTTTTGAATACCTGTTGCCGTGACGCTTGGCGCGCGGCGCGGCAACGTTCATACCATTTGTCAGGCTTTTGGCGCACATACCCATGTGTCGTGCATCTTTTTATGTAGGATAGACAAGTTACACACGAGGCAAGGTGATTCGAATGGCATACGGATACAATGACGGCGACCAACGGCCACAAAGCGTGCGCCTTGCCGGCCGCACCACGCCAACGCCCAGAAGCACCTCCGACAACGGCAACCAGCAGCGCCCCCAAGAGCAGCCCGGGGCTTCTTCTCGGCAACAAAGCCGTACCGCGCAGCAGTCAGACCGCGTGAGCACGAGCACACGCCAACGCCAGACCGACACATCGCAGCCGCGCCGCTACGATTGCCGTACGACCGACCACTACGTTAAGCGCTCCTTTTCGCCACCTCAACGCAATCGCGGCAATTCCGCCCCTCGCCCCGCGTCGCACACCACAAGCCACGCACTTCCAGCCCGCCGTCTACGCCTTGCGCTTTGCTCCATTGCCGCCTGCCTCGTCTTTGTGTTTTTGGGATCCTGTATCTCGCACGGATCAGCCGGTCTTGAGCCCACTGCCGAGGACAAGCTGCTTAAAGCTCCCGTCGCGCCCGGTTACTCCTTTGCGTTCTCGACCCCACGCTCGCAATGGCAGGCCGGCACCATGCCCCACATCTACCAAATTGACCCCGCATGGTCGGAGCTGCCCTATGCCGGTGGCACTATTCGCGAAAACGCTTGCGGCCCCACTTGCCTCACCATGGTCTATATCTTTAAGACCGGCCACACCGATAAGACGCCGGTCGATATATGCGCACTGGCCGAAGCCGGCAACTACGCCCCCACTGGTGCCACCGAGTGGTCGTTTATGACAGGCGGTGCGTGGCAGCTGGGGCTCAACGGAACACAGCTCTATAACAATCGCGAATCGATTACCCAAGCACTTCGCTCGGGTGCGCCCGTCATCGCCGCAGTGCGCCCCGGCACGTTTACCAACGTAGGCCACTATATCGTGCTCTACGGCATCGACGATGCCAACCAGATTGGCGTCTACGACCCCAACTCGGCCAGCCGCAGCGCCCGCCGCTGGGGCGTCGTAGAGGTCCTCAACGAAGTCGAAGCCATGTGGGCCTACTACTAGTCATTGGGCACTCATTGGGGACAGACTTAAATGAGTGGTCGTCGGGGACAGTCTTACGGACGCCGGCCGAGAGCAGACGAAAAGGGCCATCCCGAACTGCTTGGAACTGCCAGCACGGAAAGCGCATCCTGCTTTGGGGCCCAATAGCGGGATGCGCTTTCCGTTAGCGGCCCGTTTGGGAAACTAGGGACCGCTTTTCGACAAAAATCCGGGATGCATTTTCCGATTGAGGGCCTCAAGGGAAACCGCACCCCATGTTGGACGCTCGTTCTGGGATGTGCTTTCCGCAGTTGATCGATGCGGCCTTTAAGGACTGTCCCAAGCTGCCGGCAGGAAAGGAACGTCCCCAAGTGCCGGGTTTCCGCAGCCTGCAATGCTCCTCATGAACAGCCGCCTCAATAACAAAAGCCCCCGCGGCCGAAGCGGACCGCGGGGGCAACAGACCTGCAAGAGTTAACTCAAGTCCTCGCCATTTGATGCAATGACCTTTTGGTACCAGCAGAAGCTGTCCTTTCGGTAGCGATCGAACGTGCCTTTGCCCATATCATCGGCATCAACATAAACAAAGCCATAGCGCTTCTTCATCTGCCCCGTCGAGGCCGACACCAAATCGATACAGCCCCACGGCGTGTATCCCATCAGGTCAACACCGTCCTCGACAATTGCATCGCGCAGCGCAAGAATATGCCTTCGCAGGTAATCAATATGATACGCATCGTGGACTTTGCCGTCTTCCAGCGCATCGAGCCCGCCCACACCGTTCTCGGCGATAAAGAGCGGAAGATGGTAACGATCGTGGTAGCCGGCAAGCGTCACGCGCAAACCCAGCGCATCGATCTGCCACTTCCAGGCAGTCTCTTTATCCTTGAGGTACGGATTGCGCAACGTCGGGAACACGTTGCCCTCCGCCTTCTCGGCGATCACCTGATCATCGGCGCACACCAAGCGCGAGCAATAGTACGAGAACGAGATGAAGTCGACCGTATGCTCTGCCAGATACTCCGTATCGCCCGGCTCAAAGGGCACGTGAACACCCTCTTTCTCGAGTGCACGCAGCTTCCAAGCAGGATAGGCGCCCGCAGCCATCACGTCTGTGTAGAAGTAGCGGCCGCGGTCCTCCTCATACGCAAGCCATACGTCCTCGGGCGCACAACGGTACGGATAGGTCGCACCGGCAGCGACCATGCAACCCACCTTGTTTGCGGGATCGATCTTGTGCAGAATCTCGACAGCGCGAGCGCTCGCCATAAACATATGGTGCGAGAACGCCGCGGTCACGGCTGCACGGTCACGCTCATCCTCGAGCGTGACACCCGCGTTGAGATAGGACAGCGCCACGCTGTTGATCTCGTTGAACGTAAGCCAATAACGCACGAGGCCCTGGTACGCGCGTCCGACGGTCTCGACGTAGTGCGCATACCGCTCGATCATCTCTCGGCTTTGCCAGCCACCATAGCGCTCGACCAGAGCCAACGGATAGTCGTAGTGCGACAGCGTCACAAGCGGCTCGATTCCATGCTCGCGCAGCGCCTCGAATACCTGACGGTAAAACTCCAAGCCCTCGCCGTTGGGCTCGGTCTCCATCCCTGTGGGAAAAATACGGCTCCAGCAAATTGAAAGACGCAGGCACTTAAAGCCCATCTCGGCAAAGAGCTCGACATCCTCGTGCCAATGATGGAAGAAGTCGTTGCCCCAGCGGCATGGATACAGCCTGTCCGGATCGTCCACGGGCTTTTGCCTGCCAAACATTACATCCCAGCGGTCGGAACCCTGTGGGATCAGGTCGGAGTGCGACATGCCGCGGCCGCCCTCGTTCCAGCCCCCTTCGGCCTGGTTGGCGGCGAGGGCACCACCCCACAAAAAGCCCTCGGGCATACCGGCGGCAGACGTTCTGTCAAAGTAACTCATGCTACTCAGCATCCTCGGCAGAAGCTGCCGCGGCGTTCTCCTGCTCCTGAGCCAGGAGCTGGTTATCGTACACCTTAAAGAACGGGTACCAGACCACAGCCATGACCACGATCAAAACGATCGTAAACACCCAGATGCGCGGGTCGAGGCACTGGACAAAGCCCTGAACGAAGATGGGGAACGTGCCGCTCACCAAGATGTAGAAGTTAGAGACAAGACCCAGTGAGACCGCACCCCAATACAGCAGGGCCGAGATCATGCCGCCTAGCACAAACGGAATCATGAGGATCGGGTTGAAGATGATGGGCGCGCCGAAGATCGCGGGCTCGGAGATACGGAAGAAGCTCGGCACGATCGATGCCCTGCCAAATGCCTTGAGCTGCTGCGACTTTGCCCTAAACGCGCAGAGCGCCACAAAAGAGAACGTATTACCCGTGCCGCCGATGAGGTTGATGGCCAACGACATGAGCGCCGGGTGGAACTCAAGCGGCTGCCCGGCAGCATAGAGCGAGGCGTTGGCGGCAAAGGCGGCAAGCGTGACCGGGGCGGTGATGGGCATTACGATCATGTTGCCGTGGACGCCAAAGCACCAAAACAGCAGCGTCATGAAGCAGATAAGCAGTGCGCCGGGCACAGAGTCAACTGCGACGGAAAGCGGGGCAGCGAGCAGCTTCTCGATAACCGAGGGAATGGACAGCGCGGGATCGATCATCTGGATCAGCAGGTTGCCGCCAAAGAAGATGAGGATGTTGGCGAGCATAGGTACGATGGCGCCAAAGGTTTCGGACAAAAACGGCGGCACGCCATCGGGCATCTTGATGGTGATGCCCTTGGTCTGGCAGAAGCGCGTGACCTCGACGGAGACCAAGGCAACGATGATGGCGGTAAACAGGCCCTGCGCACCCAGATAGGTGCAGGGGACCGCCTGGAGCACGGACTCGTCAGCAAGCTGGTAGTAGGACGACGGCGCCGCGGCGATCAGGAACATCACCAGCGAGGTCATGCCGGCGTTAAGCTTGGGCATCTTGTAGGTGCCCGCCAGGTTATAGGCGATTGCGAACGTCACGATCACCGACAGTATGCCCATCGTCATGTTGAAGGGAATGAGCAGCGTGAGCTTATTGGCCGTGGCAAAATCGAGCCAAGGGCCAAAGACAGACCAGAACCCGCCCTGCGCCACCAGGTCGGCCGTGACCGGCGGGTTGGCGAGGATCATAAAGACGGCAGATACCAAGATGAAGCTGATCGCGCTCATAAAGCCCTTTTGCATGGAGGCAAAGTGGCGCTCGGTGCCGCAGAAATTGGCGATAGGGGTCAGTTTTTCCTGAAGCAGGGTCATGAACTTCTCCATGGTTGCCTCCTAACCCAACAGCGACTGGGCGAGTGCCAGCACGTTGGCGGCGTTGCCCATGCCGTAGTCCTGTGCGGGGATGACCGCGGTCGGCTTACCGCTCCCCTGCTTGACGGTGTTGAGCTGGTAGGACACCTGCGGCCCCAAGAGCAGCACGTCATAATTGGCGCACGTCTCCTGATACTCGCCGATACCCACCGCATCGATATCGAGCTCGATGCCGTTTTGCTCCGCATATTTCTCGAGTTTCTTCATCAGAATGCTTGTAGACAGACCAGCTGCGCAAACAAGAAGGATCTTCATAAGGGATTCCCTTCGCATTGATTGGTTGGATAGTCACCGCACGCCGCTAGACGTTCTTGGTTGCAGTGCGCTCATACAGGCAGATCAGCTCCTGCACGAGCTCCTGAGCAAGCATGGAGCACATGAGGTGGTCCTGAGCATGGACCAGCAACACATCCACCGACAGATGCTCGCCCGCTGCCTCAGTCGAAAGCAGCTGCGTTTGGATGTGGTGAGCCTTGATTCCCGCATCCTTTGACTGTTTCATGAGTTTGGCGGCGGCGTCAAAATCCCCCGCCTTTGCCTTTTCAAGGGCTTCGAAGGCAAGGCTGCGAGCCTCTCCCGCTGCAGCGACCAGCTGAAACGAAACCATCTCGGTTCCCTGATCGTCCATAACGGTCTCCTCTCCCGTGATGTTTGGTTTGTACTTGAATATTCGAAACGCCTATCTCCCGCCCGCAATCCTCGAGGTTTATTGCAGGTAGACTGACAGGGTCATCGACAAAAGAAGTCTTAAGCCGTATGCGCTTGCACAAGCGCCATCAGCTCATGCCAGGACCGGCGCTCGCGTAGGCGCTCGACCCCCTGGCGGTCCATAAAGATCTCGGCGAGCAGTGAGCTCAAGATCCGCGCCTCATCGCCGCCCGACCGGGCAAACGACACCATAAAGACGATATCGACCTCATGGCCGTATTCGTCCCAAAGAATGGGATGTTCGAGCAGGCCCACGGTAACAAAGGCCTCGGCGCTCAAGGGATGCATCCCATGGGGCATGGCTACCCCATTGCCAAACGAGGTGGCACTCGCGCTCTCGCGCTCGGCGACCTCTTGGGCAAACTGGGCATCGACACGGCCGCTCTCGACGGCGCGCTCGGAGAGATATCGGAGAACGGCCTGCTTCGACGACGCCTCAACGCGGTTGAAGAACAGGGCACGGCTAAAGAAAGAGCTCACGGAGTCCGATTGCGCAGTGTCGTCGCTCAGCACCTTGCGGATAGCGTTGACATCGCTCGTCTCCAAGAAGAAATCGGCCTCGCGGACGGGCACGGGCAACTTGACGTTGAGCGGCACCGTTGTGAACACGTAGTCGATATGCGAAAAATCGAACGTTCCCACGCGGGCGACATCGCATGTCTCAATCGAATCGATATACATGCCAAACTGCTTGCGGTACTGGTGCTCGAGCATACGGGCGCTTCCCGCTCCCGAGGCGCACACGATCAGGATGCGTTTGCGACGCGGCTGGTCGGCTTGCTGCTCGAGGGCCAGGGCAAATGCCATGGCGATGTAGCCGAGCTCTTCATCAGAGGGCTGGCTGCCAAAATGACGCTCGAGTACCTGCGAGGTGCCAGCTGCCATCGAATAGGCCAACGGAAACCTCGTCTTGATATCGGACAGCATGGGGTTATCCATATGCATGTGATATTCAAGGCGATAGCCCAGAGGGCCGATATGCCGAGCAAGGTTCATGCGAAGTTCAAGATCGCCGCTAAAGTCAAACCTAAACTCATCGTTGACCGCACGTACCATCTCGGAAGCAATCTCCCACATCTCGTCCGAGATAACGGCAGAGCCCTTCTCGGGCACGCCCGTGCCCCTGCCGAGCAAATGGATTGCGATAAAGGCAACCTCTTCTCGGGGCATGCTCACGCCCAGGGCATCCTTGATGTTTGCGGCAATCTGGAAAGCCGCGGCGTATTCGCGCGTTCCCTCCAGTTTTTGAACGTCCGATTCTGCAGCTGGGACATAGCAGCCCTGCTCGATGCGGCCAAGAGCAATGTAAAGATGCATGATGAGATTGCGGGATGCCAGCGAGCTCACCGTGACGGGCGAGGCCGTCAGAGCATCGTCCACACATGCGGCGATGGCCCGCAGGCGCTCGGCGAGCTTTGCATCGTCGGTGTCGGGCAACACGGGCCTCACCAGCGAGGCCAGGCACAGGCGCCGTTGCGACTCCCCGCCCGCAACGCGGATTCCGTAGCGTGGGCGCTTTTCAAGCGTTAAGTCAAATTGGGCGAGTTTCTGCTCTACCAGACGCATGTCATTGGACAGAGTCCGCGCCGAAACGTAGAGTAAATCCGCATACTCCTCAATCGTCACCCACTGGGACCGCATGAGGAGGTCGTTAAGAAGGAAGGACACACGGCCGTCGCGCGTATCAGGAATGCCCGGATGGGCCAGAGCCGCACCGTCTAGCAAGCGAGCAAGCTCATCTGCACGTGCAACATCGATACGATACTGCCCCTTGCTGCCAACGATGCGTGCAACCCCTGCAAGGCTGTCGTTTGCGCGATGGATATAGTTTCTCACGGCGCGCTCGCTTACCTCGAGACGCTTGGCAAGTACCGCGACAGCGACAGGCTGAGCGTCCTCGATCATATTTACAAGCTGCTTGACGCGAACATCCATGTCCTCCTCCTTTCCCTGCGTCTAGTCTAACGCGGTAAAGAATGACACTCCACGTCGCGCTCGTTCCGCCAACTCGGAACAGGTTGCGGGGAGTCCAGCTGAGCTATGGAGAGCCTGGGGAGAGGGCCCGAAGGCAATGCGTCGGTGTGGGATGCGCCTTCCCAGCCATTGGGCAGTCATTGGGGACAGACTTAAATGAGTAGTCGTTGTGAACGTTGTTGTTTGACTAGTCGTTTAAGAACGTCCCCAATGGCTATTAAGGACTGTCCCAAACTGCCGGCAGGAAAGGACCGTCCCCAAGTGCCGGGTTTGTCCCCAATGACTAGGTGAATAGCAAAAGCCCCGCAGACGGAGCGGACTGCGGGGCTCATGAAGAGAGGCTAGTCTGTGGGCGTCTTGCCTGGCGCCCACGAGAGATGCAACAGAGTAGAGACTACTCGTGGATGCGGGTACCGGAGAGGCCGGCCATGGTCTCGGCGGCCTTGTCCAGGGCGCCGATGATGCAGGTGCGGCCCTTGCGGGAACGGGCGAACTTGATGGCGGCGCGGACCTTGGGCTCCATGGAACCCTTGCCGAACTGGCCCTCGTCGGCCAGGCGCTCGGCCTCGTCGGCGGTGAGGTCCTCGAGCTCCTCCTGGTTGGGCTTGCCGAAGTTGATGGCGACATGCTCGACGGCGGTCAGCAGGAACAGGACGTCGGCGTCGCAGTCCTCGGCCAGCAGCTCGCCGCCCAGGTCCTTGTCGATGACGGCGGGAACGCCCTTGTAGCAGCCCTTGTTCTCGTAGTCGCGGACGACGGGGATGCCGCCGCCGCCGCAGGCGATGACGATGAACTCGTTGTCGAGCAGGTTGAGGATGGAGTCGGCCTCGACGATCTTCTTGGGATCGGGGGAAGCGACGACGCGACGCCAGCCGCGGCCGGAATCCTCGACGAAGACCTTGGAGGGGTCCTCGGCCATGAACTCCTTGGCCTGCTCCTCGGTGTAGAAGGGGCCGATCGGCTTAGTCGGGTTCTTGAACGCGGGATCGTCGGGATCGCACTCGATCTGGGTGACGACGGTGGCGGCGTGCCAACGCTTATAGCGCTTGTGCATCTCGCGGCCGATGCCCTGCTGCAGGTGGTAGCCGATGTAGCCCTGGGACATGGCGCCGCACTCGGGCAGCGGCATCTCGGGGGTGCCGATGGCGTCGTGGGCAGCGGCGAAGGCGTTCTGGATCATGCCGACCTGCGGGCCGTTGCCGTGGGTGATGATGATCTCGTTGCCCTGCTCGATAAGACCGAGGAGGGCGTGGGCGGTGTTGCTCACGGCCTCGATTTGCTCGACGGGGTTGTTGCCGAGGGCGTTGCCGCCGAGGGCGACGACAATACGATCGGGCTTTCCGTACGGTTTACTCATAGTGTTCGTTCACTTCCCAGCTACTAGCGAAGCGTCGCGTACATCATGGCCTTAATGGTATGCATGCGGTTCTCGGCCTCCTGGAACACGCGAGACTGCGCGCTCTCAAAGACCTCGTCGGAAACCTCCATCTCGGTCACGCCGAACTTCTCGGCAATCTCGGCGCCGATGGTGGTCTGCGTATCGTGGAAGCTCGGCAGGCAGTGCATAAAGATGGCGCCGGGGTTTGCCTTGGCCATGACCTCGGGCGTTACTCGATAGGGAGAGAGAAGATCGATTCGGCTCTTCCACAGCTCCTCAGCCTGGCCCATACCGACCCAAACGTCCGTATAGATCACGTCTGCATCCTTGACGCCCTCGTCGATATCCTCAGTGAGCTGGATCGTGCAGCCATTCTGAGCGGCGATCTCCTGGCAGCGCTCAAGAAGCTCGGGATCGAAGTGCGTGGCGCCCTCGACATCGCCCTTGGGTCCGCAGGAGCAGAAGTTAATGCCGAGCTTGGCGCAGATAACCATCAGGGAGTCGCTGACGTTGCCCTGCTCCTTGCCCATGTAAGTGAGCTTCATGCCGCGCGTGTCGCCGAACTCCTCACGCATGGTGAGAATATCGGCAAGAGCCTGGGTGGGATGGTACTCGTTCGTCAGGCCGTTCCAAACGGGAACGCCGGCCTTGGCGGCAAGCTCCTCGACGATCGACTGGTCGGAGCCGCGATACTCAATACCGTCATACATGCGACCGAGCACGCGGGCGGTATCCTCGATGGACTCTTTCTTGCCCATCTGCGACGAGCCGGGGTCGAGGTAGGTCACGCCCATACCCAGGTCCATACCGCCGACCTCGAAGGCACAGCGCGTGCGCGTGGAGGTCTTCTCAAACAGCAGGACAATGTTCTTGCCCTCGAGAAAGCGGTGCGGATAACCGGCACGCTTCATATCCTTGAAGTTCTTTGAGAGGTCGAGCATGTACTCGATTTCCTCGGACGTAAAGTCAAGCAGGGTAAGAACGCTTCGACCAGAAAGATTAAGAGCCATGATTTGAGTCCTTTCGATTGTTGGAACACACAAGGAGGGATGGGCGGCGCAGACGCACACGCGCCGCCCAGATACGCTAACGCTGACTAGATTTCCTCACGCCAGAACGGCATGGTCATGCAGCGCGGGCCGCCGCGACCGCGAGAAAGCTCCTCGGAGGGAGCGACGAGCAGCTCGACGCCAGCCTTGTAAAGAGCATCGTTGGTGACAACGTTGCGCTCATACACGCAGACCTTGCCCGGTGCGACCGCAAGAGTGTTGGAACCATCGTTCCACTGCTCACGGGAGGCCTCGATCGGATCGCCGCCACCGCACTCAATCATGGTGATATGGTCCATACCCGTCGCAAGCTCGAGGATATGCTGCAGGGTGCCCTCGAGTTCCTCGATATGCACCTCCCCCTCTGCATCGCCCTTGGTCAGGCGGTAGGCACGAAGCGTCTGGTAGATGCCGGGATAGACCGTGAACTTATCGCGATCGACCTGCGTGCAGACGGTGTCGAGGTGCATGTAGGCGTAGCCGTGCGGGATCTTGATGGCATAGATGTTCTCGATCTCGGCCTCATCGGAACCCCAGAACATATTCTTGGCGAGCTCATCGATGGCCGCAGTCTGGGTGCGCTCGGAAATACCGATGGCGAGCGTCTTGGCGTTGATGTTGAGGATATCGCCGCCCTCGATATGCCACTCGCTGTTGTGGTCGTACCAGATGGGGCTACCGGCGTAATCGGGATGGTTGCGCAGCACCGTTTCGTAGAAGATTACCTCGCGGTTGCGCTGATTCCAGTACATGCGGTTCATGGTAGCGCCCTTGCCCACGACAGCCAGAGGGTCACGGGAGAAATACGAGGCCGGCATGGGGAACAGCACCATATCGTCAGCCTTCAACTCCTCGCCGTCCATACTGGCAAGAGAACCGCCAACCTTGGGGATCTCGAGGTCGCGAACGTAGAGGCCGCCCATGGCAGCAAGGACAAACTCCTTGTTGTCCTTAATCGAATCAAGCTTCTCGACAACGGCCTGGCGAAGGGCCGCGTTGGAGATGCCGGACTCACCCATGAACTTCGTCATGAACTCTGCGCGAGTGCCCTCGACTTTGTCAAACGTCTCAGCGAGCAGCTCTTCCATATAGACGACCTCGGCGCCAGCGCCGCGAAGAAGGTCGGTAAACTGATCGTGCTCTTTCTGGGCATAGTCCAGATAGAACGCGTCGTGAATCCAAACGCGGTCGAAATCCTCCGCCTTCATGTTTACAAGATCCATACCGGGGCGATGGACGCACACCTTCTTGAGGGCGCCAATCTCGCTATGAACGTTCAGTCCTTTGTTCATCTCTATCCTTCTTTCTCACAACTTGTATGTGGGGTTTTGCATTTACGGCAGGGGGATAAGACCCGAAACCGCAGTGAATGCCATGCAGATAACGCTTACGACCAGGAAGAATTTCCAAGCGACCTTCCACCACTGGCCAAGCGGAATCTTACAGACGCCAAGACCGGCAACGAGCATCGCGCTTGTTGGCGAAATGAGAGACATGGCCGCGCTGCCCATGGAAAGACCAGTAACTGCAGCCTCGGGGTTTAAGCCCATCAGCTCAACAAGCGGGCCGAAAATGGGAATCGTAAGGGCAGCGATGCCCGAGGAGCTCGGAACGAGGATCGACAGAAGGTTATCCACGACATAGAGGATGCTCGTAAAGATAACGGCTGGAACTCCAGTGAGAGCCGTGGCGAGCGTATTGAGAATCGTATCGATGATGAGGCCGTCATTGGCGATTACGAGGATTCCGCGGGCAAGTCCAACAACGATGGCAGAGAACGCGAAGTCTGCAATTCCCTTAACGAACTCGCCGGCGATTTCCTTCTCATTCATCCCGGAAACAACACCCGAAAGAAGGGCCATGGCCAAGAAAATCGCAGAGATTTCGTTCATGTACCAGCCCTGGGCCACCAGACCCCAAATGATAGCGCCAAGTCCAAGCACGAAAATAACCATGACGGCTTTTTGCCTAGCGGTGAACTCGCTATCGAGGAGATTCTCGTCCGCGCCAAACTCTTTGCGCTTCTCGATATCATCGTGGAAAGCGGGGGACGCTTCGGGGTTTTTCTTCACCTTGAGGGCATACATTACAACCCATGCGACGCCAACCGCAGTAAGCACGACAAGGGCGATAGTACGCAGCCAAAGCTGAGGGTTGCCCTGGATGCCGAGGATGCCCTGAGAAATCAGAACGTTAAACGGATTGACGGTAGATGCGATGTATCCGATACGGGCGCCCACAAACACCGTCATGAACGCCGTAATTGAGTCGAAGCCCATGGCCATCATGATCGGCATAAGAATCGCAAAGAACGGAAGCGTTTCCTCTGCCATACCAAAGGTGCTGCCACCCAAGGCAAAGAGCACCATTAGGATCGGGATGATGAGGACGTCCTTGCTCTTGAACTTCTTCACCACTCGAGCAACGCCGCTCGTGATGGCTCCGGTCGCCGTGATGACCTGGAAGGAACCTCCCACGATCAAAATGAACGCAACGACCTCGACCGCTTGCTGGATACCGATCGCAGGAGCCTCAAGCACTTCGAAGACACCTTGGCGAAGATCAACCTCGTTGCCGTCCTCGTCCGTATAGACCTTGTCGATAGGCTCATAGGTGCCCGAAACTGTTACCTCACGGCCGTTAACCTCCTGGCGTTCAAACGAACCCGAAGGCACGACCCAGGTCAGAACGGCAAATACGGCCATCAAGACGAGAATGATGGTGTATACGTGCGGAACTCGAAAGGCACGCTTCTTTTCTGTCTCTGCCATCTCTCCTCCTTAATTCAGGGGTTTTTCGTTGCCGGCAAAGCCATTGTGTCATCGCACAAAACCTCCTTACGTCCCATCGCCCGTCAACGAAAGCCATCGGCCCGTAAACGGCCTTTAGATTGATGTAATTCGTCAATTTACTTTGCTAATTGATGTTTAACATCAATTAGCAGCTCGGCTCGTGCCATTCGCCTGTGACAGATATGATGTAAATTGAAACGATCTCGTAATGTGCCACTATGGAAGCAATAAATACTCATCGCCAAAGCGAGGTCATATGTCCGCACTACATGTTCAAAACGAAATAGGAAAGCTAAAAAAGGCCCTCCTGCACTGCCCCGGCTCCGAAACGCGCAATTACCCCGACGGGCAGTTCAATCAAGTCTTTACGCTACGCCCGTCTAGCAGCTCATTCGATCTTGAAAAGGCTCTTAGGGAGCATCATGCTTACTCGGCAATGCTCGAGCACGAAGGGGTAGAGATTCTCTATCTCGAAAACCTTCTTACCGAAGCCCTTGATGCGACAGAGCAGGCGCGTCGCTCTTTTATCGATAGCTACGTTTTAGAATGTGGCGCTCGGGGCATTGAGCTCGAATCTGCCATTCGCGAGTATCTCGAACGCATCGAAGACTCCCGTGCCCTGGCTCAAGCAGCGGTCAATGGCATCCGCTACTCCCAGGTCTTCGATACGGATAAGGAAGTATTCAGCCTCGCAAAACTGACGGGAGATGCATACTCGCCCGACGACCTTCTCGTAAGCCCCCTTAACACCATGTGGTTCACTCGCGATCCGGCAAGCGTCATCGGCGAAGGCGTCACGCTCAACCATATGTACTGGCCAGAGCGCAACCGTGAGGTTATCGCCTATAAAACGATTTTTACGTATCACCCGGATTTCCGCGAGACTCCCCAGTTCTTCAAGCATGAATCGACTTTCCACATTGAAGGCGGCGACCTGCACAACCTCAACAGCGAAAACGTAGCCATTGGAATCTCCCAGCGAACCGAGCCGGCGGCGATAGACACCCTGGCAAATAACTTGCTCTGGGATGAGAACTCGACTATTGAGTCCGTATGGGCCATTCAGGTCCCCTACGATGACCTCTGCATTCATCTCGACACATATTTCACTCGCGTTGGCTACGAGACATTCCTCGTTGCCCGTGAACTTCTCGACCAAGCGCGGGTCTACCGCATCACACGGGGCAGATCGGAAGGGACAACCCGGGCACGCCATGTCGAAGGCGGACTGAAAGAAGCGTTGCGATTAGCCCTAGGTTCAAGTTCGTTGCAATTTATCCTTTGCGGTGGCTCAAATCCCGGTGCAGCAGAGGTCGAAAGGTCCAACAATGCCACAAGCACCCTTTGTTTGGAGCCCGGCAAGGTCTGCGTATACGAAGAAAACGCCGAAACCAACAAAGCACTGGAGCAGGCAGGTATTGAACTTGTCCCCATCTCTATCTTCGAGCTGACAAACGGCTTTGGCGGTCCCAACTGCCTCTGCCTTCCCCTCGTCCGCACTTCATAACATGGGAACGGGTCAAAACATAAAGGCGCTTCGCAAGCGCGACCAGCTAACGCAGGAGGAGTTCGCAGCACTCATCGGCGTCTCCAAAGAAACGGTATGCCGCTGGGAAAAGGACCGCTATGCAATCCGCCGCTCAACGTTATTCAAGATAGTATCGAAATTTAACCTGCAGCTCGACGACCTCACATCTGAAACCGCAGGGCTTGCCGCAAAGCTCGACCACGAGGAGCGAAAGGGGGAATCCAGAGAAGTTACTACTGATTCCCTTTGCGATGTATTTAAAATCCAGATGAATGGAGGCAGAACGGGACTTAAACAAACCGGAACAACCGCGCTTCCCTCATCCGTATTCAAGAAACATCGCGGGTGCTTCTTTGTTCAAATGGATACGTCCGCCATGTCCAAATGCTATCCGATTGGATCTCATCTCCTCGTGGATCCCAGTCTGAAACCCTGGAACGGATGCTCCGTCCTCGCTTTGGCCGATAATTCGAGAATCGTCATACGGCGTTATAGCACCGGCACAAACACCGTGATGCTCTCATCCCACTCCTATCGCACAGCGGAACCGGATATCGTGCTGGACAAACGCCGAATTAGGATTCTGGGAGTCATCGTCTGGTTTCAGGCATCCCATGATCTGAGCATCTAACCAAATTTGCTCTTGTTTACCCCCTGCACACATCTCAAACAGCAAAAGCCCCGCAGCCGGAGCGGACCGCGGGGCTCATGAAGAGAGGCTAGTCTGTGGGCGTCTTGCCTGGCGCCCACGAGAGATGCAACAGAGTAGAGACTACTCGTGGATGCGGGTACCGGAGAGGCCGGCCATGGTCTCGGCGGCCTTGTCCAGGGCGCCGATGATGCAGGTGCGGCCCTTGCGGGAACGGGCGAACTTGATGGCGGCGCGGACCTTGGGCTCCATGGAACCCTTGCCGAACTGGCCCTCGTCGGCCAGGCGCTCGGCCTCGTCGGCGGTGAGGTCCTCGAGCTCCTCCTGGTTGGGCTTGCCGAAGTTGATGGCGACATGCTCGACGGCGGTCAGCAGGAACAGGACGTCGGCGTCGCAGTCCTCGGCCAGCAGCTCGCCGCCCAGGTCCTTGTCGATGACGGCGGGAACGCCCTTGTAGCAGCCCTTGTTCTCGTAGTCGCGGACGACGGGGATGCCGCCGCCGCCGCAGGCGATGACGATGAACTCGTTGTCGAGCAGGTTGAGGATGGAGTCGGCCTCGACGATCTTCTTGGGATCGGGGGAAGCGACGACGCGACGCCAGCCGCGGCCGGAATCCTCGACGAAGACCTTGGAGGGGTCCTCGGCCATGAACTCCTTGGCCTGCTCCTCGGTGTAGAAGGGGCCGATCGGCTTAGTCGGGTTCTTGAACGCGGGATCGTCGGGATCGCACTCGATCTGGGTGACGACGGTGGCGGCGTGCCAACGCTTATAGCGCTTGTGCATCTCGCGGCCGATGCCCTGCTGCAGGTGGTAGCCGATGTAGCCCTGGGACATGGCGCCGCACTCGGGCAGCGGCATCTCGGGGGTGCCGATGGCGTCGTGGGCAGCGGCGAAGGCGTTCTGGATCATGCCGACCTGCGGGCCGTTGCCGTGGGTGATGATGATCTCGTTGCCCTGCTCGATAAGACCGAGGAGGGCGTGGGCGGTGTTGCTCACGGCCTCGATTTGCTCGACGGGGTTGTTGCCGAGGGCGTTGCCGCCGAGGGCGACGACAATACGATCGGGCTTGCCAAGAGGCTTAGACATTGCTGGAATCCTTTCTGTAAAAGGCCTACAACCCATTAATAACCCGCGTCCGTGCGATACGCGAGTTTATTAAGGTTTATATTCTCTTTATCGCTCATTTTATTCATTTTGAAAATACCTAAGCGGCGAACGGTCGATTTTACCCGCTCAGCGTAAAGAAGCCCAGTTCAGGCATATCTACGCCATTTACGTGCAACTTTATTTAAATAGAGCAGGGATTAGACCAGATTATGCAAACTATATCTTTGCTAAACACAAAACGGACAGCGCAATATCTTACTCGCAC
Organism: Collinsella sp.; assembly: GCA_019414265.1. Taxonomy (GTDB): domain Bacteria; phylum Actinomycetota; class Coriobacteriia; order Coriobacteriales; family Coriobacteriaceae; genus Collinsella. The sequence goes on along the minus strand of DXMJ01000031.1, from coordinate 2,186 downwards.
TATACGCGATTCTATACATTAATTTGACGAGTATGCACCCCTGCAAAAACATGGGGCTTTTCATCCAACATAAGGGATAGCCGATCGTGCTTCACCCCGCGGCAAGCGACTGCGAGTTCGCAGTATGGAACTTTACCGTCGGCTTCTGCATGAACGCTGCCGACGCCCTTTCGCTCCTGCGCGCCCAAGCAGCCGAGAACGCTAACGGCGCCACTGTCAACCTGGCCACCCTCAACAACGGCGCCGCCAGCCTTTTCGCAAAGTACCGTGCTGGTTCGCTGGCTTTGAGGCCTAAGTGAGCTTTGCTATTTGCCAATTTTTGTATGATTTGGGTCAAATCTATTTGTCAATTTTTGTATGATTAGGGGCAAATCTATTTGCCAATTTTTGTCAATGAGGTGTTTTAATGCTACGCCGCAAGGTCACTGATAGGCTTTTGAGCTGGAAGAATAACTCCCATAAGGCCCTGCTTGTTACCGGTGCGCGTCAGATTGGCAAGAGCTATGCGATTCGCGCGTTTGGAAAGAGCAACTACGCTTCGTATTATGAGGTCAATCTGCTACTTGATGCCGAGGCAAGAGACGTACTTGTTGGCGCTAAGAACTCCATTGACTTCATCAACCGTGTGGCCCTTCTTGCGAATGCACCGCTTGTTGAAGGAGACACGCTTATCTTCGTCGATGAGATTCAGGAGTATCCGCAGATCGTTACACTTATGAAGGCGCTGGTCGAGGACGGACGCTTTAGCTATGTCTTCTCGGGGTCTATGCTTGGGACTGAGTTTAAGGGGATCTCTTCTTTTCCGGTAGGGTATGTCGAGCACATTGTTATGCGGCCGATGGATTTTGAAGAGTTTTGTTGGGCAAACAGCGTCAGCGAAAATGTGCTTGCAGATATTCGCAGCCGCCTTGTCGAGAGACGTCCCGTCGAAAACTATATTCATGAGGCGATGCTCAAAAACTTTAGAGCCTATATCGTTTGCGGCGGCATGCCGGAGGTCGTTCAGAACTATATCGATTCGGGCTATTCGCTCGTGAGAACGCGTGAGCTTCAAATTCAGCTAGTCGATCAGTACAAAAGCGATATCTCTAAATATGCATCGACTCGAGCGTTTAACGTTCGCTCCATTTTCGAGCAAATTCCCGTTCAGCTTGAGGCGGAGTCCCATCGCTTTATCGTCTCGTCTCTAGGCGAGGGAGCTCGTCTTCAAAAATACGAGCAGGATTTCCTATGGCTGGTGAACGCAGGCGTTGGATTGATGGTCCCCCAGGTGACGGAGGCACGAAGTCCTCTCAAGAGGACGGAGAAAACGACGGCCTTTAAACTATACGAGTCCGATACAGGTATGCTCGCATCGCGGTATCCCGGCAGCACGGCACGCGCCGTCTACCTTGACATGAAAACCCCCAACCTCGGCGGCCTCTATGAGAACGTGGTCGCACAGGAACTCGTTGCCCTCGGAGCAGATACGTGGTACTACCAAACGCGTGAGGTCGGTGAAGTCGACTTTGTAATCGAAGGTGCCCGCGGGCATGTTGTCCCAATCGAAGTCAAATCGGGCAAGAAAGTTCGAGCACATGCAGCCCTCGACCGTTTGATGAGTGTGGGCGAGTACAAAATTCCCGAGGCCGTTGTGCTGAGCCACGAAAACCTTTGCAAAGAGGGCAAGATCCTTTACGTTCCAATCTATATGACATTCTGTCTCGATGAGTTTATGGAAAAGGACGACCCCAACAACGATTTCTCGTTTGCACCCATATCTCTCTAGGTCATCTGAGTCCGCAAGCCAGCCCCCACGCCCAAAGTACTGCGCCTTTCGCGCCAAAGGCGCGAAACAGCAAGGGGATAGAAGGCAGCGACAACCAACTCCCCCACTATGCCCAAAGTGCTGCGATGTTTCGCGCAAAGCGCGAAACAGCACTGGGGCAGCAGAAGGCCACAATCAGCTAGCCCTCCATGCCCAAAGTGGCGCGTGGTTTCGCGGCCACGCCGCGAAACAGCGACCGGGACAAGGCACCCCCACAGCCACGTCCTTCATTCAGCCCCACAATCCGAGGACGTAGTCGTAGCAGGATCTGAGGGCTAACCTTCGCGGACACTCCGCAGGACGAAAGAACCCCCGCCGCACGTAGTGTGAACTGCCTCCCATTTCCTGGACATGAGAAATGGGAGGCTTTTTATGCGAG
>DXMJ01000030.1:15951-21989 GCA_019414265.1 Collinsella sp. | reverse complement strand
GCCCGCCGCGGCGTGCCGCAGATCGAGGTCACCTTCGACATCGACGCCAACGGCATCGTCAAGGTCTCCGCTAAGGACAAGGGCACCGGCAAGGAGCAGCAGATCACCATTTCCGGCTCTACCGCTCTGTCCGACGACGAAGTCGATCGTATGGTCAAGGACGCCGAGGCTCATGCCGAGGAGGACAAGAAGCAGAAGGAAGAGGTCGAGGTCCGCAACCAGACCGACAGCCTGTGCTACTCCACCGAGCAGACCCTCAACGAGCTGGGCGACAAGGTTTCCGCTGACGTGAAGTCCAAGGCCGAGGCCGCTATCGCCGACGCCAAGAAGGCGCTCGAGGGCTCTGACGTCGAGGCCATCAAGGCCGCCGGCGAGTCCCTGCAGTCCGTGGCCTACGAGCTGGCCCAGGTTGTCTACGCCGACGCTCAGCAGCAGACCGACGGTGCCGCTGGTGCCCAGCCTGCCGACGATGACGTAGTCGACGCCGACTACGAGGTTGTGGACGACGAGGACAAGTAATCATGTCCGCCCGTAAAGCTCGCACGGAGGCGGCTGCCGCCGGCGCCGCCCCCGTTGACTCTGAGGAGAAGGACGTGAAGATTCCCGTAGAGGCCGCAGACGATACCGAGGTCAATGAGGCCGAGGCCGCCGAGGCTGCCGAGAACCAGGTAGAGGATTCCAACAAGGAGGCGACGATGACCGAGGACGAGATGGTGGAAGCCGCTATCCGCGCCGGTGAGGAAGCCGCCGACAACGACTTTAAGCTCAAGTTCGAGCAGGCCCAAAAGGAGCTTGCCGACGTGCGCAATGAGCTCGATGCTGCGGCAGAGGCTCAGAAGGCCGCCGAGGACAAGGCGAAGGACGCTACCGAGCGAACCGCTCGTCTGCAGGCCGACTGGGAGAACTTCCGTCGCCGCACCGCCAACGAGCGCATCGCCGAGCGCGAGCGCGCGACCGAGAAGCTCGTCACCGCGCTGTTGCCGGTGATCGACGATATCGAGCGCGCGATCGACCATGCCCGCAGCCAAGAGCTTTCCGACGACTTTAAGCAGTTCGTCGATGGCGTTGACGCGGTACATGCCAAGCTGCTCGATGTGTTTGCGCACGAGGGCGTTGAGCCCATCGATCCCAAGGGTGAGGCGTTCGATCCGCTCGAGCACCAGGCTGTGGGTCGCGTCGAGGACGCATCGCAGTACGACGAGACCGTCAACGACGTGTACCAGAAGGGCTACCGCATGGCGGATCGCATTCTGCGTTCCGCGATGGTGACGGTGACCTACGGTGGCGAGAAGCGCCCCGCACCGGAGCCCGAAGCGGCGCCCGAGGATGCTACGGCCGATACGGCCGAGAGCACCGAGGAGTAATTGAGAAGGGCCCCGGGGCAACACCCGGGGCCCTTTCTGGCCTAGTGCCATATGACAGTATGAGCCGCCGTCCGCAGGGGCGGCGGATATAACAGGAGAGGAGCTACGATGGCTGCAGGCAAAACCTTCTATGACATCCTGGGCGTATCCAAGAGCGCCTCCGACAAAGAGATTAAGAGTGCGTTTCGCAAGCTCGCGCAAAAATATCACCCCGATGCCGGCGGCGACGAGGCCAAGTTTAAGGAGATCAGCGAGGCCTACGAGACGCTTTCGGACGAGAAGAAGCGCAAAGAGTACGACCAGATGCTCATGTTTGGCGGCATGCCGGGCGCGGGCGGCGCGTATGGCGGCGGCTACGGTGCCGGTGCGGGCGCCAGCGGCTGGGGCGACATCTTCGACAGCATCTTTAGCGGCAACGGCGCCTGGGGCAGCGATTGGGGCTCGGGTTTCGCCGGGGCTGCGGGCGCTGCCGGTGCGGGTGCGGGTCGCAGCCGCGCTCGCAAGGGCGGCGACCTGTCGCTGACCGTCGATGTGACGGCCGAGGACGCGTTTCGCGGCGTGACGCACAAGGTCACCTACCGCATTCCCTCGACAGGCGAGCAACAGACCATTACGGTCTCGGTGCCCGCGGGTGCGGTCGACGGCGGCAAACTGCGCTACAAGCGTCGCGGCGAGTACGGCGTTGCCGGCGGCGAGCGCGGCGACCTGGTCGTGACCACGCACGTGGAGGAGCATCCGCTGTTTAAGCGTAAAGGTGCCGACGTGACCATGGAGGTACCGGTCTCGGTCTATGAGGCGGCGCTCGGCTGCACGGTGGACGTGCCGACGCCCGGCGGTGCGACGGTTCGTCTGAAGGTGCCCGCGGGTACCCAGACGGGCAAGAAGTTCCGCTTTAAGGAGATGGGCGCGCCCGACGTTAAGCACCGTGGCCGTACGGGCGCGCTGCTCGTCGAGATCAAGGTGCAGGTTCCCACGAACCTGTCTGATGACGAGCGCGATGCCATGACCAAGCTGCGCGAGGCCGACACGCGCGACTATCGCGAGAAGGTCAATCGTTACAAGGCGACGTACTAGGGCGGTCGCGGCGCACGACCACGCCCGCGGGCTTATGATGGACGATAACGAGACGGAAAGGGGTCAGGTAGCATGGCCGAGGACAATAGGAACAAACCGCTGTACATGATCAGCGTGGCGGCCGAGCTGACCGGCATGCATCCGCAGACTCTGCGCGTCTACGAGTCCAAGGGCCTGGTGAACCCCCAGCGCTCGGGCGGCAACACGCGCCTGTATTCGCGTGCCGATATCGAGCGCCTGGAGCTCATCAACCAGCTGACCGACGAGGGCATCAACCTTGCCGGCGTGGTGCGTATCCTCGATATGAAGGAGCGTGCCGAGGAGCGTGAGCGCGAAAACGAAAAGCTCCGTGCTCGCGTGCGCCAGCTCGAGGACGAGCTGCACGAGTACAAGATGCAGAAGAAGATCACCGCCCTGGCCCCGCGCGACGGCTCGGTTAACCCCGAACAGGTTATGCGCAAGCTGCTGGGCGCCGGCGGGGATCTGTAGGTTACGCCGTTCTGCCGAACGGCGTAACGGCTCGACGCTGCGCCTTTGGTTCCGCCGTTCTAACGAACGGCGGACCGGTCGACGCTGCAAGCCCGCCAGAGCGGCAATCTGCCTTTCAACTTCGGCGGCATGATCAGAAGATCAATGCCGCCTTGTTTCAAGGCACCTTGCTCGCTCTGGCGGGCTTTCGCTGTCCGCGCCAAAACATCGGCGTTGTTATGGGTAGTCATTGGGGACGTTCTTAAATGACTAGTCGAAAGGGACGCTCTTGCACCAAATTTGCCGGACCGCACCGGGCTTGCCCTTTACTTTACCGAGATAAAGTGAACGTGCAGATTCGTAACCCACTCGCAACCGTTCTATGGCACGATATTGAACGAATGTATGCTATGCGCCCAAATCTTTTGGGCAGAGTGGGAGACAGTATGGTCAAGCTGTACGAGGACGGCATCTACCTGCGCGGCGGCAGCGAGGTTGTGCCTGCGGCCGAGGCTGCCGAGCGCGGTATTACGCAGACGCCCGAGGATGCCAAGCGCGGCACCATCGCGTATTCGATCCTCCAGGCACACAATACGTCCGGCGACCCCGAGGCGCTCAAGATTCGCTTCGACGCCATGGCGAGCCACGACATCACCTTTGTCGGCATCATCCAGACGGCGCGCGCCTCGGGCATGGAGCAGTTCCCGCTGCCCTACGTGCTCACCAACTGCCATAACTCGCTGTGCGCCGTGGGCGGCACCATCAACGAGGACGACCATGTCTTTGGCCTCTCCGCGGCCAAGAAGTACGGCGGCATCTTCGTTCCGCCGCACATCGCCGTCATCCACTCCTTTATGCGTGAGAACTTCGCCGGCTGCGGCAAGATGATCCTGGGTTCCGACTCGCACACCCGCTATGGCGCCCTGGGCACCATGGCCGTGGGCGAGGGCGGCGGCGAGCTGGCAAAGCAGCTGCTGCGCGACACCTACGACGTTGCCTATCCCGGCGTCGTCGCCATCTACCTCACGGGCACCCCGCGCCCCGGCGTCGGCCCGCACGATGTGGCGCTCGCTATCATCAAGGCGGTCTTTGCCAAGGGCTACGTCAAGAACAAGGTCATGGAGTTTGTGGGCCCGGGCATCGCGAGCATGACGACCGATTACCGCAATGGCGTCGATGTCATGACCACCGAGACCACCTGCCTGTCGAGCATCTGGGCCACCGACGAGGACACACGCGCGTTTTTGACCATGCATGGCCGCGGCGACGACTACCGCGAGCTCAAGCCCGCCGATGTCGCCTACTATGACGGCTGCGTCGAGGTCGATCTGTCCAGCATCAAGCCCATGATCGCGCTGCCGTTCCATCCTTCCAACGGCTTTGAGATCGACGAGCTCAACGAGAACCTCGAGGATATCCTGCATGAGGTGGAGCTCGAGGCTGCCAAGATCGGCGAGGGCAAGACGCACTTTAGCCTGCTCGACAAGATCGTCGACGGCAAGCTGCACGTGCAGCAGGGCGTTATCGCCGGCTGCTCGGGCGGTAACTACGACTCCGTGGTCCAGGCTGCCCGCGTGCTTAAGGGCGCCAACACCGGCTGCGGCGAGTTCTCGCTGTCGGTCTATCCCACAAGCCAGCCCGTGGCGCTCGAACTTACGCGCCGTGGCTACATCTACGACCTTATGGAGGCCGGCGCGATCGTGCGTACGGCGTTCTGCGGTCCGTGCTTTGGCGCCGGCGACACGCCTGCCAACAACGGCCTGTCCATCCGCCACACCACGCGCAATTTCCCCAACCGCGAGGGTTCCAAGCCGGGTAATGGCCAGCTGAGCGCCGTGGCCCTGATGGACGCTCGCTCCATTGCGGCGACGGCTGCCAACGGCGGCGTCCTGACGCCGGCGACCGACCTGCCCGAGGAGACTTGGGACGAGGCCTGCGAGTACACCTTTGACGACGCGCCGTACAAAAAGCGCGTGTACTGGGGCTTTGGCAAGGCGGAGCCTGCCGACGAGCTGGTCGAAGGCCCCAACATCAAGCCGTGGCCCGCGATGGAGCCCCTCGGCGACGATATCCTGCTCAAGGTGTGCTCCAAGATCATGGACCCGGTCACTACGACCGATGAGCTCATTCCCTCGGGCGAGACGAGCTCCTTCCGCTCCAACCCGCTGGGCTTGGCCGAGTTTACGCTCAGCCGCCGCGACCCGGCCTACGTGGGCCGTTCCAAGGAGGTCGACGCGGTGGAAAAGCGCCGCGTTGCCGGCGAAGCGGCAGGCGACCTGGCGGCGCTCGATGCCGAGCTTGCCGGCGTGTTTGAGGCGCTGGCTGGCGCGGGTGTCGCGGCAGACGCCAAGGCGACCGAGTACGGCTCCATGCTCTATGCCAAGAAGCCCGGTGACGGTTCTGCCCGCGAGCAGGCCGCGAGCTGCCAGCGCGTGATTGGCGGTCTGGCCAATATCGTTCACGAGTACGCCACCAAGCGCTATCGCTCCAACGTGATGAACTGGGGCATGGTGCCCTTCCAGATGGAGGCCGAGCCCAACTTTGAGGTGGGCGACTACGTCTTTGTGCCGGGTATACGCGCTGCGCTCGATGGTGACCTGAAGGACATCGCCGCCTACGTGGTGCGCGCCGACGGCACGTTCGAGCAGATTGAGCTCTACATTGCCGATATGACGGCAGAGGAGCGTGCCATCGTCAAGGCCGGCTGTCTGATCAACTACAACAAGTTCAAGGCCGCTGCCGAGTAACGCGCTTAATTGTCCGCCCGGGGCTTACCCTTTCCCGCCCGCTCACGCGCTTCGCGAGGGTCGCGTTCGGGAAAGGATAAGCCCCGGGCTACATTTCTGCGTTCTCGTTGGGTCTTGAGGGACGCTAATAAATAGACTTGCTTGATGCTGCCTCTGTTATCGGGGCGGCTTCTTTTTGTCGAAAACCGCCACAAAGGGGACAGGCACCTTTGTGGGGGTGGGGACGAGCTCGATGTTGTTGTGATCGTTGAGCGGCATGTTAATGGGCGGCTCTACAGAATTTCATCCGGGTTGGCGGGTTTGGTTGTTTTGGGGATGCCGAGTTTGGAGGACGCGAAATCGTCAACATTGTCCTTAATTCCGTCTTTGGTGTAGACAGTGACCA
>DXMJ01000030.1:0-15851 GCA_019414265.1 Collinsella sp. | reverse complement strand
GACGCGAAATCGTCAACATTGTCCTTAATTCCGTCTTTGGTGTAGACAGTGACCATATAGGTGCTGTGTCCGAATTCGCCCTTGTCGCGTGTTGCCCAGGCATCCCAGTAGGCGGCCCCGTTTCGCCCTTTGATTTTTCCGACACGGCGGAGTTCTGTTCGCTTTAATTTCTGGTTGCTATAGATGGTTCGACCGGCCTCCTCGGTGAGCCCGCACTGTCCAAGCATCTTGTCGAGGACTTGGTTCATGTGGCGCTCATCGGTGTTTGGTGCGTAGTCGTAGGCGAGGGTGATGAAGTCGAGTGGCTGGTCGTCGATTAGATAGTTTAGCGTCTGAGGTCCAAGGCAGAAATAGGGGGAGCATCCGTCGATCTGACCGAGCAGTGGCAACTTTGACTGCCAACTTCCGGTGGGAATTCCATCTTCGTAAAACACGCCGCGACAGATAAAGGAGAGCGAGGTGGCACGCGAGCCGGCGTCGACCATTCCGCATAAATCGAAGGGCGAGGTGATACCAAGGGAAAAGGGCGTGATGACGATAAGGAAGAGCATCACGATGGGTATGGCGAGAATGGCGATGACGTTGCGACCGGTGGAATGAGGCGGCTTCATATGCGCTCCTCGAGACAAAGATCTGTTGAGGATAGGCAGAAATGGATATGTTCAGAGAGCAATTCAAGTTTAATCTCATTGCGCGAGATGGTCGACCGTTAGCGTCGAAAACCACCACAAAGGTGCCTGTCCCCTTTGTGGTGGTGAGGAGCGCGCGGCTTCTTTTGGTAATAGTGTTAGCTGGCGGTATCATTAGTGCAGGTGGCGAAGGTTTGCATTGTGGGGTGTTTTGCCGTGAGCCGTTCTGCCCGTATTGGATTGATTGTCTTGGTGCTTGCGATCGCTGTGGTTGGCGCGGGCGCTGTCGGTATGGCATTTCTACCTGCTGCGGTGACGGAGCCGGTGGTCAAGCCTGTGACTCAATCTGTCGAACTTCTGACCGGCGACGACAAGCCCGAGACCATTACCGTTGATTTTGATGAGCAGCCGGCTGTGCTGGGTATTAGCAATTATCCGCGTATTCAGCTTGGGGCCATGCGCTATACCACGGATACAAGCCTGATCGATAGGGCGTCCGAGCTACTCAAGGGCAAAACATTTAAGCGTTGGTACGGATATGCGTCCTATCGGGCAAAAGCGAACGACATGGTTGGCGGATGCCACTCTTCCATCGAGCTGGACACTGCAAACGGCGCAAAGTTATGTGATGTCTCGTACGATCCGGGCTACGAGGGCAATGAGGGTCCGGGCATCTACATCATGGACGGCGATGTCGCCTATGTCATGGAGGGCGACCAGACCGAGCTCAACGATTTTATGGGTCAGTGTATCCAAGATGCCTATAAACAGACCTGCTTGCCTGACCCGCAGACTGCACGCGATAGTGGGTCTGCCCGTACATGGCTGTTCGAGGATGAGATGCCCTGGACCGTCGAATCGGGAAGTACGGGTTCGGCGAAGGAGTAGAGACCGCGACCACCACAAAGGTGCCTGCCCTCTTTGTGGTGGTTTTCGGTCTGTCTCGATCTGTAACATCTTGGCCGCTAAAAGTGGGCCTGGTGTTACAGATTTAGATTTTTGATCCGGGTGTCTTCTGTTTGTCTCAATCTGTAACAGGTAGAGCTCTATTTGCCGAGTAGATGTTACAGATTGAGACAAACGGGTGCCGCTGGTCATTTCATCTCGATCTGTAACATTTAGAGCTATAAACAGCCGCTAGATGTTACAGATTGAGATAGTAAGGGGACGAGGCCGTAGCGGGTGAGCGCACCTGCCCCCTATCTTTCAATCACTCAGAAAATCTTATATATAGAGACTTAGATTTGTGTATAAGATCGCGCAAAGCTGGCAACAATACATCTCGAACAACGTGAAGCCGCCCCGTAGGGCGGCCACCCCAAGAGAGGTGATTCCATGAGAATCGATAAGCTAGCAATGACGTCGCGCGAGGCGCTGCAGACCGCCATGAGCACGGCTGCCGACGCGCAGGCCGGCGCGGTGGAGCCGATTCACCTGCTGTCTGCCCTGCTCGGTGCCGGCGAGCGCAATATCTCCGTGATCATCGAGCGCATCGGTGCCGACCCGGCTCAGCTCGCACGCTCCACGCAGGATGCCATCGACCATGCGCCTAAGGTTTCGGGCGAGGGCCAGCAGATGGGTCTTTCCAATGAGCTCGTCCGCGTCATCGAGAAGGCCGAGAAGAAGGCCACCAAGATGGGCGACAGCTTTGTGGTGACCGAGCATCTGCTGATGGCACTTGCCGAGGACAAGGGTGAGGCCGGCCGCGTTCTGCGCGACGCCGGCGTGACCAAGGAGCGCATCGAGCAAGTCTACGAGGAGCTGCGTGGCGATGACCGCGTGACGTCTGCCGAGGACAAGACTCAGTTTGAGGCGCTGGAGCAGTACGGCCGCAATATCTGCGACCTTGCCCGTGCCGGCAAGCTCGACCCGGTCATCGGCCGTACCGACGAGATCCGTCGTACCATCCAGGTCCTGTCCCGTCGCACCAAGAACAACCCCGTGCTCATCGGCGAGCCGGGCGTCGGCAAGACGGCCATCGTCGAGGGTATCGCCCAGCGTATCGTGGCCGGCGACGTTCCGAGCACCCTGCGTGACCGCGACCTCATCGAGCTTGACATGAGCGCGCTGGTCGCCGGCGCCAAGTACCGCGGCGAGTTCGAGGACCGCTTGAAGGCCGTGCTCAAGGAGGTACAGAAGTCCGAGGGCAAGGTCATCTTGTTCATCGATGAGCTCCACACCATCGTGGGCGCGGGTGCCACTGAGGGCTCCATGGACGCCGGTAACATCCTCAAGCCGGCGCTCGCCCGTGGCGACCTGCATGCGATCGGCGCGACCACGCTCGACGAATACCGCAAGTACATCGAGAAGGACGCGGCGCTCGCACGTCGTTTCCAGACCGTGATGGTGAGCGAGCCCACCGTTGAGGACACCATCTCGATCTTGCGTGGCCTCAAGGAGAAGTACGAGATCTTCCATGGCGTGCACATCACCGATAGCGCACTCGTGGCCGCCGCCGACCTCTCCGATCGCTATATCGCCGACCGCTTCCTGCCCGACAAGGCCATCGACCTGGTCGATGAGGCGGCAAGCCGTCTGCGCATGGAGCTCGACAGCATGCCGGTCGAGATCGACGCCACCACGCGTCAGCTCACCCAGCTGCAGATCGAGGAGCAGGCGCTCATGAAGGAGACCGATGACGCCTCCAAGGAGCGTCTGGAGGCCCTGCGCCAAGAGATTGCCGAGGTCCAAGAAAAGCTCAACGTGCAAAAGGCCGGCTGGCTCAACCAAAAGAACGCCATCGACCACGTGCAGGAGCTCAAGGGACAGCTCGACGAGGCCAAGAGCGAAGAGGAACGTGCGACGCGCAACGGCGACCTGGGCCGTGCGTCCGAGCTGCGCTACTCCGTGATTCCGGGCCTGCAGCAGCAGATTCAGGATTCCGAGGCTGCGCTCGAGGCGCAAAAGCAGCAGGACGGCGAGGGCCTCAACGAGCAGGTGACCTCCGATGAGATCGCTGAGGTCGTGAGCGCTTGGACTGGCGTGCCCGTCTCCAAGATGATGCAGGGCGAGCTCGACAAGCTGAAGGGTCTGGAGGGCGAGCTGCACAAGCGCGTTATCGGCCAGGACGAGGCCGTGTCTGCCGTCGCCGCGGCCGTGCGCCGCAGCCGCGCGGGACTCTCCGATCCGGACAAGCCCATCGGCAGCTTCTTCTTCCTGGGCCCCACCGGCGTGGGCAAGACCGAGCTCGCCAAGGCGCTGGCCGAGTGCCTGTTCGATGACGAGCGCGCGCTCGTGCGTATCGACATGTCCGAGTACATGGAGAAGTTCAGCGTCCAGCGTTTGATCGGTGCGCCCCCGGGATACGTGGGTTACGACGAGGGTGGTCAGCTCACCGAGGCTGTGCGCCGTCGTCCGTACTCCGTGATTTTGCTCGACGAGATGGAGAAGGCTCATCCGGATGTCTTCAACGTGCTGCTGCAGGTGCTCGACGACGGTCGTCTGACCGACGGCCAGGGTCGTCAGGTGTCCTTCAAGAACACGATCATCATCATGACATCTAACGTGGGCTCCAAGGCTATCGCCGAGCTTTCCGGTAAGGACGAGGAGGAGATGCGCCATCAGGTTGACGCGGCCATGGCTCAGACCTTCCGCCCCGAGTTCCTCAACCGTATCGACGATATCGTGGTGTTCCATCCGCTCGGCATGGCGCAGATCGAAAAGATCGTCGATATCCAGCTCGCCGACGTCCGCGCACGTTTGGCCAAGGAGCGTATGACGCTTGCCATCACCCCGGCGGCCAAGCAGATGCTCGCCGTGGGCGGCCTGGACCCGGTCTTTGGCGCTCGTCCGCTCAAGCGTCTGGTCCAGCGCGAGGTCGTGGATGCCATCGCGGCCGCTATCATCGACGGCACGGTGCGCGAGGGCGATCAGGTGACGGTCGATGTCGACAAGGACGGCGGTTTTACCGTCGTGTGCGACAATACGCCGGCGGCCACCTACGAGGTCCCCGACGCCGAGTAGATTTTTGGGAGATGCCTTAAAACCTGCCAGTCGTCTCTAAACGCCAAGGGCGGCGGATCCAATTGGGTCCGCCGCCCTTTTTCGTGCGACAATCGATGATGTTGAGCGGATGCGATGCAAGGAGCTATGCAGATGAAAGACGAGAACAAGACGAACGCACCGGCGGCTGAGGCAGTGCCCGCCGCACCCAAGTCTGCGCCTAAACCGGCGCCCAAGCCGCGCGACCCCTACATCCGCGCCGAGAACGAGGACGACGACGGCTACGATCCCTACAGCGATCGCCGCCCCGAGCGCGAGCCGATGTTCGAAGCCGACCCGTGGCGCTGAGTGCCACCCAAAAGGCCACCAATAAGTTGCGGTGAAATAGGGACTGTTTTGCGGTTTGACCAGCAAAAACAATCCCTATTTCACCGCAACTGCGTTAGGGATGTGGATGTCGGGCGGCTGTCTTCGGGCTGGCTAGTCCTGGGCCTTGATGCTCGGCAGGAGAATCTGGGCGAGGTAGTCGGTCTCGAGTTTGGTCGCGGCGTCTGCCTTGCCGTCTTTACCGACCAGGTCGTTTTTGATCTGGCTGTATGTGTAGCGGTTGCCGGTCGTGAGCTCGACAAGCTCAATCGCCGTGTCCATGGGGTAGGTCGACACGGGGTTCTGCGTACGCCCGTTGATGGTTTGCGGAATCACGTACGGATAGACAGGGCCGCTGGCGTAGACGGTGTAGTCGTTGCCCAGGCTGACCGTGCCCAAAACCGTATCGCCGTCATCGGGGGTAAAGGTCTCGCCGTCGCGCACTGCGACAAGCGTCACGAGCGGTGTGTTGGTGTCGCTGTCCAGATAAATGCACAGCGTGCTGCCGTTTTGCCAGGTTGCGACCTTGCCATACCACTCAACCGGAATATCGAGCTGATACAGGTTCGTCGCCTTGTGCCGAGCGTCGGCATCGCGGGCGGACTGAGCCTCGCTTGCGCTTACGGCGTTGGTGGCGGCATCGCGGCGCGTAATTGCCGCCTGCTGGAGTATCTTTGCCGCGGCGGCAGAGCTTGCGCCCCCTTCCTCGGCATACTTGGCGGCGGCATCGATCTGGTCGTCGGTCACCGTGTCGGCCGAAGGTACCTTGAGCTTAAAGGTGGCCTGGGCACTCAAATCCTGCCCATCGCTCTTAATGGTGACCTGCGCCTTGGTGGTGGGGACGGTGTAGATGGTGCCGTCTTCCGCGATGGGGGAGGCGGCGATGGAGAGCGTGTAATCGCCGGGCAGCAGCTTAATGCCGCGACCGTGCTCGTCAACGTAGAGCGTTTCGCTCACAGAAGAGCCGTCGGAGTCCTGGCCACTCACCTGCACGGGGATCTTTGAGCCGGTGGAGCAGTCGAGCCCCGCGGCATGTACGCCAATTTGCACCGACATCATGGTATGGGCGTTTGCGGCAACCACGGCGGCCTGCTCTTGCTGGTATCCGTTCCAAGCCGCATAGCCCGCGCCGCCGGCGACGAGCGCGACGGCCACAACGCCGGCAACCATCAGGTTGCGGCGCTTGGGCGACATCTTACGATGACGAATCTCGGCTTCGCGTGCCGAAGGAACGGACGGTAGGGGAATATCGCCCATGGCGATGGTCTCGTCTACGGCAGGCGCAGAGCCTAAGCCAGGGAGCTCGCGGGTCAACGAATCTTCGGCGGGCAAGTTGTCGAGCAAGATGGTTTCCTCGCTCGTGTCGGATTCGGTCTGGTCATCGCCCTCGCATTCGGATTCCTCGTGCCCCGCCTCGTCTTCGGTGGGCGCGGCGCCATCGTCTTTTGCATCCTGATCATCGGGCTGCGCTTCGATTTCCGGCTCATCTCGCACATCAACGCTCGAATCGTCAAACGCAATCTCGGCCAGCGCGATCTGGTCTAGGCTCTCCAGGGCCTCGGCGCACGCTTCTGCATCTTGGGCCGCATCCTCTTGGCCCATCGTCTCATCTTTCATATATCCCCCAAGCTCAATATCGGGACAACACTGTACCCAAAAATGGAGCCATATAAAGCGCATGCGAAATATAAGATCCGATTTAACCCGAGCGCATCGTTCAGTCGCATCCTCGCGGCAGCAAAAAGCCCCCGGAACGCGGACGAATCACATTCCGGGGGTTCTGCAATGCGTTGAGTTGCGCGGAGCCGGCTACGCGGCTTCGTACTCAAGCGATGTTTGCGCCAGGCGCGTTACTCGGCGTGAGCGTAATCAACCTTGGCGCGACGAGCGGTAGCCTTCTCCCAATCGCTGGTGCCCTCAAAGACATCCTGCTTGTAGGGATTGCGGCCGAGCTTCTTGGCACGGTAGGCGATGTAGATGATTGCGGCGACGCTGGCGATCAGCGCGGCGACCGAGACCGCGGTAGCGGCGCCGGAGTCGAGCGTGGAGTGGGTCACAAAGATGGACTCCTCCTGGAAGTACGGGAACACCTGGGCAAACATGCACCAAATGGCCAGCGTGAAGGCGCGGTTCTGGATCCAGCCGCCCTTGTTCCAGATAAAGGCGGCGACGGTGGGCGCCAGCAGCAGCGCAAAGCCGCAGAACCAGGAGTGGGTGGGCAGGCAGTTGTAGGTGTAGCAGAAGTTCCAGATATCGTAGGCGATGATGTAGACCCAGGTCATGTCGGGCCACAGCATATCGGTCTGATCCTCGGAGGCGTAGACGCTCCACCAGCCGGTCATGCAGAAGATGTTGATGAGACCGGCGATGCCGTTGAACACGTTGTTCCAGCCGGCAAGCTGCGTGACACCCTCGGAGGTGACCCAGGTGGACTGGCCCAGGACAAAGAAGTGGTAGGCACTCTCGAAATCGGACACGACGGCAATCATGATGTTGATAGCGACGATCACAAACGGCCATGCGCGGAACCAATGCGCCTTGCCGATCTTGCCCCACTGGTACTTAATGGCAATGAAGCCCCAGCAACCGGCCAGCGCCGCGTATACCTTGGCGTAGTGGAACCAGCTGTTCTGGTACACATGGGTGGGGTTGGTGAGCGCCCACTCGGCACCCTGCGAAACGCCGACGGCGATGGCGACGCAGTAGATGGTCATGGCCAGCGGAGCAACGCCAAAGATGATTGCCGCGCCCAGCTTGGTGCGGCGGCCGACCTCGTTGAGCACGATCAGGCCAATAAAGACCATGGCCCAGCCGGCCCAGTGGATAAGGGTATCGCTACCCCAAACATCGAACAGCATGCTGCTCTCCTTTCACACGCCCGCGGCCCCTCTTCTGATCGCGGGCAGTTTGGCCAAATGGCGTCAGTTCTGGGGCTTGCGCTCCGGATACTTGGCGGTATAGCCCTCGATGTGGAGCGTCGAGGCGATAATCTCCTTGACCGTCTCGTCGGGCACATCGGGGTGCGTGCGGATATACATCAACAGTCCCATGATGAGGGTGTAGAACGTCTCGTAGACATGGTCGATGCGTAGCTCATGATGGGCGACAAAATCCACCACGGTGGTGTCGCAGATATACTGCGCCACGCGCTGGACCACGTTGTGCAAAAAGCCGCCGTAGAGCGCACCGCTGCTCGAGGTGAGCGTGCTCGGCAGCTCGTGGCCGCTCACGACCAGACGCTTGAAGAGCGGGGCGACGGTGTCGAGTGCGCCTTCGATGTCGCCAACCGTGCGGCTGGCATTCCACTGCTCGAGCTCGGAGATAAAACCGTCGATTGCCTCGTCCATGACGGCGGTGACGGCGGCGTCCATATCGGCAAAGTAGTGGTAGAACAATGAGCGCGTACAGCCGGCTCGCTTGGTCACGGCCGATACCGAAAGATGCGACACGCCCAGCTCGGAGCTTACGGTGCGCACGGCATCGAGGATCTCGCGACGGCGTTCGTCGCCTGTCAGGCGCTTTGCCGCGCTATCGGATGCGGGGACGGCATCGACCACAGAGGTATCTGCTGTGTTGTCGCCCATGTTTTGCCGCCTTTCATCCTCTTTTGCCTGACCGTTCGCCTAACAGTCTTGAATATTGTTGACGGTTCGTCAATACTATTTTTGACACAATGTCAACAATGGCGGGTGAACGGCATGGGGGCATGCCCGGCCTGCAAAAAAAGAGGGGCGCCGCGGTCTCGCCGGGCTGTGGCAAGAGAAGGGACGACCATGATTCTCAACGGACCGGGGATTAGCTACACCGAGCCCGATATCGGTGCGGAGTTTGTGCCGCCGCTGCCGGAGCATCCGCGCGAGGCCATCGTCAAACTGTGCGAGCACTGCACCAACCGCCTGCTGCATCGCGACGAGCTGCTGGGCTACGAGTACTGGTCGTTTGCCGAGGCCGCGACTGACGAGCAGGCCGAAGTGCTCTGCAAGATGAAGATGCGCCGTCCCTACACGCTGCCCGAGATGGTCAAACTCACCGGCATGCCCGAGGCCCAGATCGAGAAGATGCTCGACGACATGAGCTACACGGGCCTGCTCGAGTACAACTGGGAAAATCCCGAGCGAGCCAAGCAGTGGGTGCTGCCCATGCTGGTGCCGGGTTCTGCTGAGTTCCTCAACATGCGCGTGAGCCAGCTCGAGGAGCATCCGGTCTACGCCAAGTTCTTTGAGCAGGCATCCAAGGGGCCGCTGTCCAAGGCCACGCCGATGGTGCCGCCCGGAGGTGCCGGCATCGGCATGCATGTCATTCCGGTCGAGAAGGCCATCGATGCCGCGAGCACCTCGGTGCCTATTGAGCATATCGAGCATTGGCTCGACAAATACGATGGCAAATATGCCGCTAGCACCTGCAGCTGCCGCGCGAGCCGTCGCGTGATGGGAGAGGGCTGCGCCGACGACCCGGCCGATTGGTGCATCGCCGTGGGCGATATGGCCGACTACGTGGTCGAGACCGATCGTGGTCATTACGTGACCCGCGACGAGGTCTACGACATCCTGCGCCAGGCCGAGGACAACGGCTTTGTGCACCAGATCACCAACATTGACGGCGAGAACAAGATCTTCGCCATCTGCAACTGCAACGTCAACGTGTGCTACGCCCTGCGCACCTCGCAGCTGTTCAACACGCCCAATCTTTCGCGCTCGGCCTATGTCGCTAAGGTCGAGAAGGACAAGTGTGTGGCCTGCGGTCGCTGCGTTGAGGTGTGCCCGGCCGGCGCCGCCAAGCTCGGCCAGAAGCTCTGCAGCAAAAAGGCCGGCGGACAGGTGCCCGAGTATCCGCGCCAGGAGCTGCCCGATGCCACCAAGTGGGACCACACCAAGTGGTCGCCCAACTACCGCAACGATAACCGTATCGAGACGCACGAGTCCGGCACCGCGCCCTGCAAGACGGCTTGCCCCGCGCACGTTGCCGTTCAGGGCTACTTAAAGCTCGCGGCGCAGGGCCGCTATGACGAGGCGCTGGCGCTCATCAAGCGCGAGAACCCGCTGCCCGCTATCTGCGGCCGCGTGTGCAACCGCCGCTGCGAGGACGCCTGCACCCGTGGTCGCGTGGATGCCGCCGTGGCTATCGACGAGGTCAAGAAGTTCATCGCCCAGCGCGATCTGGATGCCGCGACCCGCTATGTCCCGCCCGTGGTGACGCCGACGCGCGCTGGCGGCTTCGATCAGAAGATCGCCATTATCGGTGCCGGCCCGGCCGGTCTGTCCTGCGCCTTCTATCTGGCCGAGAAGGGCTACAAGCCCGTCGTATTCGAGAAGAATGAGCGCCCGGGCGGCATGCTCACCTATGGCATTCCCAGCTTTAAGCTGCAGAAGGATGTTATCGAGGCCGAGGTCGAGATCATTCGCCTGATGGGTGCCGAGTTCCGCTATGGCGTGGAGGTCGGTCGTGATGTGACGCTCGACGAGCTGCGCGAGCAGGGCTTTAAGGCCTTTTATGTTGCCATTGGCTGCCAGGGCGGCCGCCTCGCCGGTATTCCGGGTGAGGATGCCGAGGACGTGACCGTGGCCGTCGACTTTTTGCGCGAGGTCAACAGTGGCAAGATCGACACGCTGCCCGGCCGCACCATTGTGGTGGGCGGCGGCAACGTGGCTATCGATGTCGCGCGCAACGCTTGCCGTCTGGGCTCCGAGCACGTTGAGATGTTCTGCCTGGAGAGCGAGGCTCAGATGCCCGCCAGCGAGGAGGAGCGTCGCGAGGCCGCTGAGGACGGCGCCCACATCAGCTGCGGCTGGGGCCCCAAGGAGGTTCACCTGGACGAGGCCGGTCATGTGTGCGGCATCACCTTCAAGCGCTGCACGCGTGTCTTTGACGACGAGGGCCGTTTTGCGCCCGAGTACGACGAGAACGATCTGCGCCGTGTCGATGCCGACCGTGTCGTCATGTCGATTGGCCAGTCCATTGTGTGGGGCGACTTGCTAGCTGGCTCCAAGGTGGAGCTCGGCCGCGGCCAGGGTGCCCTTGCCGATCCCCAGACCTATCAGACCGCCGAGCCCGACATCTTTGTAGGCGGCGACGTCTACACCGGTCCGAGCTTTGCCATCGACGCCATTGCCGCCGGTCACGAGGCCGCCGTGTCCATCCATCGCTTTGTGCAGCCGGGCTCCACGCTCACCATCGGCCGCAACCAGCGCCACTACACCGCGCTCGACCGCGACGATGTCGTGATCGAGAGCTACGACAACGCGAGCCGCGAGGTGGCACATGTCGACCGCGAGCGCGAGAAGGCTGCGCCCTTTAGCGAGTACGTCGAGACCTTTACCGAGGAGCAGGTGCGCGCCGAGACCGCTCGCTGCTTGGGCTGCGGTGCCTCGATCGTCGACCCCAACAAGTGCATCGGCTGCGGTCTGTGCACCACCAAGTGCGCGTTCGATGCCATCCGCCTGGATCGCGATCGCCCCGAGTGCTCCACGATGGTCAAATACGAGCAAAAGCTCCCAAGCCTCGGCAAGTACGCGCTCAAGCGTGCCATCAAGATTAAATTCGGTCGCAAGTAAGTAGTCATAACGGGAACGGCGGAAGGAGTTAAAAGTGCACGAGCTCGGAATCGTCTATCACATCATTCGCGATGTCGAGAACGTGGCGCGCGCCAATGGCGTGCGTCGCGTTTCGAGCGTCACGCTGCTGCTGGGCGAGGTCTCGGGCGTCGTTCCCGACTTGCTGCTCGACGCTTGGCGCTGGGCGGCAGATAAAAAGCCCATCGCGCAGGGCGCGGAGCTTATTGTGGAGCCTGTCGAGGCCGTGACGCATTGCGAGGCGTGCGGCCGCGACTATGCGACAGTCGAGCACGGCAAGACCTGCCCTCATTGCGGCAGCGGCGAGACATACCTGCTGCAGGGCCAGGAGGTCATGATTAAGCAGATTGAGACCCCCGACGAGGAACCGGCAGACGCTGCCCCCGACGGCCCTTCCGACGTCCTCGACGCCGTCGATGCCGCCCACCCCCTCCACATCGTCTAGGATTCCCTATAAGTTGCGGTGAAATAGTTCCTAAATCCAGCCTTCTGGCTCTTAAACAAGAACTATTCCACCGCAACTTTTTTGAGTGGTTTCGTAGATCATAAGTCGCGCAAATAGTCAAGTCATACCTGTTTGAACAATGTAGCGGCAGTACAAGCGCATTCGCGCTTGCCTAAAATCGATATTAATGAACAGTCTGCTTGTATCTGTAAAATGCGTGGCTTGATGAGCGACGCCTTGGCGGGTAATGAGTCGAAAAGCAGCAACGTAACCAACTTGTAACAAACTTAGACGTTTAAACAAATAATCCAACCTTTTGCGGATTTAGCTATAATTCCACAAACCAAACAGGTATACTCCTTTCATGTCGTGTAGGAATTACGTAGACAAAAAGGAGGTTATGTGATGGTAAGTATTGTTCTTGCTAGCCACGGGGACTTGGCAGCTGGAATCAAGCAGACGGGCTCGATGGTCTTTGGCGATCAGCCGTCTGTGGCCGTGGTCTCGCTCGAGCCGAGCATGGGCCCCGACGACTTCCGTGCTAAGGTCGAGGAAGCAATCGCTTCCTTCGAGGACCAGGAGCAGGTGCTCTTCCTCGTTGATCTGTGGGGCGGCACGCCGTTCAACCAGATTAGCGGGCTCATCGAGGGCCATGATTCCTGGGCTATCGTCACCGGTGTCAACCTGCCTATGCTCATCGAGGCATATTCGCAGCGCTTTGATGCAAAGAACACTGCACATGCGATCGCAAAACATCTCGTGACTGAGGCTAAGGCTGGCGTGCGCGTCAAGCCCGAGTCTCTGGAGCCCGAGGAGAAGAAGCCGGCTACGGCCGCCGCTGCTCCTGCAGGCGCCATCCCTCCGGGAACGGTCATCGGCGACGGGCACATCAAGATTGCCCACGTCCGTATCGACACCCGTCTGCTGCATGGTCAGGTGGCCACCACGTGGACCAAGCAGATCAACCCCAACCGCATCATCGTGGTTTCCGACGGCGTTGCTCACGACGAGCTCCGCAAGACCATGATCGAGCAGGCTGCCCCTCCGGGAGTCCATGCCAACGTCGTGCCTATCAAGAAGATGGCCGAGGTCGTCAAGGACACGCGTTTTGGTGACACCAAGGCCATGCTGCTCTTCGAGAACCCGCAGGATCTGCTCAAGGCCATCGAGGCCGGCGTCGACATCAAGGAAGTCAACATCGGTTCCATGGCTCACTCCAAGGGCAAGGTCGTCGTCACCAACGCCGTCGCTATGGGCGATGACGACGTTAAGACCCTCGAGGCCCTCAAGGCCAAGGGCGTCAAGTTCGAGGTCCGCAAGGTTCCTTCGGATGCCTCCGAGGATCTCGACGCCATGTTGAAGAAAGCTAAGGCCGAACTGGCCGCTCAAGCATAGTAAAGGAGGGTCCGATACATGTCTGCAATCACTATTCTGCTTGTTGCGATTGTCGCGTTGCTTGCCGGTATGGAAGGCATTCTGGATGAGTTCCAGTTCCATCAGCCGCTCGTGGCATGCACGCTTATCGGTCTCGTAACCGGTCACCTTCAGGAGGGCATCCTCCTGGGCGGTTCGCTCCAGATGATGGCCCTTGGCTGGGCTAACGTCGGCGCCGCCGTCGCGCCTGACGCCGCTCTGGCCTCGGTCGCTTCTTCGATCATCATGGTGCTCGCCCTCAACGGCGGCGCCACTGATTCGGCCAAGGCCGTTACCGCGGCCATCGCCGTCGCCGTCCCGCTGTCGGTCGCTGGTCTGTTCCTGACCATGATCTGCCGTACCATTGCTACCGCTATCGCTCACGCCATGGACGGTTGCGCCGAGAAGGGCGACTTCTCCGGCATCGAGCGCTGGCAGTACGCTGCCATCCTCATGCAGGGCCTTCGTATCGCCATCCCGGCAGTACTTCTGTGCGTTATCCCGGCCGAGGCTGTTACCAACGCGCTTAACGCTATGCCCGACTGGCTGTCCGGCGGCATGGCCGTCGGCGGCGGCATGGTCGCTTCCGTCGGTTACGCCATGGTCATCAACATGATGGCCACCAAGGAGACCTGGCCGTTCTTCATCCTCGGCTTTGTCCTTGCTGCCATCCCTCAGCTCACGCTGATCGCCCTTGGCCTCATCGGCATCTCCCTTGCCCTCATCTACCTTGGCCTTAAGGATCTGGCCAAGCAGGGTGGCGGCACGGGCGGTGGCTCCGGCGACCCGCTCGGCGACATTCTGAACGATTACGAGTAGGAGGGGAGTGATACATATGGCAGAGAACAAGATTCAGCTCACCAAGGCTGACCGTAAGAAGGTTTGCTTCCGTCATCAGTTCCTTCAGGGCTCGTGGAACTACGAGCGTATGCAGAACGGCGGCTGGTGCTTCGCAATGATCCCTGCGATCAAGAAGCTCTACACCAGCAAGGATGACCAGATTGCCGCGCTTAAGCGCCACCTGGAGTTCTATAACACCCACCCCTATGTTTCCGCCCCCGTCATTGGCGTTACCCTCGCCCTCGAGGAGGAGCGCGCCAACGGTGCTCCGATCGATGACGTCGCCATCCAGGGCGTCAAGGTCGGTATGATGGGCCCGCTCGCCGGCGTCGGTGACCCCGTCTTCTGGTTCACCCTTCGCCCGATTCTGGGCGCTCTGGGCGCTTCCCTGGCCATGTCCGGCAGCATCGTCGGTCCGTTGCTGTTCTTCTTCGCGTGGAACATCATCCGTTACGCTTTCCTGTGGTACACACAGGAGTTTGGCTACAAGGTCGGCTCCTCTATCGCCAAGGACCTCTCCGGCGGTCTGATGGGCAAGGTCACCGAGGGCGCTTCCATCCTGGGTATGTTCATCATCGGCGCCCTGGTCGAGCGCTGGGTGTCCATTTCCTTCACCCCGATCGTCTCCACGGTCAAGCAGTCTGCTGGCGCCTTTATCGACTGGGCTAGCCTGCCTTCCGGTTCCGAGGGTATCAAGGAAGCGCTGACGATGTACAACTCCGTCGGTGCTACCGCCCTTGATCAGATGAAGGTCACCACGCTCCAGGGTAACCTCGATCAGCTCATCCCCGGCCTTGCCGCCGTGTGCCTGACCCTGCTGGTCTGCAAGCTCCTCAAGAAGAAGGTCAGCCCGATCGTCATCATCCTGGCTCTCTTCGCCGTCGGCATCATCGGTCGCTTCTGCGGCTTCATGTAAGCACGCTTCGGCTTAAGACCGAGAGTTGCTAGGTAAGGGCTTTTGAGCCATTGAAACGGACCGCACCCGGTGGGTACACTGGATGCGGTCCGATTGTTTTTATTGGAGGGCGAGGCGCGTATGGCGCAATCTCAGAACAGCACGGTCGATCTGGCAACGCCGGCAACCTGCCTGATGGGGCTTACCAGCCACGGTAACGTGATGGTGGGCAATAAGGCGTTTGAGTACTATAACGAGCGCAATCCCGAGGATTATATTCAAATCCCGTGGGACGAGGTCGACTATATTGCCGCCGAGGTTTTGCGCGGCACCAAGAAGATTACGCGTTTTGCCATCTTCACCAAGGACAACGGTCACTTTACGTTTTCGACGCGCGACGACAAAGAGACGCTTCGCGCGGTCCGCAAGTACGTCGACGAGAATAAGCTCGTGCGTTCGCCCGACTTTATCGATGTGACGGCCAAGGGCGCCAAGAGCATCCCCTCCGTCATCAAAGGCCTCTTCCACAAAGGCAACTAGCTCCTCATAAGTTGCGGTGAAATAGTTTCTAAATACGGCTTTAGATGCTTCAGACAGGAACTATTCCACCGCAACTTCGAAGTCTAGTCATGCGACGTATGGCGATGCAGTAAATCTGCTACACTAGTACAACATGCCTCCGTAGCTCAGGGGATAGAGCACCGCTCTCCTAAAGCGGGTGTCGACGGTTCGAATCCGCCCGGGGGCACCAG
>DXMJ01000003.1:77669-125380 GCA_019414265.1 Collinsella sp. | reverse complement strand
CGCCCTGCAGGGCGAGCTCACCCATCACATGGTCGTCACTCTCGTCCGCGGCATCCGGATAGGTGGTATGGATCTTGTTGAGCAGGCGCGTCGTATGCGCATCATTGGGCGCCAGGCGCAGCGCCAGACGCGCGCAGCCCACGGCAGCCGAAATGTTCTCGGTCTCGGGCTCCAAGAAGTACTGACCCAAGTTGGTGTAGGCGCGTGCGGCGCACTTACCGTCGCTCGCGCGCTCCAGCACCGAGAACGAGAGCGATGCCCACTCCTGCTTGTCCTCGAGCGCGCGGAACAGCTCGGCCAAGTCCAAGCGATAGTTGCAGTTCATGGGATCCCAACGCACGGCCTGCATCAGGGCATTCCGAGCGCTCACATAATCCTGCTGGCGAATGTAGGCAAACGCCATGTCGGAGTACAGGCGGTCAAAGGGAACCTCGACCTGCACCAGCTCGCGCGGATCCTTCTCCACGCGGCGATAGGCCAGGCGCTCAAACTTGCTGTCGAAGCTAAAGTACTGGCGCTTCTCCTCCGTCTTGCACTCAGCGTCGATATACTCCTCGGCGAGCTCCACCAGACGCTCAAGCAGCGGCGTCGCCGTAGCCAGGTCGCCCTGCGCCAGATAGTTCTCGGCATACGTGATGTCTTCCAAGCTGATAGGCAGGTCCATGACAACTCCTCGGTCCGGGCGGCAGACTCAACGCGCGCCTTAAATATCGGTCAATACACAAAACCCGGGTCTCTTACGAGGCCCGGGCGTTCAATTTTGGTAGCCCGTACCAGATTCGAACTGGTGATCTCCGCCTTGAGAGGGCGGCGTCCTAAACCGCTAGACGAACGGGCCATATGTAGCAAATGCAATGGCTGGGATGGAGGGAGTCGAACCCCCATTGACGGAACCAGAATCCGCTGTCCTGCCATTAGACGACATCCCAATGACTGCATCGCTGCGCTCGGCTGTGCCTTTGCGCAAGAAAGAAATATACGGGAAGTCCGGCCGTGACGCAAGCCCCAATTTTGACTTTTTTGAAATTCAGTCAAATACGGCCAACACGTGAAGGACCTGTGAAGTCGACCGCTGCACACGAAGGGCAAAACGCCGCGAGCGGTAGCCGTCAACCGTTGGCAGATTCTACCGCGAAAACGATAGCACCAGGCAACACAATCGAAGTATCAATGATCACGTAGATATCGAGGCGCCATGGACGAAGAGCTTGATTACCTATGGGAGACCCTGGGCCTCGAGATCACTGCTGACCTTTGGCCCGAACGGGACAAAATCCATCCCACTCTGCGCCCCGCCATCACGGTGATGCAGGCAAAATACCGCCGTGCATCCTTTTTGATCATGCGGATGTCATGGCACGCGGGACTCCCCGACCTTAAGCGAATCCAGGCAAGCCTCGTCGAGCTGTCCGGTATGCCGACTGTCATATCCGAGGCGCACCTGGAGCAGCGACAGCGCGAGCGACTGCAACAGCAGCGGATTCCCTTTATCTGCCCCGGTGTTCAGGCATATCTGCCCTTTATGGACGAGGAGTACTGGAGCGGCAAGCCCAACAAGCACGTAAAGGTCTACGATCCGCACGAATGGGCACAGCTCGAGGATTGAGCCGAGCGAGCCCGCCGATGGAAAACACGTCCCACCCTGAGCACTCAAAACGGGTCGCACTTTCCGCAGCCGCTACAGCAACGCCTCGACCCAAGCCGATTCCCTAAAGCCGGGAATCGCAAAGTCGTCGCCCACCAACAGCGGACGCTTAACCAGCATGCCGTCGGTCGCCAGCAGCTCGTAGCACTCCCGATCCGTCATGCCCGCATCTAGACGCGCCTTCAGGCCCAGCTCTCGATATTTCATGCCCGACGAATTAAAGAAGCGCCGCACCGGCAGTCCCGAACGAGCAATCCAGGTCGCAAGCTCATCAGCCGTGGGATTGTCCAAAACGATATCGCGGTCGATATACTCTACCCCGTGTTCGTCCAGCCATGCCTTGGCCTTCTTACAGGTCGAGCACTTGGGATATTCAACAAACAGTACGGTCATGGAAATCCTCCGAATATAGATCGGCCAACGCAGGCACACGCCACACGAGGCGCCTTCGCATGATGGGCCAATTGTAGCCCACGGGTCACACGCTAAACGAACCGTACCCCGAATCCGCGTTTGATGAACGGCAGCAGCTCCATTGCCTCGGGCGTGATATGGCCCGCAACGTTCATGCGCTCGTCACCGGGAAGATCGACCCGCGCAATCTCAAGCTCGCCTTCGTAGCGCCCATAGCCGCTATTGCTCACAGCGATCGACCCCGTCTTTCGTGACAGGCCGGCACCGGCATCCATCGGCACGGAATCCGGCTTAAGCGTCGTACGCGACTCCTGAGACCTAAAGATGAGGGTGCTCGAATCGGGTCGGTCGTGATGAATCTGCCCACGTACATAGGCATAACCGGGCTCAAGCTCGCATTGCAGGTCCACGTATCCGGCGGAAACATGAGCAAACTGCGTCCAGCCCGCATCGGAAAGATCGGGGTCGCCGACCAACACAATGTCGCAATCGGCGCCATGTGCAAGCTCAAGCATATTGAGAGCAACCTCTGACGCGCGACCGCGCTGCGCCTCGACCGTCGGCAGTCCCTCGAATACCGGCCCGCGAACGTTGGCATCACCCGGCACAAAAGCCATGATTTCGAATCCAAGCGCCGCAAGACGAAGATTCACCCGAGCAATGTCCTCCAGAGCTAAACCGGTATAAGGCTTGGGGTAAAAATTGTGACAGGCGGCAAAACGAGTCACATCGGCACCGGCCTCACGCCACGATGCGATTTCATCAGAACTCACCGTCGATGCATTGACCACAATGCGAAATACACCGGACAGCTCCGCGACCCGCCGGGCGCTAAAGCCATAGTCCAAACGAAGGTATTCCAACCCCAGATCGCGCAGGTCCTCGATGCGCTCAAGCCCGAGCAAATCGCACGTGCGCGGCCCCACATCGGCAATGAGCGCAATGCCGCGGGCGGAAAGCAGCGACAGCACATGACGGACCTTATCGGTATACGCCGCTCCCCCATCCTCGGGAATATGCAGCGAGGTGAACGCATAGCGCGCACCCGCCGCGGCACCGTGTTCAATCGTCCGTTCAATATCCTGCAGAGGGCTGGAAAGATAAATCGAAATACCCGTTTTCACGTTTCAACGCTCCTTTAAAAAAGGCCGGCGGAGCAGTTAGCCCCGCCGGCACAACCATAGCATCAAGAAATCTGCCGCGCGCCGCGAGCCCTGAGCAACACGGCTCGCGATATCAAACTACTCGCCAAAGAACTCGTTAATCTTCTGCTCGTCGACGCCAAAGAACCACGTCAGGACAAAGCCGGCGGCATAGGCAAGCAGCATAGCGGCAACGTAACCGAGCTGCTGGCCAGGAACGACGATCAGCAGGCCAAACAAACCGGAAACGCCCTGAGAAACCGTGCCGATGTGAAGCAGCGCCGCGAGCGCGCCGCCAAATCCGGCACCCAGGCAGGCCGTCACAAACGGACGAACGAGCGGCAGCGTAACGGCATACATCAGAGGCTCGCCCACACCGAGGATTCCAACGGGAATGGACTCTGCGACGTACTTCTTGAGCTTGGCGTTCTTGGTCTTAAAGTACAGCGCCAGACCGGCACCGACCTGGCCGCCGCCAGCCATCATAAGGATGGGGAGCAGGTAATTGATGCCCTTGGTAGCACCGTCGGGATCGTTGAGCATAGCGTGGATCGGCGTGAGCGCCTGATGCAGGCCGACGGAAACCAGCGGCAAGAAGCCTGCCGACAGGATATAGCCGCCCAGGACGCCCAGCTTCTCGAAGATAAAGGTCAAAACGCTAAAGATGGCAGTCGTCAGCCATGCGCCAACCGGCTGGATGACGAGCATCAGAGCAAAGGCGCCGATGATGAGCACCAGCAGCGGGGACAAGAATGTATCGAGTGCGTTGGGCATAACCTTGCGAATCTGACGCTCCATCCAGGCAAAAAATGCGCCAGCGATAAGAGCCGCGATCATGCCGCCCGCTGCGGGGTTGTACTGCGCATTGGTGAGCGGCAGCAGAATGGCAGTGGCAGGATCGGCCGCGCCAGGCGCAAGCAGGGGCATGGCACTGTTAGCGATACACATCATGCCGGCGATGCCGCCCAGCGCAGCGGAGCCGCCAAACTCACGTGCCGCGTTATAGCCCACCAAGATGGGCAGATAGGCAAACAGGGCCCAGCCCATGGAACGAATGCCCTGGTACCACCACTCGCCTGCAAGCGCGCCTGCCGTCGAGACGTTAATGACGTTGCAGATACCGTTGATGAGGCCAGCCGCAATGATGCCGGGAAGCAGGGCAACGAAGACATTGGAAATCTTCTTGAGGAAGGCCTGAACCGGCTTGGACTCGTACTTGGCCTTCTGCGCGGCCTTGTTTGTGGCCGCAGCGTCAACCACGCTCTCGTCGGCAACGCCTTTCGCAAGGCCGGTGAGCTTGGAGAACTCCTCGAGCACCTTATTCACCTTGCCCGGACCCAGCACGATCTGCATCGTGTCGTCCTCGACCAGGCCCATCACGCCGTCGAGTGCCTTAATGCCCTCCGCGTCGACGCTGCCCGTGTCTTTGACGGTCACGCGCAGGCGCGTCATGCACGCCGCGTTTGCCAACACGTTGTCTTTACCGCCCAAAAGGTCCAGCAGCTTTTGAGCCAGCTCTTTGTTCGTCATAACTCCTCCTTGTATTGGGTATCTCGTCTGGATGTCATATCAGCTCACGCCGCGCACCTATTGGGCATCGGCATTGCTCTTCTCATGGCCACTCACCGCAGCACGGACATGGCCTCTCGCTCGCTCAAGAGCTACCGCAGCCTGCTCGGCATCGCAGCCCAGCAGTACCGAGACAATAGCGGTTTTTACGTGGCCGCCGGCATCTGCAAGCGCCTGAATAGCGCGCTCGCGCGTGCAGCCGGTCGCCTCCATCACGATGTTCTGGCCGCGCACCACCAACTTCTCGTTCGTCTGCTGCACATCGACCATCAGGTTTTGGTATACCTTGCCGATCTTGACCATGGCACCGGTCGAAATCATGTTGAGAATGAGCTTTTGAACCGTTCCCGCCTTGAGCCTCGTTGAGCCGGTCAGCACCTCGGGACCGGGCACGGGTTCAATGGCAAGATCTGCGCTCTCCCCGATCTTCGACCCTTGGTTGCAGGCAATTGCAATGGTCTTGCACCCAGTTGCCTTGGCGTACACAAGGCCGCCCACCACATAGGGAGTACGACCGCTTGCCGCCAGGCCAACGACAAGATCCTTGTCCGAGAGTCCACGCTCCCGCAGGTCGCTCGCGCCAAGCTCCTCGCTGTCTTCGGCACCTTCGACAGCCTTGATAAACGCCGTCTCGCCTCCGGCAATGAGCCCGACAATCAGATCGGGTGACACGCCAAACGTGGGCGGACACTCCGAAGCGTCGAGTACACCCAGACGACCGCTGGTGCCTGCGCCCATGTAAAAGACGCGCCCGCCGCGCTCGAGTGCCTCAGCAGCCCAGTCGATTGCTGTGGCAACCTGGGGCAACACCTTCGTGACCGACTGGACGGCACGAAGATCCTCATCATTCATCGTCGTGACGATTTGCAGCGATGTCATCGTATCGAGGTCCATAGACCTTTGATTACGCTGTTCGGTCGTGAATTTTGTTAAATCGAGCATTTCATTCACCTCATCTTTCCTGTTTCTCGATGTAGTTTTGCTTAATGACATGCGTCGCCCGTTCGTAGTCGCTGGCAACGTAAGCAGCGTACAGGGCATCGACAACCATAAGCTGGGCCATACGCGAAGCCATGGCACCGCTGCGGACCAAGGGCTCACTCGCAGCGACGCCGAGCACGGCATCGGCCATGGTGGCAAGCTTGGATGATCCATCTACTTTGGTCACGGCCACAACGGGACAGTTGTGACGTTGGGCCTCGGCGGCGCAGTCCAGCACCTCTTGCGTCAAGCCCGAGTAGCTAAAGGCGATTGCCATATCGCCCTCATGCATGTTCTTGGCACACAAGAGCTGATCATGCCAGTCGTCGTACAGATGGCACTCTTTGTCGACACGCATGAGCTTTTGCGCCAGATCGTGCGCGACCAAACGAGAGGCACCGATACCGAACAGATTGACCGCGCGTGCCCGCTTAAGATAGGCCGCACATCGCTCCAAGACGGTGTAATCGAGCGTTCGCGCCGTCGCTTCGATCGTGCGCACGTTGCTTTTCATCACCTTCCCCACGATACGTTCGACACTGTCATCCATGGAGATGTCCTCGAGGGCAACGTCTTTCTTGTCACCCAAGAGCGCCAGCTCGGCAATCAGTTCGCGCTGGAACTCCTTGTAGCCCGCAAAACCCAAGCGCTTGCAAAAGCGCAAAATGCTCGAGGGCGAGGAGAACGTGGCATCGGCAAGACCGCGGACGGACAGCCCGACCACCTCGTGCGGATGAGCGCTTACATATGCGATGACATTGCGTTCCGCCGGGCTCGCGCTGAGCTCACGCTCGCGAAGCCGCAAAAGCAATCCGTTTGCCATCTCAAACACCTCCGTTGAGAAGAATTAAAGACCAACGAACGATTCGTACCGGATATAAACAGCTTTTACGGTACATTGTGCCGCATCGTGGCGCACAAAGGGCGAGCGTTCTACCGCTCGCCCCTCAAATCCGACCGCTCGGAAATACGCGCGACACAAAATAATTCAACAAGATCGCATTATCAAAAACGGGCTTGTTACCGGCTAGCGCCTCGCATGGGCGCCGATCGGCCGAGTCGCATGGCGCACCAACACCGCTGCCAGCAATACCAACAGCATCGCGGTAACATAGCCCGCAGCATCGAATCCTAAATCGATAACGTCGAAATGCCTGCCGGGAACAAAGATCTTATGTACCTGATCGCCAACGGAGCAGACGGCGCAAAAGAGCAACACGGGCACGCAACGGGAGCATACGCTCCACGGACGCCTGGAAAAGCAAACCACGACCACCGAGGCGAACAATCCGACGAAGAAAAACTCTACGGTATGGGCAACGCGACGGACGTTCGTGCCCACCCACATGCGAATGGAAGCAAGTCGGCCAGACCGGACATTCGAAGCAGCCGAATCGGTGCCCCCGGTCATCCCGTTCTCGGTCTGAGCTTCGCCCGCGACATCGGCAGCCTGTACGCCCGTAGCTTGACCCTCCACCACACGCGCGGTGGACTCGCTCAGCAACGACGTCTCCACCGCATTTTGCTCCGTCAGCACCCAGATGCCCGCCAGCGTTGCAGTAAACAGAACGATCGCGGTCCATCCGATTATTTGTTTTACGCGCGCCAAGGGCCTACCTCCTTTTTTGAATATCAGCGAGTGTAGCCCCAAATGGCATCGTCACCGTATCAAAATTTGAATCGCAACAGGAAGCGCCAAAGCGGCGCAAACCCCTACCCCGCCTCGCGCATCCAGCGATCGAACGTCCCCACGCACACGCCCAGGCACTTTGCTGCCTGGCTGCGGGTAATATCGCCTGCCTCATAGCTATCGCGTACCAGCTCAAACTGAGGAGGGCACGGCTTGCGAGGTCGACCGAAACGGACCCCTCGCGCCCGCGCCGCTGCAATCCCCTCCGCTTGGCGCCGATGAATATTCTCGCGCTCCACCTGCGCCACGTAGCTCAGCAGTTGTAGCACAATATCGGCAATCAGGGTATTGGTCACATCCGGCGCGCCGCTGGCCCTGGCGCGCGTGTCAAGCAATGGCATGTCCAACACCACAATGGCAACCCCGAGCTCCTTGGTAATGCGTCGCCATTCCTCAAGAATCTCGGAGTAATTACGGCCAAGTCGATCGATAGAAAGCACCACCAGCACGTCCCCGTCTCCCAGGATGTGCAGCAGCTCGCGATACCGCGGGCGATCGAAGTCCTTGCCGCTCGCATGGTCGGCATAAATATTCGCCGAGCCCACGCCATAGGCGCCCAGCGCATCCAGCTGCCGATTTAGATTCTGATCGCGCGAACTCACCCGCGCATAACCATACACCGTCGCCATCTCATCCCCGCTTTCTTGTAAACCTGCCAAAAAGGGACAGGTTTATTTTGGTAGGATTTACCTCTCCAATAGCAGGTAAGCGGGCGGCCGTGCAGACGGCAAGGTAGCCATGATCCAAATGCGGAGGGCGGCCCCGAAAGACCGCCCTCCGCTCTCCCGTCATGAGTCGAGATTTGGCTAATGGATAAGCTTAAAGTCCAAGTGCCCACGCGTGGTATTGACGCGCGAGACCTCGATAATCACGCGCTGGCCCAGTTCATAGCGAGTCCCCGTGTCGGCACCTGTGAGCGTGAGCGCATCCTCGTCGAACTCGAACCACTCGTTGCCCAGGCTTTTGATCGAAACCAAGCCTTCGACCTGCGTCAGGTCCAAGCGCACAAAGAGGCCCATGCTGCTAACCCACGAGACGGATCCGGCATAGCGCTCGCCCAGACGGTCCTCATAGTACTGGGCAATCTTGATCTTTTGCGTCGCATGGCTGGCGGCATCGGCCGCACGCTCGGCATCGCTGCATGCGCGGCAGATCTGCGGCAGAATGCGCGGCAGCGACTCGCGCCCCTTGCCGATCAGTCGCGGCGTACGGACCAAGGCGTCCTTGCCGCCAAGCTGTTCATAGGCCAACTGCAGTTTGAGCACGCGGTGCACCACCAGATCGGGATAGCGACGGATGGGACTCGTAAAGTGACAGTAGCACGGCGCGGCGAGCGCAAAGTGGCCCTCGTTGCGCGGCTTGTACAGCGCACGCTGCATGCTGCGCAGAAGCAGCGTGTTGACGAGCGGTGCGTTTGCCGTACCGGCGGCAGCATCAACTGCAGCCTGCAGCTCATCGGGACTCCCCAGGGCAATACCGGCAGCACGGCGATCGTCGATGATGCCCAGCTGCGCCAGCGCAACGGCGGCACCGTGCAGGCTATCGGGGCTCGGATCCTCATGCACGCGATAGCAGGCCTCGATATCACGGTCTGCCAGCCACTCTGCAACGCACTCGTTGGCGAGCAGCATGGCTTCCTCGATAAGCGACGTGGCACACGAACGCTCACGCGCCACAATCTGCACGGGTACTCCGTCCTCGTCCAATAGAGCGCGAATCTCGGCCGTGTCAAAATCGACTGAGCCGCGGACGCGACGAATACGACGGCGAAGTTCGGCGAGTTCGTTGGCGGCGACAAGGAAATTGCCGAGGTCGACGTTGCAGCCGCGGGCGGCCTTCTCGCACGCAAGACCGCGCTCAAGCGCCTCCTCGCGCGAGGCCTCAGCAGCCGCAACATCCTCCGCGGCGCCTTCCAGCACCGAATACCCAACCGCGCCGGCACGCACCAGCAGCGCCTCGGCGCCGTCATAGTCCATACGCACACGCGAGCGAATCACGCTGGGGTACGGATCGTAATGCCGCACGCGACCCTGCGCATCGAGCTCAATGTCAACGGTAAACGCAAGACGGTCCTCGTCAGGGCGAAGCGAGCACAAGTCACAGGACAGGCGTTCGGGCAGCATGGGAAGCGCGCGATCGGCCAGATACACCGATGTCGTACGATGGCGAGCCTCAAGATCGATATGCCCGTCCCAAGCCACATAGTGTGAAACGTCGGCGATATGCACACCCAGCTTGTAGCCACCCTCGGGCGTGCGCTCCAGCGAAATGGCATCATCAAAGTCACGCGCGTCGACCGGGTCGATCGTGATGACAAAGCGGTCGCGCAGATCACGGCGGAGCGGGTCCTTAAGCGCCGCGGACACATCGAGCGAAAGCCCCTCGGCCTCGTCCAGCGCGGCCTCGGGATAGCTATCGGTATAGCCGTAACGCGCCATCACATATTGAACGCCCAAATCGGGCGCGTCATCTCCGCCAATGCGGCGTTCGATCGTCACGGTGCCCGATTCCAGGCGCGTCGGGTAGGTCAAAATGCGCGCGACAACGGCATCACCCGGGTGGACGCCCAGACGATCCGCCGAGGTATCCTCGGGCAGAATGAAGAAGTCGGCCTTCAGGCGCGAATCGAGCGGCTCGATCACACCGAGCGGACCAGCGGTCTGGTACGTACCCACCACGCTTATGGCTGCGCGCTCAACCACGCCTTCGATCACGGCGCGCCGCTCACCGTGCGGGCTGTTCTTAATGCTCACGGCAACGGTGTCGCCGTCCATGATCTCGCGCTTACCGCGGCCCATAACCTTGTAGTCGCCGCTCTCGGTTATGACATAGGCGCCATGCTCATGGAGCTGCACGCGCCCGGTCAGGCTCGGACGGCGTTCGCTGCGCACCGGCCCACGCTTATTGCGAGCACCGCGCTTATGCTTGTTATTGCGCCCCATGGCGCCTCCTTGCTATCGATGACGAACTCCAAAGAGTCTACCCAAATGATTCGCTTTCCTGCCGTCCCCTAGAGATCAAAAAACGGGCCGCCCCATAAGAGACGACCCGTTGGAAGGGATGAATTCCAGGCATGCCTACACGCGCAGGTAGCGGCGCATGGCTATGGCAGAACCAAAGAGACCGATAATCACACCGACCAGAATCAGCGCAGCATAGGTCACCAGGTAGTACTGCATCGGCAGGGCAAACGACATCCAGCCGATGCTCTCCTGCAAACGCGGAATCATCAGATTGCGCAGCAGCTCCAGAACGCCGATGGAAAGCAGCGAGCCCAAAATGGCCTGCAGTACGCCCTCGGTGATAAACGGGCCGCGAATGAAGCCGTTGCTGGCGCCGACCAGACGCATAATCGCAATCTCACGACGACGCGCCGTGATGGACAGGCGAATCGTGTTGTTGATGAAGATGAATGCGATAAAGGTCAAAAGGCCAACGAGCACCACGGCGGCGATGCGGATGTAGTTGGTCACCTGGAACAGGCGGCTCACTTCCTCTTGGCCGTACAGCACGCTCGCGTTGACGTCGCCGTCATCCGCGATCTTCTGGAAGTCGGCGTTCTTCTTGAGCTTCTGGGCCGTGCTCTCGACCTTGGACGGATCGTCCATCTCAATTGCAAACGAAGCCGGCAGCGGGTTCTGGCCATCGAGCGCGCTCATGGTGGCGTCGGCGTTGCCCGACATCTTGCTCGTATACTCGGCCAGCGCGTCGTCCTTGTCCTTGTACGTCACGGACTTGACGTTGCTCCACGTCTTGAGCTCAGCCTCAAAAGCCTGAACATCGGCCTGATCGGCGTCATCGCTAATAAAGGCGTTGATGACGACCTGATCCTCGACGGTGCCGATCACGGAGTTCAGCATCGCGGAGCCCATGATGAACAGGCCGATGATAAACAGCGAAAGGAAGATCGTGATGACGGCGCCGAGCGAGGTAGTCCAGTTACGGAAGAAGTGACTGATTGCCTCTTTGAAGGAGTAGCCCACGTTAGTTGGTGCCATAGTTGCCGTAACCTCCCCTCTCCTGGTCGCGGATTACGTGGCCGCCCTCGAGGGCGATCACGCGACGGTGCATGCTATCGACCATCTCGCGGTCGTGCGTGGCGACGATCACGGTGGTGCCGGTACGGTTAATGCGCTCGAGCAGCTTCATAATGCCCAGCGAAATCGCGGGGTCGAGGTTGCCCGTGGGCTCGTCGCAGATAAGCAGCGGCGGACGGTTGACCATAGCGCGGGCAACGGCGACACGCTGCTGCTCGCCACCGGACAGCTGATCGGGCAGAGAGTCCATCTGATCGGCCAGACCGACCAGGCGAAG
Organism: Collinsella sp.; assembly: GCA_019414265.1. Classification (GTDB taxonomy): domain Bacteria; phylum Actinomycetota; class Coriobacteriia; order Coriobacteriales; family Coriobacteriaceae; genus Collinsella. The sequence continues at coordinate 113,625 of DXMJ01000003.1, read as the reverse complement.
CACCTCGGGCACCTGGCTGCGAATGACGCCCTTGGGCTTGCCGATGCACTGCAGGGCAAACGCCACGTTTTCGTAGGCGGTCTTCTGCGGCAGGAGCTTAAAGTCCTGGAACACGGCACCGATCTGGCGACGCAAGAACGGAACTTTGCGGTTCTTGATCTTCATGAGGTCCTGGCCGGCGACCAAAATGCGGCCGCTCGTCGGCTTGACGTCGCGGTTGAGCGTCGAAAGCAGCGTGGTCTTACCCGAGCCGGAGTGACCGACCAGGAAGACAAACTCACCAGGATAGATCTCGATGTTGATGTCGTCGAGCGCGGGCTTGTTGGGCTGTGCCGGGTAGATTTTGGTGACGTGCTCCATGAGGATGACGGGCTCGACACCGGCCTGCTTGGCCATCTTCTTGCGGCTGGCCTGCGGATCGATGGGCGCAAACACCGACGTAAAGTCGGGATTGTTGAGCGCATTGTCGAGGCTTGCGACCTCGGCGGCCTGATCGCTCTCGACTACGGGAGCCGCGGGCTGCGTAGGATCGGGAATACCGGCAAAAAGACCGGACTGCGCAGGCTGTGGCGCCGGAGTCGCAGGAGCCATGGGATCGGGAATACCGGCCATGACAGGCTGCGGCGCGACAGCGTCCGCCTGGGGCTGATCCACGCGAGCGGTCACCTTCTGCACGGGCTCAAAACCCGCGGCCTCGGAAAGCTCGACATCATTGGTGGGATTGTAGGCAAAGGGATCTGATGCCGGCTGTGCCTGATCTGCCGGCTGTGCGGGGATCGGGCTAAACAGCTGATCCTCTGAATCCGGGGTGGCGAAACGAGTGCCCGCGGCGCCTGGCTGCGTCTTGGGGGCGTCATCGCCCGCACCGGAGGTACGGAAGTGGTTACCCACTGGTGCTCCTTATCGTCGTACGTTTAAACTACATGAGCGCTTTGTATTTTAGCAGCATTAGCTTTACTGCACATAAGAAGCATGGCGGGGTTTTGGTCTCACCGGCCGCGCGCAGGGTTACCTCCCAAATCGTCCTCGGACATGTCGGAGTCCCCGCTGTGCGCTTCGCGCTGCGGGGACTCCTCCGTCCTGCGGAAAGATTTGGGAGGTAACCCTGCGCGTGGCCTGCGGCTACTAAGGAGTCGCCGCGTTTCTATTAGGTGCAGCAAATGCATGCTTGGGAGGGCCTGAATTGCACTTTGTTGGGATGGGCCCGTTTCCCGGAGGAAGCTCTTGCTTGAAATGGGCTTGATTTGATTGTTGCGCAACTTGGATTTGGATTGTCGATTTACAGTGGCCTCGATGGGAACGCCTATGGTTGTGGGGGCCAGTATGAATTGTCCTTATTGTGGAGCTGAGTTACGCGATGGCGTGAGGTACTGCACAGCGTGCGGGGTTGCCGTCAATGGCATCTCTGCTGATTCTGAGCTTCGGGTAAAGCCTCGGAACCACGTTGCGGTCATCCTTGCCTGCATGCTGGTAATTGGCATTGTCGGCGGTAGCTGTATGGGTCTTCATCTGCGGCAGGTGTTGTCGCACTTCGTATCCGCCCATTCGGAGCACGCCATCGTGCTGGATGTCGCGGCTGCGGGCTGGGACACCGATAACGGAGCATCGCGCGTTCCGATACACATTACGGGCAAGACCATCGACGGAATAACGGTCGACAGGATTGAGTTCGTCGCCTCCGATGGCTCTGGCATCAATCTCATACAAGGTGTCTACACGCTCGAGGCAGCAGGTTCCCCTATCGCTGCGGATGGCACGATCTATCAAATTCCATGCACGAGTGCCACACTCGTCCTCGATGATGCCTTTGCCATGGGTGAAACGATCGATCTGGCCGAGCTTGCAGAACAGGATTCGATTCTCGCCTTCTGCCCCATTGATGCCGCCGATGTGACCAATGATGAAATCTATGATGCCGCTTTGCTCGCCATGACATACAGAGGCAGCGATGCCCCCGATGTCGCTGCACTGTGCCAAGCCGCAATCAATCGTCGCGACGGAGCCTGCACAAGCGGGAACGCCTTCGGAAGTTGCGGTGAAATGCGGATTAATTGAGCCTTTAGGCTGGCAAAACAGTCCTTATTTCACCGCAACTGAAACAGGGGCGCTCTCCAAGAGAGCGCCCCTGCCGGGTTTCCATAGTACTGGCAAAGCAGTTTTATAGTTCTGGCGAAGCAGTCCTTGAGATCCACCTTGCCTTATGCCAAGAACTCCTTGGTGGTCGCCACGATGTTGGCGGCGTCCAGGCCGTACTTGTGCAGGAGCTCGGCACCCGGGCCGGACTCGCCGAACGTGTCGTTGACGCCGATCTTCTTGAGCGGCGTCGGGCACTGCTCGCACAGGACATCGGCAACGGCGCTGCCCAGGCCACCGATCACGGAGTGCTCCTCGACGGTCACGACGTGGCCGGTCTTGGTGGCGCTCTTGACGATCAGGTCGGAGTCGATGGGCTTAATGGTGTGCATGTTGATGACCTCGGCGTCGATACCCTCGGCAGCAAGCTGCTCGGCAGCCTCGAGGGCCTCGCCGACCATCAGGCCGCAGGCAATGATGGTAACGTCGGCGCCCTCGCGCATGATGATGCCCTTGCCCAGTTCAAACTTGTAGGTCTCGGGGTCATTAATGACCGGCGAGGCCAGACGGGCAAAGCGCATGTACACAGGGCCGTCGCACTCGTAGGCGGCGCGCGTCACGGCGCGGGCCTCTACGTCGTCAGCGGGAACGATCACGGTCATGCCGGGGATAACGCGCATAAGGGCGATATCCTCGCAGCACTGATGCGTGGCGCCATCCTCGCCCACCGAGATACCGGCGTGTGTGGCGCCGATCTTGACGTTGAGGTGCGGGTAACCGATGGAATTGCGGACCTGCTCAAAGGCGCGGCCGGCGGCAAACATGGCAAAGGTGCTCGCGAAGGCAACGCGGCCGGTGGTTGCGATACCGGCGGCAACACCCATCAGGTTGCTCTCGGCAATGCCCACATCGAAAAAGCGGTCGGGGCGGGCTGCCTTGAACTTGCCGGTCTGCGTGGCGGCGGCCAGGTCGGCGTCGAGGACCACAAAGTCATCGTGCTCGTTGGCGAGCTCGACGAGGGCCTCGCCGTAGCTTACGCGCGTGGCGATTTTCTTGACATCTGCCATCCTAGAGCTCCTCTCCGGCGGCCGTGAGCTCTGCCATGGCCTGCTCAAACTGTTCATCGTTGGGGGCCTTACCGTGCCAACCCACCTGGTTCTCCATAAAGGAGACGCCCTTGCCCTTTGTGGTCTCGGCGATAATGGCGGTCGGCTGACCCTTGGTGGCGCGGGCCTCGGCAAAGGCGGCGCGGATCTGATCGAAGTCGTTGCCGTCGGCAAGCTCCACTACGTGGAACTTAAAGGCGCGGAACTTGTCTGCCAGCGGCATGGGGTCGTTGACCTCCTCGACGGGGCCATCGATCTGCAGACCGTTGTGGTCGACGATCACGCAGAGGTTGTCGAGCTGCTGGTTGCCGGCAAACATGGCGGCCTCCCAGACCTGGCCTTCCTCGCTCTCGCCATCGCCCAGCAGGGCGTACGTGCGGTAAGTATCGCCCCAGTGCTTAGCGGCAACGGCCATGCCCACGGCGGCGGAGATGCCCTGGCCGAGCGAACCGGTGGACATGTCGACGCCCGGGGTGTCGTTCATGTTGGGGTGACCCTGCAGGTGGCTGCCGATGTGGCGCAGCGTCTCGAGATCCTCCTTGGGGAAGAACCCGCGCTCGGCGAGCACGGCGTACAGGCCCGGAGCGCAATGGCCCTTGGAAAGCACAAAGCGGTCGCGATCGGCCTTGCGGGGATCGGCCGGGTCGACGTTCATTTCCTCAAAGTACAAATAGGTCATGATGTCGGCAGCGCCGAGCGAACCGCCCGGATGGCCAGACTTGGCAGCGTGCACGCCGGTGACGATGCCCTTCCTTACCTCGTTGGCAACCTTTTTGAGCTCTTCGTCGCTCATTGTGCCTTCCTTTCATCCTCTTAAGACAAGATGCGCACGGCACCGAAGGTAATCCCAACACAGCCGCAATGCACGTACGTCATTCATTATGCTGGAAACCGATGGCTTTACCAGAGTTTTTATCATTATTTGAACAATTTAGCAGGCAGAACCGCTGATGAAACGGTTTATCAATGTGAACGTCTTTTGGATGCGGTGGCTACCTCTCGCCCCGGCACAAAAATGATCCGCAAACCGAAATTCAGCCTACGCGTTAATGTCCTTGAAACCCTCACCGAAGGCTTCCGTAACGTCGGCGACCGTCACAATGGCGTGAGGATCGCGCTCGCGCACGATCGTTTTGAGGGTGTTGAGCTCTCGACGGCTAACGATCACCATGATCACCGGCTTCTCGACGCCCGAATACATACCGGTCGCCTTTAATTTGGTGCAGCCGCGGCCCAGACCATACATGATGTCGGCCGCGATATCGGGAAAGTTATCCGAGATGATGAGCACCATACGACGCTTATTGCCGCCATCGACCACAGCATCGATCACATAGCCGCTAATCACCATCGAAAGTCCTGCGTATAGAGCATTTTCGAGCGAGAATACCGGAGCAGATGCCGCACATACGGCAACGTCGATTGCCATGACGGTCGAGCCCACCGGCAGCGAGGTGTTACGCGAGATGATTTGGCCAATCGTGTCCGAGCCGCCGGTGTTGGCGCCGGCGCGCAACACCATGCCGTAACCAATGCCCGTGATAATGCCGCCCCACATAGCGGGAAGCATCAGGTCCGCATGTGCCAAAGGCGCTACAAACGGGGCAAACAGATCGGTAAAGAAGCCCAGCAGCACAAAGCCCGTCGCCGTCTGCACTACATAGAACATGCCGCCCTCGCGCATAACGATCAGCAGCAGCAAGGCATTCATCACGATGGTCTGGATACCGACAGGAAGCGACACGCCTCGCGCTGCGCCGACTGCCTGGATAATCGTCGCAAGGCCCGTAACGCCACCGGCTGCAAGACCGTTGGGAATCAAAAACAGGTCGGTCGCGATGGCGGCCAAGGCACACCCCAACATGATCTGGGGTAGATCGTGAAAGAAGTTCATCGAAAGAATGCGCTTGATGTCCAGACGATATGCCATGCTGCCTCCCTCAAAAAAGCGCACCCCATCGGATGCGCTTTGAACTTCTTCATGTATTCGATTCTACCGATTCGCCAAACAAAAACCACCCCTGTGCAGGGTTTGTTCTGGATACAAAACCGTCCTGCTCGGAAGGCCTTGATCCATTTCCACATAAACCGAGCGGTTTAGGCAGACGGGGCCTCCGCGTCAGCGTTGCCGGTAGCCCAACGGTGATAGCCAATCACAAACGGATCCAGGTCGCCGTCGTCAAGAACTGCCTCGACGTTGCTGGTCTCCACGCCCGTGCGCAGGTCCTTAACCATCTGGTACGGGTAGAGCACGTAGCTGCGGATCTGGTTGCCAAAACCAATTGTGGTCTTGGGTCCGCGAATCTCATCCAGGGCCTCGGCGCGCTTTTCGAGCTCAATCTCGTACAGGCGCGCCTTGAGAATCTGCATGCACGCGGCCTTGTTTTGAATCTGGCTGCGCTCGTTTTGACACGTGACCACGATACCGCTGGGGAAATGCGTCACGCGTACGGCGGAGTCGGTGGTGTTGACGCCCTGTCCGCCCGGGCCGCTCGCGTGATACACGTCCACGCGGATATCGTCGGGACTGATCTCGATGTCGATATCGTCAGGCAGCACGGGGATGACCTCGACGCCGGCAAACGTGGTCTGGCGGCGCTTCTTGTCGTCGGTGGGGCTAATGCGCACCAGACGGTGGACGCCGGCCTCGGCGCGCAGCATGCCAAACGCGTCCTTGCCCTCGACGGTAAAGGTCGCACGGTCGATGCCGATGACCTCAGCCGCGGGGCAGTCGTTAATGGTGACCTTCCAGCCGCGACGCTGGCAGTACTTCATGTACATCTTAAAGAGCATGAAGGTCCAGTCCTGCGCTTCCAGGCCGCCCTGTCCGGGCTTGATGGTCACAATCGCGTCGCCGTGATCGAACTCACCGGTAAACCAGCTCGAAAGCTCGAGCTCGTCGATAGCGCGGGCCAGGCGTTCTGCCGTAGCGGCAGCCTCCTCGCGCAATGCGGCGGCATCGGGGTCGTCGCCCATCTCCTCGGCAAGCTCCAGCGCCGCGCGGGCGTCAGACAGCTCGCCGCGCGCGGTATCCACGGCAGCGATATCTTCCTTGGCGCGAGCGATCTCCTCCATGGTGGCGCGAGCGGCGTCGGCGTCATCCCAAAAGCCGGGGGCCACGCTTCTGGCCTCGAGCTCGGTCACGCGTGTGCGCTTCTCGTCCAAATGAAGATACGACTCGACCTCGCCGAGCCGGTCCGCAAACGCGTCCAACTCGGCGAGCGTTACCTCTAGAGCCTCGGCCATTAACGATTCCTGCCGTGGCAGTACTTAAACTTCTTACCGCTACCGCAAGGGCACAGGTCGTTGCGGCCCACGTTGACATAGGGGTCATCGCTCTCGGACTTGCGGTAGGTCGTCACCTTGCCACCGTTGTTAACGGCAGCCGGACCACCCTGGACGGCGGTGCGGGCCTGCACCTGAGCCTGCTTGCGCAGTACCGAATCGCTGTTGTCGCCATCGACCTCGGCGGGACCAGAGAAGCGCGCACCCTTAAGGGCGGGGTCCTCCTTGTGCTCCACAGCCTGCGGGGCAGCTTTGAGCTCAATGCGCAGAACAGTGCGCAGGTAATCCTCGTACATGGTATCGACGAGTATCTGGAACGCACCGTAGGCCTCGGTCTTGTACTCAACCAGCGGGTCGCGCTGGCCAAAGCCGCGCAGGCCGATACCGGTCTTGAGGTAGTCCATCTCCTGCAGGTAGTTCATCCAACGCGTATCGATGACGCGCAGCATGACCTGGGTATTGAGCTCGCGCATCAGGTCCTCGCCCAGACGCTCGGCCTTCATGTTGTAGCACTTCTCAACATAAGCCAAAACATCGGCGGCCAGGGCCTCAAAGTCCTCGTCGGGGAACTGAGGGGTATCGATATGCCCGGTCAGCTCGACGACCCATTTGCGCAGACCCTCAAGATCGCGCTCGCCCTCGTGGCTGTCCTTGGTGCAGAACTCCTGAACACAGCGGTACACGGTATCGTGCATGACCTCGGTGATGTGGTCGGTCAGGTCCTTGCCGTCCAGAATCTTGTTGCGCTCGGCGTAGATGACCTGGCGCTGCTTGTTCATGACGTCGTCGTACTCAAGAACGCTCTTACGCATGGAGAAGTTGATGCTCTCGACCTTGTGCTGGGCATTCTCGACGGCCTTGGAAATGATCTTGTGCTGGATGGGCATGTCGTCGCCCATGTCGGCCGTGACCATCATCTTGGAGACGCGGTCCATCCTGTCGCCGCCGAACAGGCGCATGAGGTCATCCTCGAGTGACAGGTAGAACTGGGTCTCGCCCGGATCGCCCTGACGACCGGAACGGCCACGCAGCTGGTTGTCGATACGGCGGGACTCATGGCGCTCGGTGCCGATAACGGTCAGGCCGCCGGCGGCAAGCACGCGCTCGCGCTCGGCCTTGCAGGTCTCCTTGGCCTCGGCGTTAAACTGCTCGAGCTGCTCGGGCGTCACGTCCTCCATGGTCAGGCCCTCGTGCTCCAGGCGCTCGCGCACCAGCTCGTCGGGGTTGCCGCCCAGCAAGATGTCTGTACCACGGCCGGCCATGTTGGTAGCGATGGTCACGGCGCCATAGCGACCAGCCTGGGCCACGATATGGGCCTCGCGCTCGTGGTGCTTGGCGTTGAGGACCTCGTGCGCGATACCGCGCTTAGTGAGGGCGGCGGACAGTTTCTCGGAGCTCTCGATGGAGACGGTGCCCACCAGGACCGGCTGGCCCTTGGCGTGACGACGCTCAACGTCGTCGGCAACGGCGTTGTACTTGGCCTGGATGGTGCGGTAGACCAGGTCCTCGTGGTCAACACGCTGCACGGGCTTGTTGGGGGGAATGACCTCGACGGGCAGCTTGTAGATCTCGCGGAACTCGGCGTCCTCGGTGAGCGCCGTACCGGTCATGCCGGAGAGCTTATCATACAGGCGGAAGTAGTTCTGCAGGGTGATGGTGGCAAGGGTCTGGTTCTCCTCGCGCACGAGCACGCCCTCTTTGGCCTCGATGGCCTGGTGCAGGCCCTCGGAATAGCGGCGACCCTCCATGATACGACCGGTGAACTCGTCGACGATCTTGACCTCGCCGTTGGTGACCACGTACTGCTTGTCGCGGTGGAACATGTACTGGGCCTTCAGCGCCTGCTGCAGGTGGTTGACCAGCTGGCCGGAGAGATCGGCATAGATGTCATCGATACCCAAGCGGCGCTCAATCTTCTTAAGGCCGCGCTCGGTGGCGGCAATGGTGTGCTTGGCCTCGTCCATGACGAAGTCGCCCGTGGGCTCCACGTCCTCGGTGGCGGTGAGCATGTCGTGCGAGACGTCCTCACCGCGCTCAAGGCCGCGCACGGCGCGCGCGAAGTCCTTGTAAGTGCTGGCGGACTTGGTGCCGGCGCCCGAGATGATGAGCGGCGTTCTGGCCTCGTCGATCAGGATGGAGTCGACCTCGTCGACGATGGCGTAACTGTGGCCGCGCTGAACACGCTGCTCGGGGCGGGTAACCATGTTGTCGCGCAGATAATCGAAACCGAACTCGGAGTTGGTGCCGTACGTGACGTCGGCCTGGTAGGCTGGGCGCTTCAGCTCGAGCGGCATGTTGTTCTGCAGCAGACCGACGGTCATGCCCAGATACTTGTAGATGCGACCCATCCACTCGGAGTCGCGCTTGGCCAGGTAGTCGTTGACGGTGACGACGTGCACGCCCTTACCGGCGATAGCGTTGAGATAGCCGGCCAGCGTGGAGACGAGGGTCTTGCCTTCGCCGGTCTTCATCTCGGCGATGTGGCCCTCGTGCAGCGCCATGGCGCCGATGAGCTGTACATCAAAGTGACGCATGCCCATGGTGCGCTTGGAAGCTTCGCGCACGGTGGCAAAGGCCTCGGGGAGCATGTCGTCGAGCGACTCGCCGTTGGCGTAGCGCTCACGGAACTTATCGGTCTGGGCGCGGAGCTCCTCCTCGGTCATCTTCTCAAACTGGGGCTCAAGACCGTTGATCTTGTCGACGATCTTGTAGTAGCGCTTCAGGTCCTTATCGGATCCAAAGGACAGCAGCTTTGACATGAATCCCATGTGGTTTTCCTTTTTGGCCATCGCCCGCGGTATGAAACCTTGGACGAGTTAAACACAGATATTTGTACTTTAGCCAAACAAGGCGCCGCCTATGCGGTCGACACGCTCGACCACGTAATAACTACGACAGCCTGCCAAAAAGGGACTGGTTTATTTTGGCAGCTTTTATCTGGGAAAACGCTGCCTCTCTGCCATTTGGTGCAAATCAACCTGTCCCATTCGCACCAACCTGGTGCAATGGGGACGGGTTAGCTTGCACCAATAAAAAGAAAAGGGCCGCGCACCCAAATGGATGCGCGGCCCTTATGCCATGAATGCGAGTGTTTCCGCGGCGAGCTATTTACTCAGCAGCCTCGGTGGTCTCGGCCTCGGCAGCGGCCTCCTCGACGGGAGCCTCTGCGGGAGCCTCGGCGGCCTGCTTGGCAGCCTCCTCGGCAAACTTAGCGGCACGCTTAGCCTTCTCGGCAGCCTTAGCCTCAGCGGCGGCCTTGCGAGCGGCCTCGGCCTCAGCAGCCTTGGCGGCCTTGGCAGCCTTGGCCTCCTCGGCCTTCTTGAGCTGAGCGGCAGCGGCGCCACCGAACTTGTCGGCGAAGCGCTGGACGCGTCCACCGGTGTCGACGAACTTCTGCTGGCCGGTGTAGAACGGGTGGCACTCGTTGCAAAGCTCGACCTTCATCTCGGACACGGTAGCGTGCGTCTTGAAGGTGTTGCCGCAGGAGCACGTCACCGTGCACTCGACATACTGGGGATGGATACCCTGCTTCATGGTAGGACTCCTTATTGGTCAGGCGCTGGTTACCGATCAGCGCATAAGGCGTCTTGGTTTCCGACCAAGACAACAAACTCGGCTATGTTACCACAGCGTCGAGCGTCCCACAAAAGGTTCACGGTCTTTGCGTTGTGCATCGCGCCCAAGGCACGGCAGACGACACGACGAATCGCGGCAAACGGGCGCCTTTGCCCCTTCTCCCATGTTGCAGACGTGTAACGCCGCAGCAAAGGTGCCCTTTTTTGCGCCAGACAGGTACAATGATGAACACTGTACCGTAGCGGAGCGCCCCGCGCGCGCCGCAATCACGCGAAAGGGTTTCCCATGGCCGAGATCTCGTCCTCCCGTATCGTCATCACCGTCCTTGGCAAGAACCGCCCCGGCATCGTCGCCGGCGTCACCCGTGTCCTAGGCGAGGCCAACGTCGACATCCGCGACATCACGCAGTCCATTATCGAGGACATCTTCACCATGACCATGCTGGCCGATACCGCCGAGTCCAAGCTCGACTTCGCCGAGCTGCAGAAGGCGCTGGCCGAGGCCGGCGAGCTTTCGGGCGTCAACGTGTCCATCCAACGCGAGGACGTCTTCAACTTTATGTACCGCCTGTAGCGAGCAAGCCGCTGGGGATAGCCTGACGCGCGCATGCCCATGCAAGTCACCCCGATGCGGCCCGGAGAGGAGCGCGCATGGCCTACGACGCCAAGAAAATCTATTACCGCTTCGACGACCACCTGAGCCGCCTGGTCTTGGATTACGAAGCGAGCCGCCAGATTTCGCCCGAAAGCGAAAATCTCTACTATGGCCTGCCGACTGACCCTTATGACGAGGGCCTATTTGTTGAGCACAATGTCAAGCGCGGCCTGCGCAATGCCGACGGCTCGGGCGTGGTCGCGGGTCTCACCCGTATCTCAGATGTGCATGGCTACAACAAGGTCGACGGAAAGGTCGTGCCCGATCAGGGCAAACTCACGCTTCGTGGCTACAGCATCGAGGACCTGGTCAACAACGCCCAGGCCGAGGATCGCTATGGCTACGAAGAGGTCGCCTACCTGCTCATCACGGGCTCACTGCCCACCAAAGAGGAGCTCGACGGTTTTTGCGGACGCCTGGGTGCTTTTAGGCATCTGAGCGACGAATACGTCCGCGAGTTCCCCATGACCACGGTGTCGTCGAGCATCATGAATGTGCTTCAGCGCGCCGTGCTGCTGCTCTACGCCTTCGACGCCGAGCCCGACGCCATTACACCCGAGCACGAAATCGACGTCGCCATCTCCATGCTCGCCCGTCTCCCCCGCATCGCCGCCTTCGCGCATATGGCCTCGGTCGCCAAGCGTCGCGGCTCCGAGGTTCATGTACCGCACCCCACACCCGGCCTCTCCACCGCCGAGACCATCCTGCAGGTGCTCCGCGGCGGCATGGCATTCACCCGCGACGAAGCCATGCTGCTCGACGTGATGCTCATGCTGCATGCCGAGCACGGCGGCGGCAACAACTCCACGTTTGCCTGCCGCGTGCTGTCCTCCTCGGCCACCGACCCGTATTCCGCCTACGCCGCGGCTATCGGCTCGCTCAAGGGCCCGCGCCACGGCGGCGCCAACGCCAAAGTCGTGTCCATGCACGAGGACATCCGCGCGCATGTCTCCAATTGGGAGGACGAGGACGAGGTCGCAGCCTACCTGGGCAAGATTCTCGACAAGCAGGCCTTCGACGGCACGGGCCTCATCTACGGTATGGGCCACGCCGTCTACACGCTGAGCGACCCGCGCGCCGAGGTGTGCCGCCGTTACGCGCGCACGCTTGCCGCCAAGAAGGACCTGGGCGATGAGTTCGCGCTCATCGAGCGCATCGAGCGCCTGGCACCGCAGGTGATGCGCGATCACGGCATGACCAAGCCCATCTGCGCCAACATCGACCTGTACACGGGCTTTATCTACAAGATGCTCGGCGTGCCCGAGACACTCTTTACGCCGCTGTTCGCCGTCGCCCGCATGGCCGGCTGGTCGGCGCACCGCATGGAAGAGCTCTTCTGCGCGCACCGCATCATCCGTCCCGCGTATCGCCCGGTTATCGAGCCGCTGGAGTACAAGCCGCTCGCCGATCGCTAGAACGCGGACCGTTATAGAACCCGAGCGTGGCCAGGGCATCACCGCCCTCGGCCACGCTTTTTATGCCAGTAGAAAGGGCTGCATCGAATGATTGTTTTTTCCGATATGGATGGAACGCTGTTGACGAGTGACAAGCAGATGAGCGACGCCACCTGGGCGATGCTCGACGAGCTCGCACGTCGCGGCATTGAGTTTGTACCGTGCACGGGACGTCCGCTGTCGGGCATCTTTGAGCCCATCCTCGCCCATCCCGCCGTGCACTATGCCGTCTGTGCCAATGGCGCCAGCGTCTGGCAGCTCGACGACGATGTGCCCACCGATACCTCGCGCGCCACGCGCATCTTGAGCCGACCGCTCGATTGCGGCATTGCCCATCGCATCCACCGCATCGCCGCCGGCCACGATGTGACCTTCGATATCTTCGCGGACGGGCAATGCTTCCTCCCCCGCTCGCTCTACACGCGCCTGGACGAATTCTGCGGCGGTGACCCCCACATCGCGGCTTCGCTCAAGCGCACACGAACACCGATCGACATGGATATCGACAGCAAGATCGACGAGGTCGAGACGCTCGAACGCATCGCCATGTACTGGCACGACCCGGCCGATCGCGACGCCATCGCGTCGGAGCTCGACACGCTCGGAGGCATTGAGGTCACGCGTTCGTACGCCATGAATATCGAGGTCATGGGCGAGGGCGCCACCAAGGGAACGGCCCTCACGTGGCTATGCGAGCACCTGGGCGAGCGTCTCGCCGACGCTTGGGCGTTCGGCGACAACATCAACGACATCCCCATGCTGCAGACAGCGGGCCACGGCATGGCCATGATCAACGGCGAACCCGAAGACCACGAGGCCGCCGACGCCATCACCGAATACGACAACGACCACGACGGCGTCGCCCGCACCATCATGACCGCCCTCGCCTAGTCATTGGGGACGTTCTTAGTCATTGGGTGTTCTTAAATGACTAGTCGTTGGGGACACTCTTCGCGAAAAAGCTGCAAGGACTGTCCCCGGCTGCCGGCAGAAAAGGAACGTCCCTAACTGCCGGATTAGGCGAGGCTCTCCAGAACACGGCGAAGTTCCTGCTGGACGGCGTGGTCGCGGTTGCAGCCCACGACGCGATCGGCAACCGCTTTGAGCGCGGGGCGCGCGTTTTCCATCGCACAGCCCGTGCCGACAAAGCGAATGATCTCGTAGTCGTTCATCGAGTCGCCAAACGCCATGATCTCGTCGCGTCCAATGCCGTAATGCTCCGCAAGCTGTGCGATGCCCGAGGCCTTCGACACACCGGGCTGCATGGCATCGATCCACGCGTTTCCAGAAGGCGCAAAGGTAAAGAGCTGACCGAGTTCTCGCTGTAGCACGTACGCACTGTCCATAACGGCACAGTCATCGCAAAAGATACTCGCCTTGATGATATTTACGCTGGGATCGGGCAGTTCCCAAATGCGCTCGGCATTGGGAAGGTCCTTATCGACCTCGCGTACGAACTTGCACTCGTCATCGAGCAAGAAGGATTTGGTTCGGTCAAAGAGCGCAAGATGCAGATTGGGAAACGTCGCGACAGCCTGGGCGAGCCTTCGAATCGCCAGGTGCGAATACACCTCACGGTCTACCATTTTGCCGTCGGCGTAGACCTGGGCACCGTTAGCGGCGACAAAGTCCATCTTGTCGCGAACGGGCGCAAAGAACTCGCACAGGCGATCGTAGCGACGACCTGACGATGCGGCGAAATGCACGCCATGCTCGTGTAGCGCCAGAATCAGTTCGTAGGTCTCGGGAGGCACCTGGCTGTTTTCGTCAAGCAACGTGCCGTCCATATCGGATGCAATCAGTTTAAACATAGAAAAGCTCCCTTCGGGCTTGTTGGAATCGAACGTGTATCCAATTCCAACGTACCCAAAGGGAGCTCAGGTAAGACTCCGCGGGCGCAAACGTTACAAGGACCTGGCAAATAGCTCACGCGCACCAGGGGTCCCACATTCGCAGCGCCAGGCAACACGTCAAAGAGTGTCGCAGGCGACTAGCCGTTTAAGAACGTCCCCGATGACTAGTCGGCGTAGGTGAAGGTTGTGACGTCGAACATGCCCTCGGGGCGGATGCGGAGCGTCGGGATAACCGGCAGGGGCAGGAAGATGATGCCCATGATGGGGTCGAGCGGCGGCTCGATGCCCATGGCGCGCGCCTTGACCATAAAGTCGTCGTGCTGCGCGGCGACATCCTCGGCCGTGCCTTCGCTCATCAGACCGCCGAGCGCCAGCGGAATGCGCGCCACGACCTCGCCGTTGCGCACCAGCACGTGACCACCCTGGCCCACAGCCTCAACAGCAGCCATCATATCGGCAGCGTTATCACCCACGACGCACACGTTGTGCGAGTCGTGGCCGATCGTGGAGGCAATGGCGCCACCGGTGATGGTGAAGCCACGCACCCAGCCGCGACCGATATGCTTGCCGACAAGACCCAGGCCCGCAGGGCCATCACCGTCGGCGCCCTCGGCCTGCAGCGACACACCGCGGCCGTGGCGCTCGATCAGCATAATGCGACGCAGGCCCTCGGCGCTCTCGGGGCGAGCCATACCCGTGATGGCCTTACCCGGCACCACGTCAATCACGGCCTCGCCCGGCTTAAAGGCATAGTCGAATACGTCGAGCGAAAGCTTCGGCAGCTTAACGGACGCGCGCAGCTCGTCGGCAAGGGCTGCGACCTCGGCCATCTCGGGTGCGATCTCGCCCACAAAGGTGCCGTCCTGCGCCACCAGAGCACCGGCGGCGTATACGCGATGCGGAGCCGTGGCAAACGTCAGGTCATTGAGCACCAGCAGGTCGGCACGCTTGCCCGGGGCGATGGCGCCACGCAGTTCGTGCGGGTCGCGGCAGCCGTGATCCAGGCCAAACGCCTCAGCCGTGGAAAGGGACGCCATGGAGATAGCGACCACCGGGTCGATACCGGCCTCAATCGCCACGCGGCAGGCGTTGTCGATCATGCCGGACGCAAGCGCATCGGAAGGAGCGCGGTCGTCGGTCGCAAAGCAGCAACGGCGGGCACGGGCAGGATTCTCCAGCAGCATCGGCGACAGGTTGGCCAGGTCATGGCTGCACGTACCCTCGCGCAGCATCACATACATGCCGCGAGACAGCTTGTCGAGTGCCTCCTCGGGAATCGTCGACTCATGGTCAGCGATAATACCTGCTGCGGCATAGGCGTTGAGGTCCTTGCCGGCAACGAGCGGCGCGTGACCGTCAACCTGCTTGGACGGCGTCTGGTTGGCAGCGTCGATTCGAGCGCAGGTCTCGGGATCGGCCATAAAGACGCCCGGCAGGTTCATCATTTCGCCCAGACCAAAGACATCGCCCGGATGCTCGGCAAAAAACGCCTGCATGTCAGCGGCGGTAATCACAGCGCCCGCTTGCTCGTCGGGCAGTGCGGGCACGCACGAAGGCATCATGTACTTGATGGAGATGGGCGCACGACGACCATCCTCGATCATAAAGCGCAGGCCGTCGAGACCGGCAACATTGGCAATCTCGTGGCTGTCGGCAATGGCGGTGGTAGTACCGCGCGTCGCGGCCATGCGAGCATACTCGGCGGGACGGATGTTCGAGGACTCAATGTGCAGATGCCCGTCAATAAAACCGGGAGCGAGATAGCGACCCTGGCAGTCGACGACCTCAGTTGCCTCGTAGGTGCCAGCGGCATCGTCGCGACCATCGTAGAGCACGCCGACGATCACACCGTCCTTGACGGCAACGCTACCGGGCGCCACACGCTGGCCATACACGTCGACGATCTGCGCATTGGTAAACAGCGTGTCGACGGGCACGCGGCCCTCGGCGGCCTCGATCACAGACCTCATGACCTCAACGGACATACATTCTCCTTTAACCGTAGAAAACAGCTGCGGAGCGGACAGGCCTTCACCGCAGCAAGACAATAGCCATTGTATGCCCAAAAGAAAGTCCCGCTAACACCCCTTCCGCTTAACGGCACACGCCGCTTGGCGCAATGGGGACAGGTTGCTTTGTACCAATGACAAGGAGTGTCCCAAAGTGCCGGCACAAAAGGAACGTCCCCAAGTGCCGCAAAATGATGAGAGTGGATAATCTCCCACTTTGAACCCCAAAGCAGGCCAAAAACGGAAGATTATCCACTCTCATTCTGTGGGCACTCATTTAAGTCTGTCCCCAATGAGTGCACCTAACTGCCACCTACAACAACGGAAGCGCCGATGTCTTGGCAACGACAGCGAAAACCCGCCAGAGCGAGCAAGGTGCCTTGAAACGAGGCGGCATTGACCTTCTGGTCATGCCGCCGAAGTTGAAAGGCAGATTGCCGCTCTGGCGGGTTTGCAGCGTCAACCGGTTACGCGGTTTGGTAAAACCGCGTAACTAAACCAACTTAAAGCCCTTGCGCTTGCCTACGGAGAGGGTGTCGCCCAGCTTGAGGGCGCTGGGGTCGATGTTGTAGCTCTTGGGAGCCACGGCCTTGCCATTGATCTTGACGCCGCCGCCGTCGATGTCGCGACGGGCCTGGCCGGCGCTGGCCGAAAGGCCCAGGTCCTTGAGCAGACCGGCGAGGTAGATCTGGCCCTCGTCGTTAACAGTCAGCTCAACATGCTTCTCGGGGAAGTCGGCGAGCTGGCCCTCCTTGAACACGCGGTCGAACTCGGCCTGAGCCTCGTCGCCGGCACCGGCGCCGTGGTAGGTGTCGCACAGGTCGCGGCCCAGAGCGCGCTTGAGCTCATAGGGATCGGCGGAACCGTCAGCCAGGGCGGCGTCAATCTTGTCGACCTCGGCCGGGGTGAGCGAGCTCGCCAGGCGGTAGTACTTACCGATCATCTCGTCGGGGATGGACATGGTCTTGCCGAACATATCCTTGGGCGTATCGGTCAGGCCGATGTAGTTACCGTAGGACTTGGACATCTTACGGACGCCATCGGTGCCCTCGAGCAGCGGCATGGTGAGCGCGATCTGGGGCTCCATGCCCATCTTCTCCATGAGCTCACGGCCGGCGAGCAGGTTGAAGAGCTGATCGGTGCCGCCCATTTCCACGTCGGCCTTGATCTGCACGGAGTCGTAAGCCTGCATCACGGGATACAGGAACTCATGCAGGGCAATCGGCGTCTGAGACTGGTAGCGCTTGGTAAAGTCATCGCGCTCAAGAATACGGGCAACGGTGAACTTGGAGCACACCTGCAGCAGACCGGCCAGATCCATCGACAGGATCCAGTCACCGTTGTGCACGATGGTGGTCTTCTCGGGATCCAGGATCTTCATGGCCTGGCTCACGTAGGTCTCGGCGTTGGCCTCAATCTGCTCCTGCGAAAGCTGCGGACGGGTGGAGTTCTTGCCTGAAGGATCGCCAATCAGCGCGGTACCGTTGCCGATGATGAGGGTGACGTTGTGGCCCAGGTCCTGGAACTGACGCATCTTGCGCAGCGGCACGGCGTGGCCCAGGTGCAGGTCGGGGCTGGTGGGGTCGACGCCGAGCTTGATGTTGAGGGGCTCGCCCTTCTCAAGCTTCTTGCGAAGGTCGGCCTCGGGGACGATCTGTGCGGCGCCCGAGGTGATGATACGCATTTGCTCGTCAACAGACAGCATTGGGTATCCTCCTTTTGCTATAGCACCCTCGCCGAAAACGGCGGTGCTGGAAGTCCATAAACTCTCTTATGATAACAAACTGACGCGACGCAGCATCTACGACAGGAAAATCCTCGTCCTGCCGCATGCGTCGATGGCAACTGGCAGACGCGTACCGTCACGCTCGACCAGATAGCGTATCTGCCGACGACGCAAGCAGTCGCGGCAACGGACCCGCCCCGTCGCATCGGTGGCGCAAACGCCCTCGGCGGTCAGCAGGCAATGCTCGCACACCATGAGCTCGGGACGGTCGGCGTCGACCGGACCCAAGACGCCGGGTTCAGCAGCCAGCTCGGCAATACGCTCCCTATCATTGCTGAGCAACTCGGCAGGCAAGTATACCCACCCCGCGCCAAGCCCGCGCAGCCAGGCAAGCGTGGCCCGATTGGCGCAGAACGCCGGCGCCGCCACGTCAAACGCCGTGCCCAGCTCGCGGGCCATCGCCACCTGCCCCAGGTTGCGGCAAACAATACGCCCGGCACGTTGCATAAGCGCCCGAGTCCGCTCGGCGTCGCCTGCGCGGCACACTTCGTCGAGCACCACCGTCGCATCGGACAGATCCCGCTCATCGCGCGGATCCAAATCCATCAGCTCCCAGGCAAAGACCATACGTGCAAAAGCCTCATGCTTTGCCGGCTCCGCCGGTCCCGCCAACTCCGTCGGCATATCGACATCTGCCAGGACGCCCTCAAACGGCGACACCTCAACGGACTGCTCAACAGGCGCGACCGCATCTGCCTCGGCCCGCATGCGCTCCAACACCGTTGTCGTTTGCCCCAGCACGCCGGCGCTGCGAATCAGATAGACCTCGCAGCCCGCGTCCACCTTACGTTTGCAATGCACGACAATGCGCTCTCCCGCAGCGGCATCCACGGGACATGGCACCTGTGGCCAGCGCTTGGGTACATCGGGACGCGCGTCGGCACCCGGGTAAAATCGGATTTCGAGCGTATCACCCGCCGCCACGGCGGCATCAAGCTCAACCGTCACCTCTTCGTGACCCACCGCCACCAAGTGGCCCACGCGCACGCCCTGGTTGATCGCGCGCTCAAAGCTCATGAGCTCGGCGCCCGAACGACCCCGCAGATACGCATCGGTAAAGCCGCGGTTGAACGACCTTCCCAGCTCGCGCTCAAGCGCCGGCACCGCATCGGCATCCCATGTGCCGTCGCGCAGCATATCGAGCGCCCGACGCCACACCCTCACCACGTTAAAGACGTAGTCGGGATTCTTCATGCGGCCCTCGATCTTGAGCGATGCCACGCCGGCGGCAACAAGCTCGGGCAGATGCGCGATGCCCAGATAGTCACGCGGACAAAGCAGGCGATCCCCTTCGACAGCGACAACACTCTGCCCCGCCTCGTCCACCAAGTCATAGGATAGACGGCACGGTTGCGTGCAATCACCGCGCATCGCAGAGCGGCCACGTCGAAGGGCAGAGAACCCGCACGCACCCGAGTATCCAATGCAAATAGCGCCGTGACAGAACACCTCGATGGGCACGCCAGTAGCGCAAAGCGTCTCAATTTCCGCCACGCTCAGCTCGCGCGCAGTCGTCACGCGCTCAACGCCCAACTCCTTGGCAGCCAACTGCACGGCACCCTCGCTATGAGCGCCCGCCTGAGTGGACAGGTGAATCTCGACTCCCGGAATCGCCGCACGAAGCGCACAAGCCAGCCCGGCATCGGCCACAATCAACGCATCGGCACCCAACGCATGCGCATGCGCCCCCAACGCCACGGCATCGGCAAGCTCATCATCGAACACGAACACGTTGAGCGTCACGTACACACGTACGCCATGGGCATGGGCCACGGCACAACCGCGCGCGAACTCATCATCGCTAAAGCCATGCGCGCTCACTCGAGCGTTGAATCCGTCCAGCCCCGCATAGATGGCATCGGCACCCGCCGCAATCGCCGCGAGCATCTGGTCGAGTCCGCCAGCAGGCGCCAGCAGCTCGGGCAGCGCCACTTCAGCCGCCGCCAGCTCGCTTTCGCATTGTCCACTCGGTTCCACCGGCCGAATCGCCATCGGTAAACTCCTTGCCAAGGTGTGCTTTCACTCTGAAAAATGCTGCCAACCAGCATACACGAGGCCCCGCGTGCCCCGATTGGTTTATCGTGTAATAACTTATGTCCATCCTGCCCGGCAGCATACCTGCCGCCTGGCACGACATACCTGGAGGTCAATATATGGGTCCTCGCCAACGACAGGGGCGCGGTCGCTCCAAGACGCATGCCCTTCCCATGATCTTGCTCTCGTTTTTGGGCTTTCTGCTTATCGCGGGCGTAGCGTTTGGCATCGGCATGATCGGCAACGTCAACCGCTGGCTGTCCGATCTGCCCGACTACACCGATGCCAACGCGTATCTGGTGAGCGAGCCCACCGACATCGTCGACTGCAACGGCAATACCATTGCGAGTTTCTACACGCAAAACCGCAAGTCCATCACCAAGGACCAAGTGTCCCCGTACGTGCTGCAGGGCACCGTTGACGTTGAGGACGAGCGCTTCTACGAGCACGGCGGCATCGACCTCTGGGGCATTGCACGCGCATCGGTGGCAACCCTCACCGGCGGCCACGAGGGCGCATCGACCATCACCCAGCAGCTGGTTCGCAACACCATCTTGCAGGAGGAACAATTCGACTCGACCATCGAGCGTAAGGTGCGCGAGGCCTATATCGCCATCAAGATGGAGGATATGTACTCCAAAGACGAGATCCTCATGATGTACCTCAACACCATCTACTACGGCCATGGAGCATATGGCATCGAGGCCGCCGCCGAGACCTATCTGTCCAAAACCGCCGCCGACCTCACCCTGAGCGAGGCCGCGCTGCTGATCGGCCTTCCCAACTCGCCCTCGCAGTACGACCCCACGGTTAATCCCGACTTGGCGCTGTCCCGCCGCAACAAGGTTCTGGACAACATGCTGCGTCTGGGCCACATCACGCAGGAAGAGCACGATGCCGCGCAGGCTGAGCCCATCACGCTTAACGTGACCGAGATTTCGGGCAGTGGCGTCGATGTGTACTCTCAGCCCTACTTTGTCGCCTACGTTAAGCAGCTGCTTGAGCAGGAGTTCTCCACCGACGTGCTCTTTAAGGGCGGTCTGACCGTCAAGACCACCATCGACCCCACCATGCAGCAGGTGGCCGAGGAGGCCGTGCGCTCGCAGCTCGACACGCTTTCGCTCGACGGCCTGGACATGGGCATGGTCGTCGTTGACCCCAAGACCGGCTACATCAAATGCATGGTGGGCGGCTACGACTACAACGCCGACGAGAATCATGTGAACCACGCTACGGCAAAGCGCCCCGTGGGCTCCACGTTTAAGGCCTTTACGCTGGCAACTGCCATCCAAAACGGTATGAACCCCAACGTCACCCTCAACTGCAACTCGCCGCTCAAGGCCAAGGGCACCACGACCGAGGTGCAAAACTACGGCAACCAGAGCTATGGCAACATCACGCTTAAACAGGCAACGGCATACTCATCCAACACCGGCTACATTCAGGTGGCCGAAGCCATCGGCAATGACAAGATCATGTCGCTCGTCAAAAAGCTTGGCATCGATCCCGCCAAGGACAATATCGAGGACGTTCCCGTCATGACGCTCGGCACCGGATCCATCTCACCGCTCGAGATGGCATCTGCCTACGCAACGTTTGCCAACGGTGGCTACTACCGTCAGCCCATCGCCATTACCGAGATCGACTCGCGTACCGGCTCGGTTCTGTACCAACACACTGACAATCCCACGCAGGTGCTCACCGAAGGCGAGGCTGCCGCGGTTACCGACGTTCTATCCGGCGTCATGCAGGGCAGCGGCACGGGTGCCGCCGGCGCGCTGAGCGTCAACCAGCCCTATGCCGGCAAGACGGGCACCACTGACAACACCACCAACCTGTGGTTCTGCGGCTTCACGCCGCAACTGGCATGCGCCCTGTGGACCGGTTATTCCGCAGGCGAGATTCCCATCCAAAAGTACGGTTCGGACCTGCTGGGCGACAGCACCAACCTGCCCGTCTTTAAGAAGTTCATGAACACCGTTCTTGCGGGCACCGAGCGCGAGGAATTCCCGACCGGAACGGCTCCCACGTACAAGAACAATAACGTCTGGAAGTTCTACGGCACAAACAACAAAAAGAAAGACGAGGAGGATAAAGACGAGGGAAAAGAAGAGGAAGAGACCACGACCACCACAACGACAACGACAACCACGACCACTGAAACCCCGGGCGGCAACACCACCGGCGATAGCGGCACGACAGGTGGCGACGGTGGCACGGGTGGCAATGGCGGCACGGGTGGCGACGGTGGCACGCCGACGCCTACCCCCGATCCTACGCCCACGCCCGAACCCTCTACGGGCCAGTAGGCGCAAAGCGGCATCTGACACCAAGGCGCCCGAGCAGCACGTACGCTGCTCGGGCGCTTCTTTATTTCGGCAGATGCCACATGATGCCACGACGGCCCCGGCTGCAGGACCGATAGAGCAACGGGTGCCGGCATGCAAAAGGGCGCTGACCTTCGTCAACGCCCTCGGCAATTACCTATAGCAACAATCGGCACAGCAGCAGTGCCACGCATCCCCTACTTGTGAGAGTTACTCAGCTTGTTGATGAGCGCCTCAAGGCGCTCTCCGTCCTCGGCCGTCTGCGCAATGACTAAGATCGTGTCGTTGCCGGCAAGCGAGCCAAGCACGTCGGGCAGCTCCGCGGCATCGACCGCTGCGGCAATACCAGAAGCCGTACCGGGCTGCGCCTTGATCATAACCAGATTATCGGTGCGCAGTACGCCGGTAACCAGCTCGGAAACCATGCGCTGCAGATGCAGGTCCTCGGCAAGGACATAGATGCCCTCGGGGAGCTTACGCAGTCCCATGTCCGCGATGTCGCGCGAAACGGTCGCCTGCGTGCAATCGAAACCCATGGCGCGAAGCTCGTCTACCAAAACGCGCTGCGTGCGTACGTCCTTATTGCGAACAATATCTCTGATGGCATCCTGGCGCCCATTGCGTTTTTTGGCCATACAAAACCTCACTCCAAAAGATGGCGGAGACAATCACTTAGTGATTGAATAGTTTAGCGCTATTTGAGGGTTTTAGTGAATAAGAACGCATTTCGAAACAATTCCATGCAATTTATTTCGAAAATCACGCTACTAGACAGTCCGGACGCCCGAACGATTGAAAAAGGCCGCCAGATGCGTATACAACGCACACCGCATGGGCTTGGCACTAGCTATCGAACCATAGAGCAGACCTAGGCCACGATGATTGCCTTTAAGAGCCGCAACCATCTGACGGGTACGCTGCGCTTCGAGCATATCATGCAAACGGGCCGAACGCTCTATTGAAGACACCCCATGGGGGCTCAAACACAAATTTTCGATGCAGGCGACCAGACCGGCGTAGTAATACCGCTGGCAGACCAGTTTCAACTGATTGCCACCGCCCGCGACGGCAAGCGAGTCGGCAAGCCTGTCGAGCGCCCCGATATCATCAGAAAGCCTGGCAAACATCGTGGGGTCAAACGTCTCCGTAATCGACGGCGCAACTGCATGAAAACGGGCACGGCCACATCCCGAAACGCGCTTTGCCTGCGAAAGCGCGAGCGTCAAAAAAGACACCGTTCGAAACGCATCGCCATGCGCAAGGCACGCCTCAAAAAGGGCGCGATCATACAGCACGCCAGAGGTCTGTCGGATTAAACCACAGGAAACCAATTGGGTCAGGCAAGCCGCCCGGTCCTCATCTTCAGAAACGGATGTCGCGTCCAAAACTCGGGAATGACGTTCGCGGTGAACATCGTAGCGATCGAGCGAAACAGAGGGAAACACGATGTCAGCAGAAGCGTCGCAGGAGCTTTCGACCATCTGCGAAAGGGACTGCGGCGCAAACCACTCATTGGCATTCATCGCAATGATCTGGGAGCCGCGCGAAGCCGCAAAGCCGGCACGCAGGCAGGCGCCAGGCACCGGGTCTTCAACATCAATCAAATCAATATGAATATCTCTGTCGGCAGCAACTTCGAGCGAATGACGCACACCAGCTACCACGCCGCGGCAAACGACGACAATCTGCAAATCGTAGAGGTCTTGGTTCTGGATGCTCTCGAGAGCGCGCATCGTATAACTGGGGGAACCCTCAACAATCAGGATCACCGAAAGTCGCGGATGCGAACCACGTCGAACCAAGTTTTCCGTCCTCTCGACAGCCAGTAACAAACTGCCGTTCATGGTACACCCCGTCAATTAATGCGGATGGTCGCCCGTCGCGATGCACGTCAAGAACAGATGTTGCACACGCCCCGCTCACAGGCGCTGCACACAAAGATCGCCGTCAGGCAGCCACTTCCCTAATCGAGCACCACAAGCTCGGTGGAGTCGTAATCCACGCCCATAAAGGTAAGACCGCATGCGGGTGCCGTAGGACCAGCTGCGGTGCGATCGCAGGCATCAATTACCTCACGCATCCACTCGGGATCGCGGCGATGCATGCCGATCTCAACAAGGGTGCCCACAATGGTTCGCACCATCGAATGCAAAAACGCATTGCCCTCGATGGTAAACGTGAGGATGTCCTCGCCAAAGGCGACCTCATGGCCAAACTCGGCACGCATTACGCAGCGGTGCGTAGGTTTGCCCACGGCAGAGGCGACCTTGCAAAAGCTCTTAAAGTCCTGCTCGCCCAAAAGCGTAGGGCAGGCGGCCGCCATCGCATCGACGTCGAGGGGATAGCGATGCCACCACACGGCACCGCGTGACAGCACGGGCCGCGCATCACGGTCGGCAATGCGATAGGTGTAAGTGCGAGAGCGCGCGTCAAAACGCGCAGAAAAGCCCTTACGAGCCTTGTAGACCTCGTTTATGGCGATATCTTTGCCCAGGAGGGCATCCATAGCCCTCAGCCACCTACGGCGCGTCAAAGCGAGCTCAGCGTCCGTTACAGGCACGCTGATGTATTGGGCCACCGCATGAACGCCGGCATCGGTACGCCCCGCGCACGTCAGATCGATTGGGCGGCGCAGCAACGTCTCAATGGCACGGCGCAGCTCGCCCGCGACCGTCGTCTGGCCCGGCTGCTCGGCAAATCCGCTATAGGAGGAGCCATCGTAGGCCACGCGAAATACAAGGGTGGCGTCAAGCTCGGGGGTCGAATTGAAATCAGACGGCGCAGTCATAGGCGCTCCCAACAAACTAGCAACGGTATTGCGACAAAAAAAGAGGGGTACGCGAACGTACCCCTCGAATATAGCCTATGCAGACAGAATGTCTACTCAGCGGTCTCCTCAGCAGGAGCCTCCTCGACAGCCTCGACCTTCTTGGGAGCAGCGGCCTTCTTGGGGGCCGGAGCAGCCTTCTTGGCCTTAGGCGTGCAAGGCTCGGTGACGAGCTCCATGATAACGATAGGAGCGTTATCACCCTTACGGTTACCGAGCTTCATGATGCGGGTGTAACCGCCGTTGCGGTCCTGCCACATGCCCTGAGCAGCCTTGTCGAAGATCTCGGCAACGAGCTGCTTATCGCCGAGCTTGGCGATAGCCAGACGACGAGAGTGCAGGTCGCCCTTCTTGGCCCAAGTGATGATCGGGTCGACGACCGAACGCAGCGCCTTAGCGCGGGTCTCGGTGGTCTTGATGCGGTCGTTCTCGAAGAGGGCCTTAGCAAGGCTCTTCTTCATGGCCTTGGTGTGGCTCGCATCGGTGCCGAGCTTCAGGCCCTTCTTAACGTTGTGACGCATGGTCTAGTTTCTCCTCAAATATGCGAAGCATTAAGCCTTCAGGCTCAGGCCCATGGACTCAAGCTTGTCCTTCACTTCCTCGATCGACTTAACACCGAAGTTACGGATGTTGAGCAGATCGTTCTCCGAGAACTCAACGAGCTGACGGACCGAGTGAATGCTGGCGCGCTTAAGGCAGTTGTAGGAACGGACGGAAAGGTCCAGATCCTCGATCTGCTTGTCCAGCTCGGCGTTGTCGTTGGTGACCTCGGGAGCGAAGATCGAAGCCTCCTCCTCGACCTCGGGGGTCTCGGCAAGGTTCATAAAGGCGGCCATATGCTGGTTGATGATATTGGCAGCCTGGACCACGGCGTCGCGCGGGGCGATGGAACCGTTGGTCTCGATCTCGAGGACAAGGCGGTCGTAGTCGGTATGCTGGCCGACACGGCAAGCCTCAACGAGCTTGGCGCAACGGGACACCGGCGAGTACAGCGAGTCGACGTTGATCACACCGATGGGATCGTTGTCACGCTTGTTAGCCTCGCCAGAAACATAGCCGCGGCCATAGCCGATGCGCATGCTCATGGTGAGATGGCCACCCTCGGTGAGCGTAGCAATGTGCTGCTCGGGGTTGACCAGCTCAAACTCGGACGGAATAAAGAAGTCCGCACCGGTGACCTCGCAGGGGCCGTCAACCGAGATGGTGGCGGTCGCCTCGTCGGTCGTGCCGAGAGCCCTGAAGACAAGGCCCTTGACATTCAGGACGATGTCGGTGACATCCTCGACCATGTTAGGGATGGTCATGAACTCGTGCTGCGCACCATCGATCTGAA
The DNA here is from genome assembly GCA_019414265.1 of Collinsella sp. GTDB lineage: Bacteria > Actinomycetota > Coriobacteriia > Coriobacteriales > Coriobacteriaceae > Collinsella. The sequence continues at coordinate 87,308 of DXMJ01000003.1, read as the reverse complement.
TGGCCTCGACGGCGGCACCCTCGAGCGAGGACAGAAGAACACGACGAAGCGAGTTACCCAGCGTATCGCCGTAGCCACGCTCGAGCGGCTCGACGGAGACACGAGCAGAGGTCTCGTTAATCTCTTCGACCTGAACCTGAGGCCTAATGAATTCTGACATGTATTACCTCCAGCCTCAGCAGCCCGGATGGACTACTTAGAGTAGAGCTCGACGATGAGCTGCTCGTTGATATCACCGCTGATCTGCTCACGCGTCGGCAGAGCGAGCACGTTACCAGACAGCTTCTCGATATCGACCTCGAGCCAGCCAGGGACCTCAAAGCGCTCGGAGGAAATCAGGGCCTCCTTGATGGGGAGGAGGTCACGGAACTTCTCGCCGACAGCGACGACGTCGCCGGCCTTGACGCGGTAGGACGGGATGTCCACGCGCTTGCCGTTCACGGTGAAGTGACCGTGACGGACGGACTGACGAGCCTCTTTGCGGGTGCGGGCGAAGCCAAGACGGAAGACGACGTTGTCGAGGCGAGACTCAAGGATGATCATGAGGTTCTCACCGGTGACGCCGTTCATCTTACGGGCCTTGTTGAAGTAGCCGTGGAACTGCTTCTCCAGAACGCCATAGATGAACTTGACCTTCTGCTTCTCACGCAGCTGCATGCCGTACTCAGATTCCTTGCGACGGCGCTTGGGCTGACGGATAGATTCCTTCTTGCTGCTGTAACCGAGCTCAGCGGGATCGATCCCGAGCTGACGGCAGCGCTTAAGAACAGGAGTCCTGTCGATTGCCATATTGATACGATCCTTTCAGTTACACGCGGCGACGCTTCTTGGGGCGGCAGCCGTTGTGCGGAATGGGGGTCTTGTCCTGGATGCTCGAGACCTCGAGGCCAGCAGCCTGGAGGGAGCGGATGGCGGTCTCACGACCGGAGCCGGGGCCCTTGACGAAGACGGAAACCTTCTTCATACCGTGCTCCATGGCCTGCTTGGCAGCAGCCTCGGCAGCCATCTGGGCAGCGAACGGCGTGGACTTACGGGAGCCCTTGAAGCCCACCTGGCCAGCCGACTTCCAGGAAATGACGTTGCCCTGGGGATCGGTGATCGAAACGATCGTGTTGTTGAACGTAGAACGAATGTGAGCCTGGCCCACGGAAATGTTCTTACGGTCCGCGCGCTTCAGACGGGCAGCGCGAACGTTCTTCTTAGCAGTAGCCATCTATCTAGCGCTCCTTATTTCTTCTTCTTAGCACCGATCTGACGCTTCGGGCCCTTGCGGGTACGAGCGTTAGTGTGGGTGCGCTGGCCGCGGACCGGGAGGCCCTTGCGGTGACGAAGGCCGCGGTTGCAGCCGATGTCCATAAGGCGCTTGACGTTCTGGTTGCGCTCACGGCGGAGGTCGCCCTCAACCATGATCTGATTCTTATCGATATAATCGCGGATGGCGTTAACCTCATCCTCGGTGAGGTCCTTAACGCGCGTGTCCACGTTAACGTTGCACTCGACGCAAATCTTCGTCGCAGTGGTGCGGCCGATGCCGTAAATGTAGGTCAGACCGATCTCAACGCGCTTCTCACGCGGGAGGTCGACACCATTAATACGGGCCAACGTAGTCTCCTCTCTTAACCCTGACGCTGCTTATGACGGGGGTTCTCGCAAATGACGAGGACCTTGCCGTGGCGCCTAATGATTTTGCACTTATCGCACATCTTCTTGACCGAAGGACGTACCTTCATCGTTCTTCCTTTCGGTAGCGCTCAAACTACTTCCCTACTATCTACTCGCCCAGCCGCAGGCGTTTAAAACTATGGCTGGTCTTCACACGCAAACCGACCGTAGGTTGAGCTAAGCCTGCAGTCGGAAAAGAGCGTGTATGCGTGTCGCTATTTATAGCGATAGGTGATGCGACCGCGGGTCAGGTCGTACGGGGAAAGCTCCACGACAACCCTGTCACCGGGGAGAATGCGGATGTAGTTCATTCGAATCTTGCCAGAAATGTTGCACAGAACCGAATGACCGTTCTCGAGCTCGACCTTAAACATGGCGTTGGGCAGCGGTTCCTTTACCGTACCCTCGAGCTCAATTGCGTCTTCCTTCTTCACAAGCAATCATCTTTCTCTAGAAAACGACAGCGATTGAGTATTCTACAATACGCATGCACGTATCGTAATATCTTCGTAATGGCTCCACATCTAAGTGGAACTTGTTACATTTGAAATGTAAATGCCGACGAATTTGAACGCGGCCTCTACATCTCGCCGCCTTGCAAGGAGCACCAAGCACCTTGGGCATCCGTGGTAAGAATCACCGGTCCGTCATTGGTAATGGCGACGGTGTTCTCGTAGTGCGCGGCGGGCAGGTGGTCGTTGGTCGTAACGATCCAACCATCGGAGCCCGTGCTCACATGATTGGAACCCATCGTTACCATCGGCTCGATGGCGATGACCATACCAGCCTGAAGGCGAACGCCTCTCCCCTTCTTTCCATAATTTGGAACGTTGGGGTCCTCGTGCATCACGCGGCCAATGCCATGGCCCACGTAATCGCGAAGCACGCCGTAACCGTGAGACTCGGCGAGGGACTGAACAGCATACCCGACGTCCCCGATATGGTTACCGGGAACAGCCTGCTCGATGGCAGCCTTTAGGCAATCGCGCGTAACCTCGCACAGGGCCTTGGCCTCGGGCGTGGGCGTGCCGACGAAAAACGTCCAAGCGTTATCGCCGACCCAACCGTCGAGAACGGCTCCCGTATCGATGGAGATGATATCGCCATCGCGCAGGATCATGTCGGGATTGGGAATACCGTGGACCACGGCATCGTTGATCGATGCGCAAATGGTCCCGGGGAACCCGCCGTATCCCTTAAAGGCGGGGGTGCCGCCATGCATGCGGATAATCTGCTCCGCGAGCTGATCGAGCTCGAAGGTCGACACGCCGGGGCGAACCATGGCTCCAACGTGGCGGAGCGCCATCTTAGATAGCGCTCCTGCCTTCTTCATCTGCTCGATTTGCGTTGCAGACTTAATCTTGATCATAGACCGAGAGCCTCTTTGACATCCCCGTACACGGTCTCGCGAGCCTGGTCACCGTTGACCGACTTGAGCAGACCCTGGCCACGATAGTAGTCGACGAGCGGGCTCGTGGACTTCTCGTAGACGTCGAGACGGTTCTTGATGGTCTCGGGCTTGTCGTCGTCGCGCTGATACATCTCGCCGCCGCACTTGGGGCAGGTAGCATCGGCAGCCGTGCCGGTGTAACCGCAGGCGCGGCAGGTACGACGCGAAGACAGACGATCGATGATGACCTCGGGGGCCACGTCGACCAGAAGGGCGCAGTCGATCTCGCGACCCATGGCGGAGAGCTCGGAATCGAGCGTCACAGCCTGGGCGGTGTTGCGCGGGAAGCCATCGAGGATGAAGCCCTGCTGGGCGTCATCGGCGGCAAGGCGCTCCTTGACAAGGTCGATCACGAGCTGGTCGGGAACGAGCTCGCCAGCGTCCATGTACTTCTTAGCCTGAATACCAAGCTCGGTGCCACCCTTGACGGCAGCACGCAGCAGGTCGCCCGTGGAAATGTGAGCGACGCCAAACTCGGCGACGAGCTCCTGTGCGACGGTGCCCTTACCGGCACCCGGACCTCCGAGCAATACGAGGTTCATGAGCAATCCTCCTCTAGCCTATTTAAAGAATCCATCGTAATCATACATCTTGATCTGGCCTTCGAGCTTATCGACCGTGTCGAGCACGACGCCGACCATGATGAGGATGGACGTGCCGCCAAATGCCTGGATCAGATGGTTACCCGTGAAGGAGAAGATGATCGAAGGCACGATGGCGATGAGCGCCAAAAAGACAGCGCTTGGAAGCGTGATCTTGTTGAGCGCGTTCTTGATGTAGGCCGCGGTAGCCCTACCCGGACGGACGCCCGGAATAAAGCCGCCCTGCTTCTTAAGGTTGTCGGCCGTGTCATCGGGGTTGAACACCATGGAGGTGTAGAAGTACGCGAAGAACACGATGAGGACAACATTAAGCACCCAGTTGAGCCAACCGGTCGAAAGCGCAGAGGCAACTGCCTGAATCCAGCCGATGCCGGGGAAGAACACGGCAATCTGGGCCGGGAAGTACAGCAGCGCCGAAGCGAAGATGATCGGCACGACGCCCGCGGTGTTGACCTTGATGGGCAGGTAGGTGGTCTGGCCACCCATCATGCGACGGCCCACGACGCGCTTGGCGTAGGAGACCGGAATGCGGCGCTGGCCGCGCTCAAGGAAAACAATCAGCGGGATAACCAGCAAGATGATGGCGCAGATGATCACCATGGTGATGATGCCACCGGCATTGCCCTCGGTGCTGGAGAAGATCGCCTGCGGCAGGCCGGCCATGATGTTCGCAAAGATGATCAGCGACATGCCATTGCCGATACCGCGCTGGGTGATGAGCTCACCAATCCACATGATCAGCATGGCGCCCGCGGTGAGCGTGCCGACGATCATGAGGTCGAAGATGATCTCGGGAGCGCCGGCGCCAGTAAAGCTGATGCCGAAGCTCTTAAAGAGGAAGAGGTAACCCACGGAGTTGAGGATTGCCAGAGCCAGGGTGAGGTAACGCGAATACTGCGTAATCTTGGTCTGACCGACCTCGCCCTCGCGGGCAAGCTCATGCAGGGAAGGCACAACGGCCTGGAGCATCTGGAGGATGATCGAGCTGGTGATGTAAGGCATGATGCCCAGGGAGAACACCGAAACATAGCTCAACGCGCCACCAGAGAAAAGATTCAGGAGGGCCATAGCACCTGCGGCGACCGAATTGTTATCGGTCGAGAAAAGGCCCAGCATCCCCTGGAAGGGAATGCCGGGCACAGGAACGTGCGCACCAATGCGGTACACGACGAGCATAGCTATGGTAAAAAGAATCTTTTCGCGCAATTCTTTGATGCGGAAAGCATTCTTAAGACCATTTAGCACGGCAGCTCGACCTTTCCGCCGGCGGCCTCGATCTTGGCCTGCGCAGAAGCGCTGACCTTGTCGACCTTGACCGTGAACTTCTTGGTGAGCTCACCATTGCCGAGCACCTTGACGGGCTCGAACTCGCTCTTGGTGATGCGAGCGGCCTTAAGAGCGGCACCGTCGATCACAGCGCCGTCCTCGAACTTGCGCTCGAGACGCTCAACGTTAACGGCGGTGTACTCGATACGACGGGGGTTGCGGAAGCCCGGAAGCTTGGGCAGGCGCATAGCCAGCGGAGTCTGGCCACCCTCGAAGCCGGCACCCTTGGTGCCGCCAGAGCGGGAACCCTGGCCCTTCTGACCGCGGCCAGAAGTGGTGCCGTGACCCGAAGAATTGCCACGGCCGACGCGCTTGCGGTTCTTGGTGGAACCGGGCGCGGGAGTAAGATCGTGAAGCTGCATTTGCTACTCCTCTACAATCTCGACAAGGTGCTTGACCTTGAAGATCATGCCGCGGACGGACTCGTTGTCAGCAATCTCGCGAACCTCGCGGATCCTGTGGAGACCGAGGGCACGGACAGTACGGACCTGGTCCTGCTTGCAACCATTGGTGCTGCGGACCTGCTTGATCTTGATGGTGTCAGCCATGCTTAGTTCTCCTTACCGACGAACATCTCGGAGACCGTCAGGCCACGGCGAGCCGCGACGTCCTCAGGGCTGGAGAGCTCCTTGAGGCCCTCGACGGCAGCCTTGATGATGTTGAGGCCGTTGTCGGTACCGAGGGACTTGGACAGGACGTTCTTGATGCCAGCAAGCTCGAAAAGGGGACGCACAGCGCCGCCGGCGATAACGCCGGTACCCTCGACAGCGGGCTTGATGATGATGCGGCCGGCACCAAAGTGACCGAGAACCTCGTGCGGAATGGTGCCCTGCTCGGTCACCGGCACGTGGAACATGTTCTTCTTGGCATCGAGAGACGCCTTGGAGATGGCCATGGGCACCTCAGCGGACTTGCCCATGCCAACGCCGACGTTGCCCTTGCCGTCGCCAACGACGACGAGAGCGACGAGGCTCATGCGACGACCACCCTTGACGGTCTTCGACACGCGGTTGATGTAAACGACGCGCTCCTCGAACTCGGAGGCCTCGCGCTGCTGCTTCTGATTACGAGCCATGTGCTACATACCTCCTAGAACTCGAGACCGGCGGCACGAGCACCGTCGGCGAGGGCCTTGACGCGGCCATGGTAGATACGGCCACCGCGATCGAAGGCGACCTTGGTGATGCCGGCCTCGATGGCACGCTTGCCAACGAGCTGACCGACCTTCTCCGCAGCCTCCTTGTTCGAGGTGTGGGTGCCCTTGAACTCGGCCTCGAGGGTCGAGGCAGAGACGAGCGTCAGGCTGGAGCCCTTGCTGTCGTCGATGATCTGGGCATAGATGTTGGCGTTAGTACGGGTCACGCGAAGACGCGGACGCTCGGAGGTACCCGAGACCTTGCCGCGAACACGACGCTGACGACGCTTGAGGCCTTCCAGCTTCGCCTTATGCTTGTTCATACGTAAACTCCTAAAAAGGTTGATCTTGCCAGCACCTGACGGGGTGCTGGTCTTATGCGAGTGAGTCGGTTACGACTACTTGGCGGCCTTACCCAGCTTGCGGCGGATGTGCTCGCCAACGTAGTGGATACCCTTGCCCTTGTAAGGCTCGGGAGGACGATGGCCGCGGATCTCAGCGGCGATCTGACCGACCTGCTGCTTGTTGATACCCTTGACGTTCACGTGGGTGTTGTCGGGAACCTCGAAGGTGATGCCCTCGGGAGCCTCGACGATCACGGGGTGCGAGAAGCCCAGGGAGAACTCGAGGTTCTTGCCCTTCTGCTGCACGCGGTAACCGACGCCGGCGAGCTCGAGCTTCTTCTCGAAGCCCTCGGAAACGCCAACAACCATGTTGTGGATGAGAGCGCGGGTGAGGCCGTGGCGGGCACGGGTCTCACGCTCGTCGTCGGGACGGGAAACGGTGAGGACGTTGTCCTCGATGTTGATAGCGAGCTTCTCAAAGACATCGAGCTCGAGCTGGCCCTTGGGGCCCTTGACGACAACGTTGTTGCCGTTGACTGCCACTTCGACTCCGGCGGGAATCTGGACAGGCTTATTACCGATACGAGACACGGTGATCTCCTTTCCTTCTACCTACCGAGCGAATTACCAGACGTAAGCGATGATCTCGCCGCCGACGTTGTGCTTGCGAGCATCGCGGTCGGTCATAACGCCATGGCTGGTGGAAATAATGGCGGTACCAAGGCCACCGCGGACGCGGGGCATGTCGGCAACGCCGGTGTACTTACGCAGGCCCGGCTTGGAAATGCGGCGGATGCCGTTGATGACCTTAGCCTTCTTGGGACCATACTTAAGCGTGATGTGCAGAGTCTTCTGGGGAACGGTGTCCTCGACATCGTAGCCCTCGATGTAGCCCTCCTCGTGCAGAACACGAGCGATCTCGACGAGCTTCTTGCTGCTCGGCATGGAGACCGTGGCCTTGTTCACAGAGTTAGCGTTACGGATGCGCGTAAGCATATCTGCGATCGGGTCTGTAAGGTTCATACAGATTCTCCTTCGTTCTTGATGAACACGTGCTCTTGGTTCTTCGCCGCCCTTAACGGCAAAGCCTAACTAGCGCGTTTTCCCTGTTCCAAACTGATGCTTGAAACGCTGGTAGTGACTTACCAGCTGGCCTTCTTAACGCCGGGAAGCTCGCCCTTGAGTGCAAGCTCGCGGAAGCAGACACGGCACAGGCCGAACTTGCGGTACACAGAGTGCGGACGGCCGCAGCGCTGGCAGCGCGTGTACTCACGAGTAGAGAACTTCTGCTTGCGATTGCACTTGACGATCATCGATGTCTTAGCCACTTATATCCTCCTCACATAGAGTATTGTTCGCCCCAAGCGCCGCCCCCTTCTGGGAACGGCGCTCATAGGGCAGGTGAACCTATTTCTTGAACGGGAAACCGAAGGCGTCCAGAAGGGCCTTGGCCTCCTCATCGGTATTGGCGGTGGTCACGAAAGTGATGTCCATACCACGCTGGTGATCGACGGAGTCGAAGTCGATCTCGGGGAAGATGAGCTGCTCGGTGACGCCCATGGAGAAGTTACCACGGCCGTCGAAGCTCTTGGCGGAGATGCCGCGGAAGTCGCGGATACGGGGAATCGCGACGGAGGTCAGACGATCGAAGAACTCCCACATACGGTCGCCACGCAGGGTAACCTTGCAGCCGATCGGCATACCAGCGCGCAGGCGGAAGGTAGCGATGGACTTGCGGGCACGGGTGATCATCGGCTGCTGGCCGGTGATGGCGCGCAGGTCGCGCACGGCACCGTCGATGGCCTTGGAATCGGTAGCGGCCTCGCCGACACCCATGTTCACGACGATCTTCTCAAACTTGGGGATCATCATGACGTTCTCGTACTGGAACTTTTCCTGAAGCTGGTGCTTGACCTCGTTGTTGTACTTGGTCTTCAGACGCGGCACATACTTCTCTTCTGCCATTGTTCACTCCTTCTTGGGGTTTTAAGCACGGGGCGTGGCCACGGTGGGTTGTCCTCGTGCCTCCTGGCTGCATCCGCGCCGCTCATGGCATTTCGCGGTTTGGACTCGACGCAGCAGGAGCCGACAAAACAATCGGTACTATACGCGCATCGGGAGCGTATTTCCAGAAAAACCTCGTCTGCCTGCACAACTCCACAACTCCCCCGCACATATTGATCCCTAGGGGACGGAGGAAAATGGCAGTTGCGGTGAAATAGGGACTGTTTGACGGCTTAACAAGCTTAAACAGTCCGTATTTCACCGCAACTCATATATGGGACGTTATTTTTGGCGGGGCAGAACCAGGTTGAGGACGATGGCGACAAGTGCGGCGACGGCAATGGAGGATCCGCCAAAGACGGTGTCAACCCATGCGGGGAATCCAGCGCCGGCAAGCGCACCGGCTGTGCGCTCAATGCCCGTGCCAAAGGCGATGGAGAGACCCATGAGCGTAGTGTCGCGCTGAGACAGGCCGTGGCGGGCAAACATGACCACGCCATTCATGCCGATGGTCGCGAACACGCCAATGGTGGCGCCGCCGATAACCGGCTGCGGAATGGACGTGAGCACCGCCGCGCACTTGGGCAGTAGGCCCGCGATGAGCAAGATGGCAGCCGCGAGCGTAAAGACCATACGGTTGACGACCTTGTTCTCGGCGATGATACCCACATTCTGGCCAAAGGTTGCCGTGGGGACGCCGCCCAAAAAGCCCGAAAGCATACCGACGAGGCCATTGGCAATCAATCCGCCCGAGATCTGACTATCGGTCGCGGGGGTATCGAGCGCAGCAGAGGACACGGCGGCAAACTCTCCCATAACCTGCACGGCGTTGACGATGGCGACGACGCCTACCACGGCACATGCTGCCGGATCGAACACCAGACGATGGGCGCCAAGTGCCGGCGGAGCAAACCAGCTGGCGGTCGCGATGGCCGAGAAATCGACCATGCCCAGCACCGCAGCCAAAACAAAGCCCGCGCAGATGCCGGCCAGGATACTGCCCAACTTGAGCGCGCCCTTGCCATAGTTGCCGGCCATAAAGGTGACGACAAACGTCACGAGCGCGACGGCCCAGTTGGTGACGCTGCCAAAATCGGCAGCACTCTCCCCGCCCGC
>DXMJ01000003.1:0-77659 GCA_019414265.1 Collinsella sp. | reverse complement strand
CCCCCCCCCGCCCGCCATAGAAGCCACGGCGACCGGGCACAGAGACAGGCCGATCACAAAGATGACGGTGCCGAGCACCGGGGCCGGAAACAGAAAGCTTACGCGCTTAAACAGCAGGCCGAAAAGCACGACGAGCGCGCCGCCGATAACTTGAGCGCCCAGCACGGCCTCGAAGCCGAGCTCAAGGCCGACCGCCTTGAGTGCCGGCACGAAGGTAAAGCTCGCGCCCATCACGATGGGCAGGCCCGAACCAACGACGCCTTTTATGGGGAACTGTTGAAGGAAAATGTCGAGCGCCGAGAGAACCAGCGATGCCTGAATGACGGCGGCTTCCTCTTGAGGGGTAAAGCCGCAGACCGACGCGATGATGATGGCAGGCGTGACGATGCCCGCGAACGCAGCCAGAACATGCTGCAACGCATGGGGCAATACCTGCACAAACGATACTTTTCCCGTACGCTCGAACAGGGAGTCCCCTGCTGCCGACTCTGCCATTTGCGCCTCCCATACCCCAGGCAGCGGCCCCATGCCGCCCAACGGGCGGACATTATAGGGCATATGACACAGGTAGCATTTTGACCCGCTATCCTGCATCCCCCGGGGACAAACAGCAGTTGCGGTGAAATACGGACTGTTTGATGGCTTAACAGGCATAAACAGTCCGTATTTCACCGCAACTCATATATGGGGATGAGACTATCGCTTGCGGGGGACGAGTTTGGTGCGGCGCAGGTGGATCATCTCGGCGGCGATGGAGATAGCGATCTCCTCTGGGTCCTCGGCCTCGATGGAAACGCCGATCGGCAGGTGCAGCTCGTCGATCTGCTCCTGCGTAAAGCCCTCCTGCTCCAGGCGGGCGCGCACAAAGGCCGTCTTGCGGCGCGAACCCAAGCAGCCCAGATAGGCGGGTTTGGCGCGCATGGCCTGAATCACCACGTCGATATCGGACTTGTGACCCGCCGTGGCGACGACCACCAGGTCGCGCGGGCCGATGGGGCACTGCTTGCTCAGGTTCTTGTAGTCGACCAGACGACGGTCGTAGACACCTGGCACCCATTCGGGGGTCAGCGTGCCGGGGCGGTCGTCGCAAGCCACGACGGCAAAGCCCGCCGCCGTGAGCACCCGCGCCGTCGCAGCACCCACGTGGCCGCAGCCAAAGATATAGGCCAGGCCCTCGGGGCAGAGCGTCTCGATGTGCGCCGGGGGAATCTCGGAGGCCGCGTTGGTGTAGGTGACCTTACTCCCCTCCTCCACCAGCGAAAGCCCGGGGCAGCCCGCAATGGTGCGGCGCGATTCCTCGCCATGGTACTCGGCCACATCGCCCTCGAGCACGCCCGCGATAAACGGCTCAAAGTCGATGACGAAGTCGCCGATGCGCCGATAGGCCAAGATGTCGGCAACCGACTGGAACAACGGCGCCTTGGTCGCATCCAGGTGCAGATAGCACAGGCAGATGGCTCCGCCGCAAATCATGCCGGTATCGGAGTTCTCGCCGCCCATGGTGTAGCGGACCAGACGCGATTTACCCCCGGCCAGCAGCTCGCGCGCCTCGTCCAGCGCAAAGAGCTCAATCTTGCCGCCGCCGATAGTGCCCGCCTGGCTGCCATCGGCAAAGACAGTCATCCATGCGCCCACACCGCGCGGGGACGACCCCGCCGTACCGGCCACTACCACCAGCTCGCACGTCTCGTCAGCACGCAGGGCGGCAAGCGCCGCATTCACCACATCGAGCTTTTCCATTGCCGCCTTCTATCCTCTAAAGACATCGGTGAGCATAGCAAGCGCCTCGAGCACGCCGCCGCCGACCGATGTCGCCTTGTCCGAAATATAGTTGATATAGTTGGCGTCGCCGCGCGGATCGACATCGGCGCATTTAAAGCCCTCAGTCACCCGCACGCCGTTCGCCAAAAGCCCGCGCAGACAGCCATCGATCTGCGTGCACATGGGCGTATCGCCCGCGTAGCCAATCACGTCTCCGGCACTCACGATGTCGCCGATTGCGCGGTCGGACCGAAACACGCCGGCGGCGGGGCTGTGGATAACACGTTCCTTGCCATAGCCGGCGATAATGCCCGGCACGCCCGTGTTGGGCTGGGGCGAACCTTGGGTAATGACACGGCCGAGAAAATGCCCGCGCATGGTCTCGACCACGGCGTCGCAATCGACCGGCGCGGTAAAGCCCGGCCCCACAGCGATGACGGCAGGCGCCATGTCGCGCGTGGTGCCCAAGTTGCGCTTAGCCAAAATCGCGTCGACCACAGCCGCGGGTTTAAGCTCATCGAGCATCTTGGCCTGAGGGTCCACCACAACGGCGACGTCTCCAGCCTCGGTAATCTCAAGCGCCTCAGCCGGCGTCTGCGCCAAGCGAGCGCGAATGCCTTCGACCTCGACCTCGCCCAAGCGAATGGCCTCGCAAAAACTGATTGTGCGACGGATGCACGTGGGAACCGCGATATCTGCCATAACGACCGACACGCCGGCGCGCACCAAACGGGCAGCGACACCCGTGGCGATATCACCGGCGCCGCGAACATAAACGAGCATTCCCGGGGCACCTCCCTGTGCTACGGTTTGAGCAGAGAAAAAGCGGTCCGACCGCTACTCTGATGATTATTTATTATCACAGTATTATACGGCGGTGAACAGATGGAAACGGTTAGCGGCAATCTTGCCTCTGCGCTCAGGATCGAGCCGGGCATTACCGCGATTATCGGCAGTGGCGGCAAGTCGACGCTGCTGAAGACGCTGGGTCTCGAGCTCATGCGCACTGTCGGCCGCGTGCTCCTCTGTACCACCACGCACATGTTTCCCGTCGCCGGCGTGCCATGGGACGGGTCGAGCCGTCGCCTGGACGCCGCGCCTTGGAAGCCGGGGACCCTACATGTTCCCGGCTGCACCTGCGAGGCATGCGCGGGACTTGTCCGCGGAAGTATCTGCCAGGCGGGTGTTTTGAACCCGGAGACAGGCAAGCTCTCCTCCCCTGCCGAGCCGCTCGACCAGCTGGCACAGCGCTTTGACTATGTGTTGACCGAGGCAGATGGCAGCAAGCGACTCCCGCTCAAGGCGCATGCCGCCTGGGAGCCGGTAATTCCCGCCGCCACGGCAAACTTTGTCTGGGTCGTCGGCGCCTCGGGGCTGGGCAAGCCCGTCGCCGAGGTTGTCCACCGCCCCGAGCTCTTCTGCGAGCGCTGCGGCTGCGAGCCCACCGACGCTGCCACCCCAGAGCGCGTCGCCCAGGTGCTCAATGCCGAGCTGCAGATGCTGAACCTCAACAATGCCCGTATCATGCTCAACCAAGTCGACACGCTTGCTGATCCAACGATGGCAGATCGCTTCGAGGCAGCCCTCGGCCGCTCCATCGTCGCCACCAGCCTCAAGGGGTAGCTAAAAGAGCCCCGTCCCAAATTAGCTACCCCGGCGGCCTTCCTGTTAGCGGGGGACGTAGCGGCCGGGTTGGGCTCCGGTGGGCTCGCCGTCGCGCGCGGCCAGCACGCCGTTCACAAACACGGCCTTGACGCGGCCATGTGCCTCAAAACCCTCGAGCGGCGTGTAGTCCACAGCCTGATGCTGCGTCGCGGCACTGATCGTCCAGCGCGCCTTGGGATCCCACACGCACACGTCGGCATCGGAGCCCTCGGCAAGACAGCCCTTGCGCGGGTACATGCCAAACACGCGCGCCGGGTTCTCGCTCATCAGGCGGCAGAGGTCCTCGGGGCCCAGCTGTCCCTCAAAGCTCGTGGCAATCGCAACGGGACGATGCTCCACGCCGGGCCCGCCGTTGGGAATCGCGCGGAAATCATCGCGTCCTCGGTCCTTTTGCCCGTACAGGTTAAAGCTGCAATGATCGGTCGCAATAGTATCGATCTCGCCAGCCACAAGCGCCTCGCGCAGCGCGGCACGGTCACCGGCATGGCGCAGCGGCGGGCTCATCACGTACTTGGCGCCCGCAAAGCCGTCCTCACCCTGCTCCAGATAGCAGGTGTCGTCGAGCATCAGATACTGAGGGCATGTCTCGACATAGATGTTCTTCTGCCCGCGCGCTTTGGCAGCGCGAATGGCCTCGAGCCCCAGCTTGGTCGAAAGGTGCACCACGTTGACCGGAGCGTCCCCGGCCAAGTGCGCCAGATACAGCAGGCGGCTCACGGCCTCGGCCTCACACACGTCCGGACGGCTGAGCGCATGGCCCTCGGGCCCGTGGATACCCTGCTCAAACACGCGCTTCTGCAGCGCGTTGACCAACGTGCCGTTCTCGCAATGCACGCACAGGATACCGCCCACGCGCTTGAGCTCCTCCAGCACCTCGAGCGTCTCGGCATCGTCCAGGCGCAGATGGTCGTAGGCAAAGTAGGTCTTAAACGACGACACGCCCGCCTCGCGCATGGCCGAAAGATCGGCGCGGTTGCGCTCATTCCACTCGGCAAGCGCCATATGGAAGGCATAGTTGGCGGTGCAGGTGCCGTCGGCGCGATGATGCCACTCGGCCAAGGCATCGGGCATGGTCACGCCGCGATCGGCCGTCGCGTAGTCCACAATGGTCGTCGTGCCGCCGCAGGCAGCCGCGCGCGTGCCGGTCTCAAAGCTATCGGCTGTCCAATCCATGCCGGTCCAGCACTGCATGTGCGTGTGCCCATCGATAAAGCCCGGGAACACCCAGCAGCCCGCAGCATCCTCGACGGTATCGCCCTCGGCCGGCTCAATCGCCGCGGCAATCCGCACGATCTTATCGCCATCCATGGCAAGATCGGCGCGGCGAAGCCCCTGGGGCGTCACGAGTGCGCCGTTTTTGATGATGATCATAATTGCTCCTTATTGATTGATGCAGTTGGCCACGCGATCAAAATACGAGCAGGCGGCGATATGCTCCGTTATGCGTCGCTGTCCCTTGACGGTATCGACGTCCCACAGCTCGTAGGCACGCGCCTCGACCAGCACCACGTCGGTACGGTCCTTGAGGGTCGAACCGCCGCCGTCCTTACCCTCAAGACACATAAGTGCATCGAACAGTTCCGCCGGAAAGAGCACCGGGCTCGAAGGCTCACCGTTGCACGCAAGACGCACCGGATGCTTGCGGCCACGCTCGTCAAATGCACGAACCATAGCCTCAAAAGAATCCGAACTCACGAGCGGCTGGTCGCCCGGCAAAAAGAGGCAACCTTTCCAGTTGCGTTCGACTCCCCACGAAAGGCCCGCACGGACGCTTTCGCTGCGCAGCTCGCCATCGTGCAGCACGCGCGGGCAATGCTTGTCATCACAAATCTGAGCGACCTCGGGCCAACGCGTCGAAACCACAACGTCAAAGCCCCGGGGAACCGAATCAATGGTCCGGGCAATCAGCGGCTCGCCATAGATATCGGCGAGCATCTTGTTAGAGCCAAATCGCTTGCCCTCGCCCGAAGCTATAATGACGCAACCAAGTTTCATGGCGATACCTCCCCTGAAACCATCGTACCCATAACTCGCGTCGCGGGGCATCTACATCGAAAGCGCTTATCCCGCACGCCCACGATGCAAAAAGGGGCACCCCGCCGGTTGGCAGAGCGCCCCCTTTACATGGCTTACCTCAACCCAGCTTTAGGCCTGGAACCAACGGGCGGTGTTGCGCTCGTCGAGGGCCTTGAGGGTAGCGGCGGGATCGGCAACCTTCTGCAGGAACATCATGGCTGCGATGGCGTACGGCTTGTAGCTAGCCTCCTTGTACATGCCCACGCGGTGCATGTCGAAGACGTCGGCGTTGACCTCGCCGTGCTCGCAAGAGACACCGGAGATGTCGGCGGGCAGCGGATGCATAAAGATGGTGTCCTGGCCGTTGGCGGTCTTCTCCATGAGCTCGGTCGTGGAGCACCAATCCTGATGCGTAGCGTTCTGAGCGAGCAGCTCCTTCTCGAGTGCAGCGATGCCGGCGTCGTCGCCCTCGGCGTACAGGTTGGTGCGCTTCTCCATGGCGGCAAACGGAGCCCAGCTCTTCGGGATCACGATGTCGGCGCCCTCGAAGGCCTCGGCCATGGTGTTGACCTGCTTAAAGGTGGTGCCGGACTCGGCGGCATAACCCTTGGCGCGCTCGACGACCTCGGGCATGAGGTCGTAGCCCTCGGGGTGGGCCAAGGTGACGTCCATGCCAAAACGGGGCAGCAGGCTGATCAGCGACTGCGGGCAGGACAGCGGCTTGCCGTAAGAGGGCGAGTAGGCCCAGGTGACGGCAACCTTTTTGCCCTTGAGGTTCTCAAGACCGCCAAACTCGTTGATGAGGTAGAGCATGTCGGCAGAAGACTGCGTGGGGTGATCGGAGTCGGACTGCAGGGAGATGAGCGTGGGACGGTGATCCAGAACGCCGTCCTCGTAGGCCTGCTGGACAGACTCGGAGACCTCGGCCATGTAGGCGTCGCCCTTGCCGATGTACATGTCGTCGCGGATGCCGATGACGTCGGCCATGAAGGAGATCATGGTAGCGGTCTCGCGGACGGTTTCGCCGTGAGCGATCTGGGACTTCTTCTCGTCCAGGTCCTGCAGCTCAAGACCGAGCAGGTTGGCTGCCTTAGAGAAGGAGAAGCGCGTACGGGTGGAGTTGTCACGGAACAGGGAGACGGCCAGACCCGAATCGAAGATCTTGGACGAAACGTTGTTCTCGCGCAGCTCGCGCAGGGCGTCGGCGACGATGTAGAGCGCCTTGAGCTCATCGGTGGTCTTATCCCAGGTGTGCAGGAAGTCGCTGCCGTACATGCCCTTAAAATCGAGGCCGTTCAGCTGCTCGACGAGCTCGGTAAACTTGGCGTCCATGTAAATATCCTTTCCAAAGATGAAACGATTGCAATGAGTAGATGTGCTCCGGCATGCGCGTGTGGCTAGAACATGCAGAGCACTATGACGAGGACCCGCTACCGTTGAGGAAGCATGGGAGATAACGACCGCGGGCCCCAAGTCAACAGGGGGTGCCGGGGACACGAGCTGTCCCCGGCTCAACAAGATCGAGGAATGGGACTAATCGATCTTGTTGTTGGTCAGACCGGCGCGGAACACGGTGGCGTCGCCATCGGCCTGGCTCGGATCGTAGAGGTTCAGGGCAGCCACATACATGGCGGCAGCGGTGACCAGGTCGTCCTTGTAGGTGACCTCGTTGGGAGCGTGAGCCTGAGACTCGGCACCCGGGCCAAAGCCGACGCAGGGGATGCCATAGCGGCCCTGGATGGAGACGCAGTTCGTGGAGAAGGTCCACTTGTCGCACAGCGGGCGACCGGTGCGCTTGTCCATGCTGGGCTCGCAGCCGATGCGCTCGTCACCGAACATGGCCTTGTGAGCGTCGACGAGAGCCTTGACGTGCGGAGCGGTCTCCTTGTTGATCCACGTGGGGAAGTAAGCCTCGGTCTCGTAGACCTCGCCGGTCCAGGACGGACGGTCGTACATGTACATGGAGACCTTCACGTCGTCGCCGTACTTCTTGGCGGCCGGCAGGTTGCGGATCTCATCCAGGCAGGACTCCCAGGTCTCGCCGGCGGTCATGCGACGGTCGATGGAGATGGCGCAGGAGTCAGCGACAGCGCAGCGGCTGGGGCTGGTGTAGAAGATCTGGCTGACGGTGCAGGTGCCGCGGCCCAGGAAGCGGGCATCCTCGAAGTGCTCGGGGTTGTACTTGGGGTCGAGCATCTTGACGAGGCCCTTGATGTCGGTCGACTCGTCGCAGCCGTTGTTGTTGAGGGCGCGGACGTCGGCGATGATGTCGGCCATCTTGTAAATGGCGTTGTCGCCGCGGTCGGGAGCGGAGCCGTGGCAGGAGGTGCCGTGAACGTCGACGCGGATCTCCATGCGGCCGCGGTGACCGCGGTAGATGCCGCCGTCGGTGGGCTCGGTGGAAATGACGAACTCGGGCTTAATGCCGTCCTTGTTGTAGATGTACTGCCAGCACATGCCGTCGCAGTCCTCTTCCTGGACGGTGCCGACGACCATGATCTTGTAGCCCTCGGGGATGAGGCCCATGTCCTTCATCATCTTGGCAGCGTAGGTAGCAGAAGCCATGCCACCCTCCTGGTCGGAGCCGCCGCGGCCGTAGATGATCTCGTCGGTCTCGTAGCCCTCATAGGGATCGGCGTCCCAGTTCTCGATGTTGCCGATACCGACGGTGTCGATGTGGGAGTCGATGGCGATGATCTTGTCGCCCTCGCCCATAAAGCCCATAACGTTGCCCAGGCCGTCGACCTTGACCTCGTCATAGCCAAGGCTCTCCATCTCGGCCTTGATGCAGGCGACAACCTCACCCTCCTCGCAGGACTCAGAGGGGTGGCTAATCATTGCGCGAAGAAAACGCGTCATATCAGCACGATGGGACTCAGCCGCAGCCTTGATAGCGTCGAAATCGAGTTCTTTAGCCATTGTTCATAACCTTTCAAACGAAGGAATCTACCTGTGAGGTGGCGGAGCGATACCTATTTACTCCGCTGCTCGGACAGTCCTGCGCAAGACGGAAAGCACATTAAGTGCTTTCCTTTGCGTGCGGAACTCGCGACGGAGCAAATAGGTATCGCTCCGCCTCCCGGGTTCATGCATCTGCAGGACATAGGGGGTCTAATAGGAATTTGGCGCGGCGCGTTGCGCCGCCCAACGATTAGCAGGTCGGATATTCGCCTTCCCAAACAATGCGGCGATACTGGTCGGGGTCCGTGTCACCTTCCGTGGAGAAGCAGAGCACGGAGCTCGTCTTATCCAGGCCGATGAGCTCCTTGAGCTCGGCGTACTCGGGATCGAGCATGAGGGTCTCGACCAGGCCGGTGGTCACCGCGCCGGACTCGCCGGAGATGACGCGCGGGTCGCCCTTCTCGGGAGCGCCCAGGGTGCGCATGCCGCGAGCGGTGACCCAGTCGGGGCAGGACACGAAGGCGGTGGTGTGGTTGCGCAGGATATCCCAGCCCAGGATGTTGGGCTCGCCGCAGCACAGGCCGGCCATGATGGAGGGCATGTCGCCGTCCACGATGCGCGGGTCGCCGTCGCCGGCGGCAGCGCCCTTGTACAGGCAGGCGGCAGGCGCGCACTCGACCACGACGAAGGTGGGCGGGTTATCGGGATACAGGTTGGTGAAGTAGCCCACCACGGCGCCGGCCAGCGAGCCCACGCCAGCCTGGACAAAAACGTGCGTCGGGCGGTTGATGGCCATCTCGCGCAGCTGCTCGGCAGCCTCGGAAGCCATGGTGCCGTAGCCCTCCATGATCCAGGACGGGATCTTCTCGTAGCCCTCCCAGGCGGTATCCTGAACGATGACGCCGCGGTCGCAGGCATCGGCCTCGGCGGCGGCCATGCGCACGCACTCGTCATAGTTGACCTCTTCGATGGTCACCGTGGCGCCCTCGGCGGCGATGTTATCAAAGCGGGGCTTGGTGGAACCCTTGGGCATGTGCACGACGGCCTTCTGGCCCAGCTTGTTGGCAGCCCATGCCACGCCGCGGCCATGGTTGCCGTCGGTGGCGGTAAAGAAGGTGGCCTGACCAAAGTCCTTGGCAAGCTGATCGGAGGTCAGGTAATCGAAGGTGCACTCGGCAACGTCCTTGCCGGTCTCGTCGGCAATGTAGTTGGCCATGGCAAACGAACCGCCCAGGACCTTAAAGGCGTTGAGGCCAAAGCGATAGCTCTCGTCCTTAACGCACAGGTTGGAAAGGCCCAGGCGCGCGGCCTGACCATCCAGGCGGGCAAGCGGAGTGACGGTGTACTGGGGGAACGACTGGTGGAAGGCGCGGGCCTTCTTCACGTGGTCGAGGCTCATGATTCCCAAGTGCTTGTCATCGCTCTTGGGCATCGTGTTGCCCGCCCACTGGATCTTATCGGCCATACGGTGAACTCCTTAAGTCCTCTCTTGCCGGCCCCCGCATACGCGTTTCAGCCCATTCCCATTCATGCGACTGAACTTTTATGTGGATGCCAAACAAAAAGTTTGTTAGCACTGTTCTATCACACTTTTTGATTGGTAAACCTAACAAATTGTTTGTTGCCGTAATCGGTACCTTTTCGCCGCCGAACGGTCACATAACGCAGCGACGCTTTCGTTATTTGCGAACAAGTGTGGTTTATGGCAAAGTGTGCCCAAACTAATTTTTAGGAAGGCACCCATGACCCCCGCACAGATTGAGTTTTATAAGCGCCTTGCACACGGCCTGGCGCTCCAATTTGGCCCCAACTGCGAAGTCGTCGTCCACGATCTGGAGACCGAGGACGTGGACCACTCCATCGTAGTGATCGAAAACGGCCACGTCAGCGGGCGCAAACTGGGTGACGGCCCCAGCCATATTGTGTTTGAGTCCATGCACGAGGGCACCACCGACGTGCACGACCGCGAACCATACCTCACCAAAACCACCGATGGCAAGCTGCTCAAGTCCTCGACGATCTTTATCCGCAACGACGAGGGCAAGCCCGTCGGCATTTTGGGCATCAACTTTGACATTACGCTTATGAAGGCTTTTGAGCGCTCGCTCGACGCTTTTACCGGCACCGGCGGCACGGGCTATACCGAGCCCGAGCCCATTACCAAGAACATCGGCGACCTGCTCGAAGACCTGCTACGCGAGTGCGAGCAATACGTGGGCAAGCCTGCGGCCCTTATGACCAAAGACGAGCGCATTCGCGCCATTGGCTACCTCGACCGTCGCGGCGCCTTCCTCATTTCCAAGTCGAGCGAGCGTGCCTGCGAGTTCTTTGGCATCTCTAAGTACAGCTTCTATAGCTACCTCAATGAGGCCAAGGCGGCGGTCGGCGACAAGTAGGCACTCGCCTGGATTGCCCCTCCCCTTTTGGGCGCGAGTTCTGGAAAGCACGAATCCAAGACCGAGCCGCTTGGGAAGTTCCATATAATCGATGTCATTAGTATTTCGAAAGGATGGAACAGAATGGCGTTGAGCAAGGCATCATGCACCGGTCGCGGATTGATTCCGGCAATTGGTGGACATGTGCACCGCATGTTCGATGAGGGTGAAGACGACCTGTTTTCGCTAAGCCTTGACGACGTGATGGATGATCGCCCGTGGACCGCCGACGAACTCATGGGCGGCGGGGCTCGCCCGTCAAGTCCCAATCCTGCGCTTGCGCCTAAGCCCGCATCTGCGTCGACTCCTGCGCAGTCGCCTGTTTCGACGCCCGCGCCTACGCCCGCGCCCACTTCGGCGCCCACGCCCGCTCCCCGCCCCGCAAGCGATCCGTCCGAGACGGCGGCATTTCTCGCCGCAGCGACGCAGGGCAAATCGGCCGACAGCACCGTTATGTACAGCGCCCAGCAGTTGCCTGTTCCTGCGGCACGCAAGCCTCCGGTCACAAGGCTCGATGAGCCCGTTGCCCATCAGGTTGCCTACGATTCCTGGGCTGCAGCCGATCTGGATGAGACCTCTACCGGCATGCCGGCGCTCGACGTTCCAGTTAACCCGCTTTTTGCCGCCAACACGAGCGCCGCGGGCTATGAGGGCGGTGCGGCATATTCCGATTATTCCGATGGCTATGCTGGCACCGGTCGCATCGAGACCGAGGATTATGGCACCGCATCGAGCGATTATCTCAACGATCCGTACGCTGCCACGCCTGCACCGGAATATGGCCCGGAGGCCGCGTCCGCGCCGGCGTATACCAAAAGCACGGGCGAAGAGCGCTTCGCCGATTATTACGCTGCGGAAAAGGCGCTGCGTTTCTCGGAATTTCCGCAGGCAGTCAAGGTTGCCTTTATCGCCATTGTCATTGCCCTGCTCGGCGTCATTGCGTTTGAGGGATTCCAGCTGTTCCGCGGCCCCACCCAAGCGGAGTCGGAAACGCAGGAAAAAGAGGACGACAACCAGTACCTGGACATCAATACCCTCAAGGGCGACCCCAACGACGGAGACGATGAGTAGCGAGGGCTGAAGGCGGCCGCAGGATCCCGCATCCAGCACCGGCTTTTAAGTGCTGTTTTGTCATCCAGCTACACTTTTCCGGATAATTTGCCTATCGAATTTGACACTTTTCCGAAGTTATAAGGTGCCCATCTTCGACACTTTTCCGTACTTTTATACGGGACACGCGTTCCGGTTGAAGCGCCCTGCGGAAACGGCATCCCGGAATAAACGCTCAAACTGGGATACAGTTTCCGCTGAGGCTCCATCCGGAAACCGTGTCCCACTCCGAGCGCCAATTCTGGGATGAACTTTCCGCCAGAGGATTCAGCCGGAAACGGCGTCCCACTCTGAAGCGAAATTCTGGGACGCGGTTTCCGGTTGAAGCTCCAACCGGAAAGTGTGTCCCACTCTGGAGCCGAATTCCGGGATGCGCTTTCCGCCAGAGGCTCTACCGGAAAGCGCATCCCATTCTGAGCATCGATTCTGGGATGTAATTTCCGCCGAGGGCTCCAAGGGGAAACTGCATCCCATTCTGAGCGCTCATTTCGGGACACGCTTTCCGCTCCAAGCAAAAGGCCCCGGCTCACGATGGAGCTGGGGCCAAAGGCGCAGCTTATACAGTTGATGGCAAGCGCAGACGGCAGTCAGCAATGGCCGTCCGCGCTCTACTCTACCCGCGGTGACGAGCGCGGCTGTACGGCGTATCCACCATGGGCAGATCCGGACGCAGCTTGCCGTCAAATGCGCGATAGGCGTTCTGCACGGCGGGCGCCGTGGGGATCGTTGCGATCTCGCCGATGCCCTTGCCGCCGTATGCCACGGGCAGCAGCTCGTCCTTCTCCACGTAGATGGCGTGGATATCCGGAATCTCGGGCGCACGGAACAGTCCGAGTGTGCCGTACCTTGCCTGGGGCACGCAGTCCTTGAGCGGCCAGTCCTCGGTCAGCGCATAACCCATACCCATGAGCACGCCGCCTTCGATCTGGCCCTGAATGGAGATGGGGTTGACCACCTTGCCGGAATCGTGCGCGGCATAGACCTCGCTCACGCGACCGTCGTCGTCCAAAATGACCACATGCGTGGCAAAGCCGTAGCAGATGTGGCTCTTGGGGTTGGGAACGTCGGCGCCCAGCTTGTCGGTCGGCTCCAGATACACGTAACCAAACTCGCATCCCTCGAGCGCCTTGATGGCGGCCGCGGGATCCTGAGGATGCATACCCTGGCCAGCAACGAGTTCTTGTGTGCGCAACTGGTAGGCGCGACCGTCGTCGTACTCGATCTTGACGCCGTCGCCATGCGCGCTCACGGGAGCGGCGGGCGCAGACTTGCCGGCCTCGATGTCAAGCATGGCATCGCGCAGCAGGAAGGCGGCACCGCGCACGGCCTCGCCGGTCACGACCGTCTGACGCGAGCCAGACGTGGTACCGGAGTCGGGAGCGTTCTCGGTGGAGCACTCACCGTTAGCGATGCAGCTCAGCGGCAGACCGCATGCCTCGGCAACATCCTGCAAAAAGACGGTGTTGCAGCCCTGGCCGATGTCGGACGTGGCGGCATAGACCACAGCCACGCCGTTCTCGACGCGAATCTTGCAGCGGCCGGCATCGGGCAGGCCCACGCCCACACCGGCGTTCTTCATGGCGCAGGCAATACCGGCGTGTCCGGGATGCGCATAGTAGGCATCCTTGACCTCGAGCAGCGTCTCCTTAAGCGCCGTAGAGCAGTCGGCAATCTGGCCATTGGGCAAAACCTCGCCCGGCTCGATAGCGTTCCGGAAGCGAATCTCCCACGGGTCCAGGCCGACCTTCTCTGCCAGCAGGTCGATCAGACTC
Organism: Collinsella sp.; assembly: GCA_019414265.1. Lineage (GTDB taxonomy): Bacteria > Actinomycetota > Coriobacteriia > Coriobacteriales > Coriobacteriaceae > Collinsella. The sequence goes on along the minus strand of DXMJ01000003.1, from coordinate 63,999 downwards.
TCGAGCGCAAACTCGGACTGGCAAACGCCAAAGCCGCGGTACGCACCGGCGGGCGGGTTGTTGGTGTAGTAGCCATAACCGCGAATGTCGGTGTTCTGGTACTTGTAGGGGCCGACGGCATGCGTACAGGCACGCTCGAGCACCGGGCCGCACAGCGACGCGTAGGCGCCGGTGTCAAAGTTGATCTCGCAGTCCAGGCCGGTAAAGTTGCCCTCGGCGTCGCAGCCCAGCGTAAAGGTGCCGTCCATGGCATGACGCTTGGGATGGAACGCAAGCGACTCAGCGCGCGTGAGCTTGCACTTCACAGGACGCTGGAGCTTATAGGCAGCAAGCGCGGCCAGGTGCTGGATCGAAACGTCCTCCTTACCGCCAAAGCCGCCGCCCACGAGCATGGTCTCGACGACCACGCGCTCGGGCTCGTTGTCCCAGCCAAACATGTGGGCACACTCTTTGCGCGTGTCGTAGGCACCCTGGTCGGTCGACTGCACCTTGACGCCGTTCTTGTACGGGAAGGCAACGGCGCACTCGGGCTCCAAGAAGGCATGCTCGGTAAAGGGCGTGGTAAAGCGCTGCGTCACGGTGAACGCGCTTTCGGCCAGCGCCTTGGCGGCGTCGCCGCGCGTCACGTGGCGGCTCTGACACACGTTGTCCTTGAGCTCCACCGTGTTGCCAAAGGCAAAGAAGCTGTCGTGCAGGCGTGGGGCGTCGGCGGCCCTGGCCTCGACAATGTTACGCACGGGCTCCAGCGGCTCGTAATCAATCTTTACGAGCTTCTTGGCCTTCTCGAGCGTCGCCTCGTCCTCGGCAACCACCAGCACAATGGCATCGCCCACGCAGCGGGTGATATCGCCCTGGGCGATCATGACGTCCCAGTCCTGGATAAGGTGGCCGACCTGGTTGACCGGCACGTCCTCGGCGCGCAGGATGCCCACCACACCGGGCAGGGCCTCGGCCTTGGAGGTGTCGATGGAGAGCACGCGGGCGCGCGGATACTTGGAGCGCACGGCGCTGGCGTAGGTCAGACCCGGCTGATCGAGCTCGTCGATGTCGTCGGGGTACTTGCCCTCGCCGAGAACCTTCTTGCGCACGTCGATACGGAAGGCACGCTTGCCCACACCGTAGTCGTCGCCGCGCTCCAAGTCCTCGTCGATCTGCTTTTCGCCGCGGAGCACCGCAGCTGCCAGCGAAATACCCTCGATGATCTTCTTGTAGCCGGTGCAGCGGCAGACGTTGCCACGGATGGCGTACTTGATCTGCTCCTCGGTGGGCTCGGGATCCTCGGCGATGAGCGCAGCGCCCGCCATGACCATACCGGGGATGCAAAAACCGCACTGCACGGCGCCCACGGCGCCAAAGGCGTACACAAAGGCCTCGCGCACGTCCTGGGGCAGGCCCTCAACAGTCACGATGTTGCGGCCGGCGGCAAGAGCGGTGGTTAGCACGCACGCCTTGACGGCCGCGCCGTCTACATGGATGGTGCAGGTACCGCAGGCGCCCTCGGAGCAGCCGTCCTTAGCGGAATGGATGTGCAGGTCGTCGCGCAAGTAGCGGAGCAGCGGCTTGTTCTGAGTCGTCGTGCGCTCGACGCCGTTAACGGTAAAAGTGAATTCCTGTGCCATGGTGATTCCCTTCTACACGCCGGCGGCGATGCCGGTGCGGTCGTGGATGGCGCCATGCGGGCAGACGACAGCGCACATGCCACACGACAGGCAGTCCGCGCCGTCGATATGGGCGCAGTTGTCCTCGATGCGGATAGCGCTGGCAGGGCACTTTTTGGCGCACATGCCGCAACCGATGCAGCTCGTGTCGCAGATCTTGCGCGCAATGGCGCCCTTGTCGGTGTTGTTGCAGCGCACCAGGATGTTCTGGTAGCCGGGAACGAAGGCAATCACGCGCTGCGGGCACGCCATGCCGCACAGGCCACAGCCCGTGCACTTTGAGCGATCCACGCGGGCGATGCCATCGACCAGCGCAATGGCACCGTGGGGGCAGGCCGTGACGCAGGCGCCACAGCCAATGCAGCCTTCGCTGCAGCGGGCGTCGCCGCCTGCGGAGGCGCAACCGCTTCCGCAGGCAACGTAGGCCACGTTATGTTGAATGGATTTGGCCATAAGAGACTCGCCTATTTCTTAAGGAGGTACGGATAGTTGTCGCGCACAGCCCTGATGGTCAGGCGGACGGCCTCGGGAAGGCCGGTGTTGACGGCATCGACCGAGACGGTGCGGACCGTGCCGGCGACGCGGACCTTAAAGTGGTCCTCGTCCACGGCCAGGAAGCCCTCGTTCTCGGAGTTCTCCATGTCCTGCTCGCTCCAGAACAGGGTGAGCTTGTCCTTGTAGGGACGGCCCTCCTGGTAGGGGCAGAACACAGCGCAGTTGCCGCACTCGTTGCACATGCCGTCGACGTGGACGACCTGATGCTTGGCGAGACCCGGCACCTTAATTGCCACGTTGGCGCGGTTGGGGCACACATCGCAGCAGACCTCGCACACCGAGCCGCAGCCCAGGCAGCGAGTCTTGGTGCAGTTGCGCTTGTCACGGCATAGCGACCCCTTGCGCTCGTAGCAGGTGTCCTCGCGGCCGGCCTGCTCGTTGCAGTCGACGTACTTGTTAAAGTCCACGCCGGCGATGGCGCGGGCGACTTCGGCGGCGTCGGCAATAGCCTCGACCACGGTGGCAGGACCGCGACGGCAGTCACCGGCAGCCCAAACGCCCTCGACGCCGGTGGAGGTGGCGGCAAGGCGGCCGCGACGGTCGTGCTCGACGCCCGCGGCGTCGTACAGGCTGGCATCGATGCCCTCGCCCACGGCGCAAATCACCGTGGTGGCGGGAAGCTCGACGGTCTCGCCCGTGGCGATGGGGCTGCGACGGCCGCTTGCATCCGGCTCGCCAAGTTCCATGACGTCGCAGGTCAGCACGGCGCCGTTGAGCGCCTTGGGCGCCAGCAGCTCGCAGAACTCAACGCCGTCGGCAAGAGCAAGATCGAGCTCTTCCTCGTCGGCGGGCATCTGCTTCTTGGTGCGGCGATACACCAGGCGCACGTTCTTCACGCCAGCCAGGCGCTTGGCCACGCGAGCCGCGTCCATAGCGGTGTTGCCGGCGCCAATAACCACGACGTCCTCGCCCAGCTCGAGTTTCTCGCCCTTCTTGGCGGCCTCGAGGAACTCCAGCACGTCGAGCTCGGCACCCTCGCCCAGGCCCGCAGAGCCGGGCATCCAGGCACCGGTGGCCACGACCACGTCGGTAAAGCCCTGGGCCTTGAGCTCGTCAATGGACTCCACGCGAGCGTTGAGCTGAACCTTGGCGCCAAAGGCCAGGCAGAGCTCGGCGTCGTGCGAGATATCGTCGCTCGCAATGCGGAACTCGGGGATCACGTGACGGACCACGCCGCCGAGCGAATCGCGGGCCTCGAAGATAGTGACGGGCACGCCGGCACGTGTCAGGAAGAACGCCGTCGCCAGGCCGGCCGGGCCGCCGCCGATAACGGCAACGTTGCGCTCGCCGTCGTTGGCGATGGCCTGGGCGCGCAGCTTGGGCAGCACGGCGGTCATGGCCTCGCGGGCGGCCTTGAGCTTGCTGGCGCGGATCTGGGCGCCCTCGGGCTCATAGAATGCACGCTCGCAGGCACGGCCGCAAGGATGCGGGCAAATGGTGCCGGTAATGAACGGTAGGGCGTTGCGCTCGATGATGATGTTGAGCGCGTCCTCGTAGCGGCCCTCGTCAACAGCCGCCAGGTAGGCGGGAATATCCTGCTGGATGGGGCAGCTCGTGCGGCACGGCGTGGTAAAGCAGTCGGAAAGCGGGCTCTTACCGGCGACCTTGCGGTCGGGCAGCGGGCGCAGCGGCTTCTTGTAGAGCGGGTTGGTGAGCGAGTCGGTCTGGATCGCAGTCACGGCCTCGAGAGAGACGCCCGCGAACGGCTTGCCATCCAGGTCGGTAAACTCGCCGGCCATCTGACTAAAGCGCTCGTAGCCACCGGGCTTGAGCACGTCGGTCGCCAGGGTGACGGGCCAAATGCCGGCATCGTACAGGGCGCGGATGTTGTAGACCGTGGCGCCGCCGGAGTAGCTGATGCGCAGCTTGCCATCGAACTGCTCGGTAATGCGACGGGCGGCCTCGATGGTCAGTGAGAACAGCGAACGGCCCGACATGTACATCTCGGTGGAGGGCAGCTCGTTTCTCGTCACGTCGACGGGGAACGTGTTGGTCAGCTTGACGCCAAACTCCAGGCCGCGCTCGGCGCACAGGGCAATCAGGCGCTCGAACATGGGCACGGCGTCAGCCCACTGCAGGTCCTCGCGGAAGTGCGTATCGTCGAAGACGATGTAGTCAAAGCCCAGCTCGTTCAGACGCTGGCGGGCAAACTCATAGCCCAGCAGCGTGGGGTTGCACTTGATGTAGGTGTTGAGGCCCTTCTCGGTGATCAAATAGGTCGCGATGCGCTCGATCTCCGCCGGCGGGCAGCCATGCAGCGTGGACTCGGTGATGGAGTTGGAGACGCGCGCCGGGATGGACTCGACAAACGCGGCGTCGACATGCTCAAACTTGTCCAGGTTGGCGAGTGCCCAGGCACGGCACTCGTTCCAGACGTCGGAGCCGCTGGCATCCTTCATGCCCTCGATGTAGGCGTCGACCTTGGGGCTCTTAATGCCCTCCAGGTCATAGCCCACCGACATGTTGAAGACAAAGCCGTCCGGGCTGCCCAGACCGTACTCGCGAGCGATCAGGTGGCAGGCAAACCATGCCTTCACGTACTCGGCAAAGGCCTGCGGAACCTCGAGCTCGGTCGACCATTCGCAGTTGTAGCACTCGTCCTGAGCCACGATGCAGGGCTTGTTGACGCACTTGGAGAGCTCCTCGCCGTCCATAACCTGGACGGTCTTGAGCTCAAAGAAGCGAGAACCGGCCACATAAGAGGCCACGATGTTCTGGGCCAGCTGCGTATTGGGACCGGCAGCCGGGCCAAACGGAGTCTCGATGCGCTCGTCAAAAATGGGAAGCGCACCCTCCTGGTTGGTCGTGACCATCTTACGCACGCCAAAGATGGCGTCCTGGGTCTTGTGCTCCTCGATGATCCAGTTCATCAGCTGCGAAAACGGGATCGGCCTCATGATGTCGCTCATAGTGAGCTCCTCTCTGTAACGCCCGGCGAGACCGCGCGGCGGGCGCAAATACGGTGTAGCGCTAGCACAGCGCCGGCGACCCCGCGGAGGCCGCCTATGCGCGCGTCGGATGCGGCGAAACATCCGACGCGCGCGAATCTCCAATTGGAATTAGTACACGCGATCGTTGAGCGTGCTCCAAAGCTTCTTGGACTCGGCCATGGTCCACGCGTTGATCTTGTCCTCATCAATCCCAACGAACTCACGATCCTTGTACAGGACGCGGCCGTTGATGATGGTGGTGCGGCAGTTTTTGCCCATCATGCCAAAGAGCATGTGGCCGTCGATATTCTCCTCGCTCAGCGGCGTAAAGGGCTTGTAGTCCATGACGATGACATCGGCGGCAGCGCCGGCCTCGAGCACGCCGAGCTTGCGATCGAAGTACTTGCTCGCCATCTTGGCGTTGTTCTCGAACAGCATGGTCATGGCCTCGCACCAGCCCACGTTGGGCATGGCGGCGTTGTGGCGCTGAATGATCAGGAAGACCTTAAGGCTCTCGAGTATATCGTGGGTGTAGGCGTCGGTGCCCATGCACACGGGGATACCGCGGCGGAAGAACTCGAGCACGGGGGCGCAGCCCACGGCGTTGCCCATATTGGATTCGGGGTTGTTGACGAGCCAGGTACCGGACTCCTTGACGATATCCATCTCGGCGGGCGTCACGTGGATGCAGTGGCCGAGCATGGTGTCGGGACCCAGCAGGTTGTGCTGCAGCAGGCGCTCGACGGGGCTGATGCCGCCGCGGTTGAGGCGGGAGTCCCACACGTCATTCATGCCCTCACACACATGGATGTGGAAGCCGGTCAGGCCATTGTTGGCCTCGGCCATCTTATCCATGGTCTCGTCCGAAAGCGTAAAGGTGGCATGTCCGCCAAACATGGCGGCGATCATGTGGTTGTCGTTATCGCGACGCTCCTTGGCGGCCCACTGGGCAAACTCGGCGTTCTCGGCAATGGCCTGGTCGCATTTTTCCTGGCCGCGGCGGTCGGAGACCTCGTAGCACAGGCACGAACGCATGCCCAGCTCCTGAGCTGCATCCTTAATGGTAAAGAGGCTTCCCGGGATTTCGAAGAAGCTCGCATGGTGATCGAAGATCGTGGTGACGCCATCGCGGATGGAGTCAAGAATCGTGGCATAGGCGCTGGCCTTGGTGCCGTCGAGCGTCAGGTTGTCGTCGATCTTCCACCACTGCTGCTCAAGATTCTCCAGGAAGTTGGTGGGGTTGCAGCCCTTAATGGCAAGGCCGCGGGCCAGACCCGAGTAGATGTGGGTGTGGCAATTGATGAGTCCAGGCATGATGAGGTTGCCCTGGGCATCGACGTACTCGGCATCCGGGTACTTGGCCTTGAGCTCGCACTCGGGACCCACTTCGACGATCGTATCTCCGTCAATGGCGACCGCACCGTTTGGAATGAACGGGGTCTGAGCGTTGCGAGTAAAGACGGAACCGTTAGCGACCAGAAGCATGAATGCTCCCTTCAACATCAGGGGCGGGGTTTGACACCTCTGACATGGCGGAAGTGCGAAGCGCCGGCCTACACCGGAAACGGGCCCTCTCCCGTCAACGCTTCACCAAAGGGACAAACCCTTTGAAGTGCGGCTTGGCGCCGCATGACGTCGGCGGACGAGGCGATGCGCCCGCCGACGAATAGCACCGAATTGGTTACTTCTTGCTCTCGGGCAAGACCAGATCCACGGCAGCGTCCTTGGCAGCATCGATGTGCTGAGCCACGACCGGCGTCTGCGGAAGGATCAGGTTAAGGACAATGGCCATGATGGCGGTGGGGGTCACGGCATTGGAGCCGATGACGGTGGACACCCAGGCGGGCATACCCTCGCCGGCAAGGCAACCGCTGGCCATCCAGATACCCAGGCCAAAGACGACGGAGGTGCCGACGATGGTGGTAGTGCGCTGCGTGAGGCCCTCGCGGGTGAACATGCGCACGCCGTTCATGGTGATGGTGCCAAAGACGCCGACGGTCGCGCCGCCGATGACGGGCTGCGGGATAGCGGAAAGGACGGCAGAGAGCTGCGGGAACAGACCGGCGATGGCAAAGACGGCCGCGATGATCACAAAGACCCACTTGTTGACGACCTTGTTGGAGCAGATGATGCCCACGTTCTGGCCAAGGGCGCTGGTGGGAAGACCGCCCAGCAGGCCGCCGACCATAGAGGTGAGGCCCTGGGACACGATAGCGCCGGAGAGCTCGCGCTCGGTGGGCATACGGTCGATGGAGCCCAGGCAGGCGGCGGAGACGTCACCGATTACCTGGATGGCAACCATGGGGAACACAACAGCGAGGGTAATGCAGACTTCGGGATCAAACTCGAGCGCGTAGGGCATGAGCTTGGGAAGGGCGAAGACCTGAGCGGTGGCGACGCTGGAGAAGTCGATCATGCCAAAGGGGATCGAAACGATCATGCCAACGATCATGCCAAAGAACACGGATCCCAGCTTGAGCGTGCCCTTGCCAAAGTTGGCGAGCGCAAAGACCACGGCGAAGGTGATAAGAGCGACGCACCAGGCCTGCGGAGTGCCCCACAGCGGCGTACCCATACCGCCGGCCATATACTTGACGGCCGTGGGATACAGCGAAACGCCGATGGAGAAGATGACCGTACCGGTCACGACGGGCGGGAACAGCCACTTGATCTTGCTGTAGGCCAGACCAAAGAGGACCGCGACGGCGCCGCCGACGATCTCGCCGCCCAGCAGCGCACCAAAGCTAAAGCCCGAGGCACCCATGGCCTGCAGAGCCGGCAGGAACGCGAACGAAACGCCCATGACGATGGGCAGGCCGCCGCCGATGCGACGGAAGGGAGCGAAGGCCTGAAGGGCCGTATCGATCGCCGAAAGAATGAGCGCGACCTGGATGATGTCGGTACTCTGCTGGCTATTAAAGCCGTAGACGCCGGCCATGATGACAGCCGGGGTGATGATACCGGCAAACGAAGCCAGTACGTGCTGAAGGGCACACGGGATCATTTCTTTAACGGGAGGCATGCCTTCACGAGTGAACAGGGCTTCAGTGCCGTTCTTAACCGTCTCCTGGGTCATTTGACCACCAATCCTCGAAATAGTTGTTTTCGCATCTAACGCTCTATTGTGACGCAGTGCGGGGTTGAGGTTGTGCCTTCGTTGCATATCGTATTAAAGATGATTCTCATTCTCAATAATAATTTTTTGTTATCAGACTATTCTTCAGCTGAGATAATGCATTTCCGCAGGTCAGGAAAGTGTCTGGTCAAAATAACATCTAACTTTTCTTTTGGTCAACCGTTTACCGCCAAAATCATACCGTTCGTCTGCATTACGTCATGTACCTGCGGATATACGAGATGATGAGCAGCGTGTTACCATGAGAAAAAATTGTTATGAACATTTCCGATTTCACCCAAAGGAGTTGCCCGTGAACGAGACCGTACGCCGCTTTTTGCCGATGGTCGATTTCCTGGAGCAGATACTCGGTAAGAACAGCGAAATCGTGCTGCACGATTTCTCGGATCCCGACCACGCCATCGTCGATATTCGCAACGGCATCGTGAGCGGCCGTAAGATCGGCGGTCCTGCCACCGATCTGGCGCTCAAGATCATGCACGACCCCAAGTATCGCGGCCTGCCGTTTATTACGGGCTACGAGGGCCGCGGTGCCGGCGGCAAAACGCTGGAGTCGGCGACGTACTTTATCCGCGAGGATAACGAGATCGTCGGTATGCTCTGCGTCAACACCGACCTCTCGACCGTGCGCTCCATCAACACCATGGCGCAACAACTCATGGCATGCTTCGACGCGGCGCCGACGCGCACGGAGCCCGCCCCTATCGAGGTCGAAAGCCTTTCGGAGTCCACGCAGGAGCTCATCGACCGCAGCATTTCCGAGTTGCTGAGCGCGCGCGGGCTGGATGTAGCGTCGCTTGGTCAGAGCGACCGCGTGGACGTCATTCGCCACCTCAACGGCAACGGGGTGTTCATGCTCAAGGGCGCTGTGGCCTGCGCCGCCACCGCGCTGGGCATTTCGGAGCCCAGCGTCTACCGCTACCTGCAAAAAGTTCGCAAGGAGGGCTAAACGTGATCCCTTGGGGACGAAGGGAAACGGATCATTTTTGTCGCATCGCTTGACAAAAGACCCTGCAGCTCGCACGCGCTGCAGGGTCTTTTTGCATGTCATGTTTAGTTGTGGCCAACGCCTTAGAGAGCGGCGACGACCTCGATCTCGACCAGACCGCCAGCCGGAAGAGCGGCAACCTGGAAAGCGCTGCGCGCGGGGAACGGGGCCTCGAACTTGGAGGCGTAGATCTCGTTCACGGCGGCAAAGTCGGCGATGTCGGCCAGGTAGACCGTGGTCTTGACGACATCGGCAAACGTGGCGCCGGCAGCGGTCAGCAGAGCCTCGACGTTGGCGAGGGACTGCTTGGCCTGGGCCTCGACACCCTCGGGCAGCTTGCCGGTCGCGGGATCGATGCCCAGCTGGCCGGACAGGAACACCATGTTGCCAGTCTGGATACCGGGGGAATACGGGCCGATGGCTGCGGGTGCGTTATCGGAAGACACGACGGTCTTGCTCATGTTTTTCTCCTTACAAGTAAAAGGGAACGGGAGCGCGGCGTTCACACCGGGAGGCACAGTTCGGTCTGAACACCGCGCTTGATTGGGATAGTACTCAAGGTTTCCGCGCGATGCAAGATTATTATCACGCTGCGAGAATATTTTATCGCCCAACGGTTTCCCCGGACCGCTGAACGGTTCTCATGTGGAGCAGCCAGTCCAAGCTGCTGAAGACTTTATCCCGCTTAGAGCACGGGCATCGCCTGCCGCGACGGCACCACTATACTTTTGAGTATCTGAGCATTTTGAAAGGCAGGATATGACCGCAACCGCCAGTCGAACCACCAACCGCAGACCCGAGCTTTTGGCGCCCGCCGGAGGGCCCGAGCCCTTTGCTGCCGCACTCGCCGCCGGGGCAGACGCCATCTACTGCGGCATGGGCAGCTTCAACGCACGCCGCAAGGCCACCAACTTTACCGACGAGGCCTTTGAGCAGGCCTGCCGCGCCGCGCATCTAGCCGGCTCGCGCGTCTACGTCACGGTCAACATCGTCATCAAGCAGTCCGAGATGAGCGATGCGCTGCAGCTCATCCATCGCTGCTCCACGCTGGGCGCCGACGCCTTCATCATCCAGGACTGGGGCCTGTTCTTTGAGGTCAAGCGCACCATGCCCGGCATCGAGACGCATATCTCGACCCAGGCGAACATCCACGACGACCGCGGAACCCTTTGGTGCCGCGAGCAGGGCGCCGACCGCGTGACCCTCTCGCGCGAGCTTTCCATCGACGAGATTGCCGCCATTCACGATGCCGCGCCCGATGTGGACCTTGAGGTCTTTAGCCATGGCGCCATCTGCTTTTGCTACTCTGGCCTGTGTCTGCTTTCGAGCTTTGCCATGGCGGGCCGCTCGGCCAACCGCGGCATGTGCGCTCAACCCTGTCGCCTGCCTTACGAGCTGATCGACGAGAACGGCCGCTCGCTCTCCCCTGCCGGTCGCGAGCGCGCGCTGTGCCCGCGCGACACCAACACTTCGCAGCTTGTTCGCCGTCTGTATGACGCCGGCGCCGCATCGCTCAAGCTCGAGGGCCGCATGAAGGCTCCCGATTACGTGTATTCCATCGTCGACGTGTATCGTCATCAGATTGACGATATGCTGGCCGATGTTTCGACCTCTAAGGACGAGGAAGCCGCCCGTCAGCGCCAGCTCAAGCGCTGCTTTAACCGCGACTTTACGCACGCCTATCAGGACGGCACCTCGGGCGACGAGATGATGAGCTATGAGCGTTCCAACAACCGCGGACAGATCGTGGGCACGGTGCTGGGCAGCCGCCCGGCCAACCGCGATGTGCGCGGCCTCAAGCCCGACGACCGCCGTCGCCGCGCCGCCATCGCCCGCATTGAGCTGTTTGAGCCCGTGGGCAAGGGCGACCTGCTGGAGCTTCGCCACGATAACGAGTTTGACCAGTTCCTGACCACCATTGCCGCCGATGATGCCGCTGCCGGCGATGTTATCGAGTGTCGCGTGCCCCGTAGCATGCCCGAGGGCTGCCGCGTCCGCGTGATTCGCAGCCAGCGTGCCATCGACGCCGCCGGCGCCGCGCTCAAGCGCGATGTGCTGCGCCGCCGCGCTGTTGATGTGTCCGTCGTGGCGCGCCTGGGCAAGCCGTTTACTGTCACACTCACCTGCTGTGACGACCCCGCGCTCACCGCCACCGCCACGGGCTTCACCGTCGAGGCCGCCAAGACCCGTGCGGTCGAGGCGTCCGATCTGGTTGAGCACGTCGGGCGCATGGGCTCCTCTCCCTTTGAGGCCGCGAGCTTTGAGGTGGCGCTCGATGAGGGCTGCGGCATGGGCTTTTCCGCCGTGCACAAGGTGCGCGCCGCCGCTTGTAAGGCGCTGGAAGAGGCCATTCTGGCACCGTATGAGGAGCGCGCCCGCACGCTCGAGCTACCGGCGACTGTCACCAATGATTCCCGCCCCGCGCCCGAGCACTACCGCGATGAGCCGCAGATCTGCGCTACCGTCACCTCGCTCGAGGCCGCCGAGGCCGCTCGCGCGGAGGGTGCAACGCGCATCTACATGACCACCGACGCGCTCGATGCGGCCAAGCTCTCCCCCGCCGATACGTTTGAGCAGGGCATCGTACCCGTGCTCGATGAGGTCTGCTGCGCCGTTGACCACGTCCGCGTTGACCCATGGGTTGTTGCTGGCGCCACGGTCGCTATTGGCAACATCTCTGAGCTTGCCCTGGCCGCCCAGGTTGGCGCCACGGCCGAGATTCGCTCTTGCCTGCCGGTGCACAACACGCCCTGCATGGAGGCACTCGCCGAACGCGGAGCCGGCGCGTTTTGGCTCTCGCCCGAGATCACGCTCGACGAGATTGTCTCGCTCGGCGCCGCCGCGCCCGCGGCTCTGGGCATCACCGTCTTTGGCCGCCCGCGCGTCATGACAAGCGAGCATTGCATTCTGCAGGTTGCCAACGGCTGCATCCACGATTGCGCCAACTGCCGCCTGCGTGCCCGCAAGCTCTCGCTCAAGAATATCGACGGAAAGGTCATGCCGGTGCGTACCGACATCCACGGCCGCTCACGCTTGTACGACGCCTACCCCATCGACCTCACGCCGCAAGTTCCGCAGCTGCTCGATGCCGACGTGCGCCGTCTTATGGTCGACGGAACCTTGCTCGAGGCCGATGAGATTGGCCGTGCCGTCGCTCGCGTCCGTCGCGCTGTCGAGGCGGCTCAAGCCGGCCGCAAGCCGGCCGCCCGCCTGCGCGGCGCCACCTCGGGCTGCATGTTTGTGGGAATTAGCTAACCGAAAGGCTTACACGTGAACGAAGAACCTCAAGTCCTCTATTGCGACGCCTGGCTCATGGCCATCGACAAGCCCGCCGGCATGATCGTCCACGGTGACGGCACCGGCGAGCGCACACTTACCGACTACGCCAGCGACCTGCTGCTGGCGATGGGCGACGGCTTTGCCGCGACCGACATGCAGCCGCTCAATCGCCTGGACCGCAACACCACCGGCGTGGTGCTGTTCTCGCTCGACAAGCAGACGCAGCCCGCCTTTGACCAGGTGGTCATCGACCACGCATTCGAAAAGCACTATCTGGCGCTCGCCGAGGGCAAAATCGACTGGAACGAGAAGCTCATCGACAAGCCTATCGCCCGCGACCGCCACGATAGCCGCAAGATGCGCGTTGGCGCCAGCGGCAAGCCATCTCAGACGCGCGTCAAGGTACTCAAGCGCCTTAAGAGCCGCCGCGGCCTGCCCACGCGCTCGTATATTGATGTCGAGCTGCTCACCGGCCGCAAGCATCAGATTCGCGTGCACCTGGCAAGCGAGCGCCATCCCCTGGTTGGCGACGACCTGTACGGAACGCCGCGCCCCTGCGGCCTCATGCTCCATGCCCACAGCGTGTCCTTTACGCATCCCGTAACCGGCGAGCACATCCACATCGAAGCCCCTTGCCCCTGGGAGCCCTAAACCACCACAAAGGGGACAGGCACCTTTGTGGTGGTTTTACCGCGATGGCCCTGCCGCGGTCCCCAAACATCTCGATCTGTAACATCTGGAGCCCATTTTCTGGTCTACCTGTTACAGATCAAGACTTTCGAATCCCCCTTAAGGGAAAATCTCAATCTGTAACAGTAATTCGGCAAAATCGGTCACAGATGTTACAGATTGAGACATAGGGACGACGCGGTTCGGAAGTATCTCAATCTGTAACATCTAGCCCACTTTTAACGGTCCAGTTGTTACAGATTTAGACAAACCGGTAGACAACAAAAGCGGCAACGCCCGGGATGGACGTTGCCGCTTTTCTACTGAGAAAACTAAATGGCATTGGCCTTAGCCTGCCCCCACTCGCTAGACCGTGATGACGTTGTTCATCGACTGGTACTTGGCGGGCGCCTCGCCCGCGGTGATGATCGTTGCATCGCGAAAGTCCGCAAACTTGACGGGCGCCACCATGCCAAATTTACTGGCGTCCGAGATTACGAAGCGTTTGGCGGTATGACGCATCGAGATACGCTTGACCTGGGCTTCCTCGATATCCGGCGTGGTGAGACCTTGCTCGGCGGCGATGCCATTGGAACCCCAAAAGCCGCAGTTGAAGTTATAGCGGTCCAGGGTTGCCAAGGCATCGGGACCGACGAGCGCCTCGGTCTCGGGCTTGAGCTCGCCACCCAGCACAACGGCGCGCATACCGCGCAAGGCGAGATGCTGGGCATGGAGCACAGAATCGGTCACATAGGTGACGCCGTCGAGATGCGGAAGATGCTCGATGAGCTTGAGGGTCGTGGAGCCCGAATCGATATACACAAAGCTATCGGGCTCCACCAGGGCCGCGGCGCGGGCGCAGATGCGCTCCTTGTCATCGTTATGGAGATCACTGCGCTCGCTGATCGTCAGGTCGCGCGTCACGTGCGCGCGCTCCAGACTCGTCGCGCCTCCGTGCACCTTGGCGATACGGTGCGCGCGGTCGAGCGTTTGCAAGTCACGGCGAATGGTGGACGGTGTCACGCCCAGGGCCTCGGCAAGCTCCGACACGGTAACCGAGCCGGTCTGCTGCACCATCGACACGATCGCGTTGAGCCTATCTTCCGCAAGCATCGCTTACTCCTCCTCGGGGTACACGACTCCCCAATCGGCGCGGAGCTTGGTCATCAGCTCCATAACATCAGAAGCATAGCCCAGAAGTTCGCGCTTCGAATCATCGCCGGCAACGGCCTTCTCCAGGTCGGCCATCTCGTAGCACAGCGCGTAGGCCTCGGTGCCAGCGTGGACCTCCTCACGGTGACCGTCCGCAGTCCACACGACGGTCGCATGGTCTGCACGCGGATACTCGTTGACCTCGATATAGCACTTGTCAAAGCTGATGACCGAGCGCTTGGGCTGCTTGGAATGAAGCGTAAGGCTCACAACACCCAGCTGTTGCTCGGCATTACGGCAGACGATGCCGCCCGCAACGTCGACACCGGTCTCACAGGTGTTGCCCAGCGAAACGACCTCAGTGGGCTGGCTTGCCATAAAGAGGCGCATAACGGAAAGCGCATACACGCCAATGTCGAGCATGGCGCCGCCGGCAAGACTACGGTTGTAGAAGCGGTTGGTCAGGTCGCCGTACTCCTTGTAGCTGCCAAAGTTGAGCTGAGCAAGGTTCATGCGGCCAAACTCACCGGCATCCATGCGGCGGCGCAGCTCCTGATACAGCGGCATGTGGAGCACCGTGGTGGCATCCATAAGGACCACGTTATGCTCGTCGGCAATGGCACGTGCCTCGTCGAGCTCGGCGGAGTTGAGGGTAATAGCCTTTTCGCAGAGCACGTGTTTGCCAGCAGCCAGCGCGGCACGCAGATAGGTGATATGCGTGTTGTGCGGTGTGGTGATATAGACGGCATCGATGTCCGGATCGGCGTAGAGATCCTCAACCGTCTCATACACCTTATCGACACCATACTGCTCGGCAAAAGCCTGGGCCTTGGACAGCGTACGGTTGGCGACACCCGCAAGCTTGCGACCGGCCAGAGCGAGGGACTGGGCCATTTGGTTGGCGATAACGCCGCAACCGATTACAGCCCAACGGAGCTCGGGAGCCGTAAAGATGTCCTCAGGGAACGGCTGATCCTGGACCGAGGCAAACGCCGCCTTAGCGGCTGCTTCGGCGTCGAGCGGAGCCTGTTTGGAATCTGCCATGATGTGCCTCCTGAATCATCGGAAGTCCTTCATTTCTAACAGCCTTATATTCGCACAAATGCGCGCGCATTTGCTCGTATTTGCGTGTTTATTTGTCTAACGGTCATTATTTAGCCATGGTTTGCATATGTTTGCGCGGTTACACGCATTATCGCGCAAGGCTATGCGCGTAAATACGCATGCGGCAATCATTGTGAGGCATAAAGGGGCGGAACACCAAAGCCCTAAAAGACAGAGCAGGCTGTATTGCTTCGCCCCTCTGGGGACGTCAAACATCAAAGGACCGTCCCAAAGTGCCGGCAAAAAGGGAACGTCCCTATGTGCCGGCAGTTTGGGACGGTCCCTAAGTGCCGCTTTCGTTGCAAGACTGTCCCCATAGGCTAGTCGTTTAAGAACCTCCCCAACGACTAGTCCCAACGGCCACTCATTTAAGTCTGTCCCCAATGAACAACGGCCACTCATGTAAGTCTGTCCCCAATGGGTAGGGATAGAAAAAGGCCCGGGTGCCGTGGGGCATCCGGGCCTTTACTAGCAACTTGATGTTGCGGGCAGCTTAGAACTTGTGGCCGCACTTCTTGCAGACGCGCAGCTTGTTCTTGCCGTCCTTCTCGTGACCGACGCGGGTAACCTTACCGCACTCGGGGCAAACGAGATTGACGTTGGAGGCATCGATGGGAGCCTCCTGCGAAACGATACCACCCTGCTGGTTGGCAGCGTTGGGCTTGACGGCCTTCTTGACGACCGAAACGCCCTCGACAACGACCTTGTTCTCGGCGGGGAGAGCACGCAGGATAACGCCCTGCTTGCCGCGATCCTTACCAGAGAGAACCTGGACCTTATCGCCCTTCTTGATATACATATATCTCCCCTAACTACAGGGTCTCGGGAGCGAGCGAGACGATCTTCATGTACTTCTTGTCACGAAGCTCGCGAGCGACGGGCCCGAAGATACGGGTGCCGACGGGCGAACCATCGTTGTTGATGACAACGCAGGCGTTCTCATCAAAGCGAATGTAGGAGCCATCCTTGCGGCGGATCTCCTTAACGGTGCGAACGACGACGCAACGGACAACGTCCTTCTTCTTGACGTTGGCGCCAGGGGTAGCCTCCTGGACAGCACCGATGAACACATCGCCGATGCCTGCATAACGACGCTTGGAACCGCCAAGCACCTTGATGCAGCGAATCTTGCGAGCGCCGGAGTTGTCGGCGACGTTCAGCATGGTTTGCATCTGAATCATGGTAGATGTTCCTCCGAACTAAGAACCGAAGAGAGGTGCGCAGCCTTTATACGGCCCGTGGTATGCAAGCCAGACATACGCACATCTTCGGAAACGTACAAGTCGTAAGAGCGACTGCTTATTTAGCGCGCTCGACGACCTCGATGAGGCGCCAACGCTTCATCTTGGACATAGGACGGGTCTCCATAACGCGGACGGTGTCGCCCACGCCAGCCGTGCACTCCTCGTCGTGAGCGTGCAGCTTCTTGGAGCTGGTCATCATCTTGCCGTACTTAGGGTGACGCTTGCGCTCGGTGATGGTGACAACGATGGTCTTGGCACCGGAGACGGAGGTAACGACACCCGTACGGACCTTACGCGAGTTACGCGAATCAGTCATGTTCTCTCCTTAGGTCCTACTCGGCGACAGCGGACTTCTCCGCTGCGATCTCGCGGGCGCGCTGCTCCGTGAGGACGCGAGCGATGTCCTTCTTCACGGTGTTGACGCGAGCGGTGTTGTCCAGCTGGCTGGTGGCCATCTGGAAACGAAGGTTAAAGAGCTCGGCGCGCATTTCCTTCAGCTTCTCAACGAGCTGAGCGTCCGAGAGCTCACGAATCTCTGCGGGCTTCATTAGTTCTCCTCCTTGGCGGCGGCGGCGTCCTCAGCAGCCCACTTGGCCTCGAGAGCGGCCTCCTCAGCCATCTCCTTCTCGATGCGCTGCTCAGCGTTCTTGGCAGCAACAATCTTGGTCTTGATGGGAAGCTTGTGCTGTGCAAGACGCAGAGCCTCGCGAGCGACCTCCTCGGGCACGCCCTTGACCTCGAACATGATGCGGCCGGGCTTGACGACGGCCACCCACTCCTCGGGGTTACCCTTACCAGAACCCATGCGAGTCTCGGCAGGCTTCTTGGTGATGGGCTTATCGGGGAAGATCGTGATGTAGACACGACCGCCACGCTTCATGTAGCGGGTCATGGCAATACGAGCGGCCTCGATCTGACGGTTGGTGATCCAATGGGCCTCGAGAGCCTGGATACCAAACTCGCCGAAATGCAGCTCGGTATTACCCTTGGCCTGGCCCTTCATGGAGCCACGCTGCACCTTGCGGTGAAGAATACGCTTAGGGGCAAGCACTACTGACCCCTCCTCTCGGAGTTACGACGACGAGGACGGGAAGAGCCCTCGAGTGCAGGGTTGGGAACAGGCTGGCCCGGGAGCTTCTCGCCCAGGTAGATCCAGACCTTCACGCCGCAAGCGCCCATGGTGGTGCTGGCGACAGCCGTGCCGTAGTCGATCTTGGCACGGAGGGTGTGCAGAGGCACGCGACCCTCACGGTACCACTCACGACGGCCCATCTCGGCACCGCCGAGACGACCGGAGCACTGGATACGGATGCCCTTAGCGCCGGCCTTGCGGGCGGACTGGACAGCCTTGCGCATAGCGCGACGGAAGGCAACGCGGCCCTCGAGCTGCTCGGCGATAGACTGAGCAACGAGGTTGGCGTCGAGCTCGGGGCGCTTGATCTCGACAACGTCGACGGAGAGCTGGCCCTTGGAGACGCCAGCGACCTTCTCGAGCTCGGTGCGGAGGGTATCGATCTCGGCACCCTTCTTACCGATGACAACGCCGGGGCGAGCGGTGAGGATGATGACCTTCACCTTGTCGCCAGCGCGCTCGATCTCGACGCGGGAGACAGCTGCGCGGGAAAGACGCTTCTCGAGGTACTTGCGGATCTCGAGATCGTTACCGAGGGTCTTAGCGTAATCCTTCTCTGCGAACCAGCGGGAGCGCCAGTTCTCGGTGATGCCAAGACGGAAGCCGGTGGGGTAGACTTTCTGACCCATACAGCTTTACGCCTCCTTTCGAGGAGCAACGACGACGGTGATGTGGGAAGTACGCTTCAGAATGCGAGAAGCGGAACCCTTGGCGCGGGGACGGATGCGCTTAAGCGTCGGACCCTCGTCAACATAGGCAGCGGCGACAACCAGGTTGTCGGCACGCAGACCGTTGTTGTTCTCGGCGTTCGCAACGGCGGAACGGAGAACCTTCTCGACATCCACGGCGACGGCGCGGTCGCAGAAGTGGAGGATGTCGAAGGCCTGAGCGACAGGCTTGCGGCGGATCAGATCGACCACCAGGCGGGCCTTGCTGGGGGAAACACGCACGTACTTAGCGACGGCGCGAACCTCGGTGGCCTCAGTTTCAATAGACTTAGTTGCCATTTACGGTTAACCCCCTATTTGGCCTTGTGGCCACGGAACGTACGAGTCGGCGCGAACTCGCCGAGCTTGTGACCAACCATGGACTCGGTAACATACACGGGCACATGCTTGCGGCCGTCGTGGACGGCGATGGTGTGACCAACCATCTCGGGGAAGATGGTGGACGCGCGGGACCAGGTCTTCACGACGTCCTTCTTGCCAGCCTCGTTCATCGCGGTGATACGCGAGAGAAGGCGAGTCTCCACGAACGGGCCCTTTTTGAGACTTCTGCTCATAAGTGCTTTCTCCTAAAACTCGGTATCCGAAATTACTTCTTACGGCGACGAATGATGTGCTGGTTCGAGACCTTCTTCTTCTTGCGCGTACGAAGGCCCTTCGTCGGCTTACCCCAGGGGGTAACAGAGGGACGACCAGAGGTGTGGTTCTTGCCCTCGCCACCGCCGTGCGGGTGGTCGACAGGGTTCATGACGGTACCGCGGACGGTCGGGCGCACGTTCATGTGACGCTTACGGCCGGCCTTGCCGATGACGATGTTGGCGTGATCGGCGTTGCCGACCTCACCGACGGTGGCGCGGCAGGTAACGAGGATGCGGCGCATCTCGGAGGAAGGCATACGGACGATAGCGTACTTGCCTTCCTTACCCATCAGCTGGCAGGAGTTACCGGCGGAACGGGCGATAGCAGCGCCCTTGCCCGGCTGGAACTCGACGGCGTGGATGAGCGTACCGACGGGGATGTCGGCGAGGGGCAGAGCGTTGCCCGGCTTGATGTCGGCGTCAGAACCGGACATGATGGTCTGACCGACCTCGAGGCCCTTGGGGGCCAGGATGTAGCGCTTCTCACCGTCAGCGTAGTGCAGCAGAGCGATGCGAGCGGAACGGTTCGGATCGTACTCGATCGTGGCAACCTTGGCGGGCACGCCGTCCTTGTTGCGCTTGAAGTCGATCACGCGGTAACGACGCTTCACGCCGCCGCCCTGGTGGCGGGTGGTGATGCGGCCGTTGTTGTTACGACCGGCCTTCTTGGACAGGGGCTCGAGAAGGGACTTCTCGGGCTTGGTGCAGGTGATCTCGGAGAAGTCGGAGATCGTCTGCCAACGCCTACCAGCGGAGGTCGGCTTAAGGTGCTTTACAGCCATTACAATCCCTTTCAATAGGAATCCGTTAGCCATCGCAGACAGGGATTCGAGGTTCTGCCTCGGGTGCGATGACACCGGACGTATACACGGTTCCGGGCGTGTCCATTTTATACGCCCGAAACCTTGAGCTCTCGCCTCCCCTATTTGGGAGGCATGAGCTCACTCAACAGCAGCGAGTCTTAGGCCTGGTTGCCAAAGACCTCGATGGTGTCGCCCTCGGCCAGCGTGACGATGGCCTTCTTCCAAGAACGGGTCTTGCCGGCGACATAGCGCACGCGCTTGATCTTGGGCTTGACCGTCAAGGTGTTCACGCGAACGACCTTGACGCCGAAGATCTCCTCGACAGCGTCCTTGATCTGATACTTGTTAGCATCCTTGGCGACCTCGAACGTGTACTTGTTCAGCTCCATGCCGGAGAAGGAACGCTCGGACACGATCGGACGGATGATGATCTCGTGGGCGGTCATTTATGCAAGCACCTCCCCGAAGTGAGCGGCGATGTCGGCGGGCATCAGCACAGCGTTGTTGTTGACGAGATCGTAGGTGTTGGCCTCGTCGGCAGTGATGATGAACGTCTTGGGAATGTTGCGGAACGACAGGTAGGCGTTGACGTCCTCATCGCGAACGATGATGGTCAGACGCTTGCCCTCAAGGCCGAGAGCCTTGAGCATGGCGACGGCAGCCTTGGTGGAAGGCTTCTCGAAGCCGTAGTCGTCGACGAGCACGAGCTCGCCATCGGCCAGCTTGGCGGACAGCGCGGAGCGCATAGCCAGCTTGACCTCCTTGTTGTTCATACGCTTAGCGTAGGAACGGGGCTTGGGGGCGAAGACAACGCCACCGTGACGCCACTGGGCAGCACGGATGGAACCCTGGCGGGCACGGCCGGTGCCCTTCTGACGCCAAGGCTTCTTGCCGCCACCGGAAACCTCAGAGCGACCCTTAGCAGACTGGGTGCCCTGACGCCAAGAGGCCATCTGGCACTTGACGATGTGGTGCATAACGTGGATGTTCGGCTCGATGCCGTACACCTCAGCGGCGAGCTCGGCCTCGGCGACCTTCTTGCCCTCGCTGTTCTTTACTTCAAACTTTGCCATTTAAGTGTTCTCCTTGGTATGACGCTGGGCTAAATGGGCTGGGCCCTTAGGCCATACGGATGGCGACGAGACCATTCTTGGCACCCGGGACAGCGCCCTTGACCAAGATGAGGTTCTGCTCGGCATCGATGCGGACAACGGAAAGGTTCTTGACGGTAACGCGCTCGTTACCCATGTGACCGGCCATCTTGACGCCCTTGAGGACGCGCGCAGGATAGGCGCACTGACCGATAGAACCGGGGTGACGCTGGAAGTGAGAACCATGCGTCATAGGACCGCGGCGCTGACCCCAGCGCTTGATGCGACCCTGGAAGCCCTTACCCTTGGAGGTACCGATGACGTCGACCTTCTCGACATCAGCGAAATCAGCGACGGTGACGACCTCGCCGACCTTGTGCTCCTCGCCGTTCTCGACGCGGACCTCACGAAGGAAGCGGACAGGCTCGACGCCAGCCTTGGCGAAGTGACCAGCCATGGGCTTGTTCACGTTCTTGGCCTTGATGTCGCCGAAACCGATCTGGACGGCGTCATAGCCGTCGGTTGCCTGAGTTTTAACCTGCGAGACAGCGCAGGGGCCAGCCTGGATGACCGTGACGGGAACGACGTTATCGTTCTCGTCCCAAACCTGGGTCATGCCAATCTTGCGGCCGAGAATCATGCTGATCAAGATATGATCCCAACTCTCGCGTGGTCTTGGGACAATGCGTACGCCACCGAGCGTACGCCCCTAGAGGACCACTACTTACACGACGTGCTCCCCAGTCTTGTATTACGCCCGGACTACCTGACAACCCTATTAAGCAGGCATTTTGTCCAGCCAGAATACTCCCCTGGTTTCACACAGCTGTTTAGT
This sequence comes from Collinsella sp., assembly GCA_019414265.1. GTDB lineage: Bacteria > Actinomycetota > Coriobacteriia > Coriobacteriales > Coriobacteriaceae > Collinsella. The sequence continues at coordinate 42,060 of DXMJ01000003.1, read as the reverse complement.
ATACACGGCTGCGGGCGTATCCATCGAGATTCATATTTCACTCACATTGTTTACGCAGGTAAAGTGCGTGGCACGTTCCCAGTGTGCGGCGGAGGGGGCGGGCCTGAGACATATTAAGGTTGCTGCTCTACAGTCCTGCTCACGACGGAGAGCACATTAAGTGCTCTCCTGTTCGTGCGGAACTCGCGACAACCTTAATATGTCTCAGGCCCGCCCCCTCCGCCGCACACTGGGAACGCCACGTTGATGTCTGCTTAACTCTGCTCGTTCAGGCTAATGACTTTGTTGGGGGTCCACAATTTGCTGCAAGGTGAACTTGCATTGGGGCGCATCGTCCTCTTCTCGCGCATCATCAAAATCGAAGATCATGATGGCGCAGTTGGGGAGTTTTGTTGGGAGCTCGAAGCCCTCTGGGGCTGCAGCCTTGATGAATTGGCGGCTGGCGCTGCCGTGGCTTACTGCTAGAAGGGTTTCGATGCCATCGGCGTCCATGATATTGGTGAGGGTGTCTACCATGCGCTCCTGCAGGGCATGACTTCCTTCTCCTCCGAAGGGGACCAAGTCCTCGCCCGGGTCCCAGACGTCGGTGGGTAGGGCGTCGTGGGGGCCTTCTTCGAAGGTGCCGTAGCTGCGCTCGATGATGCCTTCGCAGGGCTCGACTGCTGCGTCCGGGCCAAGGAGTTCGGTAGCGACGAGACTTGCCGTGTCCATGGCTCGACCTAAGGGCGAAGAGACCACCTTGTCGGGGACGACGCCGTGAGCTTTGAGCCATGCGGCTGCCATTCCCGCTTGTTTGCGGCCCAGGTCGGTCAGCGGTGAATCGCAGCGGCCCTGGACCAGCTTTTTAACGTTGAATTCTGTCTGACCGTGGCGGAGTAGATATAGCTTCTTCATGCTCTCCCCTTCTGCATCAGTTGCTTTATCGGCTCGGCCCTACTCGTGGGTATGGCCGACATAGTCTTCGTCGATCGTGATCTTGGCAATCGACTTGGGGTATTCGGATTCGACACGTTTCGCCAACGCGCGCTTTAGGTCCTCGGCGCTCATCGCCAAATCCGAGGGGCGTACGCAGTCGAAAATCACATTGGTGTGCGTGGGACCCGGCACACAGCGCAGATCGTGAATTGAAAGGCGGCTATCGATCTCTTGAGCCATAGCGTTGATACGCAAGCGCATGCTCGCCACCTTTGGATCGTCGGTCACGATGGGGTCGTAATGGAGCGTGACAATCATGCCGTCTTCGTTCCTAAATGCCTGTTCAATGTTGTCGAGCGTGTCGTGACTTTCCAGCGGGCTGGCCTCAGCCGCCATCTCGGCGTGGGCACTTGCGAACTTTCTGCCTGGGCCGTAGTCGTGAACCATCAAATCGTGAACGCCCAAAACGCCGGGGTAGCTCATGATTTTGTCTCGAATGTGCTTGACCAGCTTAGGATCGGGCGCCTGGCCCAAAAGCGGGCTCACCGTATCCTGGATGAGTTCAAAGCCGCTCCAGCCAATATAGGCGCCAACGGCAAGGCCGACCCATGCATCTAGATTGATATGCGTCACCTGCGAAACAATCGCGCACGCCAACACGGCGCCCGTGGCTAGAACATCGTTCTTGGAATCCTGCGCGGTCGCATGCAGCGTCTCGGACTCAATGCGATCGCCGAGTTTTTGGTTGAGGGCCGCCATCCAGAGCTTAACAATCATCGAAAGCGCAAGGACTGCCACCAGGGCAAGCGAGAACTCGACAGGTTCGGGGTGGATGACGCGCTCAACCGAGGACTTGATAAGCTCAAGGCCGATCAGCAGCACGAGCGCCGCCACGACCAGACCCGAGAGATACTCGTAGCGGCCATGGCCGTAAGGATGCTCGGGGTCTGCCGGCTTGCCCGCCAGCTTAAAGCCAAGCACGCTCACGATGTTCGAGCTGGCATCAGACAGGTTGTTCATGGCGTCCGCCACAATCGAAACCGATCCCGACAGCACGCCAATTGCACCCTTCGCAGCGCATAGTGCCACATTGGCGAGAATACACACCATACCCGTCAACGTTCCCACGCGTGCACGGTCGCCCTGCGCACGACGAACAATCCACTCGACCATCTGCATCCGCCCCCACGGTACTACCTATATATCTATTGCTCAAACGGATTGTAGTGTAGCCACTTTGTCTCCCAGATACAAAAAGGCCGCAACCCACACGGGCCACGGCCTTGGAATGCGACATGCGGGACCGTCCCTTTGTCGCACAGGTTTATGCGCTTGCCTCGGCCACGCTCTTCGAGGTTTCGGGCAAATCGGCTCCGTCCCCCGTCACCTGCCCCTTCGCCGGCACCACGCCAAAACAGCAGCTCAGCGCCGCAGACACCGCAAATGCTGCGCCGCCGGCAGCGCAGCACCACAGCAGATTCGAGATGCCGCCCGTGGCAAAGCCAATGACCATAAGAACATTCGTCATACCGATGGTATAAGCCGTAACGTGGCCTACGGCCGCAACAAGTCCTCCGACGGCGCCGCCAACGGCCATGCACGTCAGACACCTGCCATATTTAAAGCCGCATCCGTACAGCGCTGGCTCGCTTACGCCGCCAAGAATACCCGAGATTGAATAGCCCAGCATGAGCGCCTTCTCGTCCTTATCCGCAACGCGGAGCGACGCGCCAAAAGGCATGCCCCAAACGGCGAACGTTGCCATCGTCGCGGCGATCAGGATGCACGAATCCGTTCCCACACTCATAAACTGCGCATAGGCGAGCGATAGGACAACGTTGCTGACGCCCGCGATCTTTAGGAACTCCCAGCCCGCGGCAAGCCCCATGAGCGTGAGCAGCGACACGATGCCGCCGGAATTGCCAAGCATAAACATAAGCTGGCCCAACAGCATGCCCAAATAGCTGCCCGCCGGCGCCGTGATACACAGCGAAACCGGAACCATGACAAGCATGGTCGCAAACGGAACAAACGAAAACGCCACGGCCTTAGGGATAACGCGCTGAAAGAAACACTCCACTCGCCATAGCAAGGGCACCGAGATGAGAACCGGAATAACAGTCGTCGTGTAATCGTTGACCGGCGCGGGAAGCAGACCATACACGGAAGTCATCGATGCCCCCGTCGTCGATGCGGCATCGACGAGCTTAAGCAGATCGGGCGCAATCAATACGCCGCCCAGCATCATGCCCAGCTGCTCCGAGCAACCGAGCTGGCGGGCGGCCGCCCAACCAAGATAAATGGGCAAAAAGTAGTAGCCGGCGTTATAAAGCCAACTGTAGAACAGGCGATAGATTTCGGAATCGGCAGACCACAGGCCCAGCATGCCTTCGCCCATAATGACGGCGACGGTGCGGAACAACGCTGCGCAGACAATAAACGGCAGCGCCGACATCATGCTTTTGGACAGATAGTCCACCACGGCCGTGGCGTTTGATGAAACCGTCGTTGTAAACGAGGTGTTAGAAACTTGCGACATGGAACGCCTTTCCCAATGTGACATGCGGGCTGCCCCTTTGTCACATCGTGCGGTACTGACCGATTGTGCGGTACTTTTCATAGCGGAGGTTTGTGAGGGTGGCGTCGTCGAGCTGCCCAAGCGTATCGAAGGCATCAAATGCCGAAGACATGACGGCACCGGCGATCTCCTCATGCGACAGGCCCCTATCGTCGACAATGCCGTCGATGATGCCGAGCGCCAGCAGATCGGGGGCCGTGAGCTTAAGCGCCTCGGCGGCCTCATCCGCACGCTCCGTATCCTTCCACAGGATCGACGCGCAGGCCTCGGGACTCACGACCGAATAGGCCGAGCTCGAGAGCATCAGGATGCGGTCGGCCACGGATAGCGCCAGCGCGCCACCAGAGCCGCCCTCGCCTGTCACCACCGAGACAATCGGCGTCTTAAGGCCGCTCATCTCCATGAGATTCTGGGCAATCGCCTCGCCCTGGCCGCGCTCCTCGGCACCGATGCCGCAAAACGCGCCCGAAGTATCGACCAGGCACAGAACCGGTCGACCAAACTTTTCGGCCTGACGCATAAGGCGACGCGCCTTGCGGTAGCCCTCGGGATGCGCCATGCCAAAGTTGCGGCGGATACGCTCTTTGGTCGTGGTGCCGCGCTCGATGGCGATAACCGTTACGGGGCGTCCGTCTTTCCAGCCAATGCCAGCCAACACAGCGGCGTCGTCGCCAAAGTAACGGTCGCCGTGCAGCTCAACGAATCCGTCGAGGCCCAGCGAGATCATCTCACCCGCCGTGGCGCGATCTGCCGAGCGGGTCTGCTTGACAATCTCGAGCGCGGTTTTTGGTGCCGCCGAGCGCTTAAACAAGTGTCCCAGCTTTTTGCCGCGGCGACCCGCATGGACGATCTCATGCGGTGCCCCCAGGCCGGGCGCGTGCCCTTCGTGCAGCGCCAACAGCTCGCCTACCGTGAGCGCAATCTCGCCACGCGGAACAACGGCATCGCAAAAGCCGTGCTCCAGCAAAAACTCGGAGCGCTGAAATCCCTTGGGCAGGCGCTTGTGCATGTTCTGCTCGATCACGCGCGGGCCGGCAAATGCCGTCAGGGCATCGGGCTCGGCCAGGATAATGTCGCCCTCCATGGCAAAGCTCGCGGTTACGCCGCCGGTCGTGGGGTCGGTGAGCACCGTGATATACAGGCCGCCCGCCTCGCTGTGGCGCCTAACCGCCGCAGAAATCTTGGCCATCTGCATAAGCGATGTCACGCCCTCTTGCATGCGCGCACCGCCCGAAACGGTAAAGCCGACAACTGGCAATCCCAGCTCGGTCGCATGCTCAAATGTGCGACAGATCTTCTCGCCCACCACGGAGCCCATCGAGCCCATCATAAAGTTGGCATCCATAAAGAAGAGTGCGGTATCGCAACCGCAGATTTTGCCCCTGCCGCACACAACGGCATCGCGCTCGCCCGAACGCTCGCTCACGCTCTTGAGTTTGTCGGCATAACCGGGAAACGAGAGGAAGTCCTCCGACGCCAGATTAGCATCCCATTCCTCAAACGTGCCCTCGTCGACCGTCATGCGCATGCGCGCGCGACCGCTCACGCGAAAGTGCTTGCCGCAACGGGGGCACACCTCGAGGTTGTCGTGCAGGCGTGCCTCATCGATCACACGGCGGCACTCCGGGCACTTGATAAACACGTGGCGCGCGGGAAACTCGGCGCATGACTCGGTCATCGGCCCCTCGAGGACGTTGACCGTCTTCGCTTTCCTATTCATCAGCATAGAGATGCCCCATCAGATCGGTGTGATACATGCCCGACAAGAACTCGTCGTTTGCCAGCACGTCGAGCTGAAGCTCGCTGTTTTCGCTCACGCCCCCAATCACGAGCTCGCCCAGGGCCGAGCGCATCTTGCGAATGGCGCCGTCACGCGTGGGCGCACACACGATGAGCTTGCCGAGCATGGAGTCGTAGTACGGCGGAACTTTCGCACCGGTGAACATGGCGGAATCCCAGCGCACGCGCGGGCCACCCGGCACACGCAACGCGGTGACCGTTCCGCACGACGGCAGAAAGTCCGGCGTTTCGGCATTGATGCGGCACTCCATGGCGTGGTTGCGCACCGGCATGTCCTCCTGCTCAAAGGGCAGAGGCTGGCCGGCTGCCACGCGCAGCTGCCACTTGACCAAGTCGGTATCGGTTACAAACTCTGTAACCGGATGCTCCACCTGCAAGCGCGTGTTCATTTCCATAAAGTAGAAATTGCCGTCGTCCGAGTACAGAAACTCGATGGTGCCAGCGCCCTCATAACCGACGGCACGAGCCAAGTCGCGCGCCGCCTTGTGCATACGGGCACGAATATCGTCGCGTCCGTCGAGGCACGGCGCGGGGCTCTCCTCGATCAGCTTTTGGTTGCGGCGCTGCACCGAGCACTCGCGCTCGCCGAGTGAAAACACATGGCCCTGCTTATCGGCCATAATCTGTACCTCAACGTGATGCGCCGGCGCGACGAACTTCTCCATGTAGCACTCGCCGTCGCCAAAAACGGCCTCGCCCTCGGCACGCGCCTCGATGAACGCCTTTGCCGCGTCTTCCACGCGCTCGACCTTGCGAATACCGCGACCGCCACCGCCGGCACGCGCCTTGATGAGCACGGGACAGCCGATGCGCTCGGCCTCGGCCGTCGCCTCCTCGGGGCTTTTGAGCAAATCGCAGCCCGGCACGATGGGTACGCCCGCCGCGGCAGCCGTTCGGCGTGCGGCGTCCTTGTCGCCCATGCTGTCGATCACCTCGGCCGAAGGACCGACAAACGCCAGACCGTACTTGTCGCAGTCGCGCACGAAGCTCGCCTTCTCGGAGAAAAAGCCATAGCCGGGATGGATCGCCTTTGCCCCCGACTTTACGGCACAGGTGAGCACGGCATCGTCGTTGAGGTAGCTCTCGGCAAGACGCGGGCCGCCGATGCAATACGCCTCGTCGGCAAGCTGCACGTGCAGCGCGTCCGCATCGGCCGTGGAATAAACGGCGACGGTCTTGATGCCCATATCGCGGCACGCGCGGATAACACGAACCGCGACTTCGCCGCGGTTGGCGATGAGCACTTTGTCGAACATGAAGCCTTCCTTAACTTTCGTGCATGAGTGCAAAAGACATATCGGCGCGGCAGCAAACCTCACCGTTGACGCTCGCAGTACCCGTCGCAAAGCGGAACGGCCCGCGCGCACGCGTGATGGAGCACACCAGATCCACCGTGTCGCCCGGGCGCACCGGACGCTTAAAGCGCACCTTGTCCAGACTCGTGTAGAACGGCGTCGCGCCGCGCGCCTCCTCATCGCCCATCAGCAGCACGCAGCAGTTCTGGGCGAGCATCTCGCACTGAATCACGCCGGGGACGACCGGGTTTCCCGGAAAATGCCCCTGCAAAAAGTACTCGTCGCCCGTAATCGTGATCTTGCCGTGGGCCTCGTCGCCCACCAGCTCGGCTTCGTCGAGCAAAAGCATCGGATCGCGATGCGGCAATAGCTTCTTGAGCTCTTCTTTGTTCATGGATATCACCTATCCGATCCTCATGAGGCAGCTGCCAAACTCCACGAGGTCGCCGTCGGCCACGCAGATCTCGAGCACCTCGCCATCCGCCTCTGCCGTCACCTCGTTGAGAACCTTCATGGCCTCGATGATGCAGAGGGTCTCGCCGGCCTTGACCTTGGAGCCCACGTGCACAAACGGCTCGTCGCCCGGCGCCGGGGCAGCATAGAAAACGCCGACCATGGGTGCGGTCACCTCGGTGCCCTTGGGCTCCGGTGCGGCGGCAGGTGTCTGCGCGGCGGGTTCCGGTGCGGCAGCAGGCATGGCGACAGGAGCCACCGCCGGAGCAGTCACGGCACCCGGCATAGGCATGGGCACGGCAACCGGCTGCGCGGCGCTCGCGCGCTCGAGTTCGACCGCGGTGCCATCGGGCTCCTCAACGCGTACGCGCGTGAGGCCGCGGTCCTCCATAACATCGGCTATCTCGGCAAGTCTTTTGGAATCCATGCTCTAGCTCCTCGTATATCTACGCAGCGCGATGGCGGCGTTGTGCCCGCCAAAGCCCAGGTTTGTCGAAAGCGCCCAGGTAAGGTCGGCGCGAACCGCGCGATTGGGCGTGTAATCAAGATCGCAGGCGGGATCGGGCGTGTGGTAGTTAATGGTCGGGGGCACCACGCCCTGCTCGAGCGCCATGGCGCAGGCCATGACCTCGATGGCCCCCGTGGCACCGATCATGTGCCCCGTCATCGACTTGGTCGACGAGACATGTGCGGCGCGCGCCGCGTCCTCGCCGAGTGCTCGCTTGATGCCCGCCGTCTCGGACGAATCGTTGAGTTTAGTCGAGGTTCCGTGAGCGTTGATGTAGAGGCCCTCGGAAGGCTTAACGTCGCCCTCGGCCACCGCCAGCGATATCGCACGGGCAATGCCGGCAGCCTCGGGATCGGGGCTCGTGATGTGATAGGCATCATCGGTGTTGCCGTAGCCCACGACCTCGGCGTAAATGTGCGCACCGCGCGCCTGCGCATGTTCCATGCTCTCGAGCACGAGCACGCAGGCGCCCTCGCCCATCACAAAGCCGTCGCGGTCTGCATCGAACGGACGGCAGGCCGTCGCGGGATCGGGGTTGGTGGTCAATGCGCGGCAGGACGTAAAGCCCGCAACGGCATCGGGGATAATTGCGGCTTCGGCGCCGCCCGCGAGGATCGCGTCGGCATAGCCGTGCTTGATGGCGCGGAACGCCTCACCCACCGCATGGGCAGAAGTCGCGCAGGCAGTCACGACGGGTAGGGTCGGGCCCTTTGCCTTGTGGCGAATCGCGATGTTGCCCGAAGCCATGTTGGGGATCATCATCGCAATCATATAGGGTGATGCACGGCGAGGCCCTCGATCGGCAATCGTGTGGACGTTGTCGACGAGTGTCTGCATGCCGCCCACGCCTGAACCCACGTAGACGCCCAGGCGCTCGCGATCGATGGCATCTTCGACATCAAGGCCCGCATCGTGCATGGCCTCGTCCGACGCCGCCAGTGCAAACTGAACGCAGGGGTCGAGGTGCTTGGCATCGTGCTTACCAAAGTACTCGTTGCCGTCAAAGCCCTTGACCTCGGCCGCCACCTTGACAGCAAACGCATCCGTATCGAAGTGCGTGATCGGGCCGATACCGCACGTGCCGGCGCACATAGCCGCCCAAGTGGCAAGCGCCGTGTTGCCGAGCGGCGATACGGCACCGATGCCGGTGATTGCAACTCTCTGTTCCATCTTGGTCTCCTCATTTAAGCCGTTGATCGGCCCTGGTTTCTACATCGCCATTCCGCCGTCGACGCGCACGACCTCGCCCGTAATGTAGGCCGCCGCATCGCTCGCCAGAAAGCGCACCACGCCGGCCACTTCCTCGGGGCGCGCCATGCGCTTTAGGGGAATCTGTTCCTCGTACGCCGCACGCACCTTATCCGATAGCTTTGCCGTCATATCGGTCTCGACAAATCCGGGGGCGACCGAGTTCACTCGTACGCCGCGGGGCGCAAGCTCGTGCGCCACCGCCTTGGTAAGCCCTATCACGCCCGCCTTGGAGGCAGCGTAGTTGGCCTGCCCGGCATTGCCCATCAGGCCCACAACCGAGCTCATGTTGATGACGCAACCGCCGCGCTGGCGCATAAAGGTCTTGGTGAGCGCGCGCGTCATATTGAATGTTCCCTTGAGATTGACATCGAGCACGCGATCGAAGGCGTCATCGCTCATGCGCATGAGCAAGCCATCGCGCGTGATGCCGGCGTTGTTGACGAGCGCCCAAATGGAGCCAAAGTCGTTGAGGACCGCTTCCACGCACGCGTTGACGGCAGCGGGATCGGCCACGTCGCATTGATATGCGCGCACCGTGGCGCCAGACGCCTCGCAGGCTTCGCACGTCTCGCGCGCCGCATCGACGCTGCCGGCATAGACGACGGCGATATCAAAGCCGTCCTCCGCCAGACCGACAGCGCAGGCACGGCCGATACCCCGCGAGCCGCCCGTGACCAGTGCCACACGACGTGAGTCGTTGCTCTCGAGCGCGCCGTTGTTCAAGTTGCCCATGTCATTCCTTTCGGGTTACAGCCCTGTGGACTATGCGAGCTCGTCGGCAATAGCTGCGACCTGCTCGGCCGTTTCGCACGAATACACGCGAACGTCGCTCAGCGTACGCTTAACCAGGCCCGACAGCGTTTTGCCAGGGCCGACCTCAATAAACGTGTCGATGCCTTGATCCTGCAGAGCATGCAGCGTGTCGACCCAGTGCACGGCATGGCTCACCTGGTTGGCCAAGACATCCGATGCTGCTCGCGGGTCCGCCGGATAGGGCGCCGCTGTTATATTTGCCATAACAGGAATGAGCAACGGGGACGGCGCGTGACCGGCCTCGATATATGCAGCAAGGCCACAGGTCGCCTCGGCCATATAGGGGCTATGGAATGCACCCGACACCGCGACCTTCATGGCGCGACCGCCAGCCTCTTTTACCAGGACGTCGAGCTCCTGCAGCGCCTCGGGCGCTCCGGCCACAACCGTCTGCTGGGGACTGTTGTAGTTGACCGGCCAGCAGTCCTCGCCGGCCTGTTTTGCCAAACCCTCGACCTGCGCCGCATCGAGTTTGATGACGGCGCGCATGCCGCCGGGGTGACGCTCGGCCGCCGTGGCCATCAATGCCGCGCGCTCACACACGAGCTCAAAACCCGCTCGCGTATCGAATGCCCCCGCAAAGGTGAGTGCTGCGACCTCGCCCAGCGAGAATCCCGCACAGGCGGCAGGCACTACGCCGCGCTCGCGCAGGGCGGCAGCCGCTGCCAGGTCGTGAACGAACACGCACGGCTGCGTGTTCTCAGTCTGCGAGAGCTCCTCCTTGGAGGCGCTCCGGCACTGCTCGCTGGTCCCCGGGCGCACCTCGTCGGCAATGGCGAACACCTCGGCGGCCGCCGGCGATGCCTCGATCAGGTCGACGCCCATCGCGGGATGCTGGGCACCCTGACCGGCAAACAGAAACGCTACGCCACCCATGCGGACGCACCCTTCAGGACATGCTCGGCGCCATCGACCAAATCGTCGACGATTTCGCGTGCGCTCTGGCGTTCGTTGACCATGCCGGCAATCTGTCCGCACAAATACGAACCCTCTTCGTAATTACCGTCCTTTGCGGCTTTACGAAGCGCGCCCGTGCCCATGGCCCCGAGCTCCTCGGGGCTTGCGCCCGCCGCCTCGTTCTTGGCATACGCGTTGGTGAAGGGGCTCTTGAGGGCGCGAACCGGATGTCCCGTCGAGCGACCGGTCGCACGCGTCGACGTATCGCCTGCCTTGAGCACCAGCTCTTTGTACTGTTCGGATACGGTGCACTCGTTTGCGACCAGAAAGCGTGTTCCCACCTGGACGCCGGCAGCGCCGAGCATAAAGGCGGCCGCCACACCACGGCCGTCGGCAATACCGCCGGCCGCCACCACGGGGATATCGACCGCATCGACAACCTGCGGCACCAATGCCATCGTCGAGGTCTCGCCAATATGGCCGCCTGATTCGGTTCCCTCGGCAACCACGGCAGTGGCTCCACGACGCGCCACGAGGCGCGCCAGCGCCACCGAGGCAACGACCGGGATGACCTTGATGCCCGCCTCGTTCCACGCCTTCATGTACTTGGTGGGATTGCCGGCACCCGTCACGACGACCGGCACCCGCTCGTCAATCACGACCCGCGCGACCTCGTCGGCAAACGGGCTCATGAGCATGACGTTGACGCCAAAGGGCTTATCCGTCCTGGCGCACAGCTCATGAATCTGGTCGCGCAGCCAGTTGGCGTCGGCGTTCATGGCCGCGATAATCCCTAAGCCGCCCGCCTCGGACACTGCGGACGCCAGCGAGGCGTCGGCGATCCAGGCCATACCGCCCTGGAACACGGGCTTTTCGATGCCGAGCAGATCGCAGAGAGGAGTCTTGAGCATCTCTACTTCTCCAATGCCGCCTCGACCGTATCGGCGAACTCGCCGACCGTCTTGGGGTTCTCCTCGGTATCGAGCTGGATGCCAAACTCGTCCTCAACGGCGACGAGGATCTCGACGGTGCCCAGACTGTCGAGACCAATCTCCTCGAGCGTGGACTCGGGCTTCATCTCGACGTCGTCAAGACCGGCGGTCTCGCGGATAACATCGCAAACGCGCTCGAAGGTCTTCTGATCTGCCATGGTAGTTCTCCTTTGTTTGTGCCCTAGGGGCGTTTTTATTTCCTATGTGCGACTACTTCCAACGAAGTAGATAGCCACCTTTATCCAGACCGGCGCCAAATCCAGCGAGGGCGATGGTGTCGCCCGTGTGAAGTGCACCGGCGTTTGCCAGCCGGTCGAGGGCAAGCGGAATGCATGCGCTCGAAATGTTGCCGGTCTCGCGCAGCGTTCGAACCACGCGCTTGTCTGGCACACCGAGGCGCTTGACCGCCTGACTCAGGATTCGTTCGTTAGCCTGATGGAATACAAAATGGTCGATGTCCTCGACCGAAATGCCCGCATCGCTCGCAAGCTTATGGACCGTGTCGCAAATCGCGTTGACGCCGAACTTGAACACGCGGCGGCCATTCATGGACAGCACGCTCTCGCTATCTGCGGAGGCCTTAAACGGCGAGGTGCCGACCAGACCGGGAACGCACAACGTCTCGACGTCGGGCGCCGTCGAAAGCTCAACGGCAAGGGGGCTGTCTCCCCCAGCCTCAATCACCGCGGCGCCTGCCCCATCGCCAAAGAGCACACAGGTGGCGCGGTCGGTCCAGTCGAGCGCGCGCGTCATCTGCTCGGCGGCAACGACAAGCACATGCTTGGCTCGTCCTCGGGCGATATAGCCCTCGGCAACATCGAGCGCAAATACGAAGCCGGCGCAGGCAGCCGAGACATCGAAGGCAGGGCACGTCGCGCCCAGTCGCTCAGCAACGGCACACGCCTCGGCGGGAACAAGGTGGTCACCCGTCGTCGTCGAGCAGACGATCAGATCCAACTGGCTCGCGTCGATTCCGGACACCTGAAGTGCCCGCTCGCTCGCCGCTACGGCAAGGTCGTCAAGTGACTCGGTGGTGCAGACGTGGCGACTCTTAATACCTGTGCGGGTAAAAATCCACTCATCCGAGGTATCGAGGAACTCGGACAGCTCGTCATTGGAAACACTGCGCTTGGGAAGCGCCGAGCCTGTTCCAAGAATCGTGAAACCCATCACTAACCTCCTTTGAGTTGTTGACGCGTTTACATCGACCAAGAGAGGATAGCGCATTTCAGTCGTTGTTAACGTGTTAACATTAAATTGTCCAAATGCGACAAAGGCTTCACATTGTGTCTCTCTCGACACCATTGCGTTATTCACTTATTCATTAAGGAGGTAGCAGCCGTTATGGATGCCAAATTAACGATAGTCGACGTAACCGGATCGACCAACGATGACCTGCTCGAAGCAGGAAAACAGGGAGCGCCGCACGGAACAGGACTTGCCGCCCGGGCTCAGACAGCAGGACGCGGCCGGCGCGGCCACAAGTGGGATTCAACCGCCGGCAACCTATTGCTTTCGATTGTCCTGCGTCCATGCGTTAATCCTGCGAAGTACTCTGGTCTTGCTGCCGTCAGCGGCCTAGCGGTGCTCGAGGCGCTCGAAAAACAGGGTCTTGCAAACGAGATTGGCCTCAAATGGCCCAACGACCTGGTCGCGCGTGGACGCAAACTCGGCGGCATTCTGGTCGAGGCCGCACGCGATAACGAAGGCAAACCTTTCGCCGTCTGTGGCATTGGTGTCAATGTGAACTATGCGCCCCAAGAGGTGCCCGATGGCGGCCTGCCGGCAATCGGTCTCTCGGACCTTAACGAGAACGTTCCAGCTGTCGACATGCTCCTCGATGAGGTCTATCACGCAGTTATAGACGCTATAGATGCCTGGGCAGAACGCCTCAACGCCATGGAAGAAGACGCCGGACCGCTCGCGCCCGTCCACGGCGAATATGTCACTCACCTCAATTGGATTGGGGAGCACGTTATCGCCCGTTCCCCTGCCGGTGACGAGCAGGCGCGAGGCATCTTTAAAACCGTCGATACCTTTGGACGCGCGTGCATCGAAACAGAAGACGGCTTGCGATCCTTCCATTTTGAGGAAGCATCGCTGCGTCCCTTGAGCGAATAGGGCGCCGCAACCACCTACTCGGCAGCATTACCCGGCAGTCCAAACCATCATTCAAAACAAAAGGGCCCCGCTACCGTAACGGCAGCGGGGCCCTTTAAGCTAAGAGCGATATCGCTTAGAGCTTGATGTCGATGTCGACGCCAGCGGGGAGGTCGAGACGCATGAGCGAATCAACGGTGCCCGAGGTGGGGTCGAGGATGTCGATGAGGCGCTTGTGGGTGCGCATCTCGAACTGCTCACGGGAGTCCTTGTTCACGTGCGGCGAGCGGATAACCGTGTACAGGTTGCGCTCGGTGGGCAGGGGAACAGGACCGGAAACGCGAGCGCCGGTCTTCTGAGCGGTCTCGACGATGAGCTTCGCGGACTGATCGACGACCTCGTGATCATAGCCCTTGAGGCGAATGCGGATCTTCTGGGTAGCCAACTTAAACCTCCAAAGAGTGCGAGAGATGTTCTCGCGGATTACGTAACTGGGAGCTCGAACTTAGGCGTTCTTGCTCATGACCTCGTCCACGATGGACTTGGGCGCGGGCTCATAAGAGTCGAACTGCATCGTGTAGGATGCACGGCCCTGGGTCTGGGAGCGAAGGTCGGTAGCGTAACCGAACATCTCGCCCAGCGGCACCTTGGCACGGATGAGCTTGCTGTTCTTGCGATCCTCCATGCCCTCGATCTTGCCGCGGCGACCGGAGAGGTTGCCCATAACGTCGCCCATGTACTGCTCGGGGGTCTCGACCTCGACAGCCATGATCGGCTCGAGCAGCTGCGGATCGGACTTCTTGAGAGCGTCCTTGATAGCCATGGAACCGGCGATCTTGAAGGCGGCCTCGGAGGAGTCGACCTCGTGGTAAGAACCGTCGAACAGGGTGACCTTAACGTCGAGGACCGGGAAGCCGGCGATAACACCGGTGTTCAGGGCCTCCTGGATGCTCTTGTCGATGGACGGGATGTACTCCTTGGGCACGACGCCGCCGACGATAGCGTTGACGAACTCGTAGCCGAAGCCCTCCTCCATCTTCTCGAGCTTGATGACGGCGTGGCCGTACTGACCGCGACCGCCGGACTGACGGACGAACTTGCCCTCAGCCTTCTCGACGTCGTGACCGGCGGTCTCGCGGTAGGCAACCTGGGGCTTACCGACGTTAGCGTCAACCTTGAACTCGCGGAGCAGACGGTCGACGATGATCTCGAGGTGCAGCTCGCCCATGCCGGCGATGATGGTCTGGCCGGTCTCGTGGTTGGTGGACACCTGGAAGGTCGGGTCCTCCTCGGCGAGCTTGGTCAGAGCCAGGGACATCTTGTCCTGCTCGGCCTTGGTCTTGGGCTCGATGGCAACGTCGATAACGGGCTTAGCGAACTCGATCTTCTCGAGGACGATCTCCTTGCCCTCGGCGCACAGGGTGTCACCGGTGGTGGAGTTCTTGAAGCCGACGCAAGCGACGATGTCGCCGGCGGCAGCGTCGTCACGGTCGATACGCTCGGCGGCGTTCATCTCGAGGATGCGGCCGAGACGCTCGCGCTGACCGTTGGAAGCGTTGACCACGTAGGAGCCGGACTCGGCGCGGCCGGAGTAAACGCGGACGTAGGTGAGCTTACCGACGAACGGGTCGGTCATGATCTTGAAGACCAGGCCGGAGAAAGGCTCGTCGAAGGAAGGATGACGCTGGATCTCCTCGCCGGTGTCCGGATCGGTACCGGTGACGGCCTCAACGTCGAGCGGGCTGGGCAGGTAGTCGACGACAGCGTCGAGCAGCTCCTGAACGCCCTTGTTCTTGTAGGCGGAGCCCACGAAGACGAGGTTGAGCTCGTTGGCCAGAACGCCCTTGCGCAGAGCAGCCTTGAGCTCCTCGACGGTGAAGTCCTCCTCCATGAGGATCTTCTCCATGAGCTCGTCGTCAAAGCTGGCAGCAGCGTCGAGGAGCTCCTCGCGCTTGGTGGCAGCGATGTCGGCAAACTCAGCCGGGATCTCGTCCATCGGCTCGGGGTAGGTCATGCCCTTCTCGTCGGCCTTGAAGTCCCATGCAGTCATGGTAACGAGGTCGATGACGCCCCAGAAGTTGTCCTCGGCGCCCATCGGGACCTGAGCGGCCACGGCGTTGGCGTCGAGACGATCCTTCATGGTCTCGATAGCGTTGAAGAAGTCAGCGCCCACGCGGTCATACTTGTTGATGAAGGCGATGCGGGGGACGTTGAAGGTAGAAGCCTGACGCCAAACGGTCTCAGACTGGGGCTGAACGCCGGCAACGGCGTCGAAGACGGCGACAGCGCCATCGAGGACGCGCAGGCAGCGCTCGACCTCGGCGGTGAAGTCAACGTGGCCCGGGGTGTCGATGATCTGGATGCGGTAGTCCTTACCGTCCTTGTTCCAGAAGCACGTGGTAGCAGCGGAGGTAATGGTTACGCCGCGCTCCTGCTCCTGAACCATCCAGTCCATGGTGGCAGCGCCCTCATGGACCTCACCGATCTTGTGGGTCTTACCGGTGTAGTAAAGAATACGCTCGGTCGTGGTGGTCTTACCGGCATCGATGTGGGCCATGATGCCGATGTTACGGGTATCGGAAAGCTTGTACTTAGGCTTAGCCATGTTAGTTCCTTACCTTAACTTACCAACGATAGTGAGAGAACGCGCGGTTGGCCTCGGCCATCTTGAAGACGTCCTCACGCTTCTTGACGGAAGCGCCAAGACCGTTGGAGGCGTCGAGGATCTCGTTAGCGAGACGCTCGGCCATGGTCTTCTCCTTGCGAGCGCGGGAGAAGTTGACGATCCAGCGGATGCCCAGAGCGGTGGAACGACGGGAGTTGACCTCCATCGGGACCTGATAGGTAGCGCCACCGACACGCTTGGGCTTAACCTCGAGCGTGGGCTTGACGTTGTCCATAGCCTTCTTGAAGGTAGCGAGAGCGTCGCCACCCTCGGACTTCTCGGCAACGATCTCGAAAGCGGTGTAAACGATGCGCTCAGCGGTGGCCTTCTTGCCGTCAAGAAGGACCTTGTTGATGAGCTGAGTCACCAGGCGGTTGTTGTAAACGGCGTCAGGCTGAACCTCACGACGATTAGCTGCTGCACGACGCGGCATGTGAAATCTCCTTAAGTGTCTACCGTGCGGCGCTTAGGCGGCGCACGGCGAAAGTATCAAAACGTTATCTGGCTTATTTAGCCTTGGGGCGCTTAGCACCGTACTTGGAACGGGCCTGCATACGGTTCTGGACCGGAGCAGCGTCGTAGGCGCCACGGATGACGTGATAACGGACACCAGGGAGGTCACGGACACGACCGCCGCGGACGAGCACGATGGAGTGCTCCTGCAGGTTGTGGCCCTCACCCGGGATGTAAGCAGTAACTTCGATGCCGTTGACGAGGCGAACACGGGCAACCTTACGAAGAGCCGAGTTCGGCTTCTTGGGGCTCGTGGTGAAGACGCGGGTGCACACGCCGCGCTTCTGGGAGTTGTGCTGCAGAGCAGCGTTCTTGGACTTCTTGGGCACGGAACGACGGCCCTGGCGAACCAGCTGGTTAATAGTAGGCAAAGCGTACTCCTTCTCGAATGATTCCAGCTTTCTGTAAAGTGCAACGGCTTGAATCGAGGGGTCAGCATCCCCCTACGAAACATGCAGTTCGATAGGATACGTGCCGTTAGCTGTGCCGTCAACAGACCACGCCGCCGGGCGTATCCCAAAATAGCCATATTTCCGCAAAGCCTCCATAAAAGGAATCCCCGCCTGTGCGCAAGTGCCCATTCCAGCCGTCCATGTAACGCAAAAATGGCCGCTTCCTCTAGCAGGAAGCGGCCTAGACCTTACGAATAGACGATGGTAAAGGGTACTTCTGTTTCGGTCTCTCCTGTTGATGTGCATCTCGTGCCCTCGAGGGTCACCGAGACCACTTGATCGACATTGATCAGTTTTGTCGGAACCCAGATGTTCTCTCCGCTATTGCGCGCCATCGAAACATAGAAATTGTACGCCCCTGCGTCGTCATCTTCGATAATCTGCTCCGATCCATCCTTGTAGCTGACGGTCAGTTTATGATCAACTGCTTCATAGCCCAGATCATCGATGTGCGTCTGGATGGAAAACGGGCTGATCTCGAGAGGCGAGTCGTCGGAGCGGAGCTCCTTTGTATCGACGTGCGCTCCGACGTTAAACTCTGGCGTCGATACCTCGATCACCTTCGCATCCTCACCTTTGCCCTCCGTCCAACTGATATTCCAGGTGACCGCATGTCGTAAATCTCGATCGCGATTCCAAGATGCAAAGTACATCGTGCCGTTAATGACCGTGTCGCTTGATGTGTCTTTATCAATGGTGCAGCGTGTATCAGCCCATTCCTCGCCGAAGTTCATGCTGGGTGTACTGACGCCCCCTTCTTCTTCACCATAGAGAACAAGTTCGCCAAGCTCTGCCGCCGGCTTGTAGTAGCTAACGCCATTCGGATTGGACAATGTAAACGTCACAGCACCGCAACCGTTCTCGTCGATTGCCATCTCATGAATGTCGAGCGTATAGCCGTTGCCCTCGACGGACAGATTGACCTTCTGGACTGCACCCTCCAGGCTTTGGGGCGCGATACCATCACCAAACTCTCTGGTGTAGGTATATTTCGTCCCCGACGAGCCGCCATTTGTCCAGGTAACGGACTCTCCGTTGCCATGGTTTCCCCAGGCAGAGGCAAAATAACTGGAATTGACAACAGCGTAGGCGACCCCTCCGGTCGCCAGCACTCCGGCAAGACATCCGATTACGGCAACATACAGAGGCTTCGCGTGACCCTTTCGGCGAAGCGGCTCGCCAGCAGCGGCATAAAGAACACGGTCAGCAAGATCGCTATCGGCTTGGACGGACTCGAAGGCCTGCTTGATCTGGTTGGATTTCACGGTCGCCCTCCTCTAGGATGAACTTGAGCTTCGATCTGCCGCGAGCTAAACGCGTTCGAACGGTCGCGGCTGGCACATGCAGTAACTCGGCAATTTCTGAAGTCGAGAAGCCCAGATAGTAATAGAGCACGATGGAGATACGGAATCGTTCCGGAAGCCGCATGACGTCTAATAGGACGGCCTTGGTCTCGTCCTGCGCCGTCAAGAGCGAATCGGTCAGACTTTCAATATCCTCCACGCGCCTCCACGGCTTTCGAAAGAGAGATTTGCATTCATTGATCGTGACCCGGATGAGCCATCGACGAAGATGCTCCCAGCTTTCAAAATGCGTATCGCTTTTGAGTAACTTTAGAAAGACGTCTTGAGCGACATCGTCGGCGTCAGCGCGATCACGCAGATACGTCAAGGCGATTCGGAACACGACATCTCGGTGATCCTCGACCGCCTGTCTAAAAGCTTGTTCTTCCATAATCACCTCCCGGTGACACTGATGGTTCTTGATGGGGCCCTCACCATAGATACGCTTTGACCAAACGGAATGTTTCAAATTCAAGCAGGAAAAACTACCAAAATAAACCTGTCCTTTTTTGCAAGTGATCAACGGAACGCAACAAGTTGAGCATACGCAAGCGAGCGGCCCCCAGAGCGTACAAGGTGGCATGAAAAAGGCAGGGCATTGACCTTTTGGTCATGCCCTGCCTTTTGAATGACAGATTGTAGCTCTGGGGGCCGCGCAGCGACGGAGGTCGCCGCCGTTCGTTAGAACGGCGGAACTAATTACTCCTCGTCGTTGTCCTTGGCCTCTTCGGCGTCGTCGGTGTCCACGAGCTGGTTGAGCAGCTCGTCGAGGGAAGCCATGTCCTCGTTGATCGCGCCGTTGGCGGGAGCCTTCTTGTCGTCGATCGGGGCGCCCAGGAGCTCCTCGTCGGCGTCGGCGTGATGCGTCGGAGCGGAGGTACCCAGCAGGATATCGTCCGGACCGTCGGGGCTAAAGACCATCTGCAGCAGCTGCGAGAGGTCTTCCTCGTCGGCAACGTCGTCGTTGTTCTCGAGGATGTAGAGCAGATCGTGGGCCTCCAGGCCGTCACGGAGCTCCTCGATCGCCTTGGCGCCGATGCCATCGATGCGCAGCAGATCCTCCTCGGACTTGCCAACCAGGTCGCCGACCGTCTCGATGCCAACCTCGCTGAACTTGTTGGTCCAGCGCTGCGACACGCCCAGATCGTCGAACAGGTACAGACGAGCCTTCTCGGCGGAGATGGTGTGGCCGTTGCGGGTGAACGAACCGTCAGCACCACCGAACTCGTCGTAGCCGGCCCAGTCGAGCTGCTGCGGGAGCTGCTCGTCCAGGTCCTTGAGCTCCACAGGAGCCCACTCGGGCAGCGACTTGGCGTTGGGCGAAGCCGGGCCGTCGATGTCCACGTAGCCGTCGGCCGTGCGATACGTCAGCTTGGCGTTGGCGTACGGCTTGAGGCCGGTACCAGCCGGGATCTTCTTACCGACGATGACGTTGGACTTAAGGTCGAGCAGGTGGTCGACCTTGCCCTCGATGGCAGCCTCGGTAAGGACGCCAGCGGTACGAATGAACGAAGCGCTCGACAGCCAGGAGTCGATGTTGGACGCGACCTTGAGCGTACCCAGGATGACGGGCTCGGCCACAGGAGCCTGACCGCCCAGACGGGCAACGCGCTCGACCTCGTCGGCAAACTCGTAGCGGTCGACGTACTGACCAAGCAGGTACTTGGAGTCGCCGGGGTTGGTGATCTGAACGCGACGCAGCATCTGGCGTGCGAGCACCTCGATGTGCTTGTCGTTCAGGTCGACGCCCTGGCTGGTGTAGACGTCCTTGACGCTCTCGACGAAGGTGTGCATCGTCGACTCGATGTCGGTCAGCTTGCGCAGGTTGCGGAAGTTGACGAAGCCCTTGGTGATCTGGTCGCCAGCGCGAACCTCGCAGCCGTCCTCGATCTCGGGCATGAAGCGCACCGAAGCGGGGACGCGACGCTCGTCGAGGACACGGGTGTGATCCTCGGAGTCGGTGAGCGTCAGCACGTACTCGGACTTCTCGGGCTTAATCGAGAGGTGACCGGAGTACGGAGCCAGCTCGGCCTCGCGACCCAGGATCTTCTCGTTGACGTTGCCGACGATATCGAACATACGGCTGACCGTAGGCAGACCCTGCGTAATATCGTCGACGCCAGCGACGCCGCCGGAGTGAATGGTACGCATCGTAAGCTGCGTACCGGGCTCGCCGATGGACTGGGCGGCAATAATGCCGACCGCGGTACCGATGGCGACCGGACGACGGGTGGAAAGATCCCAGCCGTAGCACTTCTGGCACACGCCGTACTTGGAGCGGCAGGTGAGCAGCGCGCGAAGCTTGACCTTCTTAAGGCCGGCATCGACCATCTTCTGGATGTCAGCGACCTTCTCGATGTAGCCGTCCTGCTCAAAGAGCACGGTGCCATCGGGAGCCACGACGTCCTCAATGAAGCAACGGCCGACGAGGTCGGTGTTGAGGTCGGTGGTGCCGGGGATGATGAGGTTGTAGGTGACGCCCTCGTGCGTACCGCAGTCCTCCTCGCGGACGATGACGTCTTGGGCCACGTCGACCAGACGACGGGTCAGGTAACCAGAGTCCGAGGTGTGGGATGCGGTATCGACCAGGCCCTTACGGGCGCCGTAGGTCGAAATGAAGTACTCGAGCGGCAGCAGGCCCTCGCGGAAGTTCGCCTTAATGGGAAGGTCGATCGTCTCGCCGGACATGTCTGCCATCAGGCCACGCATGCCGCCGAGCTGACGCAGCTGGGTCTTAGAACCACGGGCGCCGGAGTCGGCCATCATGTAGAGCGGGTTCTCCTCGTCGAACAAGTCGAGCATGAGCGCTGCGACCTTGTCGGTACAAGCGGTCCACTCGTTAACGACTTCGATGTGGCGCTCCGTCTCGTTGATGAAGCCCTCCTCGAAGTACTCGTTGATCTGGTCGACGTTAGCCTGGGCGCGGTCGAGCAGCTCCTGCTTCTCGGCAGGGATGAGAGCGTCCCACACCGAGATGGTGAGGCCGGCGCGGGTAGCGTAGTGGAAGCCGGAGTACTTGATGGCGTCGAGGATCGGACCGACCTTGGCCTCGGGGTAACGATCGCAGCAGTCGGCAACCAGCTTGGCCACGTCGCCCTTGACCATCTTGTAGTTCATGAACTCGTAGTCTTCGGGCAGGCACTGGCGGTTGAAGATGATGCGACCGATAGAGGTCTCGAAGCGTGCGGTCTTGTTACCGGTGACGTCGTAGTCGACAAACTCGTTCTTGCCATTCTTGACGCGGAAGATACGGGTGCCGTCCTCGTTGATGACGTTGGCGTTCTCGGCGGACACGCGGACCTGAATCTTGGCCTGCATGTCGACCTCGGAGCGGCAGTCATAGGCGTGCAGCGCGTCGTCGAAGCTCGAGAACACGTGGTTCTCGCCCGGCAGACCGTCGCGGACCTGGGTGAGGTAGTACACACCGATGATCATGTCCTGCGAGGGGATGTTGACCGGCTTGCCGGATGCCGGCGAGCGCAGGTTGTTCGCAGAGAGCATGAGCACGCGGGCCTCGGCCTGAGCCTGGCTGGACAGCGGCACGTGGACAGACATCTGGTCGCCGTCGAAGTCGGCGTTGAAGGGCGAGCAGACCAGCGGGTGCAGGTGGATAGCCTTGCCCTCGACCAGAACCGGCTCAAAGGCCTGGATGGACAGACGGTGCAGGGTCGGTGCGCGGTTGAGCAGCACGACGCGGCCGTCGATGACCTCTTCGAGGATATCCCACACAAAGGTGGCACCGCGGTCGATAGCGCGCTTGGCGCCCTTGATGTTCTCGACCTTGCCAAGCTCGACCAGGCGCTTCATGACGAAGGGCTTGAAGAGCTCCAGCGCCATGGTCTTGGGCAGACCGCACTGGTGCAGCAGCAGCTTGGGGTCGGTAACGATAACCGAACGGCCGGAGTAGTCGACACGCTTACCCAGCAGGTTCTGACGGAAACGGCCCTGCTTGCCCTTGAGGGCCTCGGCGAGCGACTTGAGCGGGCGACCGCCACGGCCAGAGACCGGGCGACCACGACGACCGTTGTCGAACAGGGCGTCCACGGACTCCTGGAGCATGCGCTTCTCGTTGTTCACGATGATCGCAGGGGCGTCCAGGTCGAGCAGGCGCTTGAGTCGGTTGTTACGGTTGATCACGCGACGATACAGGTCGTTGAGGTCGGACGCGGCGAAGCGGCCGCCGTCGAGCTGGACCATCGGGCGCAGATCGGGCGGAATGACCGGGATGACGTCCAGGATCATGTTCGCGGGGCTGTTGCCGCCCTTCAGGAAGGCGTCAACGACCTCAAGGCGCTTGACGGCCTTCTCGCGCTTCTGCTTCTGGGAATCCTCGTCGGCGATGATGGCCTTGAGCTTCTCGGCCTCGGAGGGGAGGTCGATGGCAGCGAGCAGGTCGCGGACGGCCTCGGCACCCATGCCACCCTTGAAGTACATGGAGTAGTAACGGGTCATCTCGCGGAACAGCGGCTCATCGGAGATGAGGTCGCGCTCGGTGAGCTTCATGAAGGCGTTGAAGGCGTCCGTGCGGAGCTGCTTCTCGTCCTTGCACTCTTCCTCGATGTCGACGATGCCAGAGGCGATCTCCTCGGGGGTCAGCGGCTCCTCGTCGGAGAACTCGTCAAAGTTCTCGGGGTCGCCCTGCTCCTTGAGGGACTCGATCTGGCGGGCGCACTCGGCATCGATCTCTTCCAGATCGGCGGCGAGCTCCTCGCGCAGGTCGTCGGCGTCGGCCTCGCGAGCCTCGTAGTCAACCTCGGTGATGATGTAGCTGGCGAAGTACAGAACCTTCTCGAGGTCCTTGGACTTGATGTCGAGCATACGGCTCATCGGGAAGCTCGTGGGGCTCTTGAAGTACCAGATGTGGGACACGGGAGCGGCGAGCTCGATGTGACCCATGCGGTCGCGACGCACCTTGGCCGAGGTGACCTCGACGCCGCAGCGCTCGCAGACGATGCCCTTAAAGCGGATGCCCTTGTACTTGCCGCAGGAGCACTCCCAGTCCTTGGCGGGACCGAAGATCTTCTCGCAGAACAGGCCGTCCTTCTCGGGCTTGAGGGTACGGTAATTGATGGTCTCCGGCTTCTTGACCTCACCGTGCGACCAGGAACGGATCTGGTCGGCGGAGGCAAGGGAGATCTTTACCGAGTCAAAATCAGTAGCTTCGAAATCTGCCACAGTCAACTACTCCTTATCAGTGGTCGTGGCGGCGACAGCCTCGGGCGCCTCGGCGGTCTCGGCATCCTCGGCCTCGACGTCGGCGTCAACGCCGGCGAGCGCAGCCAGGTCGTCGAGAGCGGAGGTCTCCTCGGCGGTCACAGGGGCGGAGGCGTCCTCGTCGGCATCGTGCATGGGCTCGATGTCCAGTGCGAGGGAGCGAATCTCCTTGACGAGAACCTTGAAGGACTCGGGGATACCCGGGACAGGAACGTTCTCGCCCTTGACGATGGACTCGTAGGTCTTGACGCGGCCCACGGTATCGTCGGACTTGACGGTCAGGATCTCCTGCAGGACGTTGGAAGCACCGTAAGCGTACAGTGCCCAAACTTCCATCTCGCCGAAGCGCTGGCCGCCGAACTGGGCCTTGCCGCCCAGAGGCTGCTGGGTAACCAGGCTGTAAGGGCCGGTCGAACGGGCGTGGATCTTGTCGTCGACCATGTGGCCGAGCTTGAGGATGTAGGACGTACCCACGGTAATGGGCTCGCGGAACTCCTCACCGGTGCGGCCGTCGAACAGACGGGTCTTGCCGCGCTCGTCAAGCTGGGTGACGAACTCGGGGCGCATGTGATCGCCAAAGGCAGCGGTG
This sequence comes from Collinsella sp., assembly GCA_019414265.1. Taxonomy (GTDB): domain Bacteria; phylum Actinomycetota; class Coriobacteriia; order Coriobacteriales; family Coriobacteriaceae; genus Collinsella. The sequence continues at coordinate 17,682 of DXMJ01000003.1, read as the reverse complement.
GCCTTGTTGAGCATGTTCTTGTTGGCACGACGGATGACCTCGGCGATCTCGTCCTCCTTGGCGCCGTCGAAGACGGGCGTGGCGGTGAAGAACGGACCGGGGACGTACTTGTCGGAGTCGGCCTGTTCGGTATCCCAACCGCAGGCAGCAGCCCAGCCAAGGTGGCACTCGAGCAGCTGGCCGACGTTCATACGCGAAGGAACGCCCAGCGGGTTGAGGATAACGTCGATCGGGGTACCGTCAGCCATGTAGGGCATGTCCTCGACCGGCAGAACGTTACAGATAACACCCTTGTTGCCGTGGCGGCCGGCGATCTTATCGCCCTGCTGGATCTTACGACGCTGGGCGACGTAGACGCGCACCTGCTCGTTGACGCCGGGGGCCAGGTCGTCGCCGTTCTCGCGGCTAAAGCGGACGACGTCGATAACGCGGCCGTAAGCGCCGTGAGGCATCTTAAGGGAGGTATCGCGGACGTCGTGGGCCTTGGCACCGAAGATGGCGCGCAGCAGGCGCTCCTCGGCGGTCAGAGCGCTCTCGCCCTTAGGCGTGACCTTGCCGACCAGGATGTCGCCAGGGCCGACCTCGGCGCCGATGCGGATGATGCCGTCCTCGTCGAGGTTGGCAAGCATGTCCTCGGAGAGGTTCGGGATCTCGCGGGTGATCTCCTCGGGACCGAGTTTGGTGTCGCGGGCGTCGATCTCGTGACGGGTGATGTTGATGGTCGTCAGCAGGTCCTCGGCCACCAGGCGCTCGGACACGACGATACCGTCCTCGTAGTTAAAGCCTTCCCACGGCATGTAGGCCACGGTGAGGTTCTGACCCAGTGCGAGCTCGCCATGATCGGTCGAAGGACCGTCAGCCAGAGGCTCGCCCTGCTCAACGGTGTCACCGACGCGCACGAGCGGACGGTGGTTGATGCAGGTGGACTGGTTGGAGCGCTGGTACTTGGCCAGGTGATACTCGTCCATGCCGCCGGCATGCTTGACGATAATCTTGGCGGCGTCGGCAAAGATGACCTCGCCGGCGTTCTTGGCCAGGGTGACCTCGCCGGAGTCCAGAGCGGCGCGACGCTCCATGCCGGTACCGACATAGGGAGCGGCGGGGTGAACCAGCGGCACGGCCTGACGCTGCATGTTGGCGCCCATCAGCGTACGCTTGGCGTCGTCGTGCTCAAGGAACGGGATCAGCGTGGCTGCGACGGAGAGCATCTGACGCGGCGAGACGTCCATGTAGTCGACGTCCTCGACGGGCACGTCGGCGGGAGCGCCGAAGGAGCCGTCGAAGTCGCGGGTACGGGCGATCACGGTGTGCGGACGGACGATCTTGCCCTCGGCATCGGTCGTGATGAACTCGTTGGTCTTGGGATCGAGCGGCGTGTTGGCCGGCGCGATGACGTGCTTCTCTTCCTCGTCAGCGGTCATCCAGTCGATCTGGTCGGTGGCAACGCCGTTCTCGACGCGACGGAACGGGGCCTCGATGAAGCCATACTCGTTGACGCGGGCGTAGAGGGCGAGCGAGCCGATCAGGCCGATGTTGGGGCCTTCGGGGGTCTCGATCGGGCACATGCGGCTGTAGTGCGAGTTGTGAACGTCGCGGACGGCCGTCGGCACGTTGGTGCGGCGGCTGGAGCCGGACTTGTGGCCGGCAAGACCACCAGGGCCGAGTGCGGACAGACGGCGCTTGTGGGTCAGACCGGTCAGGGGGTTCGCCTGGTCCATGAACTGCGAGAGCTGCGAGGAACCGAAGAACTCCTTGATGGAGGCCACGATCGGGCGGATGTTGATGAGCGACTGCGGGGTGATCTCGTCGATGTCCTGGGAGCTCATGCGCTCACGGACGACGCGCTCCATACGGCTCATGCCGATACGGAACTGGTTGGCGACGAGCTCGCCGACGGTGCGGATGCGGCGGTTGCCGAAGTGGTCGATGTCGTCGACCTTGAAGCCCTGCTCGCCGGCAGCGAGGGACAGGAGGTAGCGCAGCGTCGCGACGATATCCTCGTCGGTGAGCACCGTGACCTCTTCCTCGGTGGTGAGGTTGAGCTTCTTGTTGACCTTGTAACGACCGACGCGGGCCAAATCGTAGCGCTGCGGGTTAAAGAGCAGGCCCTCGAGCAGGCTGCGGGAAGCGTCCACGGTGGGAGGCTCGCCCGGGCGCAGGCGACGGTAGATCTCGATGAGGGCGTCCTCGCGAGTGAGGGCGGTGTCGCGCTCCAGGGTGCGCTTGATCACATCGGAGTTGCCGAGCAGCTCGATGATGTCGTCGTTGGTGACGGCGATGCCAAGGGCGCGCAGGAACATCGTGGCGCTCTGCTTGCGCTTACGGTCGATGGAGACCATGAGCTGGTCGCGCTTGTCGACCTCAAACTCAAGCCAGGCACCGCGGGACGGGATGATCTGGGCCTTGTAGATCTGCTTGCCCGAATCCATCTCGGAGCTGTAGTACACGCCCGGGGAGCGGACGAGCTGCGAGACGACGATACGCTCGGTACCGTTGATGATGAAGGTGCCCTGATCGGTCATCATGGGGAAGTCGCCCATGAAGACGAGCTGCTCCTTGATCTCGCCGGTCTCCTTGTTGGTGAGACGGACGTCGGTCAGAAGCGGAGCCTGATAGGTCATATCCTTCTCGCGGCACTCCTCGACGGTGTGCGCGGGGTCGCCGAACTGATGCTCGCCGAAGGTAACCTCGAGAACATGGTTCTGACTCTGGATGGGGCTGGATTCCTTGAACGCCTCACGAAGGCCCTCATCCTTAAAACGCTCAAAGGATTCCCTTTGAACAGAGATAAGGTTGGGGAGCTCCATGGCCTCCGGGATTTTCCCGAAGCTGACGCGCTTGCGCTCAGTGGCAGTGTATGCGTAGGTCACCAGGTTTTTCCTCCTTCACGGAAATGCTCGGTGGGTTGGCGAGGCATAGCTTCGCCAGTTATCGCAACCTAATAGTTTATCAGGTACCGACCGTTGGGCAAGAAAAGCCTTGACGCGATTGAGTTTTTGGAGTAGCAAAGTTTTTCGACAGAAAACACGCAGGTAGATGTATGTGTATCGAACATCTGTTCATATATTTTCTGTGAACAGAGAGCCGGCAATCGCAGCTCTTATAAAAAACGGGCGCGAACCGAGGTCCACGCCCGTAAATGTCGGTGCCCGAAGGCTTACTTGCGCATCAATCCGCCGCGCTCGTCGATGGCGTCCCAGAAGGCATCGGCAAAGCGGGGGTCGTTTGCAGCCATGAGGGCGTTAGTGGCCATCCAACCAGAGGGAGTGCCGGTGTCGTAGCCCAACAGCGGGTCGATGACGACGGCATACATGGCCTCGCGGTCGAGCGAACGGGCCATGGCGTCGGTGAGCTGGATCTCGCCGCCCTTGCCGGCCTGCTGATCTGCCAGCAGGCCCATGACCAGCGGGCTCAGCAGGTAGCGACCGACGATGTACAGGTTGGACGGAGCAGCCTCGGGAGCGGGCTTCTCAACCAGACCGCCGATACGCCAAACAGCGCCCGGCTCGGCATCGGCAACGTCCTCGGCGCCCTCGAGCGAACCGACGCGCTCGCCGGCGATAACACCGTAGCGGCTGACTTCCTCGGGCGAGCAAGCAGCGACGGCGATAACCGAAGCGCCACCGTGCTCCTTGGAAACGGCGAGCATCTTGTCGCAGATATCGCGGTTAGGCACAACGTAGTCGCCCAGAAGAACCAGGAAGTTCTCCCCTGCCACGGCGTCGGCAGCAGAGCGAATAGCATGGCCGAGGCCCTTGGGCTCGTACTGATAACGGAAGTCGACCGGCATACCGCCAGCGTGGGCGACAGCATCGGCATAGGCGTTCTTGCCGCGCTCGCGCAGCAGGTTCTCGAGCGAACGGTCGGGCTGGAAGTAGTTCAGTAGCTCGGGCTTACCGGGAGAAGTAACGATGATGGCATCGTCGACCTCCTCGGGCTCGAGCGCCTCCTCGACGACGTACTGAATGACGGGCTTGTCGAGCACCGGCAGCATCTCTTTGGGCGTGCACTTGGTGCCAGGCAGAAAACGCGTGCCAAGACCGGCGGCGGGGATGATTGCCTTCATGTTATTCAAAGATCCTTTCGCAGGCGCAAAAGCGCCCCATGCGTGCGGCACACAGCCGCAGACCAAATTGCGATACCCAAGCATCTTACCGCTGGAACTATATGTCGCTACAAGGCAGAGACAATTCTTCAGCAGGTCAACGCAAATTATTGCTCGAATGGTGCAATTTTATTGCCCAACGGCAGGGCACCCGATACGACGCAAATCACAGAACATGGCAGTTTGAGCAACCGATGCCGAGGGACCGAAAAACAAAAAAGACGGGGCTCGCAATGCGAACCCCGTCTGCAAAGAAATCTGGCGAGAAAGCCTGATTACTTGAGGGTGACAGCAGCGCCAGCAGCCTCGAGCTTCTCCTTGGCAGCCTCGGCGTCCTCCTTCTTGGCACCCTCGAGAACAGCCTTGGGAGCGCCCTCGACGACCTCCTTGGCCTCCTTCAGGCCAAGGTTGGTGAGCTCACGGACGGCCTTGATGACCTGGATCTTGTTGTCGCCGAAGCCCTCGAGCACGACGTCAAACTCGGTCTTCTCCTCGGCCTCAGCAGCGCCAGCAGCGGGAGCGGCGACAACAGCGGCAGGAGCAGCGGCGGAAACGCCGAAGGTGTCCTCGATAGCCTTAACGAGCTCGGAAGCCTCGAGAAGGGTCATTTCCTTAAGAGCATCGATGATCTCATCGGTGGTAAGCTTAGCCATTTCTAAGTCCTTTCGGTTTCCGTGCGGATGCACGGAGATCAGTTAAAACACGGCGCGAATGCGCCAGGGGTGCGGCGTTGCCGCCGCGGGTGAAAACAGCAACTAGGCTGCCTTCTGCTCGGAGACCTGCTGGATCGAACGAGCGAGACCAGAGGAAACGCCGTTGACGCAGACAGCGATGTCGCGAGCGAAACCGGAGATGAGGCCGGCGATCTGGCCGAGAAGCTGATCCTTGGTGGGCAGCTCGGCGATAGCCTTAACATCATCAGCGGAAACGGCCTTGCCGTCGGAGATACCGCCCTTGATCTCAAGGACGCCCTTGGACTTAGCGGAGAAGTCCTTAAGGGCCTTAGCGGCCTCGACCGGCTCGGTCTCGTAGAACACATAAGCGACGGGGCCCGCGAGGATCTCGTCGATCTCGGGCTGCTCCTGGTTCTTGAGAGCGATCTTGACCAGGTTGTTCTTGTAGACCTTCATCTCGGCGCCACACTCGCGAAGCTGATGACGCAGCTCCTGAGCCTGCTTAACCGTCAGACCGTTGTAGTTGACGACGAACAGACCGGCGTTCTCGGCGATACGGGACTCGATCTCTGCAACCTTGTCGATTTTGTACTGCTGGGGCATGAATTACACCTCCTCGAATTCTTTCCGGGCACGGTCCGCCACAAGGACGTGACGGGGGCATGTCCAAAAAGAAAGCCCCCGCGCTGCATGAGCGACGGGGGCGAGAAGACATATCTACTCGACCACCTCGGCTGGCGGGAAGTCCCATTAAGCTCGCGGGCGATGCCCGTTTGCACCGGCTGTCTCTGGCAGCGGATTCGTGCGTGAACCGAAAGTATTATGGCGGGGACCCTGGCGTCGGTCAACGGGCACGAGGATTCGCACACAAACCCTGCATACGCTCCGGTCGGGAGGGGCAGGGCGAGTTTTCCGCTCGGTCAAGTCCTGGGCTCGCACGAAGGCCACATTAAGTGGCCTTCGGCTCGTGCGGAATCTACGGAAAACTCGCCCTGCCCCTCCCGACCGGAGCTACGTTGCCTTTGTTGCGAATCCTCGTGCCCGTTGGCCGGCGCGCCCCACGCATAACCCTTAGGTCGGTGGGCTGATGGGTTGGGTCCCGTTGGGCTACAGGGTTGAAAGGAAGGTGGACAGGCGGCGGAGGCCTTCGTCCAGGTCTTTATCGGAAACGCAATAGCTGAGGCGGACGTGGCCTTCGGTGCCGAAGCAGTCGCCCGGGACTAGGGCTACGTTGGCCTCTTTGATGGCTTTGATGCAGAAGTCTTCGCTTGTCAGGCCGAATTGTTTGATGCTCGGGAAGGTATAGAAGGCTCCTGCGGGCTCTACTACGTCGAGGCCCATGGCGTATAAGGCTGCGAGTACGCGTTCGCGGCGGGCTCGGTAGACTTTGAGCATGGGGGTTGGGTCGACGGTCAGGGCTCGAGCTGCGGCGTCCATCTCGAAGGAGACGGCGCTCGATACTAGGTATTGGTGAGCTTTTGCGATCTCGGCGATGACGGGTGCCGCTGCTGCGAGCCAGCCCAGGCGCCAGCCGGTCATGGCCCAGGGCTTGGAGAAGCTCTCGATGATCACCGTCTGCTCGCGCAGCTCCGGGTGTCGCTGGGCAAAACGCTCGTAACCATCCACATAGACCAAACGGTTGTACACGTCGTCGCAGACCACGTAGATGCCCGACTGCTCCGCTACGCGCGCCACGGCGTTGAGCGATGCCGCGTTGAGAATGCAGCCCGTGGGATTGTTGGGCGAGCAGATAACGATGGCCTTGGTCGCCGGGGTCACACAGGCGCGAAGCGCATCCTCGTCAATCTGAAATTGCGCAGGCCCCGTATCCAAAAAGACCGCTTTGGCGTGATTGGCCACAACGATGCTTTCGTACAGGCCAAAGGCCGGCGTGGGAATAATGACCTCGTCGCCGGGGTTGAGCATAGCCATAAATGTTGCCGACAGGGCCTCGGTCGCGCCGTCGGTCAGGATGACCTCGTCGGCCGAAAACATAAGGCCCGCGTCCCCCATGTAGGCAGATAACGCCTCACGCAGGGCGGGGCGACCGTTGTTGGGCGGATAGTGCGTGTCGCCGCGGTCCAACGAAGCAGTCACCTCGGCGCTAATCACATCGGGCGTGGGAAAATCGGGCTCACCTAGCGCGAGCGCGATGCACCCCGGATGCTGGGCGGCGAGCGCGTTGATCCGGCGGATACCGGAGGGCTTAAGCGTGGCAAGCGAGGTGTTCATGGGCAGACGCATGACGTTCCTTTCGTAAGGGTTGCACTAGGATAGCGCGGCGGGACGCCGCCGGACGGTGTAACCTAAACGGAAACCAACCGGAAAGAAGGCGGCATGGAGACGACCGCACGCGGCGATGTACCAAAAACGCTGCAAACCATTGCGTATATCAGTATTCCCAAGAGCGCCGATCTTGAGTTTTTGCTCTGGGACCTGCAGGATGCCATCGCCGCCTATGCACAGATTTCCGGCACCGCACTCCCCCATCCAGTCGACTTGGAGGCGGATGATGCCGGCAGCGTTGCCGGTACCGCCGATGGCATTGTGTTCGCCGTTGAAGATGCACCCAATGATGAAGCGATGGCGCCCATTGAGCAGGTGCTCGACCGCTTTGGCGGCGCAGGGACGCGTGCCTACGTTGTTGTCCAGGCCGACATCGGCGGCCTGGAGCGAGCACACGGGCTCGTCGTGCGTCTGCGAGCGGCGTGCGACCTTCGTGGGCTGTCATGGTGCGGCGGCGTTGTCGCCTGTACCGGCAGCGGCTTCGCGGCGCTTCGTCACTCACCGCGCATGGGACTCTTGCGGCGACCGTTTTCGGAAGCGATGGACAAGCTCGTAGGCGCCGTTCGTATGGGCTGTTCGGTTGAGCATGCGCAGCGACTTGGTGGTGGTAATGCCGAGGACGTCGACGCCGACGGCATGGCTTGCGCCGAGCCAGCCGTGCCCGTGCCGATCTGGCGAGGCGTTCTGAAACACCTCGGCGCCCGCACTCAATCAATAATCTAAATTAATGAGCTGCCCAGTCAACGGCTTCACTCCAACGCTCGACAAGCCGCTCCAAACGCCACGCCGCGTTGGCAGGACTCGTCGACGGCAGCACGATGGCGGGTAGCCCCGTCCGCTCTTGTAGATAGCGTTTGTAGAGCCGTCCGGCCGTGCCGCCGTTGCAGACAACGATCTCGATCGGCGTGGCATCCACAATGCGTTCAATATGTGCCGGCACAACGTTTTTGATGCTAGCGTCACTCGAGCCCTTAATGTCGCAGCTCTCGATCACATCCCACAGGGCTACGCCACCGTTAAGCAGCATGGATCGCTTGGCAGCAACCGAGGCGTCGAGCGTCGCGGGCTCGCCGCTCGCCAAAGAGTCTCCCTCGTTGGGCGGCACGGGCGCACCGAGGCACACGGCCATCACACGCCAAAAGCGATTCTGAGGGTTGCCGTAATAAAAGGCGTTGGCGCGCGAAAGCACCGAGGGAAACGATCCGAGCACCAAAACGCGCGAGCGCTCGTCAAACACGGGTTCAAACCCATGCTCAATATGTTGATAGCCCTCGTCGGACACAGGCATGGGCTAGGCCCTCAGTAGATAGCGCACCTCATAGGGTGCAAGCTCGAGGGTACCCGTAAGCTCGACCGTGGGCGCATCGTCGGCAAGTAGGTCGGCAAAGGAGCCGTTGAGCTCGCCGGCTCCAAAGGTATAGGGCTCGTTCACGGCATTGACCGCCACGAGCACCGTCGCGTCGTCGCAGGCGCGCTCGAACAGCAGCTGCTTGTTCTGAATCACCACGTTGCGATAGGCACCATAGTTGAGGGCACGGGCCGCCGCGTCGTCTGCCGAGCGCAGGTGCGCGAGCTGCTTGATGAAGGCCGTCAGCTCGTTGGGCGCAGGCTCATCGAGCGCAGGTCGCAGCGCCCAGTCACCATCGGGGCCGCCCTTTTCGCCAGGAATCCCCCACTCGCTGCCATAGTAGACGCACGGAATGCCCGGCATGCCAAAGAGCATGCCATAAGCGGGGCGCAGACAGGACTTGTCGGTAAGGATGCTCGCCAGGCGCGGCACATCGTGGTTGTCGACAAACGACAGCAGATGCTTGCCGCGATAAATGCACCACGGGTCACCGCCAAACTGGCGGTGCAGCGAGTGCGCGATCTCGAACATATTGACCGAGTTAAAGCTGGAGTACAGGCCCTTGTAGCACTCGTAGTTGGTGCAGGAGTCGAGCATCTCGTCGTTGACGATCTGGTTGTAGTCGCCGTGGAGCGTCTCGCCGATCAGCACAAAGTCGGGCTTGAGCTCACGGGCAAAGGCGTGCAGGCGGCGCATAAAGTCGCGGTCGAGCATATAGGCAACGTCCAGGCGCAGGCCGTCGACGCCAAAGACGTCGGCCCAACGGCGCACGGACTCGAGCAGGTAATCGACCACGGCGGGGTTTTGCAGGTTGAGCTTCACGAGCTCAAAATGGCCTTCCCAGCCCTCGTACCAAAAGCCATCGCCATAGCAGGAGTCGCCGTCAAAGCTGATGTGGAACCAATCCTTGTAGGGCGAGTCCCACTTGCGCTCCTGCACATCGCGGAAGGCCCAAAAGCCACGGCCCACATGGTTGAAGACCGCATCGAGCACCACGCGGATGCCATGGGCGTGCAGCGTCTCGCATACAGCGGCAAAATCGGCATCCCCACCCAGGCGACGGTCGATATGGCGCAGGCTGCGCGTGTCGTAGCCATGGCCGTCGGATTCGAGCGGCGGGTTAATGAGCACAGCACCGATGCCGAGCTCTTGCAGGTAGTCGGCCCATTGGGCGATCTTCATGATGGGCGCATCGGGGTTGGGCGCTGCGTTGGCAGCCTGGGCGAGCTCATCTTCGGCAACGGGCGCGGCGTTTTCGCGCGGAGCTCCGCAAAAGCCCAGCGGATAGATCTGATAGAACGTCGTCTCGTATGCCCACATAGCAACCTCCCGGTAAGCTCAACACAACGACATCCATTGTATGCCCGCCGCGTATCCCCTCCCCCAAAATAAGTTGCGGTGAAATAATTCCTGCTTGGGCCTTCAGAGGCCTTAAACAGGAGCTATTCCACCGCAGCTGATGAGGGGACGTGATTAGGCGACGGGCTTTGCGCGGCGTATGGCCGGGAACAGCACCGTGATGGCGAGGATGACGCCCACGACGGTAATCGCCCCGCCCGCGAAGCCAATCCAAGCGATACCGGGACCCGAAACCACGGCGCCACCGATTGCGGTGCCCGTGCCGATACCCAGATTGAACAGGCCCGAGAAGATCGACATGGCGACGGCCGACGAATCCGCCGGTGTGTACTTGATGAGCTCGGCCTGAAACGCCACGTTAAAGGCCGTGGCGCAGCAGCCCCATAGCGCGCAAACAGCGAGAACGGCGACGAGCGACGGTGCAACCGGACCCATGAGCAGCAGAGCCACCGGCACGCCGGAGAGCGTGATAGCCAAGAACGGGAAGCGATGCCCATCGAACAGACGGCCGAACAGCCAGCTTCCGAGCAGACCAGAGCAGCCGAACGCCGTCAGCGTCATGGTAATAGCGCTTGCGTCGACGTGCGCGACCTGCGCCAGGAACGGCTCGATATAGCTGTAACCCGCATAATAGCCGGTTGCCATAAAGACCGTGACCGCGTAGAGCGCGATCAGGAACGGGTTCTTGAGCAGCACGGGCAGCTGTTTGACGGTAAAGCGCTCACCCGCCGGCATAGCCGGAAACACCGCGGCTTGGTACACCACCGCGGCGGCAGAGAAGGCACCGACCACGGCGAATGTCATGCGCCAGCCCACGGCCAGCCCGATGGCGCGGCCGATCGGCAGGCCAAAAATCTGCGCGATGGACGAGCCCGTGGCGATTATGCTGATGGCGAGCGCCCCATGGCGGGTGTCGACCAGGCGCGAAGCCATGATCGAGGCGACCGACCAGAACACGGCATGCGCGCAGGCGACCACCAGACGCGCGCAAACCAAAATAGGATAGGTGGGCGCCAAGGCGGACAAGAACTGGCCGAGCGAAAACACGGCCAAAACGCCCAGCAGCATCCGCTTGAACTCAAAGCGCGAGGCAAACACCATGAGTGGCAGCGACAGCAGCATGACACCCCAGGCGTAGACCGAAATCATGATGCCTGCCTGGGCCTCGGTGAGCGAGAACGATGCGGCAATATCAGTCAGAAGGCCAATGGGCATGAACTCTGATGTGTTGAACACGAACGAACAGCAGGCAAGCCCGATAAGCGGGAGCCACTGCTTGAGCGAGATGCCATCTTGTCTTGCCTGAGTCATGTAGGAACCCCCTCCGATTGTCTTGAGCGATGGGCGATTATATAGCAACGGCCCCGCATCCGTCAGCAACAGATGCGGGGCCGTAATCAACTCAATACACAGAGGTTGCGCCATCAATAAATAACTAAGCCAGCCCCAGCAATATGCCCGCCGAATGCACGACAAACGCCACGATCCAGGCGACCGTCACCTGAAACGCGAACACGGCCACGGCATAGCGCGCGCCCAACTCGCTCTTGACGGCGCCGATTGCCGCTACGCAGGGCGGGTACAGCAGCGTAAAGACCAGGAACACGTAGGCGGTAAACGGCGAAAACATGGTCGACAGCGCCGCGGGCGACGTTGCGCCCAAAAGCACCGTGAGCGTCGAGATGACGCTCTCCTTGGCAATGAGTCCGGTGACGAGCGCCGTCGACGCACGCCAGTCGCCAAAACCGAGTGGGGCCAACACCGGCGCGATGATGCTACCCAGACCGGCAAGCAGACTCTGCGACTGATCGGCGACCACATTAAAGCGGATATCGAACGTCTGGAGGAACCAGATGACCACGGTGGCGGCAAAGATAATGGTAAAGGCCTTGGTAATAAAGTCCTTGGCCTTATCCCATGCCAGCATCACCGTCGTCTTGACGCTCGGCAGGCGGTAATTGGGAAGCTCCATGATAAACGGCACCGGGTCGCCCTTAAATGCCGTGCGGTTGAGCACCAGGGCGGCAATGCAGCCGACCACGATACCAATCAGATAGAGCGAGACCATGGCGGGAACTGTCGCCTGCGGGAAGAATGCCCCGCACAGCAGACCGTAGACCGGCAACTTGGCCGAACAGCTCATGAACGGCGTGAGCATGACCGTCATCTTGCGGTCGTGCTCGGATGGGAGCGTACGGGTCGACATGATAGCCGGCACGGTGCAGCCAAAACCGACGAGCATAGGCACGAAGCTGCGGCCCGACAGGCCAAAGCGACGCAGCACTTTATCCATGACAAAGGCCACACGCGCCATGTAGCCGGAGTCTTCCAGAATGGAGAGGAACAAAAAGAGCACGACGATAATCGGCAGGAAGGTCAGCACGCTGCCCACGCCCGTAAGCACGCCGTCGACAGCCAGCGAGCGCACCACGTCGTTGGTGCCGAACGCCTTGAGGCCCGCATCGGCCGAGGCGATGATGGCAGCGATGCCGTCCTCCATAAGTCCCTGCAACGCCGCGCCGATCACGCCAAACGTCAGCCAAAAGACGAGACCCATGATCACCAGGAACGCTGGAATGGCCGTGTAGCGACCCGTCAGGATGCGGTCGATCTTGACGGAACGCACGTGCTCGCGGCTCTCGTGCGGCTTGACGACGCAGCGCCCACACACGTCGCCGATAAAGCCGAAGCGCATGTCAGCCAGTGCAGATAGACGGTCGGTACCGGCCTCACCCTCCATCTGGGTAATGATGTGCTCGATGGCGTCAAGTTCGTTACGGTCCAGATGAAGCGCCTCGGTCACCAGCTCGTCGCCCTCAACCAGCTTGGTCGCCGCAAAACGCACCGGGATATGCGCCGTCGCGGCATGGTCCTCGATAAGGTTGGCGATGCCGTGAATGCAGCGATGCAGCGCGCCGCCGTCTGGACCATCGGGCGCGCAGAAGTCCAGGCGACCGGGGCGCTCGCGGAACCGCGCCACGTGCAAGGCATGATCCACCAACTCGCCAATGCCCTCGTTGCGGGCAGCGCTAATGGGAACAACAGGCACGCCCAGCAGGCTCTCGAGCAGGTTGACGTCTACGGCACCACCATTGGCGGTCACCTCGTCCATCATGTTGAGCGCGATGACCATGGGGCGGTCGAGCTCCATGAGCTGCAGTGTCAGGTACAGGTTACGTTCGATGTTGGTGGCGTCGATAATGTCGATGATGGCATCGGGGTTTTCGTCCAGGATAAATTGGCGACTGACGATCTCTTCGCCCGTGTACGGAGACAGCGAATAGATGCCGGGCAGGTCGGTAACGCTTGCCTCGGGATGGTTACGGATGGTGCCGTCCTTGCGGTCGACCGTCACGCCGGGAAAGTTACCGACGTGCTGGTTGGAGCCCGTAAGCTGGTTGAACAGCGTGGTCTTACCGCAGTTTTGGTTGCCGGCGAGGGCAAAATGCAGCGGTGCGCCCTCGGGCACGGCCGTCTTGGCAGCACGAGGCGAATACGTCCCTTCGCCCAGGGCCGGGTGATCCGTCGTGCCGATTGCGGCGTTAACGCGCGGGCCGGTATCGGTGTCGTGCACATCCACGAGCTCAATGCGTGCGGCATCGTCCTTGCGCAGCGTCAACTCGTAGCCGCGCAGGCGAATCTCGAGCGGATCGCCCATGGGGGCATACTTCATCATGGTAACTTCGGTGCCCGGAGTTAGGCCCATGTCCAAAATATGCTGTCGGAGTGCCTGATCGTCCGATGCCACCGATGCGACAACGGCGTCCTTTCCAATCTCGAGTGTATCGAGCTTCACGCGCTCATCCTTTCGTTAGACGCGGTTAACCGTTTACCGGGGCTAACCAACTCGTAACGACAAATGATAGCGCTCTGAACTATTTTATAAAGTCAAATACCGATGTTTACCTGCGCAAACTTTATGCGGTGCGCCCCGAAAGCTCTTTGCGCATACCGCTCAGCGAGATCGAAATGGAACCCGACCGCGCGGTAGCAGTGAGTCGATCACCCTCAACCGACCCCGTGCATGTAAAGGGCGCCTTGCCCATCAAGACGTGGGAGATAGTACCCGAGAGCTCAAAGAAATCGCACTCAGCGCGGGCACCCGAGAGAGCGATATTGAGGCCCCTGACGTTTAGTACTGCCCTGAGCGCGCCGTTCACCCCATGTGAAAACGTCACCTCGCCGCGCTTGCTCCCCACCGGCGTCTGGGCCAAAACCACATACGTACCCTCAAGCATGGCTCCTCCTCTAAGCAGACTTTTTGAAACGGGCAAGTAGTCTACTTTTACATATGGCGTTCCAGGAAGCGGAAGGCCAGACGGATCCAGGGACGGACGGAAACCTGCTTGTCCTCGTTGTCGACCGCGGTATTGGCGTTGCCGAGCGAAAGGCCGTGGCCACCCTGGTCAAAGACGTGCATCTCGCATGCAACACCCTCCTCGGCCATGCGCTGCGCAAACGGGTAGACCTGCGCGACCGGCGCCGTCTTGTCGTCCGAAACGCCCCACACAAAGGTCGGGGGCATCTGACGCGAAACGTGCGTGGTAGGGCAAATGTCGGCCAGGTGCTCATCGGTCGCCTCGCCGCCCGTCACCATCGACAGATAGTCGTTGAGCAAATCGCGCCCCGTCTTGCCACCCGTCTTGGGCACGCGCAGGTCGATGCGCGGGTCGCGCGTCTGCATATCGCGCACATAGGCAAGGTCGAGCAACGGATAGCCCAGCACCACGGCGTCGGGACGAATATCCTCCGGACGAGCCCCGGCAAGGCCCGCGAAGGGTCCGGTCTTCCACTGCGTTGCCAACGAGGCGCAGATCATGCCGCCCGCCGAGAAACCCACGATGCACACGCGCTTGGGATCGACATGCCACTCGTCGGCGTTGGCGCGCACGGTAGCGACCATCTTGGCGAGGTCCGCCTGCGGGTGCGGAAAGCTCACGTCGCCCGTGGCGCTCGTCACATAGTTGAGCACAAAGGCCTGGTAGCCGCGGTCCAAAAACGCAAACGCCACCGGGTCCTGCTCGTGCGGAGCGATATGCGTAAACCCGCCTCCGCCGCAGATGATCACCGCGGGGCGGCGGCCATTGGGCTTGTCGGGCAGCGGCTCGGCACCCAGATACGTAAACGTCGCCGGATAATCCTCGGTCGGCTCCTCGCCCCACAGCGCATGGTTCTCAATAATCATAGGTGCTCCCTCCGTGCGATTCGTGCGCACTCGTTTTTCGCACCTTAGCGTACCCCACTTGAGCCCGCGGCGCAGAAACACCCCCGCAATGAGTTGGCCTTCAACTGATATATCACAAAATCGCTGTTCAGAGGCATCGTTAAGCAGCGTAAAATAGGAGCGCTGACCATGCTGGGAAACACGTACGAAACGTTTCCGGCAAACCACACGCGTGCAACATGCACGCCTGATACGTTGGAGGCATCTATGGGTCTGCTCGATTCGCTCAAGTCCACGTTCACTTCGTCGGGCGAGGCGTCCGTTCCGCCCGCAGCAAGCTTCGCCACCCGCGAAGGCGTCATCTACGCTCCCGTCAACGGCGTGCTCGTCAATCTGAGTGAGGTTCCCGACGAGACCATCGCCTCGGGCATGCTCGGCCAGGGCTACGGCATCGAGCCCATTACCGGCACCATTTACGCCCCCGCTAACGGCCGTATCGGCGCCACCACCGTCACCAACCACTCCATCGGCATGATCACCGAGGACGGTCTTCGCGTGTTCATCCATGTTGGCCTGGGCACCGTGGAAATGAACGGCAAGGGTTTTGCCCGCTTTGTCGAGATGGGTGACACGGTCAAGGCCGGCCAGCCGCTCATCAGCTTCGATCGCGAGGCCATCAAGGCCGCCGGCCACGAGGACATCGTGACCGTCATCATCTCCGAGCTCGATCGTCTTAAGAGCATCGACCATGTCGGCGAGTCCGGAACGCTTATCGGCGGCAACCCGCTCGTCAAGCTGGGCGACCCGCTGCTGGTAGCCAAGACCAAGTAGCCAGGCCCCGCGCCACACAGCCAAAAGGCAACACGAAAAGCGCCCACGAGCATTTGCCGTGGGCGCTTTTCGTTTGAAAAACCATCCCGCCAATGCCTTATCTGTATAGCCCAAATGAGCCGAGCTGCTAGAATATCGAACTGTATGGATAACTATCATTCAACCGTTATGGGAGGATACGTGAACCGCACCAAAATCGCGCAGCTTTACGCCGATGCCGAGTCGCTTGGCGGCCAGACCGTCACCGTCGCCGGCTGGGTCAAGTCCATCCGCGACATGAAGAACTTTGGCTTTGTTACGCTCAACGACGGCAGCTGCTTCCGCGACCTGCAGGTCGTCATGAACCGCGAGGCACTCGACAACTACGACGAGATCGCCCATCAAAACGTCTCGGCCGCACTCATTTGCACCGGCACCGTCAAGCTGACCCCCGATGCGCCCCAGCCCTTCGAGCTTTCTGCCACCTCCATCGAGGTCGAGGGCGTCAGCGCCCCGGATTACCCGCTGCAGAAGAAGCGCGCAACCGTCGAGTTCCTGCGCACCCAGCAGCACCTGCGCCCGCGCACCAACCTGTTCCGCGCCGTGTTCCGCATCCGTTCTGTCGCGGCTGCCGCCATCCACCGCTTCTTCCAGGAGCAGGGCTTTGTCTACGTCAACACCCCCATCATCACCACGAGTGACTGCGAGGGCGCCGGCGAGATGTTCCGCGTGACCACGCTCGACCCCAAAAATCCGCCCCTCACCGAGTCCGGCGAGGTCGACTGGAGCCAGGACTTCTTTGGCAAGCACGCGAGCCTTACCGTGTCCGGCCAGCTCAATGCCGAGAACTTTGCCATGGCCTTTGGCGACGTGTACACCTTTGGCCCCACCTTCCGCGCCGAAAACTCCAACACCACGCGCCACGCCGCCGAGTTTTGGATGATCGAGCCCGAGATGGCCTTTGCCGACCTGAACGACTACATGGATAACGCCGAGGCCATGCTCAAGTACGTCCTTAAGGACGTTATGGCTACCTGCCCCGACGAGCTCAATATGCTCAACAAGTTTGTGGACAAGGGCCTGATCGAGCGCCTGGACCATGTGGCAAACTCCGACTTTGCCCGCGTTACCTACACCGAGGCTGTCGAAATCCTGGAGCAGGCAGTCGCTGCTGGCCACCAGTTTGATTACCCCGTCAGCTGGGGCATCGACCTGCAGACCGAGCACGAGCGTTTCCTGACCGAGGAGCACTTTAAGCGACCGACCTTCGTAACCGACTACCCGGCCGAGATCAAGGCGTTCTACATGCGCATGAACGAGGACGGCAAGACCGTCGCCGCCGCCGACTGCCTGGTTCCCGGTATCGGCGAGATTATCGGCGGCTCCCAGCGCGAGGAGCGCCTGGATCTGCTCGAGGCCCGCATCAAGGACCTGGGCATGAATCCCGAGCAGTACAAGTACTACCTTGACCTGCGCCGCTACGGTTCCTGCAAGCACGCCGGCTACGGCTTGGGCTTCGAGCGCTTGGTCATGTATCTGACCGGCGTGGGCAACATCCGCGACGTCCTGCCGCACCCGCGCACCGTGGGCAACGCCGACTTCTAATCGCCACAGCGCCACCGAACGCGTTCCAGCGCATCACGCCAGCGCCTCTCGGCAAGCCGAGGGGCGCTTTTTTCAACAGTATCCGTCAAGCTTTTGGCAAGATTTTGGTCAGTTGAGCAGGGCTGTTGAAAACTCGACCCGCCGCTTGCCGACGACTACCGACCGCCCGGAGTGTCCTGCACCCCTGGGAAAGCCCCGCGCCCTAGGCTCCATACCGTCGCCACCCAAAACGGAAAGGACGTGGACGCCATGACCGAAACCGCTGTTGAAACTTACGAGACCACGACGAGGGGCGCCGCCTCGATGGCAGCCTATCGCGCCGTTCGCATCC
>DXMJ01000029.1:7104-23473 GCA_019414265.1 Collinsella sp. | reverse complement strand
GATGCCGCGGACGAGAGTGACGACCATGTGATGGGTGAGCTCGCCCTGCAGGGCGTGCCGACCTCGCCTTCGGCCGAGATCGCCATCTGCCTGATCATGTGCGCGACCGACGCTGCGAGCGACGGCGACAAGCAGGAGGCTACGCGCCTGACGGTCCGTGCCCGCGACTTGGTGGGCGAAGAGGCGTGCGCGGCGATTATCAAGCTGGTGCGCGAGAGTGATGCCGAGCTTAACGCCGAGCGCAAGGCAAAGCGCGAGGCTGCGGGCTCAAACGCCGATGGCGCCAAGGAGGCCGGCGATGCCCAGTAAGCGCGAGCGCAAGCTCATTTCCAAGAATCGCTCGGCACATCACGAGTACTTTATCGATGAGACGTTTGAGTGCGGTATTGAGCTGAGCGGTACCGAGGTCAAGTCGATTCGCGAGCGCGCGTGCCAGATTACCGATACCTTCGCACTGATTCGTGGTGGGGAGTGCTGGCTCGTCGGCCTGCATATCCACCCTTATAGCCATGGTGGCGTGTGGAATCGCGATCCCGACCGTCGGCGCCGTCTGCTGCTGCACCGCAAGGAGATCGACTTTCTTGACGGCAAACTTCGCAACCGTGGTTATGCGCTGGTTCCGTTGGAGCTCTACTTTAATACCGACGGTCGCGTAAAACTGCTGCTGGGCTTGGGTCGCGGCAAGAAGCTCTACGACAAGCGCGAGGACATGGCCAAGCGTGATGTCCAACGCGAGATCGACCGCGCCCTCAAGGAACGCAACCGCTGACCGTCCTTCATAAGTTGCGGTGGAATACGGACTGGTTTGCCTGTTTGAGGGGCTATTCAGTCCCTATTTCACCGCAGCTGCGGGTGTCTCATCTTTCTTACTGTTCTGACACATATGTTTCAAAGGTGGCGTCCGTTATGGGCGCTGCCTTTTTTGTGGGTACATACATCCATGAGGTTCCAACCCGAGCTAGGGGAGTGATCGTTATGGACAAAACTGCGTTCTTTACCATGCCGAGCGGCCTGTACGTGGTGAGCGCCGCGGCAGACGGGCTGCGTGCCGGCTGCGTTATCAACACAGCGGTGCAGGTGACGTCCATGCCGCCGCGCATTTCGGTTGCAGTGAACAAGGACAACGTTACCTCGGGCTTCATCGCATCGGCCAAAGCGTTCGCACTGACCGTGATCGATCAGACCGCCGACATGCTCTACATCGGTAACTTTGGGTTCCGCACCAGCGGCGATTATGACAAGTTTGCCAAATACGAGACCCGCGAGACGGCTCTGGGCATGCCCTATGTGCCCGAGCACGCGACGGCCCTGTTTAGCTGCCGTTTGATCGACACTGTGGATGTGGGTACGCATCTACTGTTTATCGGCGAGGTCGAGGATGCCGAGCGCCTGAGCGACGAGACGCCGCTCACCTACGATTACTACCATAAGGTCCTGAAGGGCAAGACTCCTCCGAAGGCGTCTTCGTATCAAGGCTAGAAATGTTCTAAAAATACTTGCATTATATTATTGATAACATATACTAATAAGCGAAGTACATCACCAGTCGCGTTCGAGAGGAGAACATCATGGCTGAGGAGAAGAAGACGTATAAGTTCGTGTGCATCGTTTGTGGCTACGAGGTTGAGGTCGACACGCCCGAGCTGCCCGAGGACTACGTGTGCCCGGTCTGCGGCGTCGGTCCCGATCAGTTTGAGCTCGTCGAGGAGTAGCTCGTCGGCACGCGGCTCACGGCAACATATAGCTCTGTCCAAGGGTCCCGGTCGGATATCCCGGCCGGGACCCTTTTTCTCCGCCCCCAAGGGATCACGGTTGCTGTTGGCCGATCCTGTCTGTTGTGAGTCCGGCCGACCTTTTGTCTTAATCTGTAACGTCTAACGGCTCAAAACGGGTCTTCCTGTTACAGATCGAGACAAACCAAAACCGTCCGGCAGAAGGTCTCAATCTGTAACATCTAACGGTGAAAATTGGGTCCACTTGTTACAGATTGAGACAAACGGAGCTGTCCCTCGGAATGATCTCGATCTGTAACATCTAGACATCAAAAGCGGCTCTAGATGTTACAGATCGAGGCGTTTGCCTAGATAGGTGCCCCGCCCCATTACATCCCTGTCAACAACACGACATCGAGAATCGTCACGACGGCGCCAATCCCTACGAGCAGCGCGTTGAGCGGGCGCGAATTGGCGTATTTGCCCATAACGCGGGGTGAACTGGTGAGCCGTATGAGCACAAAGACCGTAATCGGTAGCTGAAGCGACAGCAGTGCCTGACTCCAGATGAGACCTTCAAAAGGATTTGGGACGACCAGGCACGCCGTCACTGCGCCGACGAAACAGGCCGCCACCCCGATCGAGGAATGTCGGTCGTGGATATCGTATTCCTCGTCGAACATGCCCGCAGTGATGGTTCCCGCCGCCATGCCCGCCGTCACGCTACTCGAGAGGCCCGCGAACAGCAGCGCTACCGCAAAGATGGTCGAGCTCGCCGGGCCCAAGATGGGGGAGAGCGTGGCCGCTGCGACGGCGAGGTCGTCTACGACCATGCCGTGCGCAAAGAAGGTCGTTGCGGCCAGGATGACCATGGCCGAGTTGATTGCCCAGCCCACGCCCATCGAAAAGAGCGTGTCGAAGAGCTCGTAGCGCAGACGCTCTTCGATAACCTGCTCGCCTTGGCCTTCGAAGTGCATGGATTGGATGACCTCGGAGTGCAGAAAAAGGTTGTGGGGCATAACGACCGCACCCAGGACACTCACGATAATCGCGGCAGAGCCAGTGGGCATACTGGGCGTGATCCAGCTTGCGGCGGCTTGCGGCCAGTCGACCTTGACTAGTGCAAGCTCGGCCAAAAACGAGAGGCCTACCACGCCTACGAAGGCGATGATCCAGCGTTCGGCATGCTTGTAGGAGTTCGTCATGAGCATCGCCATCGATACTGCCGCCACGATGACGCAGCCCGCGCGCACGGGCAGCCCAAAGAGCATTTGAAGGGCAATCGCGCCGCCCAGGACTTCGGCCATGGCGGTGGCGATGGTCGCGAGATAGGCGCTGGCGAGCACCGTACGCCCGACGAAGCGGGGGAGGTAACGTGTCGTGGCCTCGGCAAGGCAGGCGCCCGTGGCGATACCCAGGTGCGCCGCGTTGTGCTGCAGCACGATGAGCATAATCGTGGACAGCGTGACGATCCACAGCAGCGCGTAGCCAAACTGCGAGCCCGCGGCCATATTGGAGGCCCAGTTGCCCGGGTCGATAAAGCCGACGGTCACGAGCAGCCCGGGGCCGATATGCCGCGCAATGTCTAGGCCTCCGTGACCACCGGTGCGTCGGGAGCCAAAGTGTTGTTTGAGATGGTTGAGCATGGTGCGCTCCTGTGTGCCGTTTGCTTGACGCCGCAAAGGATACCCGTTTTAAGCTTAAAAGTTAACCAAGACTAACAAAATTGTTGTATTTGAATGGGATGGTGAAAGAGGGCTGCCGAAATGTCTCGATCTGTAACAACTAGGGATGGAAATTGGGCCTAGGTGTTACAGATCGAGACAGGAAGAAATGGTCCTATGGAAAATCTCGATCTGTAACAGTTAGCTGCAAAAACCGGCCCTTCATGTTACAGATTGAGACATTCGGAACCGTCTCTCGAAAACATCTCAATCTGTAACAGTTAGTCGTCGAAATTGGGTCTTACTGTTACAGATTGAGATGTTTGAAGCGGTGAGTTTACAGGTCGAACTTGGGGCCTATGTTGTCGCCCTTGAGGTCGGCGGTGCCCACTCGTAAGGTGTGCGTTACGCGATTGTTTCGAAACGGGCGGGAAACACAGCGGGCCGGCGATGCTCCTAGTATGCCTAGTCAACTGACTGTCTAAACACCTAGGGGAGGATCGCGATGCAGGCAGATTCCGCTCAGCAGCAGGGCCTTTATCGCCCCGAATTCGACCACGATGCATGCGGCATCGGCGCTCTTGCCGATATCAATGGCGAGCGCCATCATCAGATTCTGGATGACGCGCTGTCCATTCTGGTTAACTTGGAGCACCGCGGCGGCACGGGACTCGAGAAGAATACCGGCGACGGTGCCGGTATCCTGTTCCAGGTTCCGCATCACTTTTTCCGCAAAGAGGCTCAAAAGTGCGGCCAGATTCTGCCGGCAGAGGGCGACTATGGCGTGGCCATGCTGTTCTTTCCGCAGGATGACAAGGGCGTAGAGGATGGCCGCCGCGTGTTTGAGGAGGGTTGCGCCGAGGCCGGCGTGCCGCTGCTCTTTTGGCGTGAGGTGCCCGTCGACCCGCACGACCTGGGCGAGACGGCGCGTGCCTGCATGCCCACCATCTTGCAGGCCTTCCTGGGCCGTCCCGACGATACGCCGGCGGGTGACGCCTTTGAGCGCCGCCTGTACGTGTGCCGCCGCACCATCGAGAAGAAGGCCGACGCCGAGTTCGCCCTGCGCGACAAGATCTTCTACGTGTGCTCCATGAGCTCGCGCACTATCGTGTACAAGGGCATGCTCGTCGCCACGCAGATGCGCCGCTTCTTCATCGATCTCAACGATGCCGCCGTCAAAACGGCCGTGGCGCTCGTCCACTCGCGCTACTCCACCAACACCACGCCCAGCTGGGAGCGTGCGCACCCCAACCGCTTTATCATCCACAACGGCGAGATCAACACCCTCAAGGGTAACGTCAACTGGATTCGTGCCCGCGAGCCCAACCTGTACAGCCCCGTGCTGCAGCATGATCTTGAGCGCGTGATGCCGATCATCAACCGCGAGGGCTCCGACTCCGCGATTCTGGACAACGTGCTCGAATTCTTGGTCATGAACGGCCGTCCGCTCACGCGTGCCGCGTCCATGTTGCTGCCCGAGCCATGGGACCACAACGACAACCTGGGTGAGGAACGCCGCGCCTACGACGCTTACCAGTCCATGCTCATGGAGCCGTGGGACGGTCCTGCCGCTATCGCCTTTACCGATGGCCGTACCCTGGGCGCCGCCCTCGACCGTAACGGCCTGCGTCCCGCCCGCTATTATGTGACGCGCGACGGTCGTTTTATGCTGGCAAGCGAGGTGGGCACCATCGAGGTGAGCCCCGAGAACATCCTGACGAGCGGCTGTCTGGGGCCGGGCCAGATGCTCGAGGTCGATTTTGCCCGCGGCCGCGTCATCTACAACGACGAGCTGCGCGCCCGTTACGCCAAGGAAAAGCCCTACCGCGATTGGATTGCCGAGGAGACGCTGACCGTTGACGCGCTCGATGAGCCCGTTGCGGCAGCGTCCGCCGAGGACGCCGAGGTGCCCGCCGCCGTGCGCATGGCCAAGCTCGGCTACCACTGGGATGACGTCGACGAGGTCGTGCGTCCCATGGCCCAGCAGGGCAAGGCCCCGCTTGCCTCGATGGGTATCGACGCGCCGCTGGCCTGCCTGTCCAAAAAGACGCGCTCGTTCTTCGACTACTTCTATCAGCTGTTCGCTCAGGTCACGAACCCACCCATCGACGCCCTGCGCGAGCATATGGTCACCTCGACCACGCTCTACCTGGGCAACCACGGCAACTTGCTCGAGGACTCCCGTACGGCCTGCCAGCTGGTGCGCCTGGAGCGCCCGCTGCTCAACGAGGAGGAGTTCGACCGCATCTGCGCCATCGACCGTGTTGGCTTTAAGACCCGCCGTTTCCGTGCCGTCTACCGTCGCGATGCCGGCGAGGGCGCGCTGCAGGCTGCGCTCAAGCTGCTTGCCGAGGACGTTGAGGCTGCGGTCCGCGACGGCGTGAACATCGTGGTGTTGAGCGATCGTGCCGCTGCGGGCGAGGTGCCCGTGCCGTCGTTGCTCGCCGTGGGCTGCGTGCACAACCACCTGATTCGCGCCGGCGTGCGTACCTTTGCCGACATCGTGGTGGAGTGCGGCGACGCCGTGTCTCCGCACGACTTTGCGGCACTGGTGGGCTACTCCGCGAGCGGCATCTACCCGTACAACGCACATGCGTGCATCCGCGATCTGGCGGCACACGGCGACCTGGACGTGACGGCCGAGCAGGGCATCGCCAACTACAACAAGGCTGCGACCGCCGGCATCGTCTCCATCATGTCCAAGATGGGCATCTCCACGGTGCAGAGCTACCACTCCGCGCAGATCTTCGAGGCCGTGGGCTTTACGCTGGAGTTCGTCAACGCGTACTTCGCCGGCACGGTGAGCCGTGTGGGCGGTATGGGTGTCGAGGACGTCGAGCGCGAGCAAAACGAGCGCTATGACGCCGCGCTCGCTATCCTTAAGAGCCCGGCTCCCGATCAGCTGCCCACGCTGGGTCTGACCAAGTGGCGCCCGCTCGGCGGCGAGGATCACCTGATCGACCCTCAGACCGTCTACCTGCTCCAGACCGCCTGCCGTGAGGACAGCTACGACACCTTTAAGGAGTACAGCGCCCGTCTGCACCGTACCGGCCGTGCCGTGCGCCTGCGCGACTTGCTCGACTTTAATGCCAGCGGCCGCACGCCGGTTTCGCTCGACGAGGTCGAGCCCGCGCTCAACATCGTCTGCCGCTTTAACACCGGCGCCATGTCGTACGGCTCCATCAGCAAAGAGGCGCACGAGTGCATGGCCATCGCCATGAATCGCCTGCACGGACGCTCCAACTCGGGCGAGGGCGGCGAGGACCCGCGTCGCGAGACCCCGCTGGCCAACGGTGATTCCAAGAACTCCGCGATCAAGCAGGTGGCAAGTGCGCGCTTTGGCGTGACGAGCCGCTACCTGTGCAGCGCCTTCGAGATTCAGATCAAGATGGCCCAGGGCGCCAAGCCCGGCGAGGGCGGCCACCTGCCCGGCAAGAAGGTCTACCCTTGGATTGCCGAGGTCCGCCAGTCCACGCCCGGCATCGGCCTGATCTCGCCTCCGCCGCACCACGACATCTACTCTATCGAAGACCTGGCGGAGCTTATCTTCGATCTTAAGAACGCCAACCCCGGCGCGCGCGTGTCGGTCAAGCTGGTCAGTGAGGCCGGCGTCGGCACCATCGCCACCGGTGTGGCCAAGGGTGCCGCCGACAAGATCTTGATCAGCGGCCACAATGGCGGCTCGGGTGCCGCGGCGCGCGATTCCATTTGGCACGCCGGCCTGCCGCTGGAGCTCGGCCTTGCCGAGGCCCAGCAGACGCTGCTGCAAAACGGCCTGCGCTCACGCGTGGTGCTCGAGGCCGACGGCAAGCTCATGGACGGCACCGATGTTGCCGTCGCCTGCCTGCTGGGCGCCGAGGAGTTTGGCTTTGCGACCATGCCGCTCATCTCGATGGGCTGCCTTATGCAGCGCGACTGCCAGCAGGATACCTGCCCCGCCGGCATCGCGACGCAAAACTGTCGCCTGCGTCGCGGCTTCCGCGGCAAGCCCGAGCATGTCGAGCACTTTATGCTCTTTGTTGCCGAGCAGCTGCGCGAGGTCATGGCGAGCCTGGGCTTCCGCACCGTCGACGAGATGGTCGGCCATCCCGAGTGCTTGCGCCAGATCGAGGTCCCGGGCAACCGCAAGGCCAACCTGCTCGACCTGTCGCCTGTGCTGGCAAGCGCGACCTGCGAGTTCGGTGCGCATATCCCGGGTGCCGACGGTCGTCACTTCCTGCCGCAGATGGCTGCCGACAGCGAGCTCGACAAGACGCTCGACTCCACGCTGTTTGTGCCCTACACGGCCGACGCTCGCGCGCACCTGCGCCCGATTCGCTTCCGCGCCGATATCGCCAACGTCAACCGCTGCGTGGGCACCATCTTGGGCAACGCGGTGACCAAGGCACATCCCGAGGGCCTGCCCGCCAGCTCCATCACCATCGATTGCGATGGATCGGCCGGTCAGAGCTTTGGCGCCTTCCTGCCGCGCGGCATTACGCTCAACGTGTGCGGCGACGCCAACGACTACTTTGGCAAGGGCCTTTCGGGCGGCGAGGTGTCGGTGCGCCCCAACCCGCATGCGACCTATAAGTTCGACGAAAACATCATCGTGGGCAACGTTGCGTTCTTTGGCGCTACGAGCGGCCGTGGCTTCATTAACGGCCTGGCAGGCCAGCGCTTTGGTGTACGCAACTCCGGTGCCACGGTGGTGGTCGAGGGCTGCGGCAACCATGGCTGCGAGTACATGACGGGCGGTCTGGCGCTCATCCTGGGCGAGGTCGGGCAGAACTTCGCCGCCGGTATGACGGGTGGCGTGGCCTATGTCTTTGACCAGTACGGCACGCTCGATGCCCGTGTGAACCACGAGAGCGTTGAGCTTAAAGCCCCGACGGCCGGCGAGCTGGCACAGATTCGCAAGCTCATCCAGGAGCACGTGGACGCGACGCAGAGTCCGCGCGGCATCAAACTGCTCTACAGCTTTGAGACGATGAGCAAGCACTTTGTGAAGGTCATTCCGACCGAGTACGAGCGTGTGCTGGCGATTGTCGCTGCCGCCGAGGCCATCGGTAAGACGCATGCGCAGGCCGAGGAGCTGGCGTTTGACATTGTGACCGGTCGCGCCGACGCTGCCGATGTCGCTCGCTTTGATGTGGTGGGTGGTGTCGCTGGCGCTGTGCCCGCCGCCAGCTCTGTTGCTTCGACCAAGAAGGAGGCGTAAGTGCCATGGGTAAGCCCGGTGCTTTTCTTGATATCGATCGCGTGACCCATGGGCTGCGCCCCGTGGAGGAGCGCAGCCGCGATTTCGATCCGCTGTACGTGGAGCTCGACGATGATGCGCGCCGTGCCCAGGCGAGCCGCTGCATGATGTGCGGTGTGGCGTTTTGTCAGATGGGCGCGAGCTTTGGCAAGGCACGCCCGAGTGGCTGCCCGCTGCACAACCTGATTCCCGAGTGGAATGAGCTGGTGTACCGCGGCCGCTGGGACGAGGCTGCCGAGCGCCTGTCGCTCACCTCGCCCATGCCCGAGTTCACGAGCCGCGTGTGCCCGGCGCTGTGCGAGGCCGCGTGCAACCTGGGCTCGGTTGATGGCCAGCCCACAACGATTCACGATAACGAGCGCGCAATCAGCGACCACGAGTGGGCCAACGGCGGTCCGCGTCGCTTTGAGCCGGCAGGGGAGGACGCGCCCTCGGTCGCCGTGGTTGGTTCCGGTCCGGCTGGCCTGGTGACAGCATGGGAGCTTGCGCGTCGCGGTGCCCGCGTGACGGTGTTTGAGCGTGACGACCGCCCGGGCGGCCTGCTCATGTACGGCATTCCCAACATGAAGCTCGAGAAGTCCGTGGTCGAGCGTCGCGTGGCACTTATGCGTGAGCTTGGCATTGTGTTTGAGCTGAGTGCCGACGTGAGCGATCCCAAGGTTGCCGCCAAGCTCGATGGCTTTGACGCCGTCGTGGTGGCTGCCGGCGCTCGTGCGCCCCGCGGTCTTTCGGCTACGAATGTGGATGCGCCCGGCGTGGTGTATGCCGTGGACTACCTGACGGCTTCGACCGTCTCGGTGCTCGATGGCGGTGAGCCTGCTATTGACGCGCGCGGCCTGGACGTCGTGGTCATTGGCGGTGGCGATACTGGAAACGACTGCGTGGGTACCGCGGTGCGTCAGGGCGCGCGCAGCGTGCGCCAGTTTGAGTTTTTGCCGGCTGCGCCTGATAAGCGCGCGGCAAGCAACCCCTGGCCGCAGTGGCCCAACGTGAAGAAGACCGACTACGGCCAGCAGGAGGCTATCGCTGCGATGGGTGGCGAGATGCGTGCCTGGGGCGTGGATACGCTCGAGGTGCTGCTGGACAAGAAGGGTGCGGCTGCGGGTCTGCGCGTGGTCGATCTGGACTGGTCGGCCGGCAAGCCCGAACGCATTGCGGGCTCCGAGCACGAGGTGCCGGCGCAGCTGGTGCTCATCGCTTGCGGCTTTACGGGTCCGGAGCACAGTGTGTTCGACGCCGTTGGCGTGCCCGTTGCCACTGCTGGCCGTCCGCTGCCTGTGATGGCCGCCGAGGGCTCGCATCTTGCGGCGCGTGTCGACGGCGTCGCCGCGGATGCCGCGCCGGTGTATGTTGCCGGTGACGCTCGCAACGGCAGCTCGCTCGTGGTGAACGCCATGGCCGACGCCCAGGCCTGTGCTGCCGAAGTCGGCGACGCGCTGGAACTGTAAAGTAGTCACGGAGATACTCAATAATCGAATCGGCAAGGGCTGTCCCTAACTGCCGGCACAAAAGGAACGTCCCTAAGTGCCGGCAGTTGGGGACGTTCCTTTTCTGTCGGCATTCGGGGACACTCCTTGCGGATTTGCGAGCAGTTTGCTCGTTTTTCGACGTACGGATGTTCATTTGTCGACTTTTCGGGCTGTGGTCACCTGTTGTTTCTGTGGTGGCTGCGGGCATCTGGCTCAAAAGGGCAGGTTGGCCGTCTATGTTTACCTGCGGTTTTGTTGCGGTGCGCATTTTCGGTCAAGCTTTTCGTCAAGTGTTTGGTCGGCATCTGGTTTGCAACCGGGGGCCTATTTTGCCCGCACTGGTCGTGGCTGCCCACCCTCCTCGTAAGCTCAAATTGAGGTCCATCAGTTTGAGGAGGATGCCATGACTGACCACGCTTTTGACCGAGCAGAGCTGGCTGAAGCCGTCGGCAACGATATTGCCGACATGGCCCAATTTTGGATGCTGCGGAAGTTTCAATTCCTGGAGCCGGCGCGCGAACAGTTCGAGATTATCGTCGACCCGTGGCTCAGCTATTGCGAGGAACCTTCTCAAAACGAAATCATGGCCTACAACATGGCGTTTACCGATTGGCTGCTCTTCGAGCGCTCCTATCGCCATGGCAAAACGCTGCTCGAGCTATATGTTGATGAGCCGCCGGCATCGCTTTCGCCTGCCTCGCTCAAGCGGCTCGAGCAGGTACGCGACACGCAGTATTTCTCGCGCTTTGGCATTTTGGACAAGAATCCTGCGTCCGGCATGGTCGTGCTGAAGGACACGCGCACCGATCATCGCTTTGACGTCTACGACCCACATATCGTGCAAAAGGAGCATTGGAACGACGGCGCGATCGCGGTGCGCCTCGCCTGCGTCGACGATGTCTGGCTGGCGGCGGGACAGCTCTATCTGTATGACATCGCGCGCCTGAGTGACACGGCGGTCGATGGGCCGGGTGCGGTGCATCCGGAGGACATGCAGGATGGCTTTGACACCTCGTGCATCAGCTTCTTTTTGCGCCTGATCCGCGACATCATGGGCGCCCAGGGGCGGTACGTGAAGTCGCTCAGCATCTACGAGCAGGAGTGGGAGTAGGGGATGGGTAGTTGTCGCCTGCCTTGCCTTTTGCCTTTTTGTCTCGATCTGTAACGTTTGGGGGCAAAACACCGGTCTACCTGTTACAGATCGAGACGAATGCTTGGGCGCCGCTGGTTTGTCTAAATCTGTAACGTTTAGGGGCCTGGAGAACGTCTAACTGTTACAGATCGAGACGTTTGGCACCTGGCTGGGGGGAATGTCTCAATCTGTAACATCTACAGTCCAAAAATCGTTCTTCTTGTTACAGATCAAGACGTTTGTCGGTGGAGGCAACGGTGACGATGGTCCATTTGTCCGATGTGGTGGTGATGGAAGTGTCTAATACCGTTTTCAAGCACAAGCATACGACTCGCAACACGTTGGCGCGGAATAGGATGCTCGCGCGACTCACGGAGGCGACCGAGCAAGGTGCGCTGCTCGCAACGCATGACAATGCCGAGCTCATGTGGCTGCGGCGTCATGTTGGAACCGACGATATCGCGGAACCCGAGCCGTATTTGTTCTGCTTTCAACATGATTGGGATGCGCTGACGCCGACGGAGCGAGCGCTGCGGGCCATCAAAGGGCTTGCGGAGTTTCATCCCGATTGGGCGTTTTGGGGCTATGACGCGGCACTTTTGTGGGGTCTGGAGGTGCCGAATGATCTGCTTGGGCCACGATATCTTGTTAAGACAGGTTGCTCGGTGCCGCTGAGTGCAGGATGTCGGCTGTTGCGTCCGCAGGCGGCGGGCGCACTTGAACAAGTCGACGGCGTGCAGGTGACGTCGTTTTGGCGCACGGTGGAGGATTGCCTACTGCGTGCACCGTTCTCCTACGGGTTGGCGATTGCCGATTCTGCACTGCGGGCGAAAGGCGTATCACGTGGGGATTTGTGCGAGCGCCTCCGCGCCGATTGCGAGGGCAGGCGAGGGTATCGCAGGGCACAGGTGATTGCGTCGTATGCGGACGGGCTGTCTGAAAACGGCGGCGAGTCTCGGTTCCGAGCATTCTTTATTGCGTACGGCTTTCCGGTTCCGGAGCTGCAGGTGGAGTTTCGCGACCCGCTCGATCCGAGCCAGGTGTTTCGCGTCGACTATTTTTGGCGGCTCGAGGACGGGACGTGTGTCATCGGCGAGCTCGACGGAAAGGGGAAGTACACCTTGCAGAGCGGCGAGGGTCGGGAGTCGGCTGACCCATTCGTGGCAGAGCGTC
This sequence comes from Collinsella sp., assembly GCA_019414265.1. Classification (GTDB taxonomy): domain Bacteria; phylum Actinomycetota; class Coriobacteriia; order Coriobacteriales; family Coriobacteriaceae; genus Collinsella. The sequence goes on along the minus strand of DXMJ01000029.1, from coordinate 11,084 downwards.
AGCGGGAATCTCATCTGACAATGCTCGGGCATAAGGTGCTTCGGTTTACGTTTGATGAGCTCAAGAATCCGGGGAAGCTGATCGAGAAAATGAGGCTGGCGGGTATTCCTCGGCAGGTTGAATTGGCTGAGGAGTGGAGATGCCAGTGGTATGGGCGCTGAGAGGTTTTGTCTCGATCTGTAACGTTTAGAGGCTGTTTGAGCTCGTAATTGTTACAGATCGAGACAAGCCGGTGAAACGTCGACCGAATGTCTCGATCTGTAACATCAAGGGGCCTAATAACCCTGTAGCTGTTACAGATCGAGATATTTCCCTGGTGTCGCTGGGGTGGGACTGCAACGTGTTCCGTCTCCCCACATCCCCTCTTCCTTCCGTTAACCGATGCGTCTGCAGCAATCCAGCGGGACTAGGTGATAATGGACAAATGTTCAAGTTAATCGTGAGGGAGGAGCTCGATATGGCATCTGTCGATCGTTCCACGTTGTTTATCAATGCGACCATTCTGGATGGTTCGGAGCATATGGAGCCACAACCCGATATGGCCGTGACTGTTGAGCGCGGCGTCATCACTTGGATGGGGCCGAGTGCTGTGGCGCAGGCGCCCGCGGGTGCCGAGGTTATCGACCTGGGCGGTGCGTATCTCATGCCCGGTCTCATCAATATGCACGTGCACCTGTGCGGCTCGGGCAAGCCTGTCTCGGCCGGCGATGCGGGCGCGCTGATGAAGAAGCTCGACAACCCTGTGGGCCGTGCCATCGTCCGCCGCATCCTCAAGGGCAGTGCCCAGCAGCAGCTGGCAAGCGGCGTGACCACGGTGCGCGGCGCGGGCGACCCGTTGTTTGCCGATATTGCCGTGCGCGATGCCATCGACGCCGGCAAGTATCAGGGTCCGCGCCTGGTAGCGCCGGGAACGGGCGTCACGGTGCCGGGTGGCCATGGCGCGGGCTTGTTCGCGCAGGTGGCCAACAGCCCCGTCGAGGCGGCCGAGCAGGTGCGAGACCTGTATGCGCGTGGTGCCGATGTCATCAAGCTGTTCGTAACGGGCGGTGTGTTCGATGCGACCGAGGTGGGCGAGCCGGGCGTGCTGCGTATGCCGGTGGAGGTTGCCGCGGCGGCGTGCAAGGCGGCGCACGAGGTGGGTCTGCCGGTTATGGCTCATGTCGAGAGCACCGAGGGCGTGAAGGCCGCGCTTGAGGCCGGGGTCGACACGATCGAGCACGGTGCCCCGATGACGCCCGAGATCCTGGAGCTGTATCGCGGCGCCGCGGGCACACAGCTCGAGGGACGCGCGCCCAGCGTTACCTGCACGATCAGCCCGGCGCTACCGTTTGTGTTGCTCGATCCGGAGAAGACCCATTCGACTGATACACAAAAGAAGAACGGCGACATCGTGTGCTCGGGCATCATCGAGAGCGCCCGTGCCGCACTGGAAGCTGGCATTAAGGTGGGCCTTGGCACAGATTCAAGCTGCCCGTTCGTGACGCAGTACGACATGTGGCGCGAGGTGGCCTATTTTGCCAAGTACGTGGGCGTGAGCAATGCCTTCGCGCTGCATACGGCTACGCAAGTCAATGCCGAGCTGCTGGGGCTGGGCGGCGAGACCGGCACGATCGAGTGCGGCAAGGCCGCCGATATCCTGGTGACGCGCAAGAATCCGCTCGATGACCTGTGCGCACTGCGTGAGCCGATACATGTGATGTGTCGCGGTGATCTGGTACGCAAGCTCAAGGTGAAACGTATTCCCGAGGTGGACGCCGAGCTCGACGCGATTATGGCCATGCCTGCCGAAGCGCTGGCCGAGGAGCTGGCTCGCGACGGTGTGGCGTAGATGTGACAAAGGTGCAGCTCCGTTGCCGCATACAAAAAGCCGAGGTCTCAACACGAGGCCTCGGCTTTTTTATCGAACAAATACTTAAGATTTGGGACAAACAAACCTGATTAATTTGTCCCGCGTGCGGGCGCTAGGAGCGGGTTTCCATCTTGGCGTGGCACTTGGGGCAGGTGACGCGGATCTTGCCTTTGCCCTTGGGGACGGAGAGCATCTGGCCGCAGTTGGGGCACTTGAGGTATGCCGTAGTTTTGCGGCCCTTCCACATCTTCTTGGCCGTGCGCTTGGCACGCTCAAAGTCTTCCTTGCTGGTGCCGGCTGCGCGTGAGGTGCTGGCCGCTGCAGCGCCGCCGCCCAAGCTGGCGACGAACTTGCCCAAGCCGGGAACATTGGCGGTCGTGGCGACAAAGGCCTCGTTCTCCTTGCGACGTGCATCGATATTGTTGGACAGGCCGCGCAGCACGCCAATCACGATTACGGCGATGGCAATCCAGCTGAGCCACTGGATGCGGGCTATCGATCCGATCATCGCGATGACGATGCCGGCAAAACCCATCACGATGGTGAGTTCATCGGCACCATTGCGGCCCTTCATAAAGTCATTCATGCAAATTGCCTTTCGTTCGATATGCTGCACGCCTTTATACCCGATTTAGAGCAAGGGGGACAGGTCAATCTGCACCAATGCGGTGCAAACGTGCCTGTCCCCGATACACCAAGATGGTGCAAAGCAGTCTGTCCCCAATGCCCCAATCACTTGGAGAGCTTGTCGACGACGCGTTCGATCTCGGCGAGCTTGGCGGCCTTGAGTTCCTCGTCGCCCGATTCGATTGCCGAGGCGACGCAGCCCTCGATGTGAGCCTTGAGCACATCGGCGTTGATGCGGGCGATGAGCGCCTGCGTGGCCATGAGCTGCGTGGAAATATCGACGCAGTAGCGGTCCTCCTCGACCATCCGCAGGATGCCGTCGATCTGACCGCGTGCTGTCTTGAGCATGCGGGTCACCGATTTGTGGTCTGCCATCATGGCGGGTCCTCGTTTCTGGTCGGAGGTACGTGCAGGTCGTTACGCGGCGGTCACCGAAAGGGCGTGGAACTTCTCGCCCGCGGCCTCGACGGCGGCGGCGAGCTGCTCGGCGGTCACGGTGTCGGCGCACTCCACCTGGACGGTCTGGGTCTCGTGATCGGCATCGGCGTCGGTCACGCCGGCAACGTTGAGCAGTGCAGTCTCGACAGTAGCGTCGCAGTGGCCGCACATAAGGCCGGAAGTCTTGATTGTGTAACGCATGGGTATTCCTCTCTGTTGTGTCGGCTTTCCCAAGCACCCGACCTTGACCTTCAAGCCGTCGCTCGCGTACCAAAGTACGCGTCGCTCCTCTTTCAGGTCAATCTCGGGCACCTGGAAAACCCGTTCTAAATGGACGTAATGGTGAGCCTATTTTGCCACTTTAGGCTTAAAGGATTTTAGGCGCAGCGCGTTGCTTACGACGCAGACGCTCGACAGGCTCATGGCCGCGGCGCCAAACATCGGCGAGAGTTGCCAACCGGTGAGGGGGAAGAACACGCCCGCGGCGAGCGGAATGCCGATGCCGTTGTAGAACAGCGCCCAGAACAGGTCCTGCTTGATGTTGCGGATCGTGGCGCGCGAAAGCTCGATGGCGCGGGCGACGTCCATGAGGTCGCTGCGCATGAGTACCACGTCGGCGCCCTCCTTGGCGATGTCGGCGCCGGTGCCGATAGCAAGGCCCACGTCGGCGCGCGCCAGGGCGGGGGAGTCGTTGATGCCGTCGCCCACCATGGCGACCTTGCTGCCCGCATCCTGCAGCTCGCGCACGTGACGCTCCTTGTCGGCGGGAAGGACGTCGGCGATGACCTGCTTGCTGTTCAGGCCCACGCGGCGGGCAATAGCTTCGGCCGTCACGCGGTTGTCGCCGGTGAGCATGCACACATCGACGCCGAGCTTGCGGAGCGCGGCAATGGCCCCGGCGCTCGTCTCCTTGACCTCGTCGGCCACGGCAATGGTGCCGACAAGCTCGCCGTTCTTGGCAAAGAACAGCGGCGTTTTGCCCTCGGTGGCAAATTGCTCGGCAAGACCGGCGGGCACGGTGATACCCAGCTCGCTCATCAGACGAACGTTGCCGGCAGCGATGACG
>DXMJ01000029.1:0-7094 GCA_019414265.1 Collinsella sp. | reverse complement strand
GCGATGACGTTTTGTCCCTCGCGCGCCGTAACGCCTCGTCCAGGCACGGCGGCAAAGTCCTCGACCATGCGCGCGACGATTCCGCGCGACTCGCACTCGGCCATAATCGCCTCGGCCAGCGGGTGTTCGCTCGAGCGCTCCAACGCGGCGGCCAGCTTGAGCAGCGCCTTTTCGCTCATGGCGGGCGAGCCGTCAACGCGCGTGGCCACCACAATGTCGGTCACGGCCGGCTTGCCGCGGGTGACCGTGCCCGTCTTATCGAGCACCACGGTGCCCACGCTGCGCAGATTCTCCAGCGCCTCGGCGCTCTTAAACAGAATGCCCATCTCGGCGCCCTTGCCGGTGCCCACCATAATGGCGACGGGTGTGGCCAGGCCGAGCGCACACGGACAACTGATCACCAGCACGGCCACTGCGGAGGTAAGTGCCTCGTTGATGCTGCCGGTCAGCGCCATCCACACCGTAAAGGTCACGACCGAGATCACAAACACCACGGGCACGAATACGCCGGCGACCTTATCGGCCATGCGGGCGATGGGCGCCTTGGTGGCGTTGGCGTCCTCGACGAGCTGGATAATCTTGGCGAGCGATGTCTCGGCACCCACCCGCGTGGCGCGGAAGATAAACGAACCGGTGCGGTTGACGGTGGCGGCGTTGACGGTGTCGCCGGCGGTCTTTTCCACGGGGATAGACTCGCCGGTGAGCGCGCTCTCGTCCACGGCCGAGCTGCCTTCGAGCACCACGCCATCGACAGGGATAGACTCGCCGGGGCGCACGCGCAGGACCTGGCCGGGAAGGATGGCGTCGACGTCGACGGTGGTTTCGGTGCCGTCATCGGCAACGACGGTCGCGGTCTTGGGTGCTAAGTCGATGAGCGCCTCGATGGCGCCGCCGGTCTTGGACTTGCTGCGCGTCTCGAGGTATTTGCCCACGGTGACGAGCGACAGAATCGTACCGGCACTCTCAAAGTACAGGTTGCTCATGCCCGTCATCATGGCCTCGTGCACCTGACCTGTGGCCAGCTGGTCGGCCATGATGAACATGGCGTAGAGCGACCAGGCAATGGAAGCGGTGGCACCGACGGCGATGAGGGCGTCCATGGTGGGCGCGCCGTGCGCGAGCGATTTAAACCCGTTGATAAAGTACGCGTCGTTGACGTAGACGATGGGGATGAGCAGGACGAGCTCGGTGAGCGCGAGCGTCATGCTGTGGGTATGGTCGGTGAAAATGCCGGGTAGCGGCCAACCGAGCATGTGCCCCATGCCTATGCAGAACAGTGGGATGAGGAATACGATCGAGACGATGAGGCGGGTGCGCATGGCGGAAGCGGCGGCCTCCAGCTTTTTGGTAGGCGACTCCATATGGGCGGCGCCGGACCTGGCTTGCACGCTGCCGTTTGAGCCAGCGGCGCCGGTGCCCGCATCGACGGGCGAGGCCGAGTAGCCCGCGCGGTCGACGGCGGTGCAGATATCCTCGGGGGAGACCTGCGCGGGGTCATAGTCGACCATCATGGAACCAGCGAGTAGGTTGACCGCGACGCTTTGGACGCCGTCGAGTTTGCTTACGGCGCGGTCCACGTGCGCCTGGCAGGCGGCGCATGTCATGCCGCCCACGTCGAACTTATCTTGAGCCATGGCTTCTCCTTTCTGTAGTTCGGTGTTGGAATTGTTAACCTGCCGATACTATACACCCATACCCCCTGGGGGTGTCCAGTAATAGTTGGAATGTATGACTTTTCATTACAGATGAGGGCGGCTGCTCAATCGGTGGCCGTCTCTGCCAAACATCTCAATCTGTAACGTCTGAACCGGTTTTTGAGCCGTAACTGTTACAGATTTAGACAAACAGTTGACGGGAAACTTAATGTCTCAATCTGTAACATCTAGCAGCAAATATGACCTCTAACTGTTACAGATCGAGACAATTGCCGGGGAGGGGTCCCGTCACGGCAAGACGCCCGCTCCCTAGATGCAGAACCCGGGGATCACGCAGGTTCGCTTGCTTGGCTTTTCCGCAGGCGTTGCGTACGTAAAGACGTCGCCGTCGTGCCCCACGCGGTTCATATAGAGCGTGCCTTCGCTCTCCGATGTGTCGGGGCTCACCGTGCGCTCCCACCAACAAGTGTCCTTGCCCTTCCACTGGCGGACCATCGTCTCGTTCGTGGAATACGGGCTCACCTTGAGCTCGCGGAAGAGTTGGTACTCCTTGCCCTCGCCGTTGTAGATGTCTGCCAGGTAGTGATAGTCCTCGGCAAACGAATCGGGCGGTTGCGTACCGCACAGCTCGACCATGGCGGGCAGCCAAAGGGTTGCGGGCAACTCGCTCAGACACGATGCACTGTTGGCGGCGCCAACGTTATTTGAGATCTTTTTGACGGATTTGATGAGTGCGCGCAACTCGTTGGGCAGCAGCTTAAGGCCGTCGCCGTTGAGCCATTCCCGCAGCTCGCAATCTGCCCAGCCGGCGCTCGGCGGTTCAGCCGCAGCGTTGCGCTCGGCAATACCCGCATCGAACATAAACGTCAGTCCGGCCTTGCCTGTACCGTCCAGAAGTTCGTCGTGGCGGATGCCCACAAGCTGAGCGCCGACCTCCAGCCCGTTGGCGAGCTTCACACGCTTAGTGCACGGATAGGGGATATGCCCATCAGCGTCGAGCAGGTGGTAGCGCTTGGCAATCTCGCGTGCCTCGCTACGGGTCTCGGCGGCCTTAATCTTGAGCGAAATCTCCTGCAGCTGGTCCCAAGTGTAGTCGTCAAGCGAACCGCGGATGCCGTCCAGGTAGTCGGGGATGCCAAAGCCATGGGTTGCCGCGCCAACGACGCCGAGCCCCGCAACGACCGCAACGACGCCGCCGATAATAAAGCGACGGCGGGTCATGGCGTCGTGCCGGGCCTGCTCCAGGATCTCTCGCGCGCGCTCGCCGGCGACGTCGACCTTAAGGTGCGTGCCAGAATCGATATCAATTGCGGCCTCGTCTCCTGCACCCTCGCGGTCCTCAGATTCTGCAGCGGGGAGGTATGTCGAGAGCACCTCGAGCATCTGCTGCTCGGTAGGGCGATCGCCCTGTTCGACCGAAATGCCTTTCATGATGATCTGGACAAGCGCTTTGTCGCCCTCGCAGCGCGGCTCGAGCGGCGCCGGCTTGGTCTTGGTCTTTATGAGGTAGAACGAGCCGGTCGCCGCGGCACCCGTCGACTCAACATCGAACGGCTTGCGACCGCTGTAGAGCTGGTACAGAATGCTCGAAAGCGCATAGACGTCGATCGCGGGCGAGCGGCGAAGGGCCGCGATGCCTTCGATATCCTGCGTGAGCATTTCGGGCGCGGCGTATGCGGGCGTGGCAAAGCGCCAGATGTCGGCGCGCCGGGTGATCGTGTCGTCGCCGAGGGCCATGGTCGCGGAGCCCATGTCGATGAGGCAGGGGTCAAAGGAGCAATCGGCAATCTGCTGCTCGAGCGTTCGGCTGGTGGTGCGGAACATGATATTGGCAGGCGACAGGTCGCGATGGATGACCGGATTCACGAGGCCTTGGGTCATCAAGAGCGCGCGAAGTACGGCGTTTCCGACGGCGGCGACCATCTGGGTGGTCAGCCCGCCCGAGGCGTCGTGCGGAAGCAAGGGCAGCGCCTGCTTGAGCGAGGTGCCCTCGACCCACTCCATGAGGATGAGCGGGTCGTTCTCGCACGATCCGTAGCCATAGACGCGCGGAAATCCGCGCAGGTACGAGACGGTACACAGATGACGGTACTCCTCGAACAGCGCGGCGGTGCTGGCCAGGTGCGCAGCCGCTTGCTCGGCAGAGCGATCGGGCGTCTGGTCGGAAAGGATGGCGTTGTCCTTGAGCAGCTTGACGGCAAAGACCTCGCCGCTCGTGTTGGTCGCGCGCAGCACGTGCCCGATATTGCCGCCGTCACGGTATGCCGTCTGAAGAATAAGCGTCATAAACCGGCGCTTGGCGTCGTCCTCGGCACTGGGGTCGACTGCCACGGCGGTATCGAACGTGTCGAGACGGATGAGTTTGTCGCCATAGGCGCTATCGGTAGTATCCATGGCGTTCCTTTGTCTGGCATGGGTTGCCGCGCGTATACGTGAGCAGTGCGGATATCGGTAAAGTACCATGATAACCGCACTGCCCACGTATACCGCTGAGTATTGTCGTTTACGACGCAGAAGGTAGAAGACAAAAGACGGACGGCGGCCGTCTTTCGATCGCCGTCCGCGCTAGTCCACAATGACAAGGAATGTCGTATAGAGACCCAGATGGAGCCTGTCGCTGTTTTCGATTTCCACCGGGGGATAGATCTTGCCGGGCTCGCGTTGGTCGCGCGGCGGCTCAATCACAATATCGCCGTCGCCTGCACCCGATTCGAGCACTGTGCCGTTGGCCGACCCAAGGCCCTGGGCGTACCAGCGTCCGCCTTCGAGCCAAATGCGGAGATGCTCGCGCGATGCGTCGGCGCCTACATCGGTGATGCTGGGCGAGGTTTTGGGCAAGGACCCAATTACCGTGCCGCGCGGGTCACGCGTAAGGGGGTGGATCTGCATGTCAACGCAGTTGTCGGCATGTGTCCTGAGCAGACCGAGGTTGGGGGCGACGGTGCGCGGCTGCTCCAGGCTGCCAGTAAAGCCACGTCCGACGGTAGTTTCGGTGGTGCCAAAGTGCCCGCCTGTCTTGCTGTCGCAAAAGCGCTCGACGGTAGCCACGCCTTGGATGGGGTCGGCGAGCGCCCCCGTTGCCACAAAGAGCATAAGGTAAAGCGTACTCTTCTCGCGCACGGCATTGCCGTCAAAGTTGTCGATGTGATTGAGGGCATTTGCATATAGGCGGCTGTCCAACTTGTAGCTGGCGAGAGCCGACATCATTTCGTTGGCGGCCGGGCCGCGATAGTGCTCGGCGATTGCCTGATAGGCGGACTCGCCGCCGCCGAGCTTGCTGCAGATTGCCGCGGAAAGATTGAGCGTGGTGACGGCAAAGTCGCTGTAGATGGCGGGCGCGCACTGGTCAGGCTCGCGATGGACGATGTAACGGGTGAGATACGAGCGGTTGGAAGAGCATTTCTCGAGCAGGGTACTGCCGAGATAAGAGTTTCCATTGATGAGCATTCGGGCGATCTCGAGATGTTTAAGACCGCCGAACGAGCGAATATCGTTATAGAGGACCGAGCAAGGCGTCTCTGCTGCCACGGATACCTCCTTTGATTGCTTCCTGGCCAATAAGGCGATAGGAATTAATGGCCCCCGGTGGGCGACGTATTAAATGGCTGCGCAATATGTAGCGTAACCAAAGCAACATTATAGGCCACATGTTCGAAATTGCAGGAAGAGCGAGAGATTTGGTTTGGACTGGACGGAAATCCCCCTCTGTCTTGATCTATAACAATTGGGACCGATTTTGCTCCGTAACTGTTACAGATTGAGACGTTTGTGAACCGTGCCGACCGTTTGTCTCGATCCGTAACATGTAGACCCGGTTTTGCTCCGTAATTGTTACAGATTGAGACAATCGGTCCGGGCCCGCCCCGTCATCTGTGGTTTACGTGGGGGCATGCGAAGCGCGGGTATACTAACCGGCGGCGAATCTGCTCCATCGCTTAGGGCCGCTGCGTCTGGACGGCGCGTGATAGGGCTGCCAAAGCGATCGCCAGCGTGCTGAGCAACGTCCTCTCTGTGCGCACCTGTTTTTGTATGTATTAGCGCACTACCAAGCACGCTCGCGCGGCCGCATGCCGTGCCCATAACGCGTGCAGATAAGGAACAACAACATATGCGTAATTCTGTATCCGACGTCACGGACGCCGAGATTCTGGACGAGGCCCGCGAGGCCATGACCCAGGCTGCCTTCGATGCTGCCGACGAGGCCAGCGCCGCCGAGACCGTTGAGTCCGCGACCGAGAGCCTGCCCGCCTTTGACGAGCTGGGACTTTCGGACGAGATGCTTCGTGCCATCGAGAACCTTGGCTACACGGCGCCCACGCCTGTCCAGGCTGGCTCGATTCCCGTTGTGCTCGAGGGCCGCGACCTGCTTGCCGCCGCTCAGACCGGCACCGGCAAGACGGCTGCCTTTTTGCTGCCGACCATGAACAACCTGGAGCACATCGCTCCGCCCAAGCCCGTGCGCGAGCGCGGAGGCCGCAACCGCCGTCGCGGCGCCAAGAAGCCCGAGGGCAACGGTCGCGGTCCCTTGATGCTCGTCATCACCCCCACGCGCGAGCTTGCCCAGCAGATCGACGAGGTCGCGAGCAAGATCGCCGACGTTACCGGCCATGTTGCCGTGACCGTCGTGGGCGGCGTGAGCTACAAGCCCCAGACCGCGGCGCTCAAGTACGGCTGCGACATCCTGGTCGCCACGCCGGGCCGTCTGGTCGACCTGATCGAGCAGGGCGCCTGCCACCTGGACGAGGTCAAGGTGCTGGTGCTCGACGAGGCCGATCGCATGCTCGATATGGGCTTTTTACCCGCCGTCCGCCGCATCGTGCGCGAGACGCCGGCCGAGCGCCAGACGCTGCTGTTCTCGGCTACGCTCGACGAGGAGGCCGTGGGCGAGATCACCGACCTGGTGAGCGACCCGGCCCGCGTGGAGATCGCGCCCGCTACATCGACCGCCGACACCGTCGACCAGTTTGTGTTCCCGGTGTCCATCGAGGCCAAGAACAACCTGCTGCCCGAGTTCCTCAAAAAGGAGGGCCCGGAGCGCACTATCGTCTTTATGCGCACCAAGCACCGCGCCGACAGCTGCTGCCGTCGCTTGGAGCGTAAGGGCATCAAGGCCGCCGCGATTCACGGCAACCGCAGCCAGGCGCAGCGCGAGCGCGCGCTTTCGGCCTTCCGCGACGGCACCGTCGACGTACTGGTGGCGACCGACGTGCTCGCCCGCGGCATCGACATCAGCGACGTGCGCTACGTCGTGAACTTTGATGTGCCGGCCGAGCCGACCGACTATATCCACCGCATTGGCCGTACGGGCCGCGCCGGCGAGCTGGGGTGGGCCATCACGTTTGTGACCGAGCAGGATGTCGATGAGTTCTACGAGATCGAGAAGCTCATGGACAAGACGGCCGATATTTACGAAGCCGGCGCGGCCCGTACGGCCAATGC
>DXMJ01000028.1 GCA_019414265.1 Collinsella sp. | reverse complement strand
CTGCAGGTCCACGTACCGGCCGCGGGGGCAGCGGCAGGAGCCGGGGCGGGTGCGGACGCCGGAGCCGGCTGTGGGGCGGCCTGTTGCTGTGCCTGGCCGGCGGCGAACAGCTGACTGGCGTTCATGCCGCCCATGCCGCCTGCCATGCCCATGCCCATAAAGCCGGCCATCGCGCCGTTGGGGTTGGCGGCTGCCGCGCGCATCGCATCGCTCTGGGCGCTGGCGATGTTGGCGGCCGCCATGGTGGGATCGCGCATGACCGCGGCCTTCTGCAGGTCCTTGATCATCTGCTCGTCTTCTTGCGAAGCGGCGATGGAGTTGACGCCAAAGCTCACGATCTCGACACCGCGCAGGTCGCGCCAGTCGGCCGAGAGGACCTCGTTGAGCGCGCGGGCGAGCTCGGTGGTGTGACCGGGGATGGCGCTGTAGCGAATGCCCATTTCCGAGATCTTGGCAAAGGCGGGCTGCAGGGCGGTGAGCAGCTCGGACTTAAGCTGGCTGTCGATCTTATCGCGCGTGTAGCTATCGGTCACGTTGCCGCACACGTTGGTGTAGAACAGCAGCGGGTTGGTGATGCGGTACGAATACTCGCCGTTGCAGCGAACGGAGATGTCGACGTCCAGGCCAATGTTGTTATCGACCACGCGGAAGGGCACAGGCGAGGCGGTGCCGTACTTGTTACCGATGATCTCCTTGGTGTTGATGAAGTAGACGCGCTGGTCCTTGCCTGCGTCGCCGCCAAAGGTAAAGCGGCTGCCGATATTGGCGAACGTCTCCTTGATGGAGTCGCCCAGGTTGCCGCTAAAGACGCTCGGCTCGCTGCCGGTGTCAAAGACGAACTCGCCGGGCTCCAGCGCGACCTCGATGATCTTGCCGTTTTGCACCACGAGCATGCCCTGGCCGTCGTTGACGGCGATGACGGAGCCGTTGGAGATGACGTTGTCCTCGCCGCGCGTGTTGGAGCTGCGGCCGCCGGTGCGCTTGCTGCCCTTGCAGGCCAAGACGTCAGCGGGCATCGATTCGCAATAGATAAATTCCTTCCACTGGTCGGCCATGACGCCGCCGGCAGCACCCAATCCAGCTTTCAAGAGTCCCATGGTGATCTTCCTTTCTCGTCAAAGGCCGGGTGGTATTGGTCAGAATGGCTAATCGTCCTTGTTGTCCTTCATGACAACGGTGGTCTCGGTGTGGCTGAAGGTGTCGTGCTTCTCGGTCAGGTCGAGCTCGCCGCAGTAGCAGTCGGCGTGGGTGGCCTCGTTGGCCGTCTTGAGCTGGCCTACCAGCAGCACGTCTGCGATGATCACGATGATCAGCGGCGCGACGATGTTGATGAGGATGCCCTCGACATCAAAGGTGAGGTAATCCGGATCGAAGGCGTTCTCGCCCATAAAGAGAATCTGGGAAAGGACAAATCCGATCGCAAAGAACAGCACCGAGGCGATAGCGAGCTTGGGCTTGGAGCAGGGAAGCTCGCCGACCATGCGGCCGGTTTGGCCGTTCATGGCAAACAGGTAACTCTTGCCGTTCCACGAGGTAGAGAGCATCCACACGGGGAACAGAGCATAATCGTTTTCTTCCCAGGTGTAGTCGAGCTGCTTGCTTTCGACCGTGGCGTCGTCGTACTCGTCGACGACGGTCTCGCGCAGGGCCGAGATCGTGCTCTCCTCCATGCGGCGCTCGGCGCGCGCCTTGCAGGTTTCGCAATCCTCGTCATAGCGGTTGGCGATGTAGCCGGGCATATAGGCGACCGAGAACGGGCGCAGCGCGTCGTAGTCAAACGGCTCGATGGCGTCCATGTGGCCGTCGGGCATCTTGGACGATCCGTCGACGGGCACGCGCTCAAACGAGATATTGCCCTTACGGTAGGCGTCGTAGTGGTCGGTGGTCGTGACGGTGCGGTCGGATTCCTCGGTCACGGCCTCGTTGGTCGCGTCAAAGTACACTTCGCCGGCAACGCGGGCGCCGTAGAGCCAAAACGGCACGTAAACGCCTTGGACCTCGTCGATGTGGTTGCCGGTGACAAAGCTCTTGGGCAGCAGGATTTTACCCTTGTAGTGGTCTTTGAGCGCGGCCATGACATCGTCGCGCCCGAGCTTAAACGGAATCACCAGGTCGGGTGAGAAGTCGCCCGAGAGCTGGCCGGGTGCCACGGCGGAGTTGCCGCAGTACGGGCAGGTGGTGACGGCGACGGTGCCGTCGGACACGAGCTCGGCGCCGCACGACGAGCAGATGTAGCCGGCGTTTTGAGCCAGCTCCTGCACGGCATCGTCGACAGCAGGCTTGGGGGCCGCGGCTGCGGCATCGGCTTTGGCATCTGCCTTGTCCTGGCGCTCGCGATAGAGGGCCTCGACTTCTTCGACTTCAAAACGCGAATCGCAGTAGTCGCAGACGAGCTTTTGCTCGGCACTGGCAAAGTGAAGGGGGCCGCCACACGCGGGGCACTGATAGTTGACGCTCTCGAAGGCCATGATCGGTCCTTTCGCTGCCGGAGGCTATGCGCCGATGGCGCCGCCGCAGTATTCGCAGCGCCCGCTGGCATCGGGAATGGTGGTTGCACCGCAGAAGGGGCAGGTGACCGCGGTCTTGGGGGCCTTAGCGGCCACGACGCTGTCGCGCGTTTCCTGACGCAGCTGCACCAGCGCGTCGCGGACCTCGGTTGCCTGGCGCTTGGCCTCGCGGTATTCGATGGAACCGCGCTGATCGATGGTGGAGTCGTTCACGCGCAGGTTGATCTCGGTAAAGTACGGCGTGTTGACGTGGATGGTCAGGTTAAAGTCGTAATCCAGGTCGTAGCGCGGCGGATTGTAGCTCTCGCGCTCGCCGTCCTTGGTCTCGCGATAGATTTCGGTGCGGTGCTCGTCGATATCCATATCGCAGCCGAGTACCTGCGAGAACTCGATGATGTCGGGATTGGCGTCGCGCCAGCGGCTCTGCGAAGTGATGATCAGCAGGCCCGCGTCTTCGTCGAGCATGATGTTGGTGCGCCCGGCCGAGAGTGTGCGCGTGGGGTTGAACGACGCCAGGCGCTCGGCATTGGCCTCGCGGTAGGCGAGTTGCTCGCGGATATCGTCCGCGGTGCTGGAGCGATAGCCGTGGAAGTAGGGGGAGAGCTTGCCGGCACACTCTTTGCACAGGTAGCCTTCGCTGATCTTGGTCTTTCCCAAAAGTCCCAGCTCGGTACCGCAAATCGCGCACTCTTTCTTCTCGAACATCTTGTCAAAGAAGCCCATGGCTGCCTCCCATCAACAGGTAGCGTGTGTCACTTTTGATGATGGGGGAGTGCGCGATCTTTCACGATACCCAGACGGCTCAACGAGTCTCCACAACTGGGACACATGGCCCATTTTTCCTACTCATTGGGGACACTCTTTGTCGAATGCGGCGGCTGCCGAATGTGGGCGCCGTTCTTGCTATGCCACGGTCACGGCGATCTGGGCGTAGCGGGTGCAGGGGCGCTCGGCGCGCGTCTGCACGGTAAGCGTGAGTACGAAGCGGTCACCGGGCTGCGCGTCGGCGGGCACGATGAAAGCGGTGTCCACCGTGCATTCTTGCCACATCGACAGATCCTGGACGCCTGCATAGCTCGATGGGTCTACGGCCACATCCCAATGTGCATCGAAGCCCTTGTCGTCGGGGTCGACGATGGTTGCCGCAAGGGCGACGCGCTCGCCGGCTGCGGCGCTACGGTCGGCCGTGACCTCGACAACATGTGCCGGATGCGAGCAGATGGCCGGATCATGGGCGCACCATTGCGCGCGGGCGGCAAAGTTTTCCTGATAGGCACGCAGATAGGGATTGAGATTGTCGTCTGCGGGCGTGCCGATGGAGGCAAAACCGGCGGGCGCGCTCGCATCGGGGTGTCCATCAAGAAACATGCGGCCCAGCAGCGTATCGAAGTCGCGGTCGTCGATGCCGCGCAGGCCAAACGGCAGCAGTGGAATATAGGTCATGCTGTCGCCTTCGGCCATAAAGTCGCCGCGCTCAAACTGCACCGCGGGCATGCCTTCCAGGCCCCAATCCAGGCGGGCATGCTTGCCAAACTGAAAGCGCTCGGGTTCGTTTTCGTAGACCTTACCATCGCCATAGAGCATATAGCGTGCCATGAGGGGGCCGTTGCCCTGCGTGAGATTCTGCTCGGGCCAGGGAGCCTTAAACAGCGGCAGCGTATCGGGCTGAGCTGTTTTGGCGTCGAAATAGTTGCCATACATATAGGGCGTACGCCAAAAGATGAGCTCGGGAAAGAGCTCGCGCCCATGGTCGAGCCACGAGTTGTCCTGTCCCACGCCATCGGCAACGCCCATCACGCGCACCTTCTGATAGACCTGCTGCTGCACGGCGGGCCACTCGGGCGTGGCGCGATAGCGCTCGGCAATACTCATGAGGGCGCGAACGATCGTATTCATACCACCCCAGCTGAGCAACCATAACGTACGCGGGTCATCATCCAGAATCGCCTGCGCAATTACGCGAGACCCCTCAGTTTCCTCAGTCACATCACCTTCAAAGGCAACATTTCCCACAAAGGTGCGCTCGATCATCTGGGCGGGCGTGGGAAACGGCGGCTCACCGGCAGCGGCCGCATTTGCTTGCAACTGCGGCCAAGCCTGGGCATATTCATTACTCCAGAGACTCTCAATCCAATGCTCGGGAAACGGCCGATACTCACGAAGCTCGCCGGCTAGCGGATCGGGCTCATGAGGCACAACAGCCCACTCATAAGAGCGCCGCCCTTTGGTCCGCCAATGCGAATTCACCTCGCCGAGCGTATGAACCCCATCCCCAAGAAAGTGATACTGCGAAGCCGTATACACCACAGCCTGAACATCAAGCAAGTTGAGATACAGAGCCAAATGAACAAGCGAGTTCATATCATCGACTTCCATATCAGTGGTAACAATCACCCGAGTCAACTTCTGGGACATAGGAACAGCTCCAATCAAAATCAATTCAGCCAGTTACGCGCAAGGCAAGACGGGACCCATACCCCCATCGCCACCGACCCGGCGGCCCGCTAGAAGCGGCCGGCCAGGGTCACAGCAACGTCAACGCAGCGGAGACCGGGGTTTAGTCTTGCAAACATTCCGCAGGGGGCATGGGCAGGCGCAGCGCGAAGCGCAAAGCGCCAGCCCATGCATGCCCGAGGACGTTTGCAAGACTAAACCCCGGTCCCCGCGATGGGAGGGCTTAGCGGTCGACCCTGGCCGACCACTCCCAGCAGCCCACCGGCTCGCCGTCGATGAGTACGTTGCCCCCGTCGAAGTCTTGATAACACAGGTCGTTGAATTGGTGGATCCACACGCCGTGGTTGAACGTCTTCTTGGCCGAGCCGTCGGCCTCGCGATACACGCCGGTCAGGTCCTCGACATGGCTAAAGTAGGTGAGATGCACGTTGGCGCCGGCATCGCGCAGGCGCGCGAACAGCGGCAGCACGGTCTGTTGCGGGTGCACGAGCTCGTCGCCCTTGGAGTGCGTAAACCACAGCGGCGTCTTGGCGAGCGCGGCTACGTCCTCGTCCGTGGCGTTGTACCACGGGGCGCAGCAGGGAAGGCCCGCGGCGAAGAAATCGGGGTAGTCGGCGCACAGGCGCAGGGTCATAAAGCCGCCGTTGGAAAGACCGGCGACCACGATGCGGTCGGTGTCGATGCGGTCGGCATGCTCGGCGACAAACTCATCGATAAGTGCCTTGAGCACGGGGGAGTAGATGCTCTGGTTGGAGTGACCAAGCTGCTCGACGCCGTTGTCCATCCAAAACGTGGGCGACTGCGGCACGAGCACCCAGGCAAAGCCGCCAAAGTAGCGCTGGATCTGCGCCTGGCTGATGGCCGTCACGCGGTTGCCGATATAGGCGCGCGTGGCGCCTTCGCCCTGCGTGGCGCCCTTGCCCTCGCCGGCGCCGTGCGGATACACCACGAGCGGTGCCTTTTGGGGCATGGCCGTGGCCTCGGGCGCAAAGGGGTTGAAGCATGCCGAGTCCTCGGCCTTAAAGCTGGGCTCAAAGAAGCCGTATTCGAGCGCGATACCGTCGACGGCGGTCTTTTGCGTGGCGTTGCTCCAGCCTTTGAGCGCGGGGCAGATATCGCCACGGCAGGTGTCGAAGACCAGGCCGCAGGTGGGATCGTCGCCGTCGTTGCCGGGAAGAGCTGTGAGCTGCGTGATGCGCAGCTGGTCATCGAGCATGCGCGAGCCCATGACGCCGCCTTCGATGGTCTTGGTCAGGCGCTGCTCGGCGACCTCGAGTGCCACATGGGTGCCCACGGCGAGCTTACGTCCGTTCTCGTCGCACGGATATGCGGCGAGAATGTCGATGTAACCCACGGAGGGCGCGGCATGGTCGGCGCCGCGCTCCTTGCGCATCAGAACCTCGCCCGAGCGCTCGTGACGCTCTACATATATATGGAAGGTGTTCGTGTCGATGTCGTTGGCGCGCACGGTGCAGGGCAGGTCGAGTACGACCTTGCTGATCCAGGGGCCAAAGTCGCCCAAGGTGGTGACGGTTGCGTAGGTACACAATTTGAGTTCCATGAGCTGCCTCCCTTGCGCCGCGAATGCCTGGCATCTGCGGCAATACAAACTAAACATGTTTAGTGTAATCTAGAATTGAAGAATAACCAGATGAA
Organism: Collinsella sp.; assembly: GCA_019414265.1. Classification (GTDB taxonomy): domain Bacteria; phylum Actinomycetota; class Coriobacteriia; order Coriobacteriales; family Coriobacteriaceae; genus Collinsella. The sequence continues at coordinate 17,349 of DXMJ01000028.1, read as the reverse complement.
CTCGGTAAACGGCAAAATTGAACACGTCGTGAACTACTAAACGTATGTTTACTAGCTTCTAGCAGGGATTCTGTTGATGAGTTAACAGATCAGTGAGGTGTTCATCAAAATAAAATCCCACGTAAATGGCTATATATCAATAGAGGGTCAAAGAGACCATCTCCCGCCATTCAAATACGCTCACCCCCGATTTCCTACCGTTCACCGGACTGTAGACGGCAAAATTGCCATAAATTCGGCGCTCCGTGTAAACTAAAGCCCGTAAACGTTCAGTAAACACCTTGTTTACAAAAGCGTATCCAAGGGTTCGGTAACCGTAAGGGGTTATAGTCGCCGGGCCAAAGGCGTGCCTACGCCCAAGCGGGTAGGCACACGAAGATATGGGGAGGGGTCCCATGGCAGTAGATAACAAACAGATTGCCACCGATGTCCTCGAGCTCGTGGGCGGCGCGGAGAACGTTACCGTCGCCACCAACTGCATGACGCGCCTGCGTCTGACGCTCAAGGATAACAGCAAGGCCGACGTGGAGAAGATCAAGAAGGTGAAGGGTGTTCTGGGTTGCCAGTTCGCCGGCAGCCAGCTCCAGGTCATCATCGGCCAGAACGTGCCCAAGGTACTCGCCGAGTTCGTCGCCATTTCCGGCGTCAAGCAGGGTGAGGCCGTTGACGAGAACCTCGATGCTCCCAAGGAGAAGTTCGAGCTCAAGAACCTGCCTAACATCATCCTCGACTATCTGTCCGGCTCCATGACCCAGCTCATCCCGCTGCTCATGGCTGGCGGTCTGTTCCGCACCATCGCGGCCGTCCTCGGCCCCACCATGCTCGGTGTGCTCTCGGCCGACGACCCGACCTATACGTTCCTCTACACCACGCTGTACGAGGCAACGTTTACCTTTATCCCCATCTACCTGGGCTATGCCGCCGCTAAGAAGCTCGGCGCCTCTCCGGTTCTGGGCATGCTCCTCGGCGGCGCTCTCATGGCCCCGTCCGTCGTGAGTGTCGCGACTCAGGAGGGTGGCGGCATCATCTCCGTCTACGGCATCCAGATCGCCGCTGCCAACTATCAGCAGTCCGTCCTGCCGATTATCCTTTCGGTGCCTGTCCTCTACTTCGTCGAGAAGTTCTTTAAGAAGGTCATGCCCGACGTGCTCTCCACGGTCTTCACGCCGTTCTGCACCATGATCGTTACCATCCCCATCGCCTTCATCGTCCTCGCCCCCATCGGCAACGAGATCGGTACGCTGATCGCTAACGCGCTCTTCGGCCTTGCTGACCTTGGCGGCATCGGTATCCTGATCGTCATGGCCGTCCTCGGCGCCTTCTGGCAGCTCTTCGTGGTCTGCGGCATGCACATGCCCGTCATCCTGCTCGCTCAGGTTCAGATCATCGCTGCCGGCTACGATCCCTTCGTCTTCGTTTCCACCAACTGCGCTATGGCCGCTGTCTGGGGCTGCGCCTTCGGTGCCTTCCTCAAGATGAAGAACCCCGACGAGAAGTCCCTTGCCATCGGCTACGTCATCTCCGCTATCGCCGGCGGCGTCACCGAGCCCGCGCTCTTCGGTATCCTCATGCGCTTCCGTCGTACCATGTTCGGCATGTTCATCGGCGGTGCCATCGGCGCTGTGTTCTCCGGCCTCATGGGCGTCACCTACTACCTCGCAGGCGGTGCTTCCAACTTCCTGGTCTTCACCAACTACCTGCAGGGTGGCCAGATGAACACCGTCTGGGCTATCGTTGGTATGGCAATCTCCTTTGTCATCGCCGCTGCCGTCGTCTTTGTCTCCGGCTTCTCCAAGGAGGAGCTCGCCGAGATGGAGGCCTAAGGCCAAGCCATTCGGTCACATATGACCTCACCTACACGACAGGGCCCCGTCAGGCGTAAGCCCGGCGGGGCCCTTCTTGCAAGGTAGACTGATGGGGCGGGTGAGCTTCGCCCGCGAGGGTTTGCCAAGCGGCGGAGGCTTTCGCGCGGGGTTATCGCGAAAGCCCCCGGCGGTTCGCAAATCCTTTATCAAACGAAAGGACACGCAGATGAGTTTGGGAAAGCTGACCGTCAACGGTCGTGAGGACGGGTTTCTCTGCGACGGCAAGCCGTTCTTTTGGTTTGCCGACACGTGCTGGAGCGCATTCACGAGTATCACCGAGGCGGACTGGGACTACTATCTGACCCGCCGCGCCGAGCAGGGCATGAACGTGCTGCAGGTCAATACCCTGCCGCAGTGGGACCGCTGCCTGCCCGACCTGGGCATCTGGCCCTACGCGAGCGAGGACGGCGTGCACTTTGACTGGAGCGCGCCCAACCAGGAATACTGGGACCGCGCCCGCCGCATGTGCCAGGCGGCCGTGGAGCACGGCATTCGCCCGGCGCTCGTGCTTATGTGGTGCAACTACGTGCCCGGTACCTGGGGTGCCAAGATCGCCGAGCGTTGCGGCGCCGAGGTTATGCCGCGTGAGGAGGTCCGTGCCCACGTTGCCCGCGTCGTCGAGAACCTGGGCGAGTTCGACCCCGTCTACGTAGTGACGGGCGATACCGACTTTGCCGGTGACGAGGCGATCGTCTATTACGAGGACGCGCTCGACGAGGTCGTCAAGCGCGCGCCCGAGGCACTGCGCACCATGCATATCAACCGCGGCAATCGTACCATTCCGGCGCAGTATCTGGGCCGTCTGGACTTTTACATGTTCCAGCCCGGCCACAACTACGAGGGCCAGCCCGAGGCATGGCGTCTGCCGCAGGACTTTATCGCCAACTATCCCAAAAAGCCGATGGTCAACTCCGAGCCTTGCTACGAGCAGATGGGTGCGTCGCGCAACGTCTACTGGCGTTTTACCGCGCAGGATTGCCGCGCGAGCGTATGGTCGTCGATTCTTGCCGGCGCCAGTGCCGGCGTGACCTATGGCGCGCACGGCGTTTGGAACTGGCAGACATCGCGCAGCCAGGGTTCGGTCCTGGGCGAGGGCTTTGACATGCCCTTCCGCTGGCAAGAGTGCCTGCAGTTTGCGGGTGTGTGGGACTTTGGCGCGATCGAGCATGTGCTTGCCAGCCTAGGCGCTACTGCCGGTGACGATGCGCTTGCCGTGGTTCCGGCGCAGGAGCTGCTCGATGACGCGCGCGAGGCCATCCGTGTGGCGCGCGTTGGCGATCGCGTCGTCACGTACCTGCCGCGCACCACGGCGCTCAAGTTTAAGCTCGACGGCGCGCGTGGCTGGACGGCGACGGTCCTCGACATGGAGGACAAGCGCATCGCAAAACTGCCCGTCCGTGACAACGGTGACGGCACCGTGCGCGTGGCGCAGCATCCCTTTGAGCACGACGCTCTGGTGATCCTGACACCCGAGCGCTAACGGCTCTTCTCCAACATTTACAACCCAGTCCCTTTCATAAGGCTGCGACGGAATGGTTCCTGCATGACGGCTTTAAGCTGTCAAGGGGAGCCATTCCGCCGCACTCATTGGGGACGTACTTAAATGAGTGGTTTAACTTGAGACGGGACTTTTTGACCGCCTGATGGGTCGCGCGCCACGATTCGGGCGTCACAGCAGCTCGCCGTGGCGGGCAATGTAGCGGCGCTTTGCCAGCTGAGTGAGCGCGATGTAGGCGGTGACGATGCCGATGAGCAGCGCGAAGAAGCTCGCCGGCAGCGGCAAGAGGCCGAGCGCATCGGCGATGGGGCTTGCCGGCAGCCAGGTGACGAGCGCCAGGCCCAGTACGGTGAGAACGCACAGCGCGGGCGCGGCGTGGTCGCGCGGGCTCGGCAGGCGCGGGGAGCGCAGCATGTGGATCACGAGCGTCTGCGACCACATGGACTCGACAAACCAGCCGCTCTGGAAGAGCGCCACAAAGGCCGCCATGCCTGCGGCGTTGCCCGTCCCGGCGAGCTCGGACCAGCTTGCGCCTACGGTGGCAGGGCACACCACAAAGAAGAGCGCGGCGAAGGTTACGATGTCAAACAGCGAGCTCACGGGACCCAACTCGAGCATAAAGCCCTTAATGGACGCGGCGTCCCAGGCGCGCGGACGGGCGGTCCAGGCGTCATCGACGGTGTCCCACGGCAGCGCGATACACACGATCTCGTAGACCAGCGACAGCAACACCAGCTGCAGGGCGCTCATGGGCAAAAACGGCAGGAACAGGCTCGCGACGGTCACGGACAGTACGTTGCCAAAGTTGGAGCTCACCGTGGTCTTGAGGTACTTGAGCAGGTTGCCGTAGGTGCGGCGGCCTTCGATGATGCCGCGCTCGAGCACACCCAGGTCCTTCTGAAGCAAGATGATATCGGCGGATTCCTTGGCGATGTCGACGGCCGAATCGACCGAGATGCCGCAGTCGCTCGCGCGCATGGCGGCGGCGTCGTTGATGCCGTCGCCCATAAAGCCCACGGTGTGGCCGAGCAGCTCGCGCATGACGCGCACCAGACGCGCCTTCTGCAGCGGCGAGAGCTTGGCGAAGAGGTGGGTGTGCTCGGCGCGCTCGGCAAGCTCGGCGTCATCGAGCGCATCGATCTCGGAGCCCAGCAAGACATTGCTCGCGTCGATACCGATCTGCTCGCAGACGGTGGCGGCGACGCGATCGTTGTCGCCGGTCAGGACCTTGACCGCCACGCCCTTGGCCTCGAGGGTGGCGACGGCGCCCGCGGCACTCGCCTTGGGCGGATCGAGGAAGGCCAAAAAGCCCATCAGCACCATGTCGCACTCGTCGGCGATGCCAAACTCGCCCACGCAGCGCGGATTGGTTTTCTGCGCCACGGCAATCACGCGCAGGCCCTCGGCGTTAAGATCGGCGACCTGCTTGCGAATCTGGGCGAGCTTATCTTCGGTGAGCGGCTGGGCGATACCGTTGACCTCGACAAAGGAGCAGATCTCGAGCATTTCCTCGGCAGCTCCCTTGGTAACCATCTGGGTTTTGCCTCGGGAGTCGGCGACAACTACGCTCAGGCGACGGCGCGAGAAATCGAAGGGAACCTCGTCGACCTTGGTATAACGGTCGCGCAGAGTCTGGCCCAACATGGAATCGGGCACGAATGTCGAGGGCGTCACATCGGCACGGTCGATTACGGCCAGGTCGATAAGGTTTTTGAGACCGGTCTGGAAGAAGCTGTTCAAGAACGCATGGCGCAGCACACGTGCGTCCTCGTTGCCATCGGTGTTGAGGTAGCGCTCGAGCACGATGCGGTCTTCGGTGAGGGTGCCGGTCTTGTCGCAGCACAGAATGTCCATCGCGCCGAGGTTTTGGATCGCCGGCAGTTCCTTGACGATAACCTGGCGGCGGGCGAGGTCCTTGGCGCCCTGCGACAGGCTCGTGGTCACGATGACGGGGAGCATCTGCGGCGTGATGCCCACGGCCACGCTCGTGGCGAACAACAGCGCATCGATGACGTTGCCCTTGGTGGCGGCGTTGATGGCAAAGACCGCCGGCGCCATAACGAGCATCAGGCGCACGAGCAGCATGGAGACGCTCGAGACGCCGCGGTCAAACGCGCTCTTCTCGCCGCGCCCGTTGAGCATCTCGGCGATGCCGCCCAGGTAAGTGTCCGAGCCGGTGGCTACGACAAGTGCCATAGCGGTGCCGTTTTGCACGGAGGTGCCGGTAAAGACGATGTTCTTGCAGGCAGAGAGCGGCAGCGCGGAGCTGTCGGCACCCTCGGCGACGGTGATGGCAGCGGTCTTTTCGACGGCCTCGCTCTCGCCGGTGAGTGCGGACTCGATCACAAACAGGTCGCGCGCGGTGATGATGCGGGCATCGGCCGGCACCATATCGCTGGCAGAGAGGCGGACCACATCGCCGGGGACGAGCTCGTCGAAGGGGATCTCGATGCGCTCGCCGTCGCGCAGGGCACAGCAGGTGTTGGAGACCAGGTCCTTGAGGGCCTCGGCGGCATTGCCGCTGCGGGCTTCTTGGATAAACTTCATGCCGCCCGATACCAGCAGCATGATGCCGATAACGATGACCGTGGAGGGGTCGCGCTGGGGCTCGGGCACGGCGAGCACGTCGATGTAGAGCGAGACCAGCGCGAGCGCGGCGAGGATGCCGGCGAAGGGGTCGATGAACGCGTCGGCGATGCGGCGGGCGAGTGTCTTGGTCGGCGCCTCGATGGTGTTGGGGCCGACGGCGTTCAGGCGCTCGGCGGCATGCTCGGCAGTGAGTCCGTCGGCCGTGGCGTCGAGCAGCACGAGGGCGTCCTCGGCGCTATGGGTGGCGGCGAATATGATGTTCTTGGACATGCCGGCGCGAGCGGCGGGGCGCGCCGTGCGGCGGCGCTTGGAGATGGCTTCGAGTACCGTGGCGGTTTTGAGCATCAGCATAGGGTCCTCCTTGTTGAAGGGAGTTAGCGTACGTGTCGTATTTGCTTCAAAAAACCTAGATGTCGCTCACGTCATGCTTTCAAACCACCACAAAGGGACAGGCACCTTTGTGGTGGTTTTGACGATCGGTTAGTGGCGCTTATGCGTGCGCGGAATCCTCGCGGCGTGCCGAGGGCGACATGCAGGTTTTTCGACTATGGCTGCCTTCCATGGCACACCCCCTTAAGGCCGGGCGCGGCGCGCTTTGGGTATCTCGTACCCGTTTTAATCCGCCCGTATTTTTGATGAGGGGGTTTGCCGTGTCAACCCCTTTGTTTGGAAAACCATTGCCCCTGACAAAGCCTTTACAGAATGCTGAGGCCCCAAAGCGCGCCCGCAACGCGCCTTGCCTGCGCTAAACTGGAAGACACGTACGCGATTACGAGAGGAGCCCGCATGGAGGCTTACAAGCAAGAGTTCATCAAGTTTATGGTCGAGTCCGATGTTCTTAAGTTCGGCAGCTTTACGCTCAAGAGCGGCCGTCAGTCCCCGTTCTTTATGAACGCCGGCGCTTACGTGACGGGCTATCAGCTCAAGAAGCTGGGCGAGTATTACGCCCAGGCCATTCACGATAACTTTGGCGACGACTTCGACGTGCTGTTTGGACCGGCCTACAAGGGCATTCCGCTGGCCGTCGTGACCGCCATTGCCTACCACGAGCTGTACGGCAAGGAGGTCAAGTACTGCTGTGACCGCAAGGAGGCCAAGGACCACGGTGCCGACAAGGGCAACCTTTTGGGCTATGAGCCCCAGGACGGCGACCGCGTGATTATGGTCGAGGATGTCACCACCTCCGGCAAGTCCATCGACGAGACCTACCCCAAGGTCAAGGCTGCTGCCGATGTCGAGATCAAGGGCCTTATCGTTTCCCTCAACCGCATGGAGGTCGGCAAGGGTGGCGTGACCACCGCGCAGAAGGAGATCGAGGCCAAGTACGGTTTCCCCGTCGCGAGCATCGTCTCCATGGCCGAGGTCGTCGAGACCCTCTACAACCACGAGATCGACGGCAAGGTCGTCATCGATGACGAGCTCAAGGCCGCTATCGACGCCTACTACGAGCAGTACGGAGTTAAGTAGGTTACGGCGTTTTACCAAACGCCGTAACCGGCCGACGCTGCGCGGGCCGCATTTGGACAATCTGACGTTCAACTTCAAGGGCGCGACCAGAAGGTCAGCGCCCTTTCGTTTCACGTCACCTTGTCTCAAATGCGGCCCGCTCGCTGTCGTTGCCAAGACATCGGCACTCCCGTTGCTGGCGATGCGGCATCTGGGGACACTCCTGATGTAGTCATTGGGGACGTTCTTAAATGACTACTTAGGATGAGCGTCCAAAATCCGCGCTCGTTCGATTGGCGCATGTCTACGCAGCGTAGGTTGTCGAGCCTGGCCTTCAAATGGATACTGACTGTCGAACCGGTTCACTCCATTTCTTCAATTTGATTGGACAGCCCATGAACCAGACACGGCAAACCAATGCCTCCCATACTTTTTTGGCAGCGCATGCCATTAAGCAGCTGCGCGAAGAGCGCGGCCTCACCCAGCGCGCCCTGGCGGAAAGCCTTGGTGTGACCGATAAAGCCGTCAGCAAGTGGGAATCCGGCCGCGGCCTTCCCGACATTTCCCTCGTTGAGCCTTTGGCCCAGAGACTCGGCATAAGCGTGGCTGAGCTTTTGGCTGGTGACATTCGGGCCAACGCCAACCGTGCAGGCAATATGCTCAAAGGCGTCTTTTACGTTTGCCCTATCTGCGGAAACGTTGTGCACGCGCTCGGAGAAGGCAGCTTTAGCTGCTGTGGCTCCACGATGTTTCCCCAGGAGGCCGAAGAGCCGGACGCGGACCACGCCTTTTCCATCGAGCGCATCGAGGACGATTGGTACGTCACGCTCGATCATCCCATGACCAAGGATCACTACATTAGCTTTGTGGCATATGCGACTATGGACGGCGTCTGCTTTAAGAAGCTCTATCCAGAGCAATCGGTGCAGCCGCGCTTCCATATTACCGGGCGCGGCAGGATATATCTTTACTGCAACCAACACGGGCTCTTTACGTCGCTGACGCCTCGCAAATAACGGCTGTCTATCCGCCCTCCTCATGCGTTTCCCAGGGGACCCAAAATGAGCGTGGATAATCTCCCGGTTTTGGCCTGTGTGCGGGCTCAAAGTGGGAGATTATCCACGCTCGTTATCTGAGTGTCCAAAAATCCACGCTCGTCGTTACTTGAGCCCGGGCAGGCGGGTGTAGGGAAACGACCGCTCGAGGAACTCGGAACAGCGGGCGTAATCTTTGGCAAAGTAGCTGCTGTAGAGCGAATCGAGCACGTATTGCACGGCGATGTGGCTGGCGAACTGCGTGATGCGGTGCGTCATACTCTCGTGGTCGCTCACCATGAGATAGGCGGCAAAGCCGGGGTGAATGCGGGCGCAGTACGGTGTGCCGATGACGATGACCGGGACGCGTCGACTGCTGAGGATCGGCAAGATCTCCCTGAGGTTGGGGGCAAGGCCGCTGTAGGAGATGACAATCGCCACATGGTCGGGGCCCGAGGCGAGCGCCGTACGCACCTGCGCCTCGACGCTGCCGTAGCACGTCGCGCTTTTACCGGCGGAAAGCAAGCGATCGCGGAACATTCCCGCTGGATACAGGTTATGCGAGCCCGTGTAGATGTCCACGGTGTCGGCGCGCATGACGAGCTTGGCGGCGTAGTCGAGCTGTGCGGGGTCGAGCAGTTCCTGCGTTTCGGCCAAGGTGGTCTGGTAGAGCCCCTCCATGCGCTCCATTACCTGTGCGGGGGTGGAGGTGGCATCGAAGGGAAAGTTGATGTCCACGTCGCGCCGATTGCCCGCCTCGGTCGCCTGGCGGATGAGCTCGACCTTGAGGTCTTTGAATCCCTCGAGGCCGAGCTTTTTGCAAAAGCGGTGCACGCTCGCGACCGAAACGTTGGCGCACGCGGCAAATTCCTTAATGGAAAGCCCGCGCACATCCTCGCCCATGGCGAGGGCCGTTTGCCCAAGTTGTTGCTCGGTGGGGGTGAGGCTTTTGCCCTGCGTGATCTTTCGCCTGATATCCATATGGCTCCTATGCGTTTGCGTCGCGATAAACCAATCATAACGATAAATAAAACGTTCGGCTTGGCTGGGAGTTTTGGTCCGCCGGTCTATGAACGACGGACCGCTCGACGCCGTGCGGGCTCAACATGGGGGCACTGTCCTTGTTGGGCCGTTTGCGCCCGGGGCGTTACCCGAGCACACGTACGGGCCCCAAGAGGCCGCTGGGCTCGGAGGGCTCGGTCATGCCGAATATGTCGGGGACGGCGTGATCGAGGGTGTTGATGATGTCGATCGTAAGCGCGTGCTCACCGGCCAAAAGCGCGCCGACCTCAAAGCGGTAAGGCGGACAGATACGGGTGCCGAGGGATTTGCCGTCGAGGGCGACGGTTGCGGTCTCAAAGACCTCGCCAAGGTCGATGACGGTGCTGGTGACCGCTTCGCCCAGGACAAAGGAGGCCTGGTAGCGGAATGTGCCGGCCTTGCCGGGGAACTCGGCCGAGGAAAGGTCGTGCAGGTCTGCAAGCTCAACAGGCTCGCCAAAGGCATCGGTGCCAGGGGCAGAGAAGGCAACCGCCCAGGGCCCGTCGATGCATGCGGCTTCGTCTCCAACGGTTGCCGCGCCGGCGGAACCTGTAGCCCCAAGGACCACGATGCAGCTCTCGTAGGGAGCCAACTCGAGCGTGCCGTCAAAGGCGGCGGGCTCGGTGCCGTTGAGCAGGTCGAGGCGCGCGCCTGCAACGGGTGTGCCGTCGGCAAGCGCAACCTGAGTGGAGATACCCTGCTTGGGATGCTCGTTGACGAGCATCAGATAGCTCTCGCCCGCCCGCTCGTAGCGCAGTGCGCGCAGCCAGGGCTGGGGCTCGGCGCAAACCACGGTCTGCATGCCGGTATTGGCAAGTGTGCCTGCGAGCCCGGTGGTCGCCAGGAGTTTGATGCCGGCGAGCGCGGTTGCATCCAGGGAGGCAAAGCCCTCGCGGCCTGCAGTGTCGCCGTCGTAGCGCTTGTTCGGCAACTTATCCAGCGCGTACACGGCAACGCCCGCGGCTGCGGCGCGCGCGGCAAAGTCGAGCACGGCTCCGCCGACAAACTCGGCTCCGGGCATCACCAGGCAGCGGTATGCCTGGCCGTTCACGCTAAAGCCGCTACCGTCTGCGGCAATTTCAACGGCATAGCGCCCTGCGTCCTCAAATGCCTCTGCTGGCACGATGTCAAAGTCGACCTGCGCGCGCATAAGCTCGGAGGCGGCATGCTGCATAAAGTTCGCCTCGCCTGCCCACTCGGCGTCCGCATGGTAGAGAAGCGCCGCCGGGGTCGTTGCACGCCCGCCGCTCAGCAGACTCGCCGTACGGTTCATGTAGCTCATGAGCTGCCCAAAGTGTGCAAACTGGGGGTTTTGGCCATGCGCATAGAAATGCGGCGGGCAGTCCCAGTCGGGGAAGGCGGCCATGCTAAAGGCATGCGGCACAAACCAATTGACGCCGCGCACCAAAAAATGATCGGCGATCCACTTCATCTCGCGCAGGCCTTCGTGCCATCCAAATGCGCCAAAGACCTCGGCCATGCAGCGCCCCTGCTTTTTGGGGTCGAGGTGTGCTGCCGAGGAGCCCAGCTTGGGCAGCACGTAGTTATAGAACTCGAGGTCCCATACGCCGCGTCCGTAGCTGTGAAGGCCGCGGTCCATGCCGGGTACCAGCTGGTTGATCACGATGTCGACGCCCGCCATGTCCTGACCGCCCACGGCGCGGAAGTAGTGCCCGGCGCCCACGCCCAGGCGCGCGTGGCAGTCCTTGTCCTCGATAACGTGGCCGATGTACTGCACGCCGCGCGCGCGGCACCAGTCTCCGAGCTGGTCGCAGAAGCACTCCTTATAGAGGGTGCTCGCGATGTCCATATAGACGTGGCGTACGTGCGCGCCGGCCGGCTCGCGGTCCCACAGGTGCGGGAGCTCGGCCAGGTAGCGCTCGCCCAGTGCAGCGCGTAGGCGACGCTCAAGCTCGGCCGACCAGGGTAGGGGCGCGGTGGCCTTGCCGATGAGCGTGTCCGAGATGCCATCGGGGCCCGTGGTGCCCTTCTCGTTGGCAAATCCGGGCTCATCGGAGAAAAAGCCCAGGATCGTCTTGCCAAACTCATCGCCCAGATGCTCAAAATGCGGCTCGTAGACAGCATCGATGAGCTGCGCCACCGAGGCGCGGTCGACCATATTGATGTAGTCCTCGTTGTAGGAGGTCTTGCCGCTCGTGAACATCACGCATGCCTGCGTGAGGCCCGCAGGTGCATCGAAGACCAGGCGGCTGGGGTTGCCGTCTGCATCGTCGATTACTCGGTAAGCGACGTCGACGGGGCTGCCGTCCTGCATAAATGTCACGCCGTAGAAGCGCTCCGTTTTGTCGAGCATGTTGGCGAGCGCGATGCTCGCGGCGGACGTGGGGCCCACGATGTCGAACGTGCGGTGCGTGAGCACGATCTTGCGGAGCTCGGGCACGGCCTCCTCGACGGCGCCGTTGGCAAAGCCCGTGGGGAAGTGCGCATCGTCCAAGATCCAGAGCTTAAGGCCCAGCTGCTTGCACTCGTCAATGACAAAGCGCAAGTCGCGCCACCAGCCCTCGCCGCAAAAATCGGGGTGTGGGCGGCTTTCGAGACAGACCTCGTGGATGTCGGCGCCGGCGATCTTTTCCAGATACTCGGCAATGGTCTTATGGCTCTCGCCCTTCATCCACAAAAACGGAAGCACGTGGTTGTCGTATGTGCCCTCGAGCACCTGCTGATAGTACGCGGTCATGGATCCTCCTTGGCTCGATCGGTCTGCTGCATAGCACAGATTATGGACGCGTCGGCGCGTTCTGCTAATATCTGAATCACGACGAACTATGACCAAATCAACGATTGGCAAGCCATGGAGATCGACGAGCTCGAGCGTAGGCTCAGCGAACTGAGCACCAGTGAGATCGCTTATAAAGACGGCATGGCATTTGATTGGTCGATTATGACCGAGCATGTCGAAATCGACGGATGCCCAGTGCGCAAGATTGGGCAGCCAGGGTTTGCCTATGCCCAGCCCGGCATGCCGCGTGGCCTGACGATAAGGAAAAACTCGCGCTTTAATGCAGTTCCCGAGCACGTGCATGATTACGTGGAGATGAGCTATGTGTATCGCGGGCGCTGCCCGCAGACGGTGGCGGGGGAGAGGCTCGAGTTGCGCCGCAACGAGGTGCTTTTGCTCGACGCCCTTTGCCCTCATGCCGTGGCGGCGCTCGGCGAGGACGACATCATGCTGAGCATGACCGTTTCACGCTCTTTTTTGCGCCGGAGTCTCGAGTCGAGCCTCTCGCGCGAGAGCGCGGTCTCGCGGTTTTTGTTCAACGCGCTCAACAGCGAGACGGACCATCGGGGCCATGTCCGTTTTCATTGCGGCGAGAGCCGTCGGATTCGGCGCTACATGCAGGAGATGCTCTGCGAGCTGTACGACCCGAGCCCCAACGGTTCCGAGATCGTCCTGCGTCTGTTTCAGCTGTTTTTGGCCGAGCTCATGGATTGCTACGAGCGCGAGCTGGTGCGCGGCGCGGCGGACGGCGCGGCGGGGCCCACTGCCCTGGTGACGGGAATGCTTGGCTATATCGATCGCGAATTCGCTGCATGCTCCCTCGAGGGGATGGCGGCGGAGTTTGGCTTGAGCCCTAATTATGCGACGGCGCTCCTCAAGCGACATGTGGGCAAGACCTTTAGGCAACTTGTGCAGGAGCGACGCCTGGTGCGTGCGGCCGAGCTTCTGCGCGGTGGCGCCACGGCCGGGGCGGCTGCGCATGCGGTGGGCTATGAAAACATGAGCTTCTTCTACCGTAAGTTTCACGACAAGTATGGCTGTACCCCCGCGGCATACCGCCGGTAAGCGCGGGGCGGATCGTCTTCGCTCCTTCGGTGTCAAAAAGTTTCAGCTGCAGCGCTGTTGCAGCGCGCGTCTGCGAAAAGAAGTGTCCAAATCGGCGCCTTCGCCCTGGCCTGGAGCGACTCGGCGGCATACTCGTTTCATCAGCAACACGCATGAGCGAGGAGACACTTATGGGATTCCCCGAGGGTTTCTATTGGGGTGGCGCTACCGCCGCCAATCAGTTTGAGGGCGCTTGGAACGTGGACGGCCGCGGTCCGTCGGTCGACGACCACTTCTTGGGCGGCAGCTACAAGGAGCCGCGCCAGATTACGATCGACATCGACCCTAATCGCTTCTACCCCAACCATGACGGTATCGACTTTTACCATCACTACGAGGAGGACATCGCGCTGTTCGCCGAGATGGGCTTTACCATGTTCCGCATGTCCATCTCTTGGAGCCGCATCTTCCCCAACGGCGACGACGCCGAGCCCAACGAGGCCGGCCTCGCCTTCTACGACCGCGTCTTCGACTGCCTGCGCGCTCACAATATCGAGCCGCTCGTGACCCTGTCGCACTACGAGATGCCCTATCACCTGGTCGAGAAATACAACGGCTGGGCGAGCCGCGAGCTCATCGGCTTCTTTGAGAAGTACTGCCAGACCGTCTTCGACCGCTATCAGGACAAGGTCAAGTTCTGGCTCACCTTCAACGAGATCAACTGCGGCACTCAGGACATGGGCAACCTCTTTGAGACCAGCATGATTCAGGGCTTTGAGGGCCCGGCTTCGGCGGTCCATGCTACGCCGCAGGCTCGTATGCAGGCGCTGCATCACCAGTTTGTCGCCAGCGGCCGCGTCGTGCGCTATGCCCACGAGCATTACCCGCAGTTTAAGATGGGCAACATGGACTGCTTCATCCTCTCCTATGCCGCCACGTGCGATCCGGCCGACGTGTTCGCCACGCAGCAGGAGATGAATACCATGAACTGGTACTGCTCCGACGTGCAGGTGCGCGGCAAGTATCCGTTCTATGCCAAGCGCTTCTGGGCCGAGAACGATGTCGAGCTTGTGATGGAGGACGGTGACCTGCAGGATATCGCCGACGGCAAGGTCGACTTCTACACCTTTAGCTACTACATGTCCGGCACCGTGGGCACCCACAAGGATCACGAGATGACCGAGGGCAACATGACCTTTGGCGGCAAGAATCCCTATCTGGAGTCCACCGACTGGGGCTGGCAGATCGATCCGCTGGGTCTGCGCATCGCCCTCAACGAGATTTACGCCCGCTACGAGATTCCGCTGATGGTGGTCGAGAATGGCATGGGCGCCTACGATGAGGTCGAGGAGGACGGTTCCATCCACGACCCGTACCGCATCGCCTACTTGCAGAGCCACATCAAGGCCATGGGCGAGGCCATTGCCGACGGCGTCGACCTGATCGCCTACACCTGGTGGGGTCCCATCGACCTGGTGTCCGCCGGCACCGGCGAGATGCGCAAGCGCTATGGCTTCATCCACGTCGATAAGTACGACGACGGCACCGGTACCTACGAGCGCCGCCGCAAGGACAGCTTCTACGCCTACCAGAAGATCATCAAGTCCAACGGTGCCGAGGGCCTGGATTAATCGACAATATGAGCGCCACTGGGGAAAAGGTTTTGGGAAGGGCTTGGAAGGGCTTGCGATTCGAACCCTCACCTTAGTATTTTGGCCATTTGGCACTATAATCACCATAGGCATGCGCAAAACGTTGCGCTTAATCAAGAGGAGAAATCGTATGGGTCTGTTTGACATGTTCAAGAAGAAGGCTGAGCCCGCGGCTGCCGCTGCTCCGGCCTCCATCTCTGCTTCTGCCGGCGCCGACGTGCTGTGCTCGCCCGTCAAGGGCAAGGTCATCAAGATGGCCGACGTGCCCGATCCCGTCTTTGGTGGCGAGGTCCTGGGCAAGGGCTGTGCCGTGTGGCCCGAGGACGATCTGGTCTACGCTCCCTGCGACGGCAAGGTGACCGTCACCATGGGTCACGCCGTGGGCCTACAGTCCGATAGCGGCATCGAGGTTCTGGTGCACGTTGGCGTCGATACCGTCAACATGAACGGCGATGGCTTCGAGGGCTTCGTCAAGGCCGACGACGTCGTGAAGGCCGGCCAGCCCATGCTCAAGATCGACCGCGCCAAGATCGCCGCCGCCGGCTACAAGGACTGCGTCGTCGTGGCCGTGTCCAACACCGCCGAGTTTGCCGATGTCGAGCTCGCCGTCGAGGCCGACTCCGCTGTCGCCGCCGGTGACGCCATCGTTAAGGTCGTCCGCAAGTAAACTGCGGCATCATAAGGATGTGCAAGGGTGGTCGGGTTGTCCGGCCACCTTTTTTATTGCACCGCGGGGAAGCGTTTTATTGCACGTTGGGCGGGCTCGCAAACCGTTCGGACGCTAAAACGAACCGACCGCGCCTTCGTGCCGTCGAGGGTGTTAATAAGTTGATAGTATGGGCTTACTTTTTACAACGTGCGCCGCGTCTGGGAAGCGCGGTGCCGCTCATTGGGAGGAACAACATGAAAAAGAAGCTGCTGCTTGCGCCCCTCATGGCCGTCTTGGTTGCATGCGTGGTCGTGCTTTCCGGCTGTGGAGGTCCTTCGGTCGAGGAACTCATCACCGAGGATCTTACGACGCAGTTTGACGAGGTCAAGAACGGTGGCGACGACTTCCTCTCTGGTCTGGAGGAGGCTTCGGGCGACGAGTTCGAGCAGCTGGGTATCGATCCCAAGGAGTACGCCAAGACCTATCTCGAGGGCTTTGACTACAAGATCGGCGACGTGACGGTCGACGAGGACAAGGGTGTCGCGACCGCCGAGGTCTCTATCACCTGCAAGTCTATGAACAAGATCGTCGAGGACTTCTCCACTCAGTATCAGGAGAAGGTCGCTGCGCTTGACACGGTTCCTTCCGATGACGAGCTGTACAAGATGGCCGGTCAGGTTATGGTCGATGTGACCAAGGCCACCGAGCCCAGGAAGACCACGGTTATCTTCAAGTACACCTGCAACGACGACGGCGAGTGGTCTGCCGATGACTCCGTCAACTCCGAGATGATGGATGCAATGCTGAGCTAGTTTGTTGCGGCGTTTTACCAAACGCCGCAACTGCTCGACGCTGCGCGGGCACCAGAGCGACAACTTGTCATTCAAAGAGGACGGCATGACCAGAAGGTCTATGCCGTCCTCTTTTCATGCCAATTTGTTCGCTCTGGTGCCCGCTCGCTGTCCGTCCTCTACCTGCGGCGTTGTCATGGTAGTCATTGGGGCGGCACTTGGGGACGTTCCTTTTAATATGAGCAGGACATTGTCAAGAGGCAAAATCGGGCCTGGCCCCAACGATATGGGGTCAGGCCCTCTCCCTATATCAACCCGTCCGCGGCGACCTTGGCGTGTCTTACCGACGCTCGTCTTTGCAGTTTAATATCCGCCCGTGGCGATCTCTCGCTGGGCAATCCGTTGCTACGGCTGAGGCTTCTACGTCGAACCGACAGTCTGTGCACGCGTGTGGCGCCCTGGGCGCTCGCAGAAAAGGGACCTGAGGTTCGCCTCAACGGCTTCGGATCGAACCGCTTCCGGGGTGACTGGCTTATGTTCGGGGGACCGCCCCCCTATGCCTCCTCGGCCATGAGGCCGACCGCCCACACCCAGCAGGCGAGCTCGCGCGCCGTGGCCACGTTCGCCTTGTTGCCGTGCACCCCGCGCGCGAGCAGCGCCTCCCGCCTCTCGACCAGCCTCCGCACGCCCTTGGCGGCATGCCTCCGGGCGGCCGGGTCCGGGGCCTGGCCCTTGGCGAGGTCCTTCGGCCGCCCGGAGCACGTCAGGTAGTGCCACGCGGCCTCGACCAGCGTCTTTCTCAGGTGCTTGTTGCCGGCCTTGGTGATCGCGCCCCTGCGGTCGCTCTCCCCGCTGGAGTGCTCGGAGGGCGTCAGGCCGACCCACGCGGCGAACGAGCGGGCGTTCCTGAACCTGGAGAACTCGCCGGCCTCGAACACGAGGTCGGTGTTAGCGTCAATATATTTTTCACCATTTTCACCAACGTATTTTCGCCAATCGC
>DXMJ01000027.1:16378-27099 GCA_019414265.1 Collinsella sp. | reverse complement strand
CCCGCCCGCCCCAGACATTCCTCCCACTTTCGCGTCACTTTGCAGACCGTTCGGTCGCCTGTCCGCACACGCGGGTATACTCAAAACGATACTTATCCTATGCAATACGATGCGGGTTCGACCTGCATGATCCGAAGGGGGCAGTGATGGAGAGGATACTCGGCGTTAATCTCTCTGGCTGGTTTATTCCCGAGCCTTGGGTGACCCCGTCGCTGTACGCGGCGACCGGCGCATCCAACGCAGCCGAGCTGCAGGAGGCCATGGGTACCGCCGCCTATAACGAGCGCATGCGTCGTCATTACGAGACGTTTGTGAGCGAGGACGATTTTCGCCGCATGGCGCAGATCGGTCTCAATGCCGTGCGTCTGCCGGTGCCCTGGTATGCCTTTGGCTCACAGGAGTCCGATGCCTCCTACATATCGGTTGTCGATTACATCGACCGCGCGATTGAGTGGGCTGCCAAGTACGATATCCGCGTGCTGCTCGATCTGGCAACCGTGCCCGGTGGCCAGGGCGATTCCAACGATTCGCCCACCACGCCGGAGGCTGTCGCCGAGTGGCATTCGTCCACCAACGGCCGTCATGTCGCACTCGACGTGCTCGAGCGCTTGGCCGATCGCTATGGCGAGGCCGAGAGCCTGCTGGGCATTGAGCTGCTGGACACGCCGCAGATGAGCGTTCGCAAGAGCCTCTTCACCATGACGGATGGCATTCCCGCTCACTACCTGCGCAATTTCTATCGCGATGCCTACGAGCTCGTCCGTTCGTATATGCCCGAGGATAAGATCGTCGTCTTCTCGTCGTCGGGGCATCCCAGCGAGTGGAAGCATTTTATGCGCGGCGCCAAGTACAAGAACGTCTACATGGACCTTCACCTGTACCATTACCGCGACGAGTATGCGCTCGACATCACGAGCCCCCGCGGGCTGACGACGGCGATTTCGCGTAACAAGCGCGAGCTTAAAGAGGCGATTTCGACTGGGTTCCCCGTGCTGGTGGGCGAATGGTCGGGCGCGGCGATCTTTGCTAACTCGTCGGTTACGCCCGAGGGCCGCAATGCCTACGAGCGCGTGTTTATCGCCAACCAGCTGGCTTCGTTTGCGCCGGCTGCCGGTTGGTTCTTCCAAACGTGGAAGACCGAGAAGCGCATTGCAGCATGGGACGCCCGCGCGGCGCTCGGTACGCTCGAGCGCGGCATGATTGAATAGGTTGATATGACGCAAAACAGCGCCCATACGGGCAAACTCTATGTGGTCGGCACGCCCATCGGCAACCTAGGCGACCTGTCCCCGCGCGTTGGCGAGGCTTTTGCCGCCGCCGATGCCATTTGCTGCGAAGACACGCGTGTGACGTCAAAGCTGCTGATGCACCTGGGTATTTCCAAGCCGCTTGTCCGTTGCGACGAGAATGTGATCGCTAGCCGCGCTGCCGGCCTGGTCGACCGTCTGCTGGCGGGGGAGACCCTCGCCTTTGCCTCGGACGCCGGCATGCCGAGCGTGTCCGATCCCGGCCAGGCGCTGGTCGAGGCGGCGCGTGAGGCCGATGTGCCTGTCGAAGTTATTCCCGGACCCTCTGCTTGCGTCACGGCACTCGTTTCGTCCGGCATTCCCTGCGAGCATTTTTTCTTCGAGGGCTTTTTGGGCCGAAAGCACGGCGACCGTGTGCGCCGTTTGCAGCGCCTTGCCGTGGTGCCCGGCGCACTCATCTTCTACGAGTCTCCACATCGCATCGTGGCGACGCTCGAGGCCGTGGCGGAGGTCTTTCCCCAGCGTGAGCTTGCCGTCTGCCGCGAACTCACCAAGCTGCACGAGGAGGTCTTGCGCGGGCCCGCTGACCAGCTTGCCGAGGAGCTGCGTGCTCGCGGCGAGGTAAAGGGCGAGATTGCGCTGGTCATCGCGCCGCCGAGCGAGGACGAGGAGGCCGGCATCGCGCCGGTTGGCGCTGCGGTAGCGGATCCCGACGATGCCCTGCGCGAGGATATCCGCACCGCGCTCGAGGAGGGGGAGCCCGCGTCTGCGGTGGCCAAGCGCCTGTCTCAGAAGTATTCGCGCCGCAAGCGCGATGTCTATGCCATGGTGCTCGATATGCAATAGATGGAGGATATCCAGCCCTTGCGCTAGAATCATCCCCTGTATGCAACGTTTTTCTGGAGGACAAACCCCATGGATCAAAGCAAGCCTTCGTTCTTTATCACGACGCCCATCTACTACGTCAACGCCGATCCGCACCTGGGCACGGCTTATTCCACCATCATCGCCGACGTTCAGGCTCGCTATCGCCGCTCCGCCGGCTATAACGTCAAGTTCCTGACCGGCATGGACGAGCACGGCGAGAAGGTCGCCGAGGCCGCAGCCAAGCATGGCATGACGCCGCAGGAGTGGACCGACAGCCAGGCTCCGCACTTCAAGGAGCTTTGGAGCAAGCTCGAGATCTCCAACGACGACTTCATCCGCACCACCGAGCCGCGCCAGCATCATGCCGTGCAGTACCTGTGGGAGCGCATGAAGGAGTCCGGCTATCTGTATAAGGGCAGCTACGACGGTTGGTATTGCGTGCCTGACGAGACCTACTTCACCGATACGCAGGTCCAGAAGGGCGACGAGGAGTACGGCAGCGTCGGCCAGCATCTATGCCCCGACTGCCACCGTCCGCTTGAGCGCGTCCAGGAGGAGTCCTACTTCTTTAAGCTTTCCGCCTTCCAGGACAAGCTTCTCAAGCTCTATGACGAGCACCCCGACTTTGTCGAGCCTGCGTTCCGCATGAACGAGGTTCGCAGCTTTGTCGAGGGCGGCCTCAACGACCTTTCCGTGAGTCGCACGAGCTTTGACTGGGGCATCCAGGTTCCGTTTGACGAGGGCCATGTGACCTATGTATGGTTTGACGCGCTGCTCAACTATATGACGGCCGTCGGCTACGGTGTCGACACCGACGAGGCGCGTGCCGAGCTGGCCTATCGCTGGCCCGCGCAGTTCCACATCGTGGGTAAGGACATCATCCGCTTCCACTGCGTCATTTGGCCCGCCATGCTCATGGCCATCGGCGAGGCCCTGCCCGAGCACGTCTTTGCCCACGGCTTCCTGACCGTGCGCAATGCCGAGACCGGCAAGGCCGAGAAGATGTCCAAGAGCCGCGGTAACGCCATCGCTCCGCAGGACGTTATCGACATGCTGGGCGTCGAGGGCTATCGCTACTACTTTATGACCGACGTCGTCCCCGGCACCGACGGCGCCATCAGCTTCGATCGCATGGAGCAGGTCTACAACGCCGACCTGGCCAACAGCTGGGGCAACCTCATCTCGCGTTCGCTCAACATGAGCGGCAAGTACTTTGACGGCTGCGCGCCCGCCAAGCCCGCATCGTTCGATGCGTTCGACAACCCGCTGGCAAAGATCGCCGACGGCCTGGTCGAGCGCTACATGGCCAAGATGGACGTGCTCGATTACGGCGGAGCCAAGGACGAGGTTATGGAGCTCATCCACGCCGCCAACCACTACATCGAGGACTCCGAGCCTTGGGCGCTTGCCAAGGATGAGGCTAAGGCTGACGAGCTGGCATTTGTGATCTACAACCTGCTCGAGGCCATCCGCATTGCCGCTCACCTGCTGATGCCGCTCATGCCTCAGACCTCTGCCGAAGCCCTGCGCCGCCTGTCCTGCGAGGACGAGGCCGCGAGCGACGACCTCAAGGGCATTTGCGCTTGGGGCCTGCTTGCCGGTGGTCAGCCCGTCGAGAAGGGTGAGCCGCTGTTCCCGCGTCTGGGCTAAGACGCCGCGCGCCATATCGGCAATTTGCTGTTTAGATGTAAGGGCATGGCCGCAACGGTCCATGCCCTTTTGTTTCAAGACGCCGCCATCATGCTAAGGAGGCAACTATGACAACTTCGCCTTTGGCAAACCCCACGGCAACAAGGGAGCTGCTGGAGGAGTTTGGCCTTGCGACCAAGCATCGCCTGGGCCAGAACTTCCTGATCGACAACCATGTGATCGAGCGTATCTGCGAGCTTGCCGAGCTTGCAGGTGACGAGCGCGTACTCGAGGTGGGTCCGGGTTGCGGTACGTTGACACTTGCGTTGCTGCAGGAAGCGGCGTGCGTTACGTCCATTGAGGCCGATCCCGAACTCGAACCGGTGCTCGATGCCCATGCCGCCGACTATGCCAACTTCCGCTTTATCATGGGCGACGCGCTTAAGGTGGGCCCGGAGCAGATTGAGCAGGCTGCAGGCGGTGAGCCGACGGTATTTGTCGCGAACCTGCCCTATAACGTGGCGGCGACGATCATCCTGCAGTTCTTCCAGACGATGCCCGCGCTCAAGCGTGCCGTGGTCATGGTTCAAAAGGAGGTTGCCGATCGCATTGCCGCGGTGCCGGGTAACAAGACCTATGGCGGCTATACGGCAAAGCTTGGCCTGTATGCGCAGGTTACGGGTCGCTTTGAGGTGCCGCCACGTTGCTTTATGCCGGCACCGCACGTGGACTCGGCCGTCGTGCGTATCGACCGTGTTGACGGCGTGGCGCCCGAAGGACTCGATCGCGAGTTTGTGGCCCGCGTGATTGATGCTGCATTTGCTCAGCGCCGCAAGACCATCCGCAATTCCATGAGCGCCAACGGCTTTGCCAAGGACGTGCTCGACGCCGCCTTTGAGGCTTGCGGTATCGCACCCACCACGCGCGCCGAGACGCTCGGCGTCGCCGACTTTGTGTGCCTGGCTCGGGAGCTTTCCCATGACGCTTAATGCCGAACGCGTGACGTTTACCAAGAAAAAGAAGACGGTTGCTTGTCCCGTGCCCTTGGCACCGCTTGCCGACACGCATGCGCATCTGCTTTCGTTCTGGGGCAAGGATGTGCCCGAGACACTCGTGCGCGCCAAAGCCGCGGGCGTCGACCTGTTGGTGACGATGCTCGACCCCATCGCCGACAAGCGCAGCGTGACGGACTATAGCGACTGGCTGACGCGCGAGATTCTGCCGATGCAGGATATCCCGCAGATCAAGTATCTTGCCGGCGTGCATCCGTATGGCGCGCCGGATTATACCGATGACATTCACGCGCAGGTTGTTGCTGCGCTCGATGACCCTTTGTGCGCCGGTATCGGCGAGATCGGTCTGGACTACCACATGGATTACGACGACGACATCGCGCCGGCGCCCCACAGTGTGCAGATTGATTGCATGGCGCGTCAGCTCGAAGTTGCCGTGCGCCGCAATGTGCCGGTGGAGCTGCACCTGCGGCACGAGGACTCGGATGGGGAGCGCACCTCGCATATGGATGCGTACAACGTGCTGCGCGAGGTGGGTGTGCCCCAGGCCGGTTGCGTGCTGCACTGCTTTGGCGAGGACCGCGCCACGATGGAGCGCTTTGTGGAGCTGGGCTGCTATATCGCCTATGGTGGTGCGGCCACCTTTAAGCGCAACGAAGACGTGCGCGAGGCATTTGCGGCAACCCCACTCGATCGAATTTTGTTCGAGACGGATTGCCCGTATATGGCTCCGGAGCCCATCCGCGGTCTTGAATGCGAGCCCGCAATGATCTCCATTACGGCAAACGCGCTGGTTAACGACCGTGTCGATCGCACTGGTGAGGACGCCGAAACAATCGCGCATGCCGCTTGGGAAAATGCCTGCAAACTTTTTCAAAAATAGTTCTTGCGTTCGCGGTGGCGCTCCGTTATTCTAATTCCTGCACGCGGGCGTGGCGGAATTGGCAGACGCGTACGGTTCAGGTCCGTATGGGGGCAACCCCATGAAGGTTCAAGTCCTTTCGCCCGCACCATTGATTGAAAGAGCTCCCAGCAATGGGAGCTTTTTTGTTATGGGCCCATCGCAGGGACTTGAACCTGTGAAGGAGCGAGCGTCAAGAAAACGCGGAGCGTTTTTAGCGAGCTGGCGAGTCCGCCGGCAGGCGGGCGAAGCCGGTGCGGATCCGCGAAGCGGATACGCGGACGTCCTTTCGCCCGCACCATTAAATGAAAGAGCCCCCAGCAATGGGAGCTTTTTTGTTATGCACGATCTCCTTGGACGGGTATCCTAATGCCAACGTGTGCCTATCAGAGGAGAGACCATGCTGTTTTCCGGTATCATCGCCGCCCTTACCAGCCTTTTGATTCCCATCATCATTCTGTTGCTGCTGCTCCCCAACGCCTGCTATGTCGTTGAACAGCAGCATGCCGTGATCATCGAGCGTCTGGGCAAGTTCAATCGCATCGTCAACGCGGGCTTCCACATGAAGGTGCCCGTGATCGACCGCAAGGCCGCCACGGTGAGTCTGCGCACCATGAAAAACGGTTTTGGCATCGACGTTAAGACCCAGGACAACGTGACCATCGGCCTTGAGGTCTCTGCTCAGTACCACGTGAGCTATGACATGGGCGCCGGCCCGGCAGATTCGGGCATCTACAAGAGCTACTACATGCTGCAGGAGCCCGTCGACCAGATGCGTGATTTCATCACCGACGCCCTGCGCTCTTCCATCCCTGTCTATACGCTCGATGAGGTCTTTGCCAAGAAGGATGACATCGCCAAGGACGTTAATGCCACCGTGTCCGAGCAGATGGCTGCCTACGGCTTTACCCTCGTGTCGACACTCATCACCAAGATCGCGCTGCCGACCGAGGTCGAGAACTCCATGAACGACATCAATGCTGCCCAGCGAAAGCGCGCTGCTGCGCAGGAGCTCGCCGAGGCCGACCGCATCAAGCGCGTCACCGAGGCGACCGCCGAGGCCGAGGCGATGGAAAAGGCGGGCGAAGGCATCGCCAACCAGCGCAAGGCCATCGCGCTGGGCATCAAGGATTCGCTCGAGATCATCCAGGAGACGGGTGTCGGTAACGACGAGGCCAACCAGCTGTTCATGTTTACGCAGTGGTCCGAGATGATGACAGAGTTCGCTCGCACGGGTAAAACATCGACGGTCGTACTGCCGAGCGATTTCTCGCAGTCGGCCTCGATGTTCGAGCAGATGCTGACCGCCAGCAAAGTTCAAAACGATTCGAAGGAGTAGACGCGCGTGAAATACACCGTCGTTTGCGTCGGTAAGCTCAAGGAGCGCTTTTGGAAGGACGCGTGCGCTGAGTACACCAAGCGCCTAGGTGCCTATGCCAAGGTGGATATCCGCGAGGTGGCCGATATCGACCCGGCTAAGGCGGGCGGCGTGGATGCCGCACGCGACAAGGAGGGTGCGGCGATTCTTGCAGCCCTGCCGCCTCGAGCGCATGTGATCCTGCTTGCCATTGAGGGCAAAGAGCGCTCGAGCGAGGAGCTTTCGGCGCGGCTCGACGATCTTATGCTGCGTGGTAACAGCGACATCGCCTTTGTGATTGGTGGATCGGACGGCGTGAGCGATGACGTGCGCACACGAGCCGACGAGATGCTCAGCTTTGGACGTATTACCTTGCCGCACAACTTGGCGCGCGTGGTGCTGCTGGAGCAAATCTACCGCGCCTGCAAGATCAGCCGTGGCGAGCCGTATCACAAATAGGTCGGCAATACGAAACAATGCCGTGGGACAATAGCCTTCGTTTTGAAGAGCGTGTCTGAGAGGACTATGAGATATGAAGATTGGATTTGTCGGTTTTGGCAATATGGCGAGCGCTATGGCCGATGGCTGGATCGCCGCCGGTGTGGCTGCGAGCGATATATGCGCCTGCGCGGGCCACTACGATGCCTTGGTTGAGCGTTGTGAGACGCGTGGGATGGTTGCCTGTCGTGATGCGGCGGAGGTTGTCGCCGCATCCGATATCGTGGTTGCTGCGGTCAAGCCGTACATGATCGAGAAGGTCTTCGCTCCGCTTAAGGACACTCTTGCCGACAAGGTTGTCCTTTCGGTCGCCTGGACCTGGGATAGCGCCAAGTGGGAGCAGGTCCTGCCGGGTGTCGCACACATCTCGACGGTGCCCAACACGCCGGTTTCGGTGGGCGAGGGCGTCATCGCCTGCGAGAAGTCCTCTACGCTCAACGGCGAGCAGCGTGCCGTGGTACTCGACCTGCTCGGTAAGCTTGGCACCGTCGTCGAGCTCGACACGAGTCTGCTGTTTGTGGGCGGTACCGTGGGCGGTTGCGCACCGGCATTTGTCGCCATGGCGATTGAAGCCTTGGGCGACGCGGCCGTCAAGCACGGTATCCCGCGCGCCGATGCCTATCGCATTGTGAGCCAGATGGTGCTGGGCACGGCAAAGCTACAGCTTGCGACTGGCCAGCATCCTGCGGCGATGAAGGATGCCGTATGCTCACCCGGTGGCGCCACCATCAAGGGCGTCGTCGCGCTCGAGGACGCCGGCATGCGCAGCGCTCTGGTCAAGGCCATCGACGCCACCCTCCAGTAAAACCTGCCATTTAGGGACAGGTTTATTTTGGCAGGTTTTCCTGCGGTTTTATCTCTATAGCAAAAAGCGCCTCGCAACTGGCTCAATTCCAGTTGCGAGGCGCTTGCGTTTGCCCAGATAAAACCGACCAAAATAAACCAGTCCCTTTTTGGCAGGTTAGTCCCAGAAGCTGTCTTGATCGTCCTCGTCCTTGGGGCCGCGGTCGACATACATCTTATGGGTGCGCTTCTCCATTACAAAGGCAAGAATCGCAAACAGTAGGATGCCGCCGGCGAAAAGGATGGCAAAACCGGTGCGGGTGCCAAACAAAAAGGAAAAAACTGCGTCCATTGGGTGCCTTCTTGCGTAGTTGGGTTGGGTCGTAAACGCTCATAAGTATATACTTGCCCATACATGTACAAGGTTGCAACCTAAATGGAATGTATATCGCCGGAGGATCTAATGCTTGATATCAAGTTTGTTCGCGAGAACCCCGATGCCATCGATACCGCCATGGCCAACCGCCAGACGTCTTGGGATCGAGAGAAGTTCTTCGAGCTCGACGACGAGCGCCGTGCCGTCATTACCGAGGTCGAGGAGCTCCAGGCCACGCGTAATGCCGAGTCCAAGAAGATCGGCGCTCTGATGAAGGAGGGCAAGAAGGACGAGGCCGAGGCCGCCAAGGAGGCCGTGCGCGCCGTCAACGAGAAGATTGACGGTCTGGCCGAGCGCCGCACCGCTCTCGAGCAGGAGCAGTACGACTTCATGGCTCACCTGCCCAACATCCCTTGCGAGGCCACGCCGTACGGCAAGGATGAGGACGAGAACATCGAGCGCCGTCGTTGGGGCACCCCGCGCGAGTTCGACTTCGACTTTAAGCCGCACTGGGATCTGGGCACCGACCTCGACATCCTCGACTTCGAGCGCGGCAACAAGCTCTCCGGCAGCCGCTTCACCGTTCTCGGTGGCGCCGGCGCCCGTCTGGAGCGCGCCCTCATCAACTTCTTCCTCGACACGCACACCAGCCGTGGCTTTAAGGAGTGGTGGCCGCCCATCGTCGTTAAGCGCCAGACCATGTTTGGCACGGGTCAGCTGCCCAAGTTCGAGGACGACGCCTATCACGTCTCGGGCGATAACTTCCTGATCCCCACCGCCGAGGTCGTGCTTACCAACCTGCACGCCGGCGAGGTCCTCGACGCCGACACCCTGCCGCGTCGCTACACCGCCTTCACCCCCTGCTTCCGCGAGGAGGCCGGCTCCGCTGGTCGCGACACTCGCGGCATCATTCGCCAGCACGAGTTCGACAAGGTCGAGATGGTCAAGTTTGCCAAGCCGGAGGAGTCCGACGAGGAGCTCGAGAGCATGACCGCCGAGGCCGAGTTCCTGCTGCAGCAGCTGGGCCTTCCGTATCGCGTGATTAGCCTGTGCACCGGCGACCTGGGCTTCTCTGCCCGTCAGACCTACGATATCGAGGTCTGGCTGCCGAGCTATAACGCCTACAAGGAGATCAGCTCCTGCTCCAACTGCGGCGACTTCCAGGCCCGTCGCGCCAACATCAAGTACCGCGACCCCGAGAACTTCAAGGGCTCGCGCTACCTGCACACCCTCAACGGTTCCGGTCTGCCGGCTGGCCGCACCATGGCCGCCATTCTGGAGAACTACCAGAACGCCGACGGCACCATCACGATCCCCGAGGTTCTTCGTCCCTACATGGGTGGCCTCGAGAAGATCGAGCCGGTCGCGTAGGTTGCCTGCATAAGCGATTTGCAAGGGCGCTCCTTTCCGGGGCGCCCTTTTTGTGCGCAAAGCCTTACCATATCGCGCGGACAGCTCAATAGAAAACACACGAACAAACATTCTGTATACAGCCATCTACCTGCTATGCTTTTGTTAAATAGAAGCGAGAGAAAGGGGATGCGATGGAGCTGTTTGACGAGCGGGTAGTTTTGTTTGAGAGCGATGAAGGTGGGGAGCACCTACTGGTTACATGTGAGCCATCGGGTATGGGTGGTTTGGTGGTGCGGCAGACGAGCGAGGGTCCGTTGACCCAATGGTGCTTTGAGGAATCGCCGCATGTGGTCGAGACCTTTGTGACGCACGAGGGTCTTGTGGCGCTTGGGCAGTTCTATGGAGTTGGGACTTCTAACCAGGTGGCGCGCATGTTGAGCATCTCGTTTGCCGATTATGACTGTGCCCGGCGGGTGCGCTCGCTTTTGAGGGAGCTCGGTGCTGGGTTCGAAGTAGTTGAAAAACCGATTGATCGCATGGGGGACGCTGGCGCATGCTGAGCTGCGTGAGGAACATATTCTCAAAAAAGTTTGAGATTGTGCTTGACTCCAACTAACTAAAGTGGTTTTATATGTCTTGCGCTGCGGCGTTACCTCAGCTGGATAGAGGGTCTGACTACGAATCAGAACGTCATAGG
>DXMJ01000027.1:6427-16278 GCA_019414265.1 Collinsella sp. | reverse complement strand
TATGGAAACACCGCATGGATTCGAACCTCGGTCGAGGCGCGAGCGTGAAGCGGACGCGGGGCGTCCGTAGCGAGCGGGCGAGCGCGCCGGCAGGCGGGCGAAGCCGGTGCGGATCCGCGCAGCGGATGCGCGGAATCCTATACGCCGCACCATTTGAGCTTGAAGCCTCCGGCGACGGGGTCTTTTCTTTTATGGAAACACCGCATGGATTCGAACCTCGGTCGAGGCGCGAGCGTGAAGCGGACTATTTCTTATCGACTCGTGTAAGATTCCGAGTAGGTGTCGCGGCCCATCCGCGACCACTCCTTCTTTCAACGACTGATCAGGGTGATATTTCGTGGCAGAGCGTCCGACATACAAGCTCAGGTTTCTCGACCCCAAAAAGCGTTTTCCATCGATGCCAGAGCAGCCTGCGGGGCGCTCATATGGTGTTGTCTGGAAAGTCTTTGGCGAGGACCCCAAAGAGTCGTGCTATGTCGTCGAATTCGTCGGCAAAACTCACATATCGCTCTTGGGCTACGTGAGCGTGTCGGGCAAGGTTTATAAGGTTGATCGTCCTGTTCGGGAAGTACCGTTGCCCGAGGACCCTGACATGGAGCTGGTCCTTCACGAGTCCGATTCCGGTATTGGCGAGATTATGGTGAGGGAAGCTAACGGTGCAATGCGCACGTGTGCGCGAACTGCCGGCTCTCCCGAAGGCCCCATGCGCGAGCAGTCCGACCACGAGACATGGAATTCGACCCGCGCCCTTCCTTTCGGCGAGTTCATGGCCTCGATGTTCTTGCGCTACGTGATATTTGCCAACTCCGAAAGCGCTATTGCGAACACGGCGGGCGTCGACGGCCTCGATGCAGGCATGCAAAACGTTGTCGACAAGATCAAACTCGTAAAGTTGCCCGAGCCGGCCGAGGTGTTTTTGGGCTTTGACACGGCACCGCTCCCCGATGCTATCGAGACGCTGCTTTACCGTGTTGACCATGCCGAGAATCCGAGCGGAATCGAGCGTTATGCCGCCGCCCTGATGAGCGAGATCGACTTGCCCCGTCTGCGCATCATTGCTGCCAAGTCCGAAATGAGCCTAGCGCGCATTGACCGCTCAAAGCTGTTCTATCTCAATTTTGATCGTAGCCTGCTGGACCAGGACGAGATTGACATGCTGCTTGCCATCGAGTGCCGTCTCAACCGCCTCTCCGGCATCCTTGAGCGCATCGGGGCCGGATTGGTCCCCGCGGCATCCTCGCCGAGCCTTGAGGGCTGCGCGCTCTTTGATGCGTGGCATATCGCCAAGACAACCAACGATGTTCCCCGACTGCTCGATACGACCTCGAGCGACAACCCGTGGGGCAAACCCGGAACGGTAGCTTGCCAGCCGGGCGGTGAGTGGGATGTGCGTACCCGCTTCGCGCGTATCGTCGAGGCGCTTAACGTGGTCACACGGCTCGACTATACCTATCGGGCAAACGTTGCCGAGGGGATTATGCTCGTTCGGTTTGGGCACTCTGTCGTGGATGCCATGCCACAGCGTGAATACGACGCTCAGGAGGATGTCTGGCGCGAGTTGGACGAGAACGCGCGTGTGATTTGGGCCGCGGAGCACGACGCGCGCGTGGCGCTTACGCTGGCAGCGGCTTGCTTTGCCGCAGGTGCCTGCATTGCGCGCTGCTATGTTCAGATTGCGGCTCCCGACGGCGAGCAGGGCGAGCGCGTCATTGCAACATATTCCTTTGGGCGTGCGGCCTATCTGGCCAATTGCGTGCCTGTCGCCAAGGATCTTGAGAGCATGGATATGGACGATATGCCGTGCAAGCGCATGCTTGAGGCATATGAGTCGGACGCGCCGGATGCGATTGAGCCTGCGGAGGTTCACGCTCGCCCGCGTGACGACCACCGTTCGCTGCCGCCGGCGTTGCGCGACCTGCTGCTTGCCGATACGGCTGATGAGCTCGAGGTCATGGAGATGGACGATGACCCGTATGTGGCGCGCGTCGTTGAGTTGCGCGAGCAGGCAAAAGTTGACCGTGCAAGCGCGTTTGAGGGCTTCTCCCGTCTTGTTGAGGAGCTGGAGGCCAAGTGTGCCGTTGCCGAGCTTTTGGCAACGGGTCCGGTCCAGACGCAGTTTTGCGACAACCAGCTGGTACGCATGGTGCTGCCGGTAATGGAGGAAGACCGCTCCGTTCGTATTTTGCGTGCTCCCGATGCGCTGTACTTTGCCCAGCACGAGATCTGCAGTTATTACGCCGAGCAGGAGGATTTTGAACGGGCATTGCCCGAGGTGCGTCGTCTTTACGATCTGGCTCGCTCGTCCATGCAATCGCACTTTGCGCTCATCAACGTGTTGGCGCGCCTGGAGCGCTTTGACGAGATTATCGAGGTGGCGCGCCACGGCCTGCGCATTGCCAGTGACCGTTCCGCAATCGGTTATCTGTTCTATCGTCTGGCGTTTGCCTATTGGAACTGCGACCAGCTCGAGCTCGCGTTGGCGTGCTACCGCCTCGTGCCGCGCGGCGAGGAGTCGGGTAGCAGCGCGCTGGAGGAAATGCAGGGCCTTATGAACGAGATGGGTGTCAATGAGCCTCCGACGTTCGAGGATGCGGTTGAGACCATCCGTAAGGCCGGGCTCGAGCTGCCTCCCGTGTCCGCCGTGACCAACCAGCTGGCGGATGCCGCCGTGCAGTTGGTCGATAACGGCTTCTTTTTCCTGGCGCGCGTCTGCATCTTCCAAATGTGGCGCACCATGGGCAACGATGAGCTCGGCTCCCTCAGTCGCTCGCTGGGGTAGGGGCGATATAGAGGGGCCGCACCGCGCTATTTGTATCGGCGCGGGCGGGAGGACCCGGCAGGATCGGTAAGGCATAAAGCCGCCGAGCCTGCTAAAACTGTTAAACTCTGCTAAAGTTGCTAAACTTTGTTAAAGTTGTTAAAACTAGCAGAGGAGGGCAGAATGACGAAAGCTGTTAACCCCTTTAAGCCAACGGCGGGCATGAATCCGCCTGAGCTTATCGGACGGGACACTGTTTTGGATGACTTTGCCGAGGCTCTTGAGAATGGTCCTGGTGCCCCCGATCGACTCATGCGCATCTCGGGCGTCCGAGGCACAGGTAAAACGGTGCTCCTTAATGCATTGGGTGACCTTGCACGCAAAAAAGGATTCGAGGTCGTTGACGTTGCCTCCAATGCTGGTTTTTGCAATAGAATCCTCGAGGCTCTGCAGCGAAACATTCGTCTTGAATCAATCTCGATTTCCCCATCGATTTTAGGGGTCAGCCTTGGCTCCATGGAGATGTCGAAGTCGGCCTCTCATCTGGGCGAGGCGATGTACGATGCTGCGAAGCGCGGTGGTCTGCTCATTACGCTCGACGAGATCCAGGATGCCTCAACTGAGGAAATGCGCGAGCTAGGCAATGAGATGCAGCTCTTGATTCGCCAAGGAGCGAATGTCGCTTTCGCTTTCGCCGGGCTGCCGACATCGGTAGATGGCGTGGTGGTGGATGATACGTTGACGTTCCTTCAGCGAGCCAAACATGTTGAACTTACTCGGCTTTCCGATTTTGAAGTTGGCGGATCGTTTGAGGATACGATGAGACGAGCGGGCAAGGAGCTCGACAAAGGTGCCGCTGAGCTATTAACAAAAGCTTCGGCAGGCTATCCCTTTATGGTCCAGCTGGTCGGATATTACGCTTGGCAGGTTGCTGCGCGCAGTGGGGCGGAGGGTGTGAGCGAAGAGGCGGCTCGTAAGGGTATCCAGGCGGCTCTTGATAGCTTTAATGCTATGGTGATTGCCCCAGCGCTGCGCAGGGTGTCGGAACGGCAGTTTCAGTATCTCGCGGCGATGGCTCAATGCGAGGGCGTCGATATCGCCAACGGCGATATCGCCAAGAAGATGGGTTTGTCGGCGAACAAAGTTGGGTCATATCGCAAGCGCCTGATCGATGCGGGGTTGATTGAGCCCGCGGGCTATGGCTGTGTTTCGTTTGCAATTCCGTACATGCGCGATTATCTGTTGGAGACCGTTCGAGAGGACTAATAAAGAATGGGCTGTCCGCGCTGTCGCTGGGGCCGTCCTTGTATCTTTGTCTCAATCTGTAACATCTGGAGGGGATTACGGCCTGCAGATGTTACAGATTGAGATGATTGACTGAGACGTTTACTGGTAAAAGAGAGGTAAAAGAGGAAACGCCTCAAAATTCCCCTTGCCCAACTTCGGCTGTTTGGTTACTATAGAACGGCTGTTACGGAGAGCTGACCGAGAGGCCGAAGGTGCTCGCCTGCTAAGCGAGTATGCCCCAAAAGGGCATCTGGGGTTCGAATCCCCAGCTCTCCGCCAGTATGACTTTGAAGAAGGGTCCCATTTGGGGCCCTTTTTTATTATCAAGAATGGCGGCTGGGGATTAGAGTCCGAAAGGGCGTGAACATTAGGCAAACACGGGGCGCTTGAAAACGGGGAGACCCAGGCGTGCTCGTGCACCCCGGTGTGGGGTTCCGAGGGGATGGAGTAGAAATATGGTAAAGGTCGGGCTGCGTAAGCCGAATCTAAAGACATCACTCAAGGCAAGAACGACCGGCAGAGCGAAGCGCGCGGTAAGGCGGGCGATAATCCCCGGCTATGGTAAGAAGGGCATGGGGTGGATCAAAAATCCGAAGAAGGCTGCTTACAATGCCGTATACAGCAGAACGACCGTCGGAGTTGGGGATGTCGCTCGCGCCGTTGCTAAATCAGGCGCTCGGAGCTCGGCGTCAAGGACGTCCTCAATTACTGTTTCATCGCATGAAATTACACCTTTGGCGAAGCCTGAACAGAAATCTCTCACTCGAGAGATTACGTCGGTTGACAGGGCAAACAAGGCGCTTTTGCTATGCTTCCTTCTTGGGTGGTCGGGCGCTCATAGGGCGTATGCACGGATGTGGGGTAGCTTCTTTCTATATCTCTTTACCTTTGGCCTTTTTGGATTTGGTTGGCTGTTTGATATTGTGACACTACTGATGAGACGCTCCGAGCTAAGGCGTCTCGGCGACAGTGATCCGACTCAACAGCAAGCGCCATGTTCCGTTGATTCTACATTCGATCGAAATGTCGCCGACTCCGGAAATTGGGAACAGCGTGGAGATGGGGAGGCTGCGGCTCGGCTAGAGCTTCAACGTAAAAACCGTGCCTATATGGAAGAAAACGGCATCGACGTGGAGATGTTTACCGAGGAAAAGGTCGCGGCGGACGCCTTGCGAACCATTGAGTCGGTATGCCCGTGCATGCTTAGGTTTGACCGAGGCATGAGCGAAGAGGAGCCAAGCATCAGCTTTTGCTCTCCAACAAAGACGGGGAAAATGCCCAAGAATGTCGTCGAGGCCCGCATTTACCATCAGGATGTGAAGCTATTGATGGATTCCCACGGCTTCGAATTGCCGGAGTATGGTGACAGCATCAATGTCATGATTAGTTATCTAGCTGATGGGCGCATAAATAAAGTCGATATCCATGGGTTCCATAATGGCCGCTCCGTTAGTGTCTCCATTCGCAGGCGGAGCGACGATCTTGTTATGACGAGTGCGGGCACCATCGGAGAAACGGGTGCCTGGCAATCGCTGTGTCCTGGGGCAGACCCCTCATCTGGGGATCTTTTCAGGGCCTTGACCAAGGAGGTCGAAAGGATCTACTGGCATGCCCGGTGGACCCGTTTTCAAGGTCCGAAAAGACACAGCGAAGGTAAACGGCTAGCAATGTCGCTTTGGTGATTCTGACGCATCCCGTTTAAGAGGTATTCAAAAAGAGGCGCCCCGTTGGACGCCTCTCCAATCTCAAATGTAATGTTCCCCCAGCCCTACACCTCGGGCGCCTTGGCGATGGTCTCGCTTTCTGCCGTAAGCGGGCGATTGTCGATGCGGCGGCCCAGGCGGTCGAGCTTCACAAGGAGCCACTCAATGGGATTCGGCCCCGAGCCTTCCTCGTCGGCAACCAAATCCATGACGGCGATCTTGGTGCCGTCTTGCTTGAGCATCACGCTACCCACCTTGTCGCCTACATGTACCGTGCCCGAAAGGTCATCATAGGTAACCTTCTCGGTCACCTCTCCGGCAAGCGCAAAGACGGTCGCCTGAGCTGCGGGATCGGCGAGCGTGGCATCGATCGTCTTGTCCGTCCAATCGGTCTGGCCAATGCGCGCGATGAGCGGATTGCCGTTGGCAGTCTTTTCCTGCGTGTTGGCGATCGCAACCGTCACCTTGTGGCCGTAGTACCAGTTGGCAAGGGCGGCCGTGTCGGCAAAGCGCTGATCGGTGGTGCTGGAGTTCAAGACGACGGTGTAGGTCTCGTCGCCATCGCGGTTGTAGGCTGCCGTAAAGCAATAGCCGGCATCGTCGGTGGTGCCGGTCTTACCGCCGATATTGCCGTCCTGCCCCAGCAGCTCATTGTGCGTATCCATGGAATGCGAATGGTCGGAACCGTCGGCGCCCGTAACCTCAATCCAGGAATCATCGCTCGCCACGATTTCGCGGAACGTATCGCTCTTCATTGCCTCCTGCATCATCAGGGCTACATCGTGCGCGGTAGAGTGCATGTCGCCGGCCCACTCATCAAAGTCCAGACCGTGCGGATTCTCAAAAAGCGTTCCCGTGCAGCCGAGCTTTTTAGCGCGCTCGTTCATGGCCTTTACAAAGGTGGCCACGGCGTCCTTGGTCTTGGGGTCGATCTTTTTGCCCACGTGCTCGGCAAGCGCGATGGCGGCATCGTTGCCCGAGGGGATCATCAGACCGCGCAGAGCTTGCTCCACGGTGAGCTCGTCGCCTTCGAGCAGGCCGGCGGTCGAGTTGCCTACGGTGGCGGCAGCATTGCTCACCGTGATCTTCTCGTCCATTTTGCAGTTCTCGACGGTCAGAATCGCAGTCATGACCTTGGTAATTGAGGCGATCTTGACCTGCTCGTCGGCACTTCGGGCGTAATAGACGGAACCGTCCTTGCTCATGACGATGGCGTTGGTCGCATCGATATCGGGCAGATTCTCGGCCGTGATGCCGCGGGCGTCGGCGGTCTTGCCGCAAACGATATCAGTCGTAAGCACCTGGGCGTTGGCGATAGACGGCACGCCGGCAGCAAGGGCGAGAGCGCAGACAATGCCGGCGGTCAGTTGCGCGGAGCGCTTTACAAGAGAACTAAGGGTCTTCACAGATTTCGCTTTCGACGGGATGGTCTCTTTAGAGTTCAAAGTATATCGTTTACCGGCGTGGACAATCAGTGCGCGGGCGTGCGCGGCCCATGTCTGCGCCCGAACGGACGCATAGGTGCTTAAGGTCGACTTAAACGACCGCGCTTGTTGTGTGGCGCGCGCTGCCTCGGGCATAATGGAGCGCGAGAGGAGCACGCATGAATGAGCGCATTTTGGTAGTTGATGACGAGAAGGCCATCGCCGACCTGGTCGGTATCTACCTTACAAAAGAGGGCTTTGATGTTCAGATAGCCTATAGCGGAGCAGATGCTGCCAAGGCGATTTTGGAGCAGGAGTTCGATCTGGCGCTGCTGGACGTCATGCTGCCCGATATCGACGGCTTTGAGTTGCTGCGCACCATCCGCGCTGGCCATACCTATCCCGTGATCATGCTGACGGCGCGTGATGCCCAGCAAGACAAGATCGAGGGCCTTTCGCTTGGCGCGGACGATTACGTGGTTAAGCCGTTCCGTCCGCTGGAGCTCATCGCGCGCGTGCACGCTCAGCTTCGCCGCTACACCAGCTACGGTAGCCGCTCGCAGGCGGCCGGGTCGCCGACCATCCAGCTCGACGGCCTGGAGATCAACCGCGATGCTCGTTGTGTGACGGTGGACGGTGCACCGGTGCGCCTCACGCCCATCGAGTATTCCATCTTGCTGTATCTGGTCGAGCATCGTGGCAGCGTGGTGGCCGTGGGGGACCTGTTCCGCGCGGTGTGGAACGAGGATTTTATGCCCGGCTCCAACAATACGGTGATGGTGCACATCCGCCATCTGCGCGAAAAGATCGGCGATGATGCCCAAAAGCCGCGCTTTATCAAAAACGTCTGGGGCGTCGGCTACATAATCGAATAACGCCTTTGGTGGTGGGGAAGTGGATATGACAAAAGACGATAGACGGGTATTCGAGGTGCCCGATCGACTCTTTGAATACATAAGGGCGGTCGTCGACAACCGCGCGCTTGCGACGGTGCTGCTCTTTTTGCTGAGTCTGCTACTCATCGGCATTGACAATATTGTTGGCATCCTGGCAGTTCTGCTCATTGGCTTCTTGCTGATCGATCGATTCGAAATCGTTCGCCGCTGCGTGGTAATCGGCGGCGCCGCGTGGACGATTACGCTGGCGATCGGGGCCATGGCGCTTGGCGGTATTGGCGAGCCCGTGTTCTTTGATGCCGCCTTTGTGTTCAACATGCTCGGCTTTGTGCTGGCACTCGCCGTCTGTGTCCTGTTCTTTTGCGGACGCGCCCTGTACTACCAGGGTTACGAGCAGGGCGAGCTGCACGCCGACCGCGTGATTGCCGCCCGCATTCAGGACCGTCTGATCGATAACCCCGACACATGGGACAACATTGACGGCGACTTCCTCGAGGTCGAGGGCGCGCTCAACCGGGCGCGCGATTGCGAGCGTAGGGTTCAACAAGCCCTGCGTGACGAATCCCACCGCAAAGATGACCTGGTGACGTACCTGGCGCACGACCTGCGCACGCCGCTCGCCAGCGTGGTGGGCTACCTTTCGCTCTTGCAGGAGGCCCCCGATTTGCCGCTTGAGCAGCGCACACGTTTTACGGGCGTGGCACTCGACAAGGCCCACCGGCTCGATGCACTCATCGAGGAGTTCTTCGACATCACGCGCTTTGATTTCCACGATATCGTGCTCACCCGCAGCTACGTCGATTTGGGGCTCTTACTGGCACAGGTGGCCGACGAGTTCTATCCCATTCTCAACGAACAGCATAAAGAAGCCCAGGTTGATATCTGCGAGGATCTGACGGTGCTCGTGGACGGCGACAAGATGGCTCGCGTATTCAACAACATCATGAAAAACGCCGTTGCCTATAGCTATGAAGGCTCGATGATCACGATTGAGGCCAGACGTTTGGGTAACGGCGGCGTGCGCGTACGATTTATAAACCAGGGCGATCCGATCCCTGAGCCAAAGCTCAAGGTGATCTTTGAGAAGTTCTATCGCCTGGATGCGGCGCGTGCGACCAATCGCGGCGGCGCTGGGCTGGGTCTCGCCATCGCCAAGGAGATTGTATGCGCGCATGGCGGCACCATCGCGTGCGAATCGACGCCCGAGCATACCGTTTTTACCATCGAGCTGCCCGCCGCGTAGCGTAGGCGCCCTTACAAACACCTGACAATGCGCTCACGTGCGTATGAGCCGCGGTTTCTACTATCGATACTGCTGAATTGATATCGACGTGGAGGTATGCGGTATGACGGCTGGTGTGGCTATGGAGCCCACGGAGCTCGAGGAGCTAATGGAGGCGCGAGCCGAGGCTGCGCACGAGCGCGAAGTCGGAGACGCGACGCGCCCCACGGCGCAGGATCTTGCCGCCTCGCCGACGCGCATCGATGTCGAGGGCATCGACCTGTTCTATGGCGACCACCATGCGCTCAAGGACGTGAATATCAAGATCCGCGACAAGCAGATCACCTCGTTCATCGGGCCTTCTGGCTGCGGAAAGTCCACGTTGCTGCGCTGCTTTAACCGCATGAACGACGGCATCAAGGACTGCCGCATCGAGGGCAAGATTGCGATCGATGGTCAAGATATCCTGGGCGATTACGACATCTGCCGCCTTCGCCAGCGCGTGGGCATGGTGTTCCAGCGCCCCAACCCGTTTCCCATGAGCATCTACGACAACGTCGC
>DXMJ01000027.1:0-6327 GCA_019414265.1 Collinsella sp. | reverse complement strand
CGGCCGCAAAGGGGTTCAACATGATCTATTACGTCGAGGACGATGACAACATCAGGGATTTGACGGTCTATGCGCTGCGCAAGCAGGGAATCGAGGCCGAGGGCTTTTCGTGCGACGGCGAGTTTAAGGCCGCCGTGGCGCGACGGGTACCCGATGCCGTCCTGCTCGACATCATGCTGCCCGACACCGATGGCTTGGCGATTATGCGCCGCCTGCGTGCCGATCGCCTGACGGCGACGGTGCCCATCATGATGCTTACCGCCAAGGACACCGAACTCGACAAGGTGATGGCGCTCGATGGCGGTGCCGACGATTACCTGACTAAGCCGTTTTCGCTCATGGAGCTTGCGAGCCGCTGCCGCGCACTGCTGCGTCGCGGCGGCATGGTCAAGCAGGCGAGCGATGTGCTCAGCGTGGGCGACATCGTGCTTTCGCCTAGCCATCGCGAGGTGACCGTTGCCGGCGAGCCGCTTAAGCTCACCCTGCGCGAGTTCGACCTGCTCGAGTACCTCATGCGCAAGCCCGGCGTGGTCTTTACCCGAGAGTCGTTGCTGCAGAGCGTGTGGGGCTGGGACTTCGACGGCGGTTCGCGCACCGTTGACGTGCACGTGCAGACGCTTCGCCAAAAACTGGGCGAGCATGCCAGCGCCATCGAGACCGTGCGCGGCGTGGGTTATCGCCTGGCCGAGCCTTCTGCCGGTGATGGTGCCGAAGGCGACGACACCGCGGCCACCGCATCGGAGGAGTAACCCGTGGTCTTCGCCCCCCAGGGAAAACATACGCTGTCGCACCGCGTTTTTGTGACGATCTTTGTCTGCGCCATGGCGGTTATCGTGGCGTTTACGGTGCTGGGTGCGTTCTTTGTGCAAAACACTTTGGCGGATGCCACGAGTGCCAATCTGGCGCAGGAAACTGAGCTCATTGCTGCCGCCCTCGACGAGCAGCAGGAGCCCATTCCGTTCTTGCGAAGCCTCGATCGCGAGGATCTTCGTATCACGCTGATCAATAAGGACGGATCTGTTGCCTACGACAACGAGGCGTCGCCTTCCACACTGCCCAACCATGGCGATCGCCCCGAGGTCATCGAGGCCTTTGAGAGTGGTTCGGGTTCCGCGGAGCGCGCAAGCTCTACACTCGACGAGATTATGCTGTATCGCGCCGTCACCCTTGATAACGGCCAGGTCGTTCGCTTGGCGCAGGCCCAGCCTGGCGTTGCGGCGATTTTGCTGTCGATGCTGGCGCCGATGCTGCTTATCGCAGCAGCGGGTGCAGTACTCTCGTTTTTTATGGCGCGCCGTGAGTCCCGTGCCATCATCGCGCCGTTGCAAGAGGTGGATTTGGATCACCCACGCCGTAGCTATGAGCACGCCTATGCCGAGATGGTTCCCATGCTTGAGCGCATCGAGTCGCAGCGCCAGGAACTCAAGCGCCAAATGGCGGTGCTAGCGGACAACGACCGTATGCGCCGCGAGTTCACGGCGAATATCACCCATGAGCTCAAGACGCCGCTTACGGCGATTTCGGGCTATGCCGAGCTCATCGCAAATGGCATGGTCGAGGGCGAGGACGACCTGCGCAACTTTGGCGGTCGCATCTATCGTGAGGCGGGCCGCTTGGCAGCGCTTGTCAACGACATCCTTACGCTGTCTAACTTGGACGAGGCCGAACGTGCAACTGAAGGCGAGGCAGTGCCCATTGGGTCCACGGAGCCTATTGAGCTCTCGCGTGCGATCTACGCGGTTGAACAGCGTCTTGAACAGGTCGCCCGTCAAGCGAATGTGACGATAAGTCATGAGACCAAGCCTGTGGTCATCGAAGGCGTGTCGCGCTTGGTCGACGAGCTCATCTATAATCTGGCAAGCAACGCCATCCGCTACAATCGGCCCGGCGGTACGGTTACGCTGCAGTGCGGCACCAACGACGAAGGCCATCCGTTCCTCGCTGTCGCCGACACGGGAATCGGTATCGCGCCTGAAGAACAGGGCAAGGTATTTGAGCGGTTCTATCGCGTGGACAAGAGTAGGTCCAAGGCACGCGGCGGAACCGGCCTGGGGCTTGCCATTGTCAAGCATGCGGCCCTGTATCATCACGCCACGCTTGATCTGTCGAGCGAGTTGGGCGTGGGAACCACCATTACGGTGACGTTTCCCATACAGCAGGACGAGCCATTCGCATAGCGATACAACATAGATATTGATGTAGACGCCGCATTTGACTTTCGGGTGCGGCGTTGTTGTGCAATTTTACGATTGCTTCCGACATTTTTACAGGAGAGCCTGTTTCTTATGTATAGAGTTTGGTCTCGGTAAAAAGATGCGATAACATACGGACAGTTTTGTCAATCCGAACTGGGGAAATGAAAGGCAAGCTGCATGACCCTTCTCGAACTGTTCCAGCTGCTGAAGAAGCACCTCAAGCTGGTCATCACCCTTCCGGTGGTCTGCGCGATCGCTATGGGCATCGTGTCCTTCGTTGCGATGGACAACACCTATACCGCGACGACGAGCATGTACATTCTCGCCAAGACCGACGATAGCGGTCAGATGAGCTACAACGATCTCTCGGCGAGCCAGATGCTTTCCAACGATATCGCCACGCTGCTGGATAGCGATAGCGTTAAGAGCGGCGCCGCCAAAGAACTGGGCCTCACCGATTTGGATGACTACAAGGTGTCTGTTTCCTCCGAGACCACCACGCGTGTCATTACGCTTTCGGTTACCGGCACCGATGCCAAGGAGACGGCTGAGGTCGCAAAGGCCATTGCCAGCTCGGTGAGTACGGTCGCTCAGAACGTCGGCGCTGCCC
The DNA here is from genome assembly GCA_019414265.1 of Collinsella sp. Taxonomy (GTDB): domain Bacteria; phylum Actinomycetota; class Coriobacteriia; order Coriobacteriales; family Coriobacteriaceae; genus Collinsella. The sequence continues at coordinate 3,522 of DXMJ01000027.1, read as the reverse complement.
AGAGCATCAACGTTATCGACGAGGCTAAGACCCCCGAAGCCCCCAGCGGCCCCAAGCGCACGCTGTATATTGCCGTCGCGTTCCTCGCCGGTATCTTTATCGCAGTTGCCTATGTCGTTTTGGCAGACATGCTCAATACCCGCATCCGCGGTGCCGAAGAGGCAGAAGAGCTCCTGGGTATTCCCGTTGTTGGCCGAATTCCGGCTATGAAAGGTGGTAAATAGGCATGGCTAAGGCAAAGAACACCGATAAGCTCGTTGTGCAGAATGCCGCCAAGACCCTTCTGGCCAACATCCGCTTTGCGAGCGTGGACGACCCCATTCGCACCATCACCGTTACCTCCTCGATTCCCAACGAGGGCAAGTCTACGGTTTCCATTAATCTTGCTCAGGCAATCGCCACGAGCGGCAAGAGTGTCCTGCTGGTCGAGGCTGATATGCGTCGCAGGTCCCTTGCCGATATGCTCGGCGTCCGCTCCCGCGGCGGACTCTATGCAGTCCTGTCCGAGCAGATCTCCATTGACCAGGCAATTGTCGAGACGGGTCAGAAGAACTTCTACTTCCTCGATGCCGAGCCGCACATTCCCAATCCTGCCGACATCATCGTCTCCCATCGCTTTGCCAAGCTGGTAAAGGCACTGTCCGCCAAGTTCCAGTACGTCATCTTCGATGCTCCTCCGGTCGGCACCTTCATCGATGCTGCCGAGATTGCCAGCTTGACTGACGGCGCGCTGTTCGTGGTGCGCGAGGACTTTACCAAGCGCGAAGAGGCGCTCAACGCTATCGCCCAGCTTAAGAAGTCCGAGAAGGTCAAGCTCATCGGTACCGTCATGAATTACTGTGAGACCGAGACCAGCGAGTACTACTATTCTTACTACACCAAGGACGGTAAGAAGGTTAAGAAGGGCTCCGACGATCAGGGCACTTCCAAAAAGGGCATCTTCACCAACCGAGCAAACGTTTAGTTGATTAAGGCTGACCTATGCGTGACATTCATTGCCATATCTTGCCGGGTGTAGACGACGGCGCCGCCGATCTCGAAGAGAGCTTGGCGATGCTCGAGGCTGCCAAGCGGGCCGGTGTAACCAGAATCGTTTGCACTCCTCACTGCCGTGATCCCTATTTTGATTACGACAAGATGTGGGATGCCTTTGAGCTGCTGCGCGATAACGCTGACGGTTTTCCGCTCCAGATGGGCTTCGAGGTCAACCATCGAAAGCTCGTTGAGCTTGGTATCGATGCCGCGGATCACTTGCATTTCGATGGGACCAACGAGTTTCTGCTCGAGCTTTCGACGCATGCCGATGCGTATGCGTTTAGAGAGTACGAGAACACGATTTACGATTTGCAGTGCCGTGGCTACCAGGTGATCATCGCTCATCCTGAGCGCTATCGTGCGGTTCAAAAGGATGTAAGTGTGGCGGAGCGCCTGGTCGATATGGGCTGCAAGCTGCAGGCTTCGGCGGACTTTATTGCCGGCGGTCGATTTGGTCGCGAGAAAAAGCCGGCACAGCGCCTGTTCGATCAGAACCTGTACAGCTTCATCGCGAGCGATGCCCATAACGTGGGTCATTACGACTGCCTGGCGAAGGCTCGCGCGAAGTTTAGCGTGCGCGGAGCTCATTTTCGCTAAAATCTGTCCCTAACGTCCGCATTGAATGAAAGGGCAGCCATGGATATCCAACTTAAGACGGGATGCTTTGATGACGCGGCGTTGGTGCGCCGCGTCGTTTTTATGGACGAGCAGGGCTACGAGAATGAGTTTGACGCTATCGACGAGGATCCGAACTGCATCCATGTGACGCTCTATGTAGACGGTGAGCTTGCCGGTTGCTCGCGCGTGTTTCCCGAAGAGCTTGAGCGCGCAGCTGACGCAGAGGCTCCGGTGTCGCCGGCGTGCGACTTGGACGAAGGCGTCGCGGCGGGGGAGACCTACATTATGGGGCGCGTGGCCGTGCTGCCGAGCATGCGCCGTCGCGGTTTGGCGAGCAAGATTGTCGAGGCCAGTGATACGTGCGCGCGTGATGCCGGCGCCAAGCTCATTAAGCTGCACGCGCAGGAATACGTGCTGCCGCTCTATGCCAAGGCGGGTTACACGCAGATTGCCCCGGTGGACTACGAAGACGAGGGCCAGCCCCATGTTTGGATGGCCAAGCGCGTAGATGGCAGATAGGGACGTTCCTTTCCTGCCGGCAGTCGGGGACACTCCTTGGCAATTGGCGCATCAGAGCGTTTGGACATACAGTTTTTCGATTCCGTATGTATATATGCGCGCTAATGGGTTATAAAATCTAAGTCTGAACATAGCAGGTCTGCAATGCGGCTCGGGCAACCGGGCCGTTTTTGCGGACGGGGGTAGCGCGAAAGGACTGCACATGCGTCAATTTAAGACCGAGAGCAAAAAACTGCTCGACCTCATGATCAACTCCATCTACACCAATAAGGAAATCTTCCTGCGCGAGCTTATCTCCAACGCGAGCGATGCCGTCGACAAGCTCAACTTTAAGAGCCTGCAGGACCCGAGCGTCAAGCTCGACCAGGGCGACCTGGCTATTCGTGTTTCCTTTGATAAAGATGCCCGTACCATCACCATTTCGGATAACGGTATCGGCATGACCGCCGAGGAGCTCGAGCGCAATCTGGGCACCATCGCCCATTCCGGCTCCGAGGAGTTTAAGACTGAGAACGCCGAGCAGCAGGGTTCCGATGTCGACATCATCGGTCAGTTTGGCGTGGGTTTCTACTCCGCCTTTATGGTCGCCAGCCACGTGAAGGTCGTCAGCCGCGCTTATGGCGAGGATACCGCCCACGTTTGGGAGTCCGACGGTCTTGAGGGCTACACCATCGAGGATGGCGAGCGTGCTGAGCACGGTACCGATGTCATCCTGACGCTGCGCGAGAACGAGAAGCTCGACGCCGACGGCGAGGCCGAGACCTACGATCGCTTCCTGACCGAGTGGGGCCTCAAGAGCCTGATTCAGCAGTACAGCAACTATGTGCGCTACCCGATTCAGATGATGGTGAGCAAGAGCCGCCAGAAACCCAAGCCCGAGGACGCCGGCGACGACTACAAGCCCGAGTACGAGGACTACCAGGAGCTCGAGACCATCAACTCCATGACGCCGATTTGGAAAAAGCGCAGCTCCGACGTTGAGCAGAAGGATTACAACGAGTTCTACAAGTCCACGTTCCACGACTTTGACGATCCCGCGCGCACTATCAGCTTCCATGCCGAGGGTACGCTTGAGTACGATGCGCTGCTGTTTGTGCCGGGTCGCGCCCCGTTCGATCTGTACAGCAAGGACTACGAGAAGGGCCTGGCGCTCTACAGTTCCAACGTGCTGATTATGGAGAAGTGCGACGACCTGCTACCCGACTACTACAACTTTGTGCGCGGTGTCGTGGACTCTGCCGACGTGACGCTCAACATCTCGCGTGAGACGCTGCAACAGAACCGTCAGCTCAAGGCCATTGCCAAGCGTGTCGAGAAGAAGATCACTGCCGATCTTGAGGACATGCGCGA
>DXMJ01000026.1:25328-28114 GCA_019414265.1 Collinsella sp. | reverse complement strand
GTGTCGAGGAGGGCTTGGGCGGTGTTGGCGGCGCAGTCGCGTGAGTCGATGATGTAGTCGGCCCAGGAGCGGTAGCGCGGCATGCGCTGCTCGGCGAGCTTGTCGATGCCATCGCGCGCCGTGATGGGGCGGCCCTTGTGGGCGAGCTCGTCGAGCTTGCGGTTGAGCATCACGATCTGGCTATTCTGGTGCAGCAGCGGGTAGTTCTCGTCGCGCGTGACCACGCCGCCGCCGGTGGAAAGCACCAGGCCGCTGCGCTTGGAGATGTCGGCCAGCGCCGCCGTCTCCTGTTCGCGGAACGCCGCCTCGCCGCGCTCGACGATAAAGTCGGCGCAGGGCATGCCCAGGCGCTCCTCGAGGGCGCGATCCAGATCGATGTGCTCTCGCCCCGTGAGCAGGGCAATCTGCTCGCCCACACGGGTCTTGCCCGAGCCCGGCATGCCGATCAGCGCGATGTTCTGTTCGCGGCGTGACAGGCGCTCCGTTACGTCCAGAATGCGCTCGCGCGGAGTGACCTGGCCGGTGTAGCGCTCAACGGCTTGCGCCGCCTGGGCCACGAGCATGAGCAGACCGCCGATGCAGGGGATGTCGCGGCGCTCGGCCTCGAGCATGAGTCCCGTGCGGGCGGGGTTGTAGACAATGTCGATAACGCCCTCGAGCGCATCGAGCCCTTCGAGCGTGCATGGCGCGTCGGGGCAATGGGGGAACATTCCGGCGGGTGTGCAATTGACGAGCAGGGCGGCGTCGGACTGCTGCGCGATGTTGTCGTAGCTGACTTCGCTCGTACGGCCGACCGGCACGACGATGGCGCCCAGGTCTCCCAGCACCATACTTGCCGTGGTGCCGGCGCCGCCGGTGGCTCCGAGCACGAGGACCTTCTTGCCGGCAACCTCTACGCCCAACTCCTCGACCAGACACTGAAAACCAAAGTAGTCGGTGTTGTCGCCGCGCAAACAACCGTCAGGCAGGCGTGTGATGGTGTTGACGTTGCCCATTCGCTCGGCGAGCGGACTCAGCTCGTCCAGGTATTCCATGACGGCGCGCTTGTAGGGGATGGTCACGTTGGTGCCCTCCCATTCGTCACCCGTCATAAAAGCCTGGAGGTCCTCGGGCTCGCGCTCAAATCGTACGTACTCGAGCCCCGCGAGCTCCTTGTAGATGGTCGGGGTGTAGCTGTGGCCCAGCACGCGGCCCAGCACGCCGTAGGGGCGGGTTGCGGCGACATCGGTCATCTAGAGCACCTCCGTGTAACTGCCAAAGTAGGTGAAGCTCTCGCACACGTCGTCGATGGAATCGAGCAGGTCATCGAGGGCCTTGCTGCCAAAGGGGCAGTCCAGGTCAAAGTAGAACATAAACTCAAAGTCGTGCCCGGGGATGGGGCGGCTCTCGAGCTTGATGAGGTTGATATTGAGCGCGTAGAAGCGCTCGAGTACGCGATAGAGTGCGCCCGGCTCGTTGGCCGTGGTAATCATGAGCGAGGTGCGGTTGGCGCCGGGGTAGACGCGTGGCTCGCGGCTGATGACGACAAAGCGCGTGTAGTTGTTGTCCGAGTCCTGGATGTTGGGCTCCAGCACCTCCAGGCCGTAGAGTGTCGCGCAGCTGCGCGATGCGATGGCGGCAACATCGGTGCGCTCGGAGCTGGCGACCATCTCGGCCGACATGGCCGTGTTGGGGTATTTGGTGGCGTGCAGGTCGTGGGCTTCGATAAAGCCGGCGCACTGGGCGATAGCCTGGCCGTGGCTATAGACCTCGTGCACGTCGGCGAGCTTGGTGCCGGGTTTGACGAGCAGATTGTGGTCGATCTTGAGACGCAGCGAGCGCACGATATGGAAATCGAACTGGGCGAGCAGGTCGTAGACGGCGTTAACCGAGCCGGCGGTGGAGTTCTCGATGGGCAGCACGCCAAACTCGCAGAAGCCGTCGCGCACGGCGCGCATGACGCCCTCGAAGGTCTCGAAGAACGCGATGTCGGGCACGTCGAAGAGTTTGCACGCGGCGATCTGGCTATAGGCACCTTCCACGCCCTGGCAGGCAACGGTAGCCGTTTGAGGGAAGGCCGTGTCGGAGGCTGCAGCCGTGGCGTGGGCCTTTTGCGAGACGGTGATGCCCTTGAGCTCGTTGATGTAGCGCTGCTGCTCGGCCTTGCTCATGCTCATGAGGAGACGGAACAGGGTGATGGTCTGCGCCTCGTAGCGCTCGGGCGCGCGGCTGGCGAGGTTGTTGAGCTTGGAGCGCTCACGGGCGGGGTCGAAGACGGCCTTGCCCATCTCGATTTTTGACTTGGCGACCTCGGTGGCAATGTCCATGCGCTCGACAAAGCTGTTGAGGAGCGTGGTGTCGATGCCATCGATGGCCTGGCGGATGTCAGCAAGGTCCATGGAGACCCCTTTCACGTGTCGGGGGATGTTGAGGGGTGGGTAGTTAGCGCTGGGCGGCGTCTTCGAGGAGGGCGTCCCAGATGGCAAGAGCGGCGGCTGCCTCGGCTACGGGGACAGCTCGGGGGACGATGCAGGGATCGTGGCGGCCGTGGACCGAGAGCCCGGCATTTTCCATAGCGTCCATGTCCACCGTCTGCTGCTCGCGGCCAATGGAGGGCGTCGGCTTTACGGCCATGCGCCACATGACGGGCGCGCCGGTCGAAATACCGCCCAGGATGCCGCCGGCGTTGTTGGACTCGACCTTGATCTCGCCGGTCTCGGCATCGATGCGATACGGATCATTGTTCTCGCTGCCGCGCATGGCGGCCACGGCAAAGCCCATGCCAAACTCCACGCCCTTTACGGCGG
>DXMJ01000026.1:22690-25318 GCA_019414265.1 Collinsella sp. | reverse complement strand
CATGCGGCCGGCTGCGGCGGCGTCAATGCAAGGAAGATCGTTCGTAAGGATCGCCTTGCGGTCGGCCTCGCGATAGACCATGTCGTCCATCGGCAGGTCGGAGATGCCGCCGATCTGCGCGACGTGCGCCATCACGTTAATGCCGCGGGCCTCGAGTGCCTGCAGCGCAATGCCGCCGGCAATGCACAGGGGTGCCGTTAGGCGGCCAGAGAAATGCCCACCGCCGGCGACCTCGTGCATGTTGTGATACTTCACGCGCGCCGGAAAATCCGCGTGTCCGGGGCGGGGCTTGCGGCGCAGCTCGGAATAGTCCTTTGAGCGCGTGTTGGTGTTCTCGATAATCGCGGCGATGGGTGCTCCCGTGGTATGTCCATCGACCACACCGGCGATGATGTGGGCGGCGTCGGCCTCGCGGCGTTTGGTCGCGGTCTCGTCGCGACCGGGGGCACGACGGTCAAGGAAGGCCTGCAGCCGCTCCTGGTCAACAGCGATGCCCGCCGGGATGCCATCGAGGGAGCAGCCGATGGCGGGGGAGTGCGACTGGCCGAAGATGCTTAAGTGCAAGACGTTGCCAAAGGTCGAGGACATGCTATTCCTCCTCGAGTGTGACCTTGCCGCCCAGCAGGCGGTAGTGGTCGAAGAAATCGGGATAGGACTTGTTGACGGCCTCGGCGCCGTGGATCACGACCTCGCCGGTGGCGCGGCTCGCGGCGATCGCGGCCATCATGGCGATGCGATGGTCGTTGTGCGAATCGACTTCGCCGCCGGTGAAGGCATCGACACCCTTGATGATGAGGTCATCGCTGGCAATGTGCACCTGCGCGCCCAGCGCGGTGAGCTCGCGGGTGGTCGTGACCAGGCGGTCGGATTCCTTGATGCGCAGACGGGCGCAATCGCGGATAAAGGTGCGGCCCTGCGCCAGCGAGGCTACGGCCGAGATGACGGGCACCAGGTCAGGAATGTCGTGGGCGCTCATCTCAAAGCCGGCGAGCTTGTCGGACTTCACGGTGGCGGCGTTGGTGGAGCGCACGATGCGGGCGCCAAAGCGCGAAAGCGCGGCGAGCACGTTTCGGTCGCCCTGCGCGGAGCTCAGGGATACGCCCTCCACGGTGATGGGGTCGGCGCCGATAGCGCCGGCGCACAGCCAAAAGGCGGCGTTGGACCAGTCGCCCTCGACGGCTACGCTGCCGGGCGTGCGGTACGAGCCGCTGCTCACGCGGAAGTTCGTGACTTCGGGCTGGCCGTCCTTGGCCGGAATACGCTCGACGTTGACCTCGACGCCAAAGGCCTTCATGGCCTGGATCGTCAGGTTGATGTAGGGACGGCTCTCAATGAGGCCGGTTACCTGCACGCAGGAGGGCTGGGCCAGCAGCGGGGCTGCCAGCAGCAGGCCGGAGATATACTGCGAGCTCACGTTGCCCGGAAGCACAAAGGTGCCCGGGCGCATGCGTCCGCTCGTCTTGAGCGGAAAACCGCCCAGACCCTGTAGGTCGCAGCCGGCGGCGATGATCTCGTCCGAGAGCGGGGAGAGCGGGCGGGCGCCCAGGCGGCCCTGGCCTACGAAGGTGGCATCCGCACCCAGCGCGCAGGCGACAGGCAGCATAAAGCGGAGCGTGGATCCACTTTCGCCGCAGTCAAGCGTGCCGCCGGCAAGGGCCTTGAGCAGGCCAAACTCAACACTCTTCATGGTGGGGTGGACCTGGAAGCCGTCCTCGACGGTCTCGATGCGAGCACCCAGGGCCGTAAGGCAACGCACCGTAGCCTCGATGTCGGCGCAGGTGGTATTGCAGGTGACGTGTGTCTCGCCGTTGGCAAGCGCAGCGCAGATGATGAGGCGATGCGCCATCGACTTGGACGCGATGGCGGGAACGGTGCCCTTGAGCGGGGACGGGGTGATGCGGGCTAGCATGCGGAAGCGTCTCCCTTCTGGCCGAGGCCCTCGGCAATTAAATCGTGGAAGGTGGAAAGCGGCGTGCGGTCGATGCTGCAACGGCCAATGCCGTGCGGAATTACCAGGTCAATCGTGTCACCGGCGCGCTTTTTATCGTGCAGTGCTTCGGCAAAGACGGCGTCGGCCGAAAGCTCGCAGCGGGTCTTGAGACCGTGGCGTGCGCAGAGCTCCTCGATGCGGCCCGGCAGCTCGGCGTCGCAGATGCCGTGCAGGGCCGCGGCGCGCGTGATGATGCCCATGCCGATTGAAACGCAGTTGCCGTGTCCGAGCTCAAAGTGCTCGCAGGCCTCGACGGCGTGCCCGGCGCTATGTCCAAAATTGAGGAGCTTACGCTGGTTGGTTTCGCGCTCGTCGGCGACGACCACGGCGCGCTTGATGTCGATATTGCGGGCGATGATGAGCGCTACGCGGGCCACATCGCGGTTGAGCAGCTCCAGCGTGAGCGGGGTCTTCTCCAGTTCGGCGAAAAGCTCCGGGTCGGCGATCACGGCGTGCTTGACGACCTCGCCGCAGCCATCGGCGAACTGCTCGGGCGTGAGGGTGGCCAGGCACCCCACGTCGGCGATAACCACGCTCGGCTGCCAAAAGGCGCCGGCCAGGTTCTTGCCGGCAGCCAGGTCTATGGCGGTCTTGCCGCCCACCGACGAATCCACCATGGCGAGCAGGCTCGTCGGGAT
>DXMJ01000026.1:19215-22680 GCA_019414265.1 Collinsella sp. | reverse complement strand
AACTTGCAGCCGCGCATGTAGGTGGCGGCCACAAAGCCCGCCATGTCGCCCACGACACCGCCGCCGAGTGCCACGATCACGTCGGAGCGCGAAAGCTCGCGCTCGGCCACAAACTCCAAAATGGCAACGTAGGTCTCAGCGCGCTTATGGGCCTCGCCGGCCTCGAAGGTGCAGATGCTCACCTCGTAGCCTGACGCCTCCAGGCTCTGCTTAACGGGCATCTGGTAGAGCGGGCCCACGTTGGTGTCCGTCACGATGACGGCCTTGGTGCCGCCGGCGGTGGCGCGCACGAGCGGCCCCGCCTGCTCCAGCAAAAACGTGCCAACATGCACCTGGTAGGGGCGTGCAGTGTCGATATCGATGGTAATCGCCATAAGCTTCGGTCCTTTCGACCTGGCGTGATGGGTGGTCTAGTGGGAGGCCTCGTCGTCGAGTGCGCGCTTAATGCGGTCGCCCTCGGCAAGGAGATTCTCCAGATAGCGCTGGTCGCGGTCCTTGAGCGCGCGGCTGTAGGCGCCAAGCGATTCGATCAGATGGTCGATCTCGAAGGCGAGCGCGTCGGCGTCGTCGATCATGAGCTCGGACCACATTTGCGGGTTGAGGTGCGCCACGCGGGTGAGATCGCGGTAGCTACCGGCCGAAAAGCCGTGGTGGACCTGAGCGGTCGGGCTCTTAACATAGGCGTTGGAGACGACGTGCGCGAGCTGGCTCGTAAAGGCGATGACGCGGTCGTGCTCGGCGGCGCTGGTCACGCTGAACTTGCCAAAGCCCAAGGGGCGTACCATCTCGCGCACCTGGCCCAAAAGCTCCAGTTTGAGCGCATCGTCCACCGCGGGCGGTACGAGCACGAGCGGGGCGCCCTGGAACAGGTCGGCGCGGGAGTGCGCATAGCCCGAGTACTGCGTGCCCGCCATGGGGTGCGCGCCCACAAAGTAAAAGCCGTGCTCGCGGGCTAGCTCAAAGGCGCGCTCGCACACGATGCCCTTGACGCCCACCGTGTCGATCACCACGGGGCCCATGATGGCCTCGGTGTCGGTGGCGTCGGCGAGCGCCTGGGCGTGCGCCTCGAGCCACTCGATGCATGCCTCGGGATAGCAGGCAAGGACGATGATGTCGCATTCGCCGAGCGTCTTGTCGTTAAGCTCTCCGGCGACAGTGCCCATGCTGGCGGCCGTCATGACATCGTCATCGGGGTCCCAGGCCAGCACGCGGACGCCCGCCTGCGCATAGCCGCGGGCAAAGCTGCCGCCGATGAGGCCCAGGCCGACGATGCCGGCGCACTTGGGGCCGCCCTGGTTAACGCGCGCGTTTCTCACTGTACCCATGGGCTACTCCATGGTCTCATGGCAGACAACCTCGCGAATGGCTCGGATGCGGCGCATGGTGTCGTCGAACTGATCGGGGGTGAGGGCCTGAGCGCCGTCGGACCATGCGCGGCTGGGCTCGTCGTGGACCTCGATCTCTAGGCCGTTGGCACCGCAGGCGGTCGCGGCGAGCGCCATGGGCTCAACGTAGCGGGTGTAGCCGGTGGCGTGGCTGGGGTCGGCGACGACGGGCAGGTGCGACAGGTGGTGCAGCACCGGCACGGCATTGAGGTCGAAGGTGTTGCGGGTGCGGGTCTCGAAGGTGCGGATGCCGCGCTCGCACAGGATGACGTTGTCGTTGCCCTCGCTCATGATGTACTCGGCGGCCATGAGCAGCTCATCGATCGTGCCGGACATGCCGCGCTTAAGCAAGATCGGAGTCTTGGTCTTGCCGACCTCTTTGAGCAGAGGGAAGTTCTGGGCGTTGCGGGCGCCGATCTGCATGACGTCGATCTTCTTGTCCAGGAAGACCTGCACGTCGCGCGGGTCCATGATCTCGGTGACGATCGGCATGTCGAGCTCGGCAGACGCCTCGCACAGCAGGTCCAGACCGGCGGGGCCCATGCCCTGGTAGGCGTACGGGGAAGTGCGGGGCTTGTAGGCACCGCCGCGCAGCATCGTGGCACCGGCGGCCTTCACGCGGCGGGCGATGCGGATGAGGTTCTCGCCCTCGACGGAGCACGGGCCGGCGATGACCTGGAACTGATCGCCGCCGATCTTGACGCCGTGGCCGCAGTCGATGACGGAGTCCTCGGGGTGGAACTTGCGGTTGGCGCGCTTGAACGGCTCGGAGACGCGCTGCACGCGCTCGACGACATCCATGGACTCGAGCAGGAATGGGTCGATCTTGGTCGTATCGCCCACCAGGCCGATGATCGTCTCATTCTCGCCGCGCGAGACATCGGTTTTCAGGCCCTTTTTCTCAATCCAGCTGACGATATGGCTGACGGCCTCGTCGCTGGCGCTCTCTTTTAAAATTGCAATCATGGTGTGCCTCTCACCTCGATGGATAACCCTTGCAAAAACGGCCCGCATCGCGAGCCGTGTACATATGGTGCATGAGAGTTTATACTATCTGACTCGCTTTTGCCTTCTAAAGTGGGCCGTTGAGCCGCGTCTTCCTCGGAATTGCAAAGCTTTTTCTTTTATTTTGATAGCCCGTGGTGTACTTGGGTATAATGCCAAACGTTGGCCCTATTAGCTCAGGGGATTAGAGCGTCTGCCTCCGGAGCAGAAGGCCGTTGGTTCGAATCCAACATGGGGCACCATCGAACGTGAGGCCGTCCGAACCTCGCATGGTCCGGGCGGTTTTTCTTATACCGACGCGACGTGATGGGACGTGGTATGGCAGCAACGGATATCGAGCGCGGACTCTCGACCGCCGAGGTCGAGGAGCGCATCGCCGCCGGTAAGATCAACCGCAACATGGAGCTCAAGACCAAGTCGGTCAAAGAGCTCATCATCGAGAACCTCTGCACGCTGTTCAATTTGATCAACGTGATCTTGGCGTTCCTGGTCATTTTGACCGGTTCGTTTAAGAATTTGACGTTCCTGTTCGTGGTGTTCCTCAATACCGCTATTGGCGTCATTCAGTCCATGCGTTCCAAGAAGATGGTCGATAAGCTCACGCTGCTGACCTCCAAGAAGGCCATCGCGGCGCGTGACGGCTCCGAGGTGGAGCTCGACCTGGACCAGATCGTGCTCGACGACATCATCCGCCTGGGGCGCGGCGACCAGATTCCCGCTGACGCCGTGGTGGTTTCGGGCGAGGCGCTCGTGAACGAGAGTCTGCTGACGGGCGAGAGCGACCTTATTAAGAAACAGCCCGGTTCCGAGCTCATGAGCGGCAGCTTTATCGACTCGGGCCTGCTGCGCGCCCGCGTGATCCATGTCGGCGCCGACAACTACGTGGCCAAAATTAATAACGAGGCCAAGTACGTCAAGAAGGTCAATTCCGAGATCATGAACGCGCTTAACGCCATCGTGCGCTTTGCGAGCATCATCATGATCCCGCTCGGTTTGGCGTTGTTTGCCTCGAGTGTGAGCGAGCTGTGGGATGCCGCGGGAACCCCGGGCGATAGCGCGCTTTCGTGGTGCTTCT
>DXMJ01000026.1:0-19205 GCA_019414265.1 Collinsella sp. | reverse complement strand
TCATGTGCCTTCGTCGGCGCTGCTGTCCACGGTGGGCGCCCTGCTGGGCATGATCCCGCAAGGCCTGGTGCTTCTGACCTCGTCGGTGCTCGCCATCGCCACGGTGCGCCTGGCCCGCCGCAAGGTGCTGGCGCAGCAGCTTTACTGCATCGAGACGCTCGCTCGCGTCGACGTGCTGTGCCTGGACAAGACGGGCACCATCACGTCGGGTCGCATGGAGGTCGTGGGTACGTATCCGCTGCCGGTCGAGGGTATGGGTGCGGGGGAGGGCGACGCCGCCGTTCCCGTCGATACCACGGTGCTCGATTTTGCTCTGGCTAACGTCGCACGTGCGACCTCGGCCGATGCCAACGAGACCTGTCAGGCGCTGCTCAACTATTACGCCGACCGTCCGGTCGAGGTGTCCGAGCCGCTGTCGGTCATTCCGTTCTCGTCTTCCAAAAAGTGGAGCGGCGCGTCGTTTGCACAGGGCTCCTATGTGATGGGTGCGGCGCAGTTTGTGCTCTCTGATCGTGCGTTTGCCCAGGTCGAGAACCGTGTCGCCGAGCTTGCCGATACCTGCCGCGTGCTCGTGGTGGCGCGCGTGGACGGCTTTACGCCCGATGGCGATATGGTGGGCGAGGCCGAGCCCGTGGGCTTTGTGACCATCCGCGACGAGATTCGTACCTCGGCGGCCGAGACCATCGGCTACTTTAACGAGCAGGGCGTGACGCTCAACGTGATCAGTGGCGACGACCCGCGTACGGTGTCGTCGATCGCGCGCGTGGTGGGCGTGCCGGGGGCGGACGCTTATGTGGACGCCACGACGCTCGATACGCCGGCCAAGCTCGATGCCGCAGTGGACCGCTACCATGTCTTTGGTCGTGTGACCCCGCAGCAGAAGCGCGAGCTCGTGCAGGCGCTCAAGCGCCGCGAGCACACCGTGGCCATGACAGGCGACGGCGTCAACGACGTGCTGGCGCTCAAGGAGGCCGACTGCTCCGTGGCCATGGCGGCCGGCTCCGATGCCGCGCGTAACGTGGCCGAGATCGAGCTCGTCGACAACGACTTTGCCTCGATGCCCGCCGTGGTGGCCGAGGGCCGTCGCTCCATCAACAACCTGCAGCGTTCGGCTTCGCTGTTCCTGACTAAGACGCTGTTCTCGATGGGCCTGGCGGCGCTGTGCATCGCGCTGCCGCCGTACCCTTTCGAGCCGATTCAGATGACGCTCATCAACTTCTTCTGCATCGGCGCGCCGGGCTTTGTGTTGGGCCTGGAGCCCAACAATGCTCGCGTGAAGGGGTCGTTCCTGACGAACGTGCTCAAGCGGGCACTGCCGGCGTCGATTGCGGTCATTTTGGCCGCGGCGCTCGATATCTTTGTGGCGCGCGTGTTTGGCTTTAGCCAGCTCACGCTGTCTACGATGTGCCTGCTTTCGTCGTGCGCGGTGAGCGTCAGCCTGATCTGGCGCATCTCGCAGCCTCTCACGCCCTTACGTGTGGTGCTCTTCGTGTTTGTTGTCGCCGGCATCCTGGTGGGCGTTATCGGATTCCCGGAGCTGCTGTCTATTGCCAACCTGTCGATGGGCCAGATGGTAATCTTGGCTGTCATCGTGGTCTTTACCTGCTCGGTGTTCTTTAAGCTCGCCACGATGATGGATTCGCTCAAGCCGCGTCGTCGTCATGCCGCAACTGGTTTTGGCCGCGGTGTGCGCGTCCACCTGGGTCGCGGTGGCGGCAAGGTGAGCTCGACGGGTTCGACGGCCGAGCGTTTTGCCAAGCGCGTCGCCGCCGACATGGCGCAGCGCCGCGAAGATCGCACCGCTCGCGAGGCCGAGGCCCGCGCACTCGAGGGCGTGGCCCAGGCCCAGCCCAAGAAAAAGAAGGGTAGCGGAGCCAAGCGCTCTCGCGTAACCAAGTCCGCCCAAGGCATCAAAGTCTCGATGCCGAGCAAAAAGAAGAAGTAACTACGCGCCCTGGCGATGTTGAATTGGTGCCTTGCTCCTGTAGGGCCGTGGCGATGTTATGCTCTAACCTCGATTATTTGAATTGCTTCGAAAAGAGGATGCCGTGATCTGCCCGCATTGCCTTAAGACTATCGAGGACGGCGCCTCGTTCTGCCCCTACTGCAACGCCTATGTGGGTCCGGGCGATGGTCCCGAGCACACCGAATTCGTGTTCTGTGAGGGCTGCGGTGCCCGTCTTTCTCCGCATGATCGTACGTGCCCCAAATGCGGACGCCCCGCTCCGGGTATCCTCTCCGAGGATGCGGCAGCATCCGACCTGGCAGCGGGCCGCACGGCGGGCTTTCCGCGCCTAACGCAAGAGCAGATCGATACCGAGGTGCCGCATGCGCCGGCCTCTGCCGCTGCGGTGCTTTCGGACGCCGCCGACCCCAATGAGACCTGCGTGCTGCCAGCTTTCGATAAGGATTTCGGTATCCCCAAGGTCGATATTCCCACGCCCGTTTCCCTGCATGACGATGCTCAAAAACCCAAGCGCAAGGTGCACCCCGACGAGGACGCCTATCACAAGCATAAGCGTCATATTCCCAAGCCGCTCATTATCATCGCGGTCCTTGCCGTCGTGTGCGGTGGTGCCTATTGGTTCGTGACGACCGATCCCATGGGTGTTATGCCTGGCTTCTACGACCAGTTTGGCCAAGCTGCACAAACCACCTTCCCCACGCGTCAAAAGGGCGAGGCGACTGAGGACGATACCAAGCAGGGCGATTCTGCCGAGGTGGTTCAGGAAGAAACCGTGCTCACCGATGATCAGCTCTATACCAGGCTCGATGGTCTGTATCAGACCATCGTGTCCTACGCTGACGAGGACCAGATCGGCGAGGTCATCGATTCCTTTAACAACGGTTATCTCCGAACGCCGCTGTCCACCCGTCAGGAGCTGTCGCAGAGTGCCTACGCCCTACGCGACCAGATCAAAAAGACGCAAGATGAGCTCAACAACCTGAAAGTACAGGACGATACGGTCTATGCGGATGACATCGCCCACTTAAAGCAGCTTGCCGAGTGGATGTATGAGCGCGTCGACGTGATCTGCCAGAGCTGGGATATCTCGCTGGCCATTCCCGATGGCGAGTCGATGAGTTCCCACCAAAGCGAGATCCTGGCGCCCATCGCGCAGGGCGGCAACAGCGCGCTGAACCAGTACGATGCCAATGTGGGTTCCTGGAAGCCGCAGCAGCGTTCCTAAAATTAGTTCGCCATAGTCGGCATAACCTACGTGCGCAATTGATGTAAACCCGTGCTTATTGCTACAATTCGTACAAATATGCTTTAAACGCACGAGGAAGGAACCACATGTTTGGTTTTAAGAAAGAGCTCTACACGCCCGAGTATCAGCTTGTCGGCGACGAGTGCGCCGTAATCGAGACGTCGAAGGGTACCATCAAGGTCAAGTTTGACGGCGAGGGCGCTCCCATTCATGTCGCGAACTTCTGCGAGCTTTCCACGATGGGCTTCTATGATGGCCTTAAGTTCCATCGCTATGTGCCCGGTTTTGTTATCCAGGGCGGCGACCCCAATACCCGCGACATGTCCGGCGCCGACGTCGCTGCCGGTCTTGAGGGCCCCGACGGTATGCCCGGTACCGGTGGCCCCGGCTACTGCATCAAGGGCGAGTTTGCCACCAATCCGCGCAACAGCCATGTCGATGGCGCCCTTGCCATGGCACGCTCCATGGACCCCGATTCCGCGGGTTCGCAGTTCTACTTCTGCCTGGGTGCCCAGCATAACCTCGATTCCGGTTACACCGTCTTTGGTACCACGGTCGAGGGTCTCGATGTGATTTCGCAGCTGCGTGCCGGCGACGAGATCGTCCATGTCGAGATCGTTCACGAGTAAAGGGGACTTCCTTGAATAGCCAGCTGATCCAACAGGGCCGCGCCGCTTACCGCGCGGGTGATTTTTCTGCTGCAGCCCAGATGCTTGGGGCGGCAAAGACTCCCGATGAGATTATGGGCGAGGCCGATCACCTTCGTGGCAACGCCTTGATGCACCTTGGCATGTATGCCGAGGCCGCCGAGGCCTATGCCGCCGCCCTCAACGACGGTACCTACGGCAAGCGCGGCGCGCTGCTCACCAACCGCGGCAAGGCGCTCGCCGCCGTGGGCGACTACACGACGGCCGCTCAGGCTTTCTCTGCCGCTACGCAGGATGCTTCCTATGCCACGCCGTTCAAGGCCTATCTGGGCCTGGGCAATGCGCTGTTCCAGTCGGGCGACTATGCCAACGCGGGAACCGCCTTCCGTCAGGCTGCCATCGACGGCGCCAATCCGGCTCCTGCCGCCGCACTCGGCGAGCTCGGTCGTTGCTTCATTAAGCTCGGCCGTCCGGCGGATGCCGTGGAGACCTACCGCACGGCTATCGACTTTGCCGGCCCCCGCGACGACACGCGTGCGCTCAACGCCGGCATGGGTCAGGCGCTTTCTGCCGCCGGCCGTCCCTCCGACGCACTCGACGCCTTTAACGCCGCTACTGCCGATGGCATCTACCAGCTCACCTCCGAGCAGGCCGATGAGCTTGCCCGCGTGCACGATTCGCTTGCCGCGCTGTCTGCCCAGACGGCTATGGCCACGGCTCCGGCGCCCGCGATGGACGCTCCTGCCGTCGATCCGCTCGATCCTACGGGCGCGACCGGTCAGTTTATGCCCGATCCCTCGGACACCGGCTTCTTTACGCTGTCCGAGTCCGAGATGGTCCAGCAGGACCGTCAGGATCGTAAGCAGGCCAAGGTCCGTCGTCGCCATCGCCACACGGGTCTTAAAGTCTTCATCGTGCTGCTTCTGCTCATTTTGATCGCCGCGGGCGGTCTGGGCTTTGCCTACACGCGCGGCTTTGGCTTCCCGTCTCAGGAGTCTGTCGTTACCGATCTGTTCCAGGCTGCCGGCGACGGTGACGCCGCAAAGGCCGAGTCTTGCCTGGCCTCGAGCCTGTCCGAGGACGCTAAGTCGATGATCATCTCCTCGATTCCGCAGGGTGCCACCGTGTCCGTCGAGGGCATGGATCAGTCCATGACCGAGACGACCGCCAAGGTGAAGGCATCGCTGTCCAAGGGCGGCGAGCAGGAGTACACCGTCAAATTCGTGCGCTCCGACAACCATATCGGCTGGGCCGTTTCTTCGCTCGATATGGATTTCTCGGCTGCTGACAACCAGTAGTGACCTTATGGGATTTAGCTTTGCCCGGCGCTTCACCGCAAGTGAGGCGCCGGGCTTGCGCTAGTATGATGAGCTAGTAGTTTTCCAGCAATCATCCAACACATCAGGAGTTGCGTTGTTTTCTTTGATGGATATGTTCTTCGGTAGCTATGCGGGCGATCTTGCCATCGACCTCGGCACCGCCAATACGCTTGTCTCCGTGCGCGGCAAGGGCATCGTCATTCGCGAGCCCTCTGTTGTCGCCATCGACAAGAACGACGAGCGCATCTTGGCGGTCGGTATCGAGGCAAAGCGCATGCTCGGCCGTACGCCCGGCAACATCGTGGCCGTTCGTCCCCTGAAGGACGGCGTCATCGCCGACTTCGATGTTACCGAGGCCATGCTTCGCTACTTTATCGACAAGGCGTCCGAGAAGCGCTATCCGTGGACTCCGCGTCCGCGTGTTGTCGTCTGCGTTCCCTCCGGTGTCACGTCGGTTGAGAAGCGCGCTGTCTTTGAGGCCACGATCCAGGCCGGTGCCCGCCAGGCCTATCTGATCGAAGAGCCCATGGCGGCTGCCATCGGCGCCGACCTGCCCGTCGAGGAACCCACCGGCTCCATGGTCATCGACATCGGTGGCGGTACCACCGAGGTTGCCGTTATCGCTATGGGCGGCATCGTCGTCTCGCAGTCTATCCGTATTGCCGGCGACGAGTTCGATCAGGCCATCCTCACGCACGTTCGCGATGCCTACAACCTGGCCATCGGCGAGCGTACGGCAGAGGACATCAAGATCAAGGTCGGCTCCGCCGTGCCGCTCAAGGATGAGCTCGACGTCGAGGTCAACGGCCGCGACGTGATCACCGGTCTGCCCAAGACCGTGCGCATCGAGAGCGAGGAGATTCGTCGCGCACTCAACAAGCCGCTCGACGAGATGGCCAAGGCCGTCAAGGACGCACTCGACGCTACGCCTCCCGATCTTGCCTCGGACCTTATGTACTATGGCATTTTGCTGACCGGTGGCGGCGCGCTGCTGCGCGGTCTCGATGTGCGCCTGCGCGATGAGACCGGCGTTTCGGTCAACGTCAGCCCCACGGCGCTCGATAACGTTGTTAACGGCTGTGCCCGCGTGCTCGAGGCCAATGCGTTTGATGGCGGCTTCGTCCAGACCAATGCTTAATTTCCAAAAGGTGGATTCCATTTGGCACGATCTTCGGGTTTCTCCACAAATCTGAATACCAAGCGACAATCAACGGGTATGCGCCCGTTGATTGTTTTCAGCCTGATTTCGGTGTTGCTGCTCACGTTTTATATTCGTGAGGGCGAGACGGGGCCGATTCATGCCGTTCGTTCGGGCGTGACGACGATTACCTCGCCGGTGCGTTTTCTGGGCTCGACTGTGGCGGCTCCCTTCAATGCGATCGGTAACGTGTTCTCTAACCTTACGGCGTCACAGGACACGCTTGACGAGCTTAAGAAGCAAAATGAGGAGCTGACCTCCAAGGTTGCCGAGCTCTCCGAGGCTCAAAAGACCGCCGAGCGACTGGAGGGTCTGGTCGGTCTGCAGTCGACCTACAACCTCAAGTCCACTGCAGCTCGTATCGTCGGCGCTTCGGGCGATGCCTGGACCTCGACCGTTACCATCGATAAAGGTTCTGCCGACGGGCTTACCATCAACATGCCTGTGACGAGTTCGGCTGGTGTTATCGGACAGATCATCGAAGTCTCGGCCAAGACGTCCACCGTGCGTCTGATCGGCGATGAGAACTCGGGCGTGTCCGCTATGGTGCAGGACACGCGCGCCCAGGGCATGCTGCAGGGTCAGGCTGACGGCACGCTGCGTCTTGAGTACGTGAGCGTCGACTCCGACGTTAAGGTTGGCGACATCATCGTGACCTCGGGCATTGGCGGTGTGTTCCCCAAGGGCCTTCCGCTCGGCACCGTCTCGTCGGTTGAGAAATCGGCAAACGACGTGTACTACACCATTGTGGTACGCGCCCAGACGACGGCCGAGAACAACGAGGAAGTGCTGGTCATCACCTCGCTGACCGACGAACAGTCGGCCTCGGATGAGGACGTGAGCACCGCTAATAGCACGCCGCAGGGAACGTCGCGCGATGCTGCGACCAAGACGAAGGACGAGAGCTCGGATGACGGTTCCGACACGTCCGAGACGACCGATTCCGGCTCGAGCGAATAGGGGGCATGTCCATGGATCTACACGAGCAGGGGATGAGCTCCCGCACGTTTGTAATCGCCGCCATCGTGTGCGTGCTGCTGCAGGCAGGCCTGGCACCGCAGATCTCCATTGCGGGCGGTCGCGTCAACTTCATGATTATCCTGGTGTGCCTAAGCGTGTTCTCGGGCGACCCGACCCGTGCCGTCGTGTGCGGTTTTTGCAGCGGCTTGTTTTATGACCTGTCCGCTGCCGTGCCGGTGGGAGTTATGTCGCTCCTGCTGACCGTGGGTTCTTTTGCCCTGGTGCACAGCGCTGCCGGTCAAACGAGCGGTACCCCGAGTGCGCGCGGCATCACTGTGGGCGCCTTTGCGCTCGTCATTAATGTGATCTACAGCATCATCTTGCTGTTTATGGGTATGGAGACGAGCTTTGTCGTGGCGATCTTCGGCCATGCGCTGCCGTCTTCGATCCTGACGGGTCTGGTTGCCATTCCGTTTTTGATGTCCGGCGTCGTGCCGCAGTCCGGTTATGGATTCTCCGCACGTGGCGGACGCCAGACGGGCATGCGCTTTAAGCCCAAGACCCGTAAGCTCAAATAGGGGAGGCCCGTAGATGTCTTCCCAGATGACGGTTATTATCGCCGGTATCGTGCTGGTTGTGGCCATCGTGGTCGCGCTGGTCATCATGCGTCGCGGCGATTCCCGTTTTACCTACGATACGCAGCATGGAACGGCCCCGCGCGCCACCGAGGGCGAGGGCAATACCGCGGCGACCGCCTTTAAGGGCCGCTTCTCCATCCTCACCACGGGTGTGGGCGCGATGTTCGCGGCGCTTGCCGTCAAGCTGTGGGGCATGCAGATGGTCTCGTCGGACTATTATGAAAAGCAGGCTAATAGTAATCAGACGCGCACCGTTACCACACCCGCTGTGCGCGGCCGCATCCTCGACCGTAATGGCGTGGCACTTGTCCAGAACCGTCCCTCACTTGCTGTCGTGGCCTACCGCGACCTTGCCGAGGATGAGGTTCTGGTTCGCCATCTTGCCAACGTGCTCGGTATGCCCTACGTGGCGGTTCTGCGCAATATTCAGGACAATTCCGAGGGCGCCCAGAGCCTGCATACCATCGCGACGGACGTCCGTCGCTCCACGGTTGCCTATATCAAGGAGCACGCCGGCGAGTTCCCGGGCGTCAAGATTGCCGAGCGTACCGAGCGCCAGTACCCGTACGGCGAGACGGCCTGTCACATTTTGGGCTATACCGGCACCATTACCTCCGAGCAGCTTGAGGCCCAGAATAAGAAAACCTCTGGCGACGATGATGCTTCTGCTGGCCGGATTACGTACCAGTCGGGCGATATCGTGGGCCAGGCGGGTGTTGAGAGCTACTACGAAAACCTGCTGCAGGGTATTCGTGGCGAGCAGACCGTCAAGGTCGATGCCTCGGGCAATGTGACCGGTCAGGCCGGCGCCGTGCCCGCCAAGGCCGGCTCCGACATTAAGCTCACGCTCGACCTCAAGATCCAACAGGCCTGTGAGACGGCGCTGGCGAGCGCCATCGAGCTTGCCAAGACCACTGGCTACAGCAATGCCGGCAACGGCGCTGTGGTGTGTCTCGATCCCAACAACGGCGAGATCCTGGGCATGGCGAGCGAGCCCAAGTTCGATCCGTCCGTCTTTATCGGCGGCGTCTCAAATGACGTGTGGACCGAGCTCAATGATGACAAGGGTTCGCACCCGCTGCTCAACCGCGCCATTAGCGGACAGTACATGTCGGCCTCGACCATCAAGCCGCTCTCGGCACTGGCCGGTCTTGAGTTTGGAACCTACACTTCAACGCAGACAACCAACTGCACGGGCTATTGGACGGGCTTGGGCAAGGCTTGGGGCAAGCGCTGCTGGCTGACGTCTGGACACGGCACCATGACGCTGCAGTCGGGTATTGCCAACTCGTGCGACCCCGTCTTCTACGATATGGGCAAGGCGTTCTTTTATGACGAGCAACATTCCGAGGGCCTGCAGGAGGTCTTTCGTCGCTGGGGCCTAGGCAAGACCTGCGGTATCGATTTGCCGAGTGAGGGCGCGGGCCGTATTCCCGATGCCGAGTGGAAAGAGTCGTACTTTACCGACGCCTCTGCCGAGGACCGCAAGTGGAATGCCGGCGATATGACCAACATTGCCATCGGCCAGGGCGACATTTTGGTGACGCCTCTGCAGATGGCATGCGCCTACATGGGCCTTGCCAACGGCGGTAAGCAGTACGTGCCTCACGTGTTTTTGTCTGCCGTGTCGCGCGATGGCGACGGCGATGCCTATAAGTACAACGGCAAAGGCAAGAAGAAGCGCTTGGAGGCCAAGATCAACAGCGATTCGGATTTGGCTCTTGTTCGCAACGGCATGCACGACGTGATTTACACGGCATCGACGTCCCTGGCGGCTCACTTTGGCACCCTGACGCCGCAGGTATACGGCAAGTCGGGCACGGGCGAGAAAAGCGGCGAGGACGAATACGCGTGGTTCTGCGCCTATGCGCCGGCCGATGATCCCAAGTATGTCATCGCTACTGTCCTGGAGCAGGGCGGCGGTGGCTCAGATACCGCGATGCATGTCGTGCGCGACGTGCTCGGCGCGATTTATGACGAGCCCGATACCTCTTCGGCCTCGGGCGATTCTTCGGTTCGATAGGAGGTTGCGATGGATTTTTCTCCGGCGGATCTGTTCCGTTCAACCAAGACCGGCTCTCGCAGCAGCCTGGACCGCGTCAACAAGCAACTTTCGGCCTCGCGCGGTACGTTTCGCCAAAAGGTGCATATCGGTGTGCTGCTGGCTACCGTCGCGCTCGTTGCCTATGGCGCCATCATTATTTGGTCGGCGTCACAGTTTAAGGCCGACGCCTCATTCTCGCGCCACCTGCTGGGCATTGGCATTGGCGCGGTGCTTGCGGTGCTCGTCTGGCGTACCGATCTGCGCGGCATCTCTAACTTCTCGACGGCGCTGCTCGTCATTGACCTTATTGTGATCTTCTCGCCCAAGATTCCGGGCCTGTCCTATACGGGCGGTCTGGGCATGACGGGCTGGATCAAGATTCCCGGTATCGGCTTGACATTCCAGCCGGTTGAGCTTGCCAAGCTCATCACCATCTTCTTTATCGCCACGCTTGGCTCGCAGTATAACGGCCGCATCGATACCGTTCGCGACTACGTCAAGCTCTGCGGCATGCTGTCCATTCCGTTTTTGGCCGTCGTCGCCATGGGCGACCTGGGCTCGGGCCTGGTCGTGCTGGTCTCGGGCGCCATCGTCATCTGCATGAGCGGTGCACGCCGCGAATGGGTGCTGTCGACCCTGGCCCTGCTCGTGGGCCTGGTGGCCCTCGTCCTGGCGCTCGATTCGGTCTTTGATTCGTTGCTCGGCCACGATGTGCTCATCAAGCAGTATCAGATGAACCGCCTGACGGTCTTTATCGACCCCGATAATGCCGATTCGGACGATGCCTACAACCTGCAGCAGTCGCTTATCGCCGTTGGCTCGGGCGGCTTCTTTGGTAAGGGTTTGGGCCATGCGACGCAGTCGGCCGGCGGCTTTCTGCCTGAGTTCCACACCGACTTCGTCTTCGCCTTCCTGTCCGAGACCTTTGGCTTTTGCGGTTCCTTTTTGCTCCTATGCCTCTACGTGCTGCTGATCTTTTCGACGATTCGCGTCGCCTTTAAGTGTGAGTCGCTGTTCTTGCGCCTATCGTGTGTGGGCATCGTTGGCATGTGGGCGTTCCAGACCTTCGAAAACATCGGCATGTGCATCGGCATGATGCCGATTACCGGTATTCCGCTACCGTTTATTAGCTTCGGTTCGTCTTCGATGATGATTCAGCTGCTGACGGTGGGTATCGTACAATCCATATGGCGGCATCGTTCGGGCGCCGCGTAACCGCTGGAGGGGTTTGCTATGAAAATTCCCGTAGATAAGCTGACCCGCGCTTTTAAGATGGGCGCGTCCGTTAAGAAGGATTCCGATACGCCGGTGCGCGTCTCGGTCTATCTGGATTCGTCCGCCTCGCGCTTTCTTGCTGAGACGGTGCGTGACGCCTTTGTGCCGCAGACGACCTCGGGCATTGTGCGCGTCGAGCGTCTGGGGGAGGAGCGAATTGCTCCAAAGACCGATACCGATGTGGTACTGGTGCTCTCGTGTGGTTCCGACCGCCTGGAGAGTGCCGTGCAGGAGCTCGTGATCGCCGGCGCGCCCGTGTGCGTGCTTGCCGAGTCTGCTGTGGAGGTGCCGTTTATCGAGGAGTCCACGCCCATGCTCGGCGTGGTGGCGGCAACCGATAAGACGTATCTGCTCGAGACGCTTGCCCGCTGGATTCTCGATCGCACCGACAAGGAAACGGCTTTTGCGGCGAACTTTGCCTTTATGCGCATCGCGGCAGCTAATCGTATCATCACCTCGTGCGCGCTCACCAATATGGCGACCGGTGCGCTGGTGTTTTTGCCGGGCGCCGATTATCCCGTTATGGCGCTGGCGCAGGTGGGCATGCTCTTTGAGCTCGCTGCCGTCTTTGGACGCGGCATTAAGCCTGAGCGCGGCTACGAGGTCGCGGGCGTGCTTGCCGGCGGTCTTGTGATCCGCGCGGTCACCCGCGCGCTCGTCAAGCAGACGCCGCATATTGGGTTTGCCGTTAAGGCGCTCACTGCTGCCGCGGGCACCTATGGCATGGGCCGTGCGCTTGTTTCGCTCTACGAGCGCGATGTCGACTACAGCCGTGCCAACGAGGTGGTCACTGCCACGTTCTCCCGCGTTCGCGATCTGGTGACCACGGTCGCGGGCGCTACCCGTCCTATGGCGTCCTACCAAGACGCATCCGATCTCGCTGCTTAGGGGTTTTCTGTTGCGCGTTCCGTATCAAGACTGCTTTCATTTAATTGAGCCGCTGCTCGCCAAGGTCGAAAAGCCGAGCCGCTATATCGATCACGAGTGGGGCACGCTTTCCAAGGCCGATGCCGACTACCGTTGCTGCCTGATCTACCCGGATGTGTACGAGGTTGGTTTGCCCAACCAGGGCATCGCCATCCTCTACAACATCCTTAACCAGGCCGAGGGCATCTCCTGCGAGCGTGGCTATGTGCCGTGGCCCGATATGGGTGACGCCATGCGCGAGGCGGGCATTCCGCTGCTGTCGCTCGAAGGTGCTGCCCCCGTTGCTTCGTTTGATATCGTCGGTCTGCATGTGCCGCACGAGATGGCGGTGACGAACTTCCTCGAGGCACTCGATCTCGCTGGCATTCCGCTGTTAGCGGCCGACCGAGGTGAAGACGACCCCATCATCATCGCCGGCGGCCCCTCGGTGTACAACCCCGAGCCGTACGCGGCCTTCTTCGATGCCATCCTCATCGGCGAGGGCGAGGAATCGCTGCTCGAGACCTGCCAGCTGCATCGGCGCCTGCGCGACGAAGGAGTCCCGCGCGCGCAGATTGTTGAGCAGCTTGCATCCATTGCCGGCAACTACGTGCCGTCGCTCTATGAGATTCGTCACGACGAGCCCTGCTCGCCGCATGGCTACACCGTGCCGCGCGAGGGCAAGGATGCTCCGGCCGTGGTCTACAAGCGCGTCGTCGAGGATTTCGGCGCCACGAATCCGCTGTCGCAGTCGTGCGTGCCCTATGCGCAGCTGGTTCACGACCGCCTGTCTATCGAGATTCTGCGCGGCTGCGCTCGCGGCTGTCGTTTTTGCCAGGCCGGCATGACGTATCGCCCGGTGCGCGAGCGTTCGGCCGACCAGATCGTCTCGTCGGTGATTCAGGGTCTGGAAAAGACCGGCTATGACGAGGTGTCGCTGACCTCGCTCTCCACGACCGACCACTCCTGCATTCGTGACGCGCTCGGCAGGCTCAACCGTCGCCTGGAGGATACGGGTATTCGCGTGTCTATTCCGTCGCAGCGCTTGGATTCGTTTGGCGTGGATATGGCCGAGTCGGTCGCCGGCGAAAAGAAGGGCGGCCTGACGTTCGCGCCCGAGGCCGGCAGCCAGCGCATGCGCGACATCATTAACAAGAACGTGACCGAGGAGGACCTGGACCGTGCGGCCAAGGCGGCCTTCGAGGCCGGCTGGAACCGCATGAAGCTCTACTTTATGATGGGCCTTCCCGGCGAGCGCGACGAGGACATCGTGGCCATCGCCAATCTGGCCGATCACGTGCTGGAGCTTGGTCGTTCCGTGGTGCCCAAGGCTCGTCGCGGCTCGATCTCGGTGTCCATCTCGGTTTCGGTCTTTATCCCCAAGGCTGCCACGCCGTTCCAGTGGTGCCCGCAGCTCGACTACGACGACGTCAAGCGTCGCCAGAAGTTGCTTATCACGAGCGTTCGCAACCGTGCCGTCCGCGTGCATTACCACGATGCCGAGACTTCGCTCATCGAGGCCGCGCTGTCCCGCGCCGGTCGTGACATGACGCCCGTCATCATCGATGCTTGGCGCGCGGGCTCTCGCTTTGACGCCTGGGTAGAGCATTTCTCGCTCGATAACTGGAAGGAGGCTGCTGCCAAAAACGGCATCGACCTCAATGAGCTCGTGCACCTGCCCTACGAGTTGGACTGGCGCCTGCCGTGGGAGCATGTGAGCCCCGGCTGCACGCGCGGCTTCCTCGAGCGCGAGTACCGTCGCTCACTCGAGGGCGTCACGACTCCCGACTGCACCCGCACGTCGTGCACCGGCTGCGGAATCTGCCCCACGCTTCACGCCAAGAATGTATTGATGGGTGATCGCGCATGAGTGAGCGCCTGACCGACACCCCCACGCTCTTTAGGCTTCGTGTTCGCTATGGCAAGCGCGATCGCCTTAAGTACCTGGGCCATCTCGAAGTAATCCATACCATTGAGCGCATCGTGCGCCGCGCGGGACTTCCCTATGCCGTCACGCAGGGCTTCTCTCCGCACATGCGCGTGGGCTTCTCTTCGGCGCTACCGGTGGGTACGTCGTCGACCTGCGAGTGGTATGACCTGTTTATGACCGAGTTCGTGGCGCTCGACGAGGCGTTTGGGCGCCTGGCTGCGGCGTCTCCGGCCGATCTGGCGCCCATCGAGGCGGCGTACATCGACGTGCGCACGCCGGCGTTGACGGCGCAGCTCACGCGTCTGTCGTATCGCATCGACCTGCACTTGGATCCCGAGGCGCCCGTAAGCGCCGACGAGGTGCGCGCTGCGATTGACATGCTGCGCGCGGACCATGGCATCGACTACGCGCGCGGCAAAAAGAGCAAGCGCTTGGATTTGGATCACACGCTCGTGGGCTATGAGCTCACGGCAGGGGAGCGCCCGGACCATTTGGTGCTCATGCTCGACACCCATGCCGACAACGAGGGCTCCATGCGTCCGGAAATTTTGCTTTCCGCTGCTGATGTTTTGTTGCAGGGCTTGACCCCGGGCGTGGATGCACCTATTGTTTCCACCGGTATGCAAGACCTCGTGACCATCTGCTCCTACGATGTCGAGCGTCAGAATCAAGCATGCGAGGACGACGAGGGCCGACTCGTCAGCCCCATACCTGTGCGAACTTGTGGATTTGCTCCACATACTCGTTGACGGGGGTATTTTCGCCTGCTACTATATTCGGCTGTTGCACTAACTGATGCATGAAGGGCAAGTAAACATGTACGCAATCGTTAACACGGGCGGCAAGCAGTACAAGGTCGCCACCGACGATGTCATCACCGTCGAGAAGATCGAGGGCAATGAGGGCGACAAGGTCACCCTGCCGGTCATCTTCCTCAACGATGGTAAGAAGATCGTCACCGATCCCGACAAGCTGGCCAAGGCCAAGGTTACCGCTCAGATCGTTGAGCAGTTCAAGGGCGAGAAGCAGCTGGTCTTCAAGTTCCACAAGCGTAAGCGCTATCGTCGTCTGAAGGGTCACCGTCAGCAGCTCACCAAGCTGAAGATCGTGAAGGTCCAGGCTACGTCCCGCGCCAAGAAGGCTGTCAAGGCAGAGGCCGAGGCTGTTGCCGAGGCTCCCGTCGCCGAGTAGATTACACTCGTAACGAAAGAGTAGGTATACACAATGGCACACAAAAAAGGACTCGGTTCCTCCCGTAATGGCCGTGACTCCCGCGGTCAGCGCCTTGGCACGAAGCGCTATGCCGGCCAGACGGTAACCACGGGCACGATTCTCGTCCGTCAGCACGGCACGCACATCCACCCGGGTGAGAACGTTGGCCGTGGCAAGGACGACACGCTGTTCGCGCTGGTCGACGGTACCGTTGAGTTCCACAAGGGTATCAAGCACAGGGTCAGCGTACGCCCGCTCGCGAACGCGTAATTCACCCTTCATAGAGCACATATGTGGGAGGCACTTGAGTTTTAGGATTCAAGGGTCTCCCTCTTTTTGTAGGAGGCGATTCTGTTGTCACAGTTCACCGATATCAGCCGCATTAACGTGTGCGGCGGCGACGGCGGAGCCGGATGCATGTCGTTTAGGCGCGAGGCATTTGTCCCCAAGGGCGGCCCCGATGGCGGCGACGGCGGTCGTGGCGGCAATGTCGTCATCCAGGCCGATGCTCAGCTGTCTTCGTTGATCGATTACCGCTTTAAGCATCACTTTCGTGCCGAGCGCGGAACGCACGGTCAGGGCGCCCGCCGCAACGGCAAGAGCGGCGAGGACCTCATTTTGAAGGTCCCCATGGGCACCGTGGTCCGCGAGCTCGATCCCGAGACGCAGACCCCGATGTTCGAGATTGCCGACCTGGTGCACGACGGCGAGCGCGTTGTCGTGGCGCCCGGCGGTGCCGGTGGCCTGGGCAATACGCACTTTGTGACGTCGGTGCGCCGCGCGCCCGCGTTCGCTCAGCTGGGCGAACCGGCCGAGGAGCACTGGATTGAGCTTGAGATGAAGCTTATGGCCGATGCCGCACTCGTGGGCTTCCCCTCGGTGGGCAAGTCCTCGCTTATCGCGCGCATGAGCGCTGCCCGTCCCAAGATCGCCGACTACCCCTTCACCACGCTTGTGCCTAATCTGGGTATGGTGCGAGCCGGCGAGTACTCCTATGTCGTCGCCGATGTCCCGGGTCTTATCGAGGGCGCGAGCGAGGGGCGTGGCCTGGGCCATCAGTTCCTGCGCCACATTGAGCGTACGGCCTTGATCATGCATGTCGTTGACATGACGGGCGGATTTGAGGATCGCGATCCAGTCGAGGACTATCGCATTATTAACCGTGAGCTCGAGCAGTATGGTGCCGAGCTTTCGGAGCGCCCGCAGATCGTCGTCGCCAACAAGTGCGATGCGCCGGGCACGGCCGACAAGATTGCCGACCTTAAGCGTGCGGCGCTCGACGATGGCCATATGTTCTTTGCCGTGTCCGCTGTGACGGGTGCCGGTCTCAACACGCTGATGCTTGCCGTGGGCGAGCAGGTGGCTAAGCTTCGCGCCGAGCTGGCGGTCTCTGACGAGCCGGTCGATCTTCGCGATGATGAGTGGGAGCGTCGCCGCCTCCAGCGCGAGAAGCGGTTCCGTATCGTCCAGGAAGAGCCCGGCGCCTTCCGCGTGGTCGGCCGCGCCATCGAGCGCATGGTTATCCAGACCGACTGGGAAAACGAGGAAGCCGTCATCTACCTGCAGCATAAGTTTTCCCGCATGGGTGTTGACGATGCGCTCGAAAAGGCCGGCTGCCGTGCCGGCGACGAGGTTCGCATTTGCCAGCGCGCCTTTGACTTTGAGGGCGCCGAGGACTTCTCGGATTACGAGGACGAGCTCGAGGACGGTAGCGAGGACGTCGCCGTCGAGCTCGTTGACGTCGCCGATGATAGCTTGGAGGCTGTCGACGCGGTGGATGCCATTGACGGCACCGATGACGCTGCTGCTGCGGAAGACGTTGAGACCCCGGAGGG
Organism: Collinsella sp.; assembly: GCA_019414265.1. Classification (GTDB taxonomy): domain Bacteria; phylum Actinomycetota; class Coriobacteriia; order Coriobacteriales; family Coriobacteriaceae; genus Collinsella. The sequence goes on along the minus strand of DXMJ01000026.1, from coordinate 2,029 downwards.
CGAGTAAGTCATGTCGCTGCGCGGTGGAATCGGATTGCCTGAACTTCCCATCAAGGATGGGCACGAGTTTCGGCTTGGCATTATGGGCGGCACCTTTGACCCGATTCATTACGGGCACTTGGTTACTGCCGAGCAGGCGCGTGAGTCCCTTGACTTGGATGCCGTGCTCTTTATGCCGGCCGGCTCTCCTGCCTTCAAGCTCGACAAACCGGTGACGCCTGCTGAGGACCGTTATGCCATGACGGTCCTCGCGACCGCCGCGAACCCGGCCTTTTTGGCAAGCCGCTTCGAGATCGATCGTGCCGGTGTCACCTACACAGCCGATACGCTGCGTGCCCTTCGCGAGTTTTACCCGACACAGGTGAAGCTTTACTTTATTACGGGTGCCGATGCGATTATCGATATTGTGACCTGGCACAATGCAGATGAGATTGCCGAACTGGCAACCTTTATTGCGGCGACGCGACCGGGCTTTGATATCGATACTGCTCGCGCGCGAATCAAAGAGTCGGGCCTGCCGTTTGACGTGCGGTATATCCAGATTCCGGCGCTGGCGATTAGCTCGACCAACATTCGCAAGCGGGTTGCTCGCGGCATGAGCGTGCGCTATCTTACGAGCGAGTCCGTGCTCGGCTATATCCGTAAACGCGGCCTGTATGCCGATCTTGGGCAAGACGATTTTGATTGATGGGGGAGAACGTTGTCGGTAGAAGATCAGTTTGAGGGCGACGAACGCGCGCTCTTGACGCGTATCCACGAGTTGCTCGATGTGCGCATGAAGGATAAGCGTAAGCGTTACGTGCATTCGCTCGGGGTTGCCGAGACTGCGCTGCACCTAGCCGAGGTGTACGGTGTCGACCGCTTTGATGCCGCTGCCGCCGGCCTGATCCATGACTGGGATAAGGTGCTCTCCAACGACGAGCTGGTCACGCGCGCTCTGCATTATGGCATTAAGATTGCCGGCTCTCCGTCTGCCGCGACGCCGCTTTTGCATGGCCCGGTTGCTGCCTATGAGCTTCCGCAGCTTTTTCCCGAGCTGTCGCCGGCGGTCTTTCAGGCTGTCGACCGTCACACCGTGGGTGCTTGCGACATGACGCCGCTCGATATGGTGGTCTTTGTGGCCGATGCCATCGAACCTAACCGCCACGGCGATTATGCCCATGCGCTGCGCAAGATGGTGGGGAAGTCCTCACTCGATGAGTTGTTCTTCTCCTGTTTTGCGCAGGGTCTGGTCTATGTGATCCAGACCGGGCGTTATCTTTATCCCACGGCTATTACGATTTACAACCATTACGCCCAGCTGCGCTAGCTCGGGCTGTCTAGAAAGAGGTATTCCATGGCCGACGAGACCATGACCGACGAGCAGATTCTTGAAGGTGTGGAGCACAAGAGCTTCGTTGCCACGTCCGATCGCACTGCCGCAACGCTTTCCGCGAGCGGTGTCGCCGCCGAGGATGTCGCCCGCGCCGCCGCGCAGGCCGCCTACGACAAGAAGGGCGAGGACGTGCAAGTGCTCGACCTGACCGAGCTTTCCGACGTGTGCGACTACTTTGTCCTCGCTACCGGCACCAACAACCGTCAGGTTGATTCCATCGTCGACGAGATTGAGGAGAAGGTCGCCGAGGCTTGCGGCGAGCACCCGTTTTCCATCGAGGGCCGCGAGCAGAAGACCTGGATGCTCATGGACTACGGCTCGGTTGTCGTCCACGTCTTCACTCCCGAAGCCCGCGACTTTTACCGCCTAGAAAAGCTCTGGGGTGACGCCCCCCAGCTCCCCCTCGACCTCCTCTAGTGGCTCATTTGAGGCTTATAGGACAAAATGTGTGTCCACTTTAGGGGCATCGGCGCAGGTCGATGCCCCTTTTTCAGCCGTTTAAATTCCGTGCCCGCTTTTAACCGCTCGGACAGAATGTGTGTCTGGTTGCCTATCGTTCCCGCAGGTAGATAACCTTTTCCGGAACCGTTAAATACCCCTTCGGAAGAGGTGCCCATGAAGGCCGTTTATTGCCCCTACTGCGGCGGTCGGACC
>DXMJ01000025.1 GCA_019414265.1 Collinsella sp. | reverse complement strand
CGCATCTTTGGCGACGACCCCGACGGCAAGATTACGCGCTTGCTCGATTGGACCGGGCGCCCCGGCGACGTGGCCGATCCCTGGTACACCGGCAATTTCGATGCCACCTACCGCGACGTGCTCGCCGGTTGCGCCGCTATGCTCGAGCAGCTGTAGGAAAGCGAGGTCGCAGGCCACGCCTTCGGCGCGAAACGAGCGTGGATAATCTCCCGCATGAAAAATGAGCGTGGATTTTCTCCCACTTTGAGCATTCAAGTGCGCTCTAAACGGGAGAAAATCCACGCTCACCTATTCGTCGACGATCTCGGCAAGCCAGACGTTGAGGGTGTCGACCTCGGGGCAGCAGAACTTTGCCGTACCAGGCTCGTTGCCAGGCACGGTTCCGCCATAGCGCAGGATATCGATATAGGGAAAGCCCACATGGCAGGCCATGGCGCACATCTTGCCGCGGTCTCGGTCGAAGTCAAAAACGTCGCCCGGCTTGTGACCATGGTGGCAGCGGCACGCACCTAGCTGGTCCACGCAGCTCACGCGGATACGCGGACGCTTGCCACGCGGCGCGCCGAGCGGCTTGTTCTCGCCCGCAGGCTTGACGCCGCCCTCGCCAGCATTACTCATGGTCGATCACGTCCAAGCAGGCCTCGATGGGCAGGCCGGCCGACTTGTCCTCTTGATCGGCATTGCGCTCGATAAGCTCAGCCACCACGCGCATGGCATCGGACGTCGCGCGCTGCAGACTCCAACCTGCCATAACGCGGCCGACGAGCACTGCCGAGAACGTGTCGCCCGTACCCGGGAAATAGACCGGAATGAGCTCAAAGGGAATCGTGAAGTACTCCCCCGCTACATGGTCGTAACCGATAACCGCGTTCGTGCCATTGACCACGGCGCTCGTAATGACCACCGACTTGGCACCCAACTCGCGCACGGCGTCCACAAGGGCGCGGGCCTCATCGGGCGTGATCTGTTCTGCAATAGGCGTATCGGTGAGCAGACAGGCCTCGGTGTAGTTGGGCACCGCGTAGTCTGCGCACTCCAGCAGGTGCCGCATAAGGCCAATCGTGGACTCGGGCACACCGGCATAGAGCTTGCCGTTGTCGCCCATGATGGGGTCGACGAACACCTTGGTGCCCTTTTGCGCGCGGCGGTGGCAAAAGTCCGAGATGATACGCGTCTCTTCCTCGGTCACGATAAAGCCGGTCGAGATGGCGTCAAACTCAAAGCCGAGCTCCTCCCAGATAGCGAGGCTTTGACGCACGTACTCGGTGGTGTCGTGGATGTAGAACTTGGGGTAGTTGAGCGTGTCGGAAACGAGCGCCGTCGGCAGGTTATGGATACGGTAGCCCATGTGCGACAGCACCGGCAGCATGGCGGAAAGCGCGACCTTGCCGTAGCCGCACATATCGTTAATCAGCAGCAGCTGAGTATTCTTCATGAGGGTCTCCCTTGTTTCGGGCGCGGCGCGGCAGCGCCACAGTGCGACTAAGTGTAGCGCAGGGGACGTTGTGAACGGGCGCTGGCACCGCAGAGGACGAATTGTTGCGGAAAGGTTACGGGAAGGAGGAAGTTAGTCGTTGGGGACGTTCTTAAATGACTAGTCGACACAAGGAGTGTCCCCAAATGCCGGCACATAAGGAACGTCCCTAAGTGCCGCTCGAACATAATAAGTTTGGTACCTTGACATTTATTTACCGTGCTCCTAAATTGGTTAGGCACAAAACAATTCAACTACCTAACTAAAGAAAGGAGCGAAGCTTAGATATGTGTGTTGAACCACTCGTCCTTCCGCATGAGCCCGGCGGTGACCCGTCGCAACCGGTAGACATACCCGAAGCGGTCAGCGCCGAAGACAAACTCGCCAAGCGCATCCTGAGCGGCCTGGGCTTTTGCGGCCATTACATGCATTTTCATGGCGGAGGCGTGTCCGGCAAGGCGCCCATCATCTGCCTGCTGGCCAAGCAACCCGGCGGCGAGATGTCGCAGCAGGAACTCGGCATGCACTTTGACCTCAAGCCGGGGTCGCTTTCCGAGATCCTGTCCAAGCTCGAGCTCAACGGCCTCATCGAGCGCAGCCGTAACCCCAAGGATCGACGGCAGCTCACCATTCGCCTGACCGAAACCGGCCGGGAAAACGCCCGCATCGACCAGGCGGCCCGCATTCGCTTTAGAGAGCAAGCCTTTAGTGCCCTCACCCACGACGAGCGCGAGCAGCTCGCCGAAATGCTCGAGAAAATCCGTGTAACCTGGGAGGAACTGGATGATTAAAACCCTCATGGGCAGCATCCGCGACTATATGAAAGTCACCGTTGCCACGCCGTTGCTCGTGCTTGGCGAGGTGCTCTGCGAGATGCTGATTCCATTTATCATCGCCAACCTGATCGACGCCATCAAAGACGGCGCCACCGTAGCCGAGATGCTTCCCACCGCGGGCCTTTTGGTGCTCATCGCGCTGACATCGCTTGCTTTTGGCGCCGCGGCAGGCGTCACCTGCAGCCATGCGAGCTGCGGCTTCGCCAAGAACCTGCGTCACGACCTGTTCTACAAAATCCAGACGTTCAGCTTTGCCAACATCGATGAGTTCTCGAGCTCCTCGCTCGTCACGCGCCTGACCACCGACATCAACAACGTGCAGCAGGCCTTTATGATGATCATCCGTATCGCCGTGCGCGCGCCGCTGGTATTGATCTTCGCCTTTACCATGGCATTTATCATGGGCGGCAGCGTTGCCATGGTCTACCTGGTCATCATTCCGCTGCTGGGCTTTGGGCTGTTCTTTATCATCTTTAAGGTGCGCCCCATCTTCTCGCGCGTGTTCCACAAGTACGATGCCCTTAACGAGTCCGTCGAGGAAAACGTCACCGGCATGCGCGTGGTTAAGAGCTACGTACGCGAAGACTTTGAGAAGGAGAAGTTCGCGGCCGCCGCGCGCGATGTCCAGACGGACTTCACCCGCGCCGAGAAGCTGCTCGCCTTTAACAACCCCATGATGAACATCTGCGTCAACGGCGCGTTTGTCGTCATCATCTACCTGGGCTCCAAGCTCATCATCACGAGCCAGGGCACGCTGTTCGACGTGGGCCAGCTCTCCTCGACCTTTACCTATGGTTTCCAGATTCTCATGAGCCTGATGCAGCTGTCGATGATCTTTGTCATGGTGACCATGGCCGACGAATCGGCACACCGCATTGCCGAGGTGCTGGCCGCCGAGCCCACGATCGCCGATCCCGCCGAGCCCGTGCTCGAGGTTGCCGACGGTTCCATCGACTTTGACCACGTGAGTTTTAAGTATTCCAAGCATGCGAAGCGCCAGGCGCTCGACGATATCGACCTGCACATTACGAGCGGCGAGACCATCGGCATCATCGGCGGCACCGGCTCGGCCAAGTCCACGCTCGTTAACCTCATCGCCCGCCTGTACGACACCACCGAAGGCGCTGTGCGCGTGGGCGGCGTGGACGTGCGCGACTACGACCTGGACGCGCTGCGTCACCAGGTCGCCATGGTGCTGCAGAAAAACGTGCTGTTTAGCGGCACCATCGCCGAGAACCTGCGTTGGGGCGACCCGAACGCCACCGACGAGGAAGTCCGCGAGGCAGCGCATCTGGCCTGCGCCGACGAGTTTGTCGACGGTTTCCCCAAGGGCTACGACACCTGGATCGAACAGGGCGGCTCTAATGTTTCGGGCGGTCAGAAGCAGCGCCTGTGCATTGCACGCGCCCTGCTGCGTCGCCCCAAGATCTTGATCCTGGACGACTCCACCAGCGCCGTCGACACCAAGACCGACGCAAAGATCCGCGCAGGACTGGCAAGCTATCTGCCCAACACGACCAAGCTCATCATCGCCCAGCGCATCAGCTCCGTGCAGGACGCAGACCGTATCATCGTCATGGAGGGCGGCCGTATCGCGCAGATCGGCAACCATGACGAGCTGCTTAAGACAAGCGAGATCTACCGCGAGACCTTCACCTCGCAAAACAAGATGAGCGCCGAGGGCGAAGGGGCCGTCGAGGCCGACACCGAGGCATCCGCAACGCAAGCTCAGACTCAGGAAGGAGGCGAGGCCCATGAGTAAGGCAACGACCGCCGAGCGCGCGCTCAACCGCAAGGGCGGCACCATGTCGCGCCTCATCAAGACGCTCTTTGGCTTCTATCCCGTGCTTTTGCCCCTCGTCGTCGCCGGCGTGGTGCTCTGCGCCATCATCAACTCCATCGGCGCGACCTTCCTGCAGAGCGCCCTGCAAATTATTGGCGAATCGTGGCAGTCGGGCGATTGGGAAGCCGCGCAGCCCAAGATCGCACAGCTCGTGACCACCCTCGCCTGCATCTACGGCGTCGGCGTCCTGTCCTCGCTCTTCTGGAACCGCGCCATGGCTATCGTCACGCAGGGCTCGCTGGAGAAGCTGCGCGAGATGATGTTCAACCGCATGCAGGACCTGCCGATCCGCTACTTCGACACGCACCAGCGCGGCGATGTCATGAGCCACTACACCAACGACATCGACACGCTGCGTCAGATGATCAGCCAGTCGCTGCCCAACCTGCTCATGACGATCATCATCATCGTCACGGTGTTCTTTATCATGCTGTACTACAGCGTGTGGATGTGCCTGGTCATCATCGCCGGCGTCGCCTTTATGACCTTTATGACCAAGCTGCTCGGCTCCAACTCCGCGCGCTTCTTCATTGCGCAGCAGACCGAGCTCGGCGTGGTCGAGGGCCATATCGAGGAGGTCATGAACGGCCAGAAGGTCGTCAAGGCGTTCTGCCACGAGTCTGCCGCCGAGGCCGATTTTGACGAGCGCAACGAAAAGCTCTTCGAGGTCTCCCAGAAGGCCAACATGTACGCCAACATCCTCATGCCCATCCTTATGAACCTGGGCAACCTGCTCTACGTGCTGGTCGCACTGGCGGGCGGCATTTTCCTGGCGCTGGGCGCGCCCAACCTGAGCATCTCGGGCATGGCGCTGTCCATCGCCGTCGTGGTGCCGTTCCTCAACATGACCAAGCAGTTCTGCGGACAGATCGGCCAGATCTCGCAGCAGATCAACGCCGTGGTCATGGGCCTCGCCGGCGCCGACCGCATCTTTGAGCTCATCGACGAGAAGCCCGAGGCCGACGAAGGCTACGTGACGCTCGTCAACGCACAGGTGAACCCCGAAACCTGGGAGCTCGAGGAGGCCGACCACCACACCGGCATGTGGGCATGGAAACATCCGCACCGCGCAACCGGCGAGATCGAGTACGTGCCGCTGCGCGGCGACCTGGTCATGGACAACGTCGACTTTGGCTACACGCCCGACCACGAGGTGCTGCACGGCGTGTCCGTGTTTGCCAAGCCGGGCCAGAAGGTCGCGTTTGTCGGCGCCACCGGTGCCGGCAAGACGACCATCACCAACCTCATCAACCGCTTCTATGACATTGCCGACGGCAAGATTCGCTACGACGGCATCAACGTCAATAAGATCCGCAAGGCCGATCTGCGCCGCTCGCTGGGCGTCGTGCTGCAGGACGTGAACCTGTTCACCGGCACCGTGATGGATAACATCCGCTACGGCAACCTGGATGCGACCGACGAGGAGTGCATCGCGGCGGCCAAGCTCGCGGGCGCGGACGACTTTATCACCCGCCTGCCCGACGGCTACGACACCATGCTTACCGGCAACGGTGCCCAGCTGTCGCAAGGCCAGCGTCAGCTGATTTCGATCGCGCGCGCCGCCGTCGCCGATCCGCCGGCAATGATTCTGGACGAGGCCACGAGCTCCATCGACACCCGCACCGAGGCCATCGTGCAGGCGGGCATGGATAAGCTCATGGAGGGCCGCACGACGTTTGTCATCGCGCACCGCCTGTCCACCGTGCGCAACTCTGACGCGATCATCTGCCTGGATCACGGCCGCATCATCGAGCGCGGCAACCATGATGAGCTGATTGCCAAGCGCGGGTATTACTACCAGCTGTACACGGGTGCGTTTGAGCTGGAGTAGGAACGGTTACTGACGGAGGGTGCCCCGGGGCGGCGGGGTAATTCCTCCGTGCTCAAACATTCTCGCTTCGCTGCGAAACTGCGCGCGGAGGAAATACCCCGCCGCCCCGGGGCACCCTCCTGCGCGCAATCAGCCCGTTGTTTAAAACGGAATAAAGGTTAGTGAGGCCCTGGCCGTTTGGCCAGGGCCTCGTTTTGTGTAAGCTACTTGAGGAGTTGGGCCATGGCGTTGACGAATTTTTGTACTTGGAGGGTGGGCTCGAGCGGGTAGTGCAAGAAGACCGGCACCTCGCGGCCACATAGGAACGGCACGCCTACAAAAGCCGGGTGCACGCCCGACCACGCCCCGCAAGTGAGCACCGCGTCGCCCTTTTCCTCCGCCTCGTTAAAGAGCGCAAAGTCAAAACTGTCCACGTCGATCACGTCCACGCCGCCATCGGCCAAAAGATCGATGCGCAGGCTGTCCATGGCGTCGTTGCCGTGGCGCAGTACGCGCAGACGCATACCCTCCAAGTCGGCAACCGTAATGCGATTCCTGCGCGCCAGCGGGCTCGTGCGCGGCACATCAATATAAAACGGTACGTTGACGATAAGGAGCTTTTGGCAGGCATCACCCCAGCGTGGGGTTGAAAAACTCGATTGCACCACATCGACCTCGCGGCCCAAGCTGCGCATGACGGTCTCGCGCTCGTCGTAGAGATCGCTTACCGGCACGATCTCAAATCGCAGCGACGGTTCCAGATCGTGGATGCCCGACCACATCGACAGCGTTTGGCGCCCCGGGCACATCATCGACACGCCCAGGCGCACGGCACCGCCATCGCCCGCCGCGCGTCGGGCACGGCGCAACGCATCCTCGGACTGACGCATGATCGAGCGCGCATCGTCTACCAGCAGCGCACCCGCCGGCGTCACCTTAACGCCCGAATGCGAGCGCTCGAACAACGTGATGCCAAACTCGGCCTCGAACCCCGACACCTGTTTGACGAGAGCCGGGGTCGACACACGTAGTTTTGCCGCCGCGCGCGAGAAGCTTCCCAGCTCCGCGGCGGCCGATATGGCCTCAAGTCGTCGATCGTACACGTTAATCTCCCGTTTTCGCGCCCGTGGCCACATGGTGCCACAGGAGGTTGTTTTCGCAGGTCATGCGCTCAATTGAGAATAAACTGCATCGCACAGTGTAAACCTATGGTTAACGCCATTCTAACAAATATGCAATTCACCTGCGCAAATGCAAAGCATACGATAACCAGCGAAAACCACGTGGGTCGGTTAATGGGAGCGACCCACCGGGAGGCATAAGAAGGGAAGTTCCTATGAGCAATTGGCTTAAGCTCGAGGGCGATGTCTGCGCCGTGACCGGCGCGCTCGGCGGTATGGGCGTCGAGATTTGCCGCGAGTTCGCCCGCAACGGCGCCAACGTCGTCCTGCTCGACCTGGACGAGGAGAAGGTCAAGGCCGCTGCCGCCGACCTTGCTGCCGAGTTTGGCATCCACGCCGAGGGTTACAAGATGAACGCCACCGACGAGGCCGAGGTTCAGGCTGCCGTCGACGCCACCATCGCCAACTTCGGCGGTGTCGACGTCCTCGTCAACACCGCCGGCATCCTGCGCTTCGCAGCCATGGAGGACCTGCCGCTCTCCGACTGGAACGAGGTCATCAACGTCAACCTCACCGGCTACTTCATCACCTCGCAGCGCTTTGGTCGCGAAATGATCAAGGCTGGCCAGGGTCGCCTGGTGCACATCTCGACCGTTGCCAGCCACTCCCCCGAGACGTTCTCGGGCGTGTACAGCTCCACCAAGGCCGGCGTCAACATGATGTCCAAGATGCTCGCCGCCGAGTGGGGCCCCTACGGCGTGCGCTCCAACTGCGTCGAGCCCTGCTTTGTTAAGACCCCGATGTCGGCGAGCTTTTACGCCGACCCCGAGGTCGAGAAGAGCCGCAGCCGCCTCATCGCCACGCGCCGCATCGGCGAGGTCAGTGATATCGCCAACGCCGTCATGTTCCTGGCGTCCAAGCGCTCGGACTTTACCACCGGCGACGCCATCAAGGTCGATGGCGGCTTCTCCAATATGATGGGCGACCTCACCGCCAAGCCCGGCGGCCGTCGAGCCTTTGCCGACAACTACCTCAAGAACAAGGGTGTCGAGCTTTGGTCCGACGAGTCTGGCGTCGCAAAGCCCACTGACCAGTAAACCAGCCTGACAGGGAGGCTCGCGGTGACGCCTGCCCCTCCCCCGCATCGATTAGAAAGAGTCCAATGGCTTCCACCAACTCCAACAAGGGTCGCGCCGTCGTGCTTTCCGCCGCGTGCGTCACCATGTTCTTCATCAGCTCCATCGCGCTGTATTCCGTCGTGAGCAAGAACCTGCTCGCCGTCTACCCCGAGTGGTCCAGCGCTCTTACCTGGGCTTTCCCGGTCTTTCAGACCATCATGGCCGTAACGGGCATCTTCGCCGGCCGCATCTCCGATAAGATCGGCCCGCGCAACGTCGTGATCGCCGCCGCCGTGTGCTACGGCCTGGGCTGGTTCATGTCCGGCACCGTTACCGAGCCGTGGCAGTTCTACCTGTGGTTCTCGCTCGTCGCCGCCATCGGCAATGGCCTGGGCTACAACCCGGCGCTCACCACCGGCCAAAAGTGGTTCATCGACAAGAAGGGCCTCGCCTCCGGCATCACCCTTGCCGCCTCCACCGCCGGCCCCGCCGTGCTGTCCCCGGTGCTCGCCTCGCTGCTCATCCCGAGTCTCGGCATCTTTGGCGCCCTCAAGGCACTCGGCGTCATCTTCTTTGTAATGATCGCCGCCTCCGCCCTGTTCCTGAAGGCCCCCGAGGCCGGCTGGCTGCCCGAGGGCTTCGAGGCCCCCAAGGGCGGTGCGCACGCCGGCACCTTCGGCGACCTCACCCCAGGCGAGATGGTCAAGACCCCGCGCTTCTGGGTCCTCATCGTCACCTTCGCCTTTGCCGCCACCGCGGGCACCCTGCTCGTGGGCAAGGTTGCCTCCATCGCCGCCGTCCAGCTCTTCGCCGACCCCACGAGCGCCGCGGCCGTCGCCCTCGGTGGCGTGGTGGTCTCCGTCAACACCTGCGCCAACCTGGTCGGCCGTCTGTCCTTTGGTCAGATCATCGACAAGCTCGGCGCCTACAAGTCGCTGCTCATCAGCCTTGTCGTCACCATCGTCGCACTCGTCATCATGTCGATGAGCTTTACGCAGAGCATGTTCTTTGTGGCGCTCGCCCTGCTCGGCTTTAGCTTTGGCGCCCTGCTCGTCATCTACCCGCCGCTTACCGGTGGCGCCTTTGGCACCAGCAACATCGGTGTCAACTACGGCATCATGTTCTTGGGCTATGCCGCTTCTACCTGGATCAGCCAGCCCATCACCGCCGTGCTGTATCACGCCGAGGCCGGCAGCGCTGCCTACCAGCAGTCCTTCTACGGCGCCATCGTGATCGCCGCCATCGCCGTCGTGCTCACCGTCTACATGATGGTCTCCGACAGCAAGAAGAAGTCCGCCTAGTTATACCAATGTGGCAAAGGGACAGTCCCTTTGCCACATTCGCCAGCCACCAGCATTAAGGAGTCGAAATGTCTGAGCTCAACCCCGTCCGCATTGCCGTCATCGGCGCCGGCGCCATGGGCCGCAACCACATCCGCTTTGTCACCGAGGAGCCCGAGGCCGAGCTCGTCGCCATCGCCGACGCCTTTGAGGGCGCCCGCGCCACGGCCGAGGCCGCCGGCGTGCCGTTCTTTACCGATCCCGCCCAGATGATGGACGAGGTCAAGCCCGAGGCCGTCATCATCGCCACCCCCAACGACCTGCACCTGGGCGTTGCTCGCGAGGCCATCAAGCGCAACATCGTGCCGCTGGTCGAAAAGCCGATCTCCAACGATCTTGAGGATGCCCAGGCCTTCGCCGCCGAGGCCGAGACCGCCGGTGTGCCCGTGCTCGTGGGTCAGCACCGTCGCCACAACCCCTTCGTCAACAAGGCCAAGGAGATCATCGAGTCCGGCGAGCTGGGCAAGCTCACCGTGTCGAGCTTCCACTACATGATCTATAAGAACGACGAGTACTTCGATGTCGAGTGGCGCCGCAAGAAGGGTGCTGGCCCGATCCTGGTCAACCTGGTGCACGACGTCGACCTGCTCCGCTACCTGTTGGGCGAGCCCGTTGCCGTCCAGGGCATGCAGTCCAGCGCCGCCCGCGGTTTTGAGACCGAGGACTCCGCCGTGGTCAACGTCCGCTTTGCCGATGGCGCGCTCGCGAGCATGACCATCTCCGACGCCACCGCCAGCCCCTGGAACTGGGAGGCAACCGCTCGCGAGGATCCGCAGTACCGCCCCTTCGACGCTGACGCCTACTTTATCGGCGGAACCTTGGGCGCCCTGTCGCTGCCCCGCCTGCACCAGTTCTCCTACGACGGCGCCTCTAACTGGCACAAGCCGCTGCAGATGGAGATTCCGGCCGTCGACCCGGCGCTTCCCCACAAGATGCAGCTCAAGCACTTTGTGAAGGTCGTCCGCCGCGAGGTCGAGCCCGTCGTGACGCCGGCCGACAACGTCAAGACGCTCACGCTTCTCAACGCCGTCAAGGAGGCCGCCGAGACCGGCCAGCTCGTCGAGCTGTAACGCCTTAAGAGCGGCCGCGACAGAAACCCCATGCCGAGCCCCTCGGTCCGCCACAAATAAGCCCCTCTTCTTTGCCCCGCGAGCAGCCTCCTGCCCGCGGGGCTTTTTGCTACTTCGCTGACGATTTTTCTGAGATGGGGGCCTTTTTGCACCTCAGCTTGATTCGTTCGCCACGAAAGCGGCCTATCTACTACGTTTAACCGATCGCCCTCAACCATGCCAAATTTCGCGGAATAAAAACCGCAGGTAAACGGCTTGCCACTTTTCGGAAAACCGGGGGATGGTCGACCCACACGGTTCAAACGTAGTAGATAGGCCGCTTTCATGGCGCGGCCCCAAAACAGTCTTTTGGGACGGGTGGTATCCTTGGTAGCTCTGTGCTGCAAACGCACCTTAAACGCAAGGAGTCCCATGGATCTTATCGCCCAGCTCGCGCGCGAGCTCAACCTTAAGGCCGCCGACGTCGAGGCAGCCGTCAAGCTCATCGACGAGGGCAACACCATCCCCTTTATCTCGCGCTACCGTAAAGAGGCCACCGGCGGCATGGATGACGTCGCCCTGCGCGCGCTCGACGAGCGCCTGTCCTACCTGCGCAATCTTGAGCAGCGCAAAGAGGACGTCATCCTGCTCATCGACGCGCAGGGCAAGCTCACGCCCGAGCTTGAGCAGCAGATTCGCGAGGCCACGCAGCTCCAGCGCGTCGAGGACCTCTACAAACCCTACCGCAAAAAGCGCATGACCCGAGCACAGAAGGCCCGCGAGGCGGGACTCGAGCCGCTCGCCAATATGATCATCATGCAGGCCTCGGCCAAGGGCAGCGCGCTCGACGCCGCCGCGGCATACGTCAACGAGGAGGCCGGCTTCGACACGCCCGAAAAGGCGCTCGCCGGCGCCGCCGACATCGTGGCCGAGACGGTGGCCGAGGACCCCGAGAACGTCGCCGATCTGCGCGCCTTTACGCAAAACACCGCCGACATCGTCGTTGAGGCCACCGACCCCGCCGAGAAGACCCCCTACGAGCCGTACTACAGCTATGACGAACCGCTGCGCCGCATCCCCAACCACCGCGTGCTGGCTATCGACCGCGGCGAGCGCGAGGGCAAGCTCCGCGTACGCGTGAACGTCGACGGTGCCGCCGCCACGGCGCGCCTCGGCAGCCGCTGGCCCCGTCGCCAGGGCGTCTTTGCGCCCGTCTTTGACGCCGCTATCGCTGACGGTTACAAGCGCCTCATGGCCCCCTCGCTGGAGCGCGAGGCACGCGCCAAACTCACCGTCCGCGCCCAGACCGAGGCCATCAACGTCTTTGCCAAGAATCTCGAAGGCCTGCTCTCGGCACGCCCCGTGCGCGGCGCCCGCGTGCTCGCGCTCGATCCGGGCTACCGCACCGGCTGCAAGGTCGCCGTCATGGACGAGACCGGCAAGCTACTCGACCACGGCGTGGTCTATCCCACCAAGCCGCGCCACGACGTCGCCGGCACCAAGCGCGAGCTCGCCCGCCTCGTCAAGAAGGACGGCGTCAACACCATCGTCATCGGCAACGGCACCGCCAGCCGCGAGACCGAGGAAGTCGTCTCGGAGTTCATTACCGAGCAGGCGCCCAGCCTTCGTTACACCATCGTCAACGAGGCCGGCGCGTCGGTGTACTCCGCCTCCGAGCTCGCCAGCCAGGAATATCCCGACCTGGACGTCACCGTACGTGGCGCCATGAGCCTGGGCCGCCGTCTGCAAGACCCGCTGGCAGAGCTCGTCAAGATTCCGCCCCAGTCCATCGGCGTTGGCCAGTACCAGCACGACCTTGACCAGGCCGAGCTTTCGCGCACCCTGGGCCACGTGGTGGAAGACGTCGTCAACCGTGTGGGCGTCGACGTCAACACCGCGAGCGCAAGCCTGCTGGGCTACGTGTCGGGCATTACGCCGAGCGTAGCCAAAAACATCGTGGCCTACCGCGAGGAAAACGGCGCCTTTACCGATCGCCGCCAGCTCAAGAAGGTCCCCAAGCTGGGACCCAAGGCGTACCTCAACGCCGCAGGTTTCCTGCGCATCAGCGGCGGCAAGAACCCGCTCGACGCGACAAGCGTCCACCCCGAAAGCTACGAGGTGGCCACGGCCGTCCTGGAGCGCGCCGGCGTTGCGGCAAGCGAGCTCAGCCGCGGCGGCGTGCCCGATATCGAGCGCCGCCTGGGCAGCATCTCGGCGCTGGCAAGCGACCTGGACTGCGGCACCTTAACGCTCATCGACATCGTCAACGAGCTCAAGAAGCCCGGCCGCGACCCGCGCGACGACGCGCCCGAGGTGGTCTTTAGCCGCTCGGCGCTTTCGATCGACGACCTGGAGCCCGGCATGGAACTCAAGGGCACGGTGCGCAACGTTGTGGACTTTGGCGCCTTCGTCGACGTGGGCGTGCACCAGGACGGCCTCGTGCACATCTCCAAGCTGGCCAACCGCTTCGTCAAGCACCCCAGCGACGTGGTGCGCGTCGGTGACACGGTCAAGGTGTGGGTTGAAAAGGTCGATCGCGACCGCAAGAAGATCTCCCTCACCATGGTGCAGGGAAAGTAAACCGCCAAAGCAAGGGTCCCCCCTCTCGCGACGTGCAAAATCGCGAGTATTCTGCAAATTCCACCGTTCCGGATGCCCCTCAGAGACGAAAAAGCAAGAAACAGCCCCCGTTTTAGCGTCATCAGAGCCAAAACGGGGGCTGTTCCATGCTTCACCCAGCTGGTAAAAGCCTTTACCTTGCTGAATACTCTCAATTTTGCACGGCGCAGGCGGGGGGACCTTTGTCCACGGCAGGATATGGAAGCCTATCACCAACCTACCGGCAAGTTCGTGTCGGCAGCCCCGGCCTTTCCTTTGCCTAGCGCGACCCTCGCGAAGCGCGTGAGCGATAGGGAAAGGAAAGGCCGGGGCGAACAACCCGCGATGTAGCCAGCGTTCGCGTTACGGCAGGATATGGAAACCGAGCGAGGCGATATCCTTGGCAAAACCGCGCACGGTATCGAGCGAGACCTCGTACGGGTCACGGCCGATGTTCTTACGCTTGGCCAGGATGCTGTTGGGCACCGTGATGATCTGGCAACCGCATCCTTCCGCCTGGTAAATATTGATAAGCTCACGCGTGGATGCCCACAGGACCTCGCAGTTGGGCTTGGCGGCGGCCTTCTTGACCGACTCCGTCATAAACGGAATGGGGTCGACGCCGGTATCGGCGATGCGGCCGGCAAAGAGCGAGATGATGGACGGTGTCTCGGCATCAACGGCCTCGACCATCTCGTCGACCTGCGTAGGCGTAAAGATGGTGGTGACGTTGACCTTGATGCCGTCGGCCGAAAGCTTGCGCACCAGCTCGGCGGTGGACTCACCCTTGGTGGTCACGCACGGAATCTTGACGTAGACGTTCTCGGCCCAGGTAGCGATCTCGCGGGCCTCGACCTCCATGGTCTCGACGTCGTCGGCAAAGACCTCAAACGACACGGACACATCGGTGATGTGGGCCAGGACCTCCTTGGCAAACGCGCGGTAATCCGTCACGCCGCCCTTCTTCATAAGGGACGGGTTGGTCGTGAAACCCTGAACGTTGCCGTTCTCGTACATGTCGAGCATGCCCTCGAGATTTGCACCGTCAGCGAACACCTTGATTGCCATCTGCCTGATTCCTTTCGTTAGCATACGGCCGATAAACTGCTAAACACTTTACCTACGTTTATCAAGGCGTGAACTGCGGGTTTTTATCTTCTCGGCGAACGGTATAAACACCTCAGTGTTTGGATTGATAAATCGATTGAGCATGCAAAAGCAAAGAGTCGCAGTTTGAGCAAACGTCAGAAGGCGAGATTCATTAGATGAGGCCGAAATGTTGCATCGCTGTGACGGTGCCATCGTGTGCGACATCGTCGGTCACGTAGTCGGCGACTGCCTTGACCTCGGGCATGGCGTTGCCCATGGCTACAGCCGTCTCGACGGCGGCGAGCATACCCAGATCGTTGCCGGAATCGCCAAAGCCAAAGGTGCGCGCGTTGCCGGTGCGACCCAGGTATTCCAGCGCTCGCGCCACGCCCACGCCCTTGTCGATGCCCTTGGGGCTCAGCTCGCGATTCTGACCACCGGTGTTGCACAGCTCAAACTCGCGCTCGATAAAGCCATCGTCGTTGGCTACGCGAGCTAGGTCGCACGCGTTAATGCACACCTTGCCTACGCGCAAATGCCCATCGACGCGCATCTGATCAACGCCATGCACCACGCCGGCGCCTAGCAGAAATGACTGTTCGACACCAACTGGCTCAAGTGAATAGGTGGCACCGTTCGTCTCGAACAACGCCTCGCCGCCCGCCACAGTAATGCGACGCGCGAGCTCCTCAACAATGTCCTCGTCAATGCAGTCCTCGTGTGCCACGCGGCCCTCGACCTCGAGCGTGGCCCCCGCCATGGCAACGACGCCCGCGGGGTCGAGCGCACGCAAACTGTCCGCGATGAGCCACAGGGGACGACCCGTGCAGATAAACGCCTTGTGCCCCGCATCGCGCAGTGCATGGAACGCCTCAACCACCGTCTGCGAAGGGCGAACCGCCGAAAAGTCCTTATCGGTCATATCGTCGGGATCGAACGACGTCAGCGTGCCGTCCACGTCAAAAAAGAGCACAGCGGGTTCGGGACACGCATCAATCATATGGGTTCCTTTCGAGGATAAGGGCAAACGAAGCATCCATCATATAATGGAGCGACGCAACCAGAGAGGTCACCCATGGAATTTTACGCAAGCTGCCCCGAGGGCTTTGAGTCCGCACTCGCCGATGAGCTTAAACGCCTCGGGCTTTCGCATGTCCGCCGCCTGAAAGGCCGCGCTACGTTTGAGGGCGAGCTCGAAGAAGGCTACCGCGCCTGTCTGTGGTCGCGCCTGGCGAGCCGCGTGTTCGTGGTACTCGGGCGCTTTGAGGCGCAGGATGCCGATGAACTGTACGATAGCGTTTACGACATCGCCTGGGAGAGCATCGTCCGCCCCGGCGCCACCATCGCCATTACCGCCCGCGGCGTGACCGAGCAGCTGCGCAACACGCGCTTCTCGGCCCTGCGCGCCAAGGACGCATTGTGCGACCGCTTGGCCGAAACCACGGGCCGTCGCGCCGATGTCGACGCCGCCGATCCCGATGTTCACCTGCTGCTTTCGCTGCGTCAGCGCCGCGCGAGCATCAGCCTGGACCTTTCGGGCGACCCGCTGTTCAAACGCCTACCGCCCGCAGCGACCCGCGCCGGCGAGGGCGCGCACGTGCTGCGCCCCGACTACGCCGCCCTGGTGCTGGCGCAGGTCGGCTGGACCGCACTATGCGAGCGCGAGCTGACGGCCGACGATTACGAGAACGAAGCCCTTCCCACGCTGATCGATGCCTCGTGCGCCGGCGGCGGTCTGCTGCTGGAGGCCGTGAACATTCTGACCGACCGCGCCCCGGGCGCCGCACGCGAGCGCTGGGGCTTTGAGGGCTGGCAGCTGCACGATGCCGCCCTGTGGGAGCAGCTGCTTGCCGAGGCGCGCGGGCGCGAGGCGGCAGCGCGCGAGCGCCAGGCGCGCATCGTGGCCGTGGATGTTGACTCCGCCGCCCGCAAAACCGCTGAGCGCATGGTTAAATGTGCCGGCTACAAGCGCTTTGTCGATTTTTGCGCCGCCAAGTCCGCCACCGTACTGGACCACGCGGGCGCTGTCGCCGGCGCCGCCGTGGTCGCGGATACGACCGAGACACCGCTTTCGCTCATGCATGACACCATGACGCTCATCGGCGAGTTGCGCCGCGCGCCCGAGCTTGCCGCGGCGCCGGTCGCCGCGCTCACCCGCGACGGATTGCTGGCCCGCGCGCTCCACACCGAGCCCGAGCGCTCGATCGCCGTCATGCCCAACAACGAAGAGGCGACCGTCGAAGTCTGGCCTTCGCTCGACCACGCCGCCGCAGCGTTTGAGGCTGCGACCAGTGCGGATGCCGAGGCCGAGGCTGCGGATGCCAACGAAGTCAACGATGAAGCCGCCGCTTCCGCCATGCCCGAGCCTGCCGCCATGCTCGACCTGGGCGACGGCAAGCCGCTGCCCGTGCTCATCCCCGAGTCCGAGCAGTTCGCCAACCGCCTGCGCAAGAATGCCCGTCTGCGCCGCAAGTGGGCCAGGCGCGAGGGCGTGAGCTGCTACCGCGTCTACGATGCCGACCTGCCCGACTACTCCGCCGCTATCGACCTGTACGAGGGTTGCCCGCAGACGCCGGGCCGCTGGCTCGTCATCGCCGAATACGCCGCGCCCAAGACCATCGACCCCGCACTGGCCCAGGCCCGTATGCTCGACATTCTGGCCATCGCGCCGCGCATCCTAGATGTTCCCGCCGAGCATGTGCACGCCAAGGCCCGCATGCGTTCGCGCGGCGGCTCGCAGTACGGCAAGCAGGGCGCCGGCAAGGGCGGCTCGGGTGAGCGCGCCAATATCGCGCGTCGTCGCCTGCCGCTCATCGAAGAGGGCGGCCTCACCTTTGCCGTCAACTTTGACGACTACCTGGACGTCGGCATCTTCTTGGACCACCGCGTCACCCGCAACCTGGTGCGCGAGCACGCCAAGCAGGCGCGCCGCTTCCTCAATCTGTTTGCCTACACCGGCACTGCCACCTGCTACGCGGCCGATGGCGGCGTCGAGGAGACCGTGACGGTCGACCTCTCCAATACCTATCTGGACTGGGCCGAGCGCAACATGCGCCAGAACGGCTTTGTGGGGCCTCAGCATCATTTTGTGCGCGACGACGTGCTCGCTTGGATTCGCGACCAGCGCCAGACGCGCAACCGCTGGGACCTGATCTTTGTCGACCCGCCCACGTTCTCGAACTCGTCCAAGATGGGCCGTCGCACCTGGGATGTCCAGCGCGACCATGTTGAGCTTTTGGCTGGCGTATCGCGCCTGCTCGCGCAGGGCGGCCATGCCATCTTTAGCTGCAACCTGCGCGGCTTCCGCCCCGAAACGCGCAAGCTCGCGCGCGCGGGCGTCGTGCTGGAGGACATTACGGCGCAGACCATCCCCGAGGACTTCGCGCGCAACCAGAAGGTGCACCACTGCTACATCGTGCGCCGCCTGCCCATCGAGGACGCCATGGCCGAGGTCGGCTTTAGCGCCGAGGAAATTGCCGAGCGCGTCGAGGAACTACGCAACCCCGAGGCCCGCAAGCCTCGCGCAGCAGCACCCGCGCACGCGCAGGCCGGCGACCGAGGGCCGCGCGGCGACGGCAAGCCCTCCCCCGCCGGCAAGCCCAAAAAGAAGAAGTTCTACGCCAGCAAGCCCAAGGGCAAATAACAAAATTGCGGTGGAATACGGACTGTTTTGCCTGGAATTAGGCAAATTTAGACCGTATTTCACCGCAACTCATATTGGGATGATGGTTGGCGATCTAGCCTTGGGTGACCAGGCGATAGCCAATGCCCACGTGCGTTTGGATATAGCGCGGATGCGCGGGGTCGGACTCGATCTTCTTACGCAACGTGCCCATAAAGACGCGCAGGCTCGCCAGATCGCTCTTGGTCGCCGTGCCCCAAATCTCGTGCAGGATATATTGGTGCGTCAGCACCTTGTCGGCGTTGTGCGCCAGCAAGCAGAGCAACTTATACTCGATCGGCGTCAGATGCAGCTCCTCGCCATCCATCGTGGCGATGCCGGCATCAAAATCGATATGCAACTCGCCGGTATCGAACGAGCCCTCGGAGACAACACCGCCCGCCTGCGCATACGAAAGGCGCCTGAGCGTGGTGCGAATGCGCGCGAGCAGCTCCTCGACCGAAAACGGCTTAGTCAGGTAGTCATCGGCGCCGGCATCGAGCGCTCGGATCTTGTCCGCGTCCTCGCTGCGCGCCGAAACCACGATGATCGGCATGCCCGACCACGCGCGCACCGACTCCACCACCTTGACGCCGTCCATATCGGGCAGGCCCAGATCGAGCAGCACAATGCTCGGCGCCTGCGACGAAGCGGCGGCGATGGCGGCGTGGGCGGTCTCCACAGCCATATGGCGCAAACCGTGCGCCTCGAGCGCGGCGACGATAAGGTTGCGGACGGCGGGATCGTCCTCAACGACCAAGATGAGCGGTTTCACGGCAGAGTTCGGCACAGCGCTACTCCTTATCAAACGAAACGTCGGCGGCGGGAAGCTCAATCGTAAAGACCGAACCGTGAGGGTCCGCCGCGGTAACCTCTATGCTACCGCCATGTGCCAGCGCAATGGAGCGGCAGAGCGAAAGCCCCAAGCCCACACTGCGGCAGCTGTCGGCCAGGCCATGGTTGGCGGTGTAGAACGACTCAAAGATCCGCTCGCGGTCCTCGGGCGCAATGCCCGGGCCATCATCAGCAACCGAGCACGCCACGCATCCATCATGGACGCCAATCGAGATTACGATATGCGAGCCCGCGGGCGTATAGGCAATGGCGTTGTTCACCAGGTTGACCACCAGCTGCACCATCAGGCGCGCGTCGACGTTGACGAGCGCCGGCTCATCGCACGCCACCACCTTAAGGTCGTGCTCGCGCACGGCCGGGTTCACGTGGCGCAGCGCCTCCTCGACGATATCGTCCATGAGCTCGAGCGTGGTCGACAGGCGCATACCGCCACCCTCGAGCTTGGTGATGGCGAGCAGATTCTCGACAGTGGCGTTGAGCCATTGCGCGTCCGAGCGAATGGATAGGAGCATGCCGCGGCGTGTCTGGTCGTCGAGCACGGCCGTGCCGGTCGAGCCCTGGTCGAGCAACACGTCGGCATTACCCGAAATACTGGTGAGCGGCGTACGCAGGTCGTGCGAGATGGAGCGCAGCAAGTTGGCACGCAGCTGTTCGTTTTTGGCGAGCACCGCCGCTTCCTCGCGAGCCTCCATGGCGCGGGCGCGATCGAGCGCCAGCTCGCCTTCGCTCACGATGGCATCGGCAAGCGTCCGCTCCTCGGGCGTCAGCGCATCGGGCTCGGCGACAATGGCGAACACCCCCACCACCGAGGCGGGATCGCCCGCGCGCACCATGGTGTCGCCCGAGCGCACGGTCAGGTATATGCCGTAGAACGCCGAGGCGCCATAGGTGGCATCGAGCGGCGTTCCCACATAGGCGGACGCCGAGAGCCGCGGCGGCATCTGCGGCGCCAGCTGGTGTACCGGCGCGGCATCGCCCACGGCCGTGTACGTCGTGCGCGGCAGCAGGTCATCGTTATCGGCATCGGCGCTATACCACACGACCGGACAGTCCGAAAGACGCGCCAGCTGCGTTGCCATAGCATGCACAATCTGTTGCTGATCGCCACACCGCTGCAGCATGCGGTTGGTCTCGAGCACCATCTGCGTGCGACGGTCGCTGGCGGCAGCCTGCGCCAAGGCGCGGCGCAGGGCCAGCGCGATCGAGCTCGATACGAGCGAGACCGCAAACATGATAAAGAACATGCCGGGATAGACGCGGTCGATAAACGACAGCGCGTAGCGCGGGTCGACAAACAAGAAGTTGTAGAGCGCCACGGCGGCAGCCGAGCTCAGCAGGCAGTACAGGCGGCTCCAGGTAAAGAAAGCGCACAGCTGCACGGCGAACACATAGACGATCATGATGCTCGGCGCGAGCCCCGGATGGTCGAGCAGCGCGCCCACAATCGTCGCCGCGGCTAGCAGCCCCGCCGATACGCAGGCGTCATACAGAGGACTGCGACGCGTCAGCGTTGTACGCCGCCACCAAAAGTTCTCGGCAATATCGCCGTCCGCACGGACGTCCATCAGCGCCCCGCCCCTCTCTCAAAAACAAAAACCACCACAAAGGGGACAGGCACCTTTGTGGTGGTTTCCCCTTGTGGTGGTTCCAAGTGTATAGCCTTGCAGTCTACGGACGCTCGTCGGGAGCCAGGCGCTGCATCTTGCTCACGGCCTTAAACTTGGTGAACAGCGGCACGTACTCAAAGCTCACGTTGGAGTTCTCCAGGCCGTACCAGCGCGCAGGCGTGCCGGCGGCGCGGCGGATGATGTACTTGAGCGTGATGGCCGTACGCTCGCTGGGCTCCACGTCGCTTTCGGGCGCCAGCAGCTTGCGGATCATGACGAACTTAAACGTACCGATGTTGCCCGGGTCCTTGTAGACCGAGTAGTCATGCGTCTGCGCCGGCAGCTCGCCGCTGGCAGCCAGGTCCTGAACAACCTGGCGCAGGTAAGCATTGACGCGCTGGTTGATCTTATAGCCCAGGTACAGATGCACGCGGAATACGTAGTCGGTGCCGAACGTCTCGACCGAGTAGGCAAAGGTATGCGGCTCCTCCATGGTCTCGACATTCACGAACCACCAGGCACGAGCGCGCTTGGGGTGCTTATCCAAAATCGAGTAGACGATATCGCGGTCGATATAGTCGGTGTTGGTGTCCTTGGTCAGGTACACGATGTTGTCGCTCATGAGCTCGTAGCGATCGTCGTCGCGCAGGCGTTTGAGCTGCGGCAGATAGCTGCGCAGCGGCAGCAGCGTAAACTGACGTTGCTCGACCGCCGTACCGTTGTACCAGCACACCATGATGCCCATGATGAGTGCAGCCATGAGGATGGTGAAGTAGCCACCGTGGAAGAACTTGGTGAGCGAGCTCACAAAGAAGAAGCCCTCGAGCAAAAGGAAGAAGGCGGCAAAGATCCACGGCGCGACCTTGAGATTGCGCTCCACGTGCAGATAGAAGAAGAGCAGCATTGTCGTGCACATCATGGTCAGGGTAATGGCCAGGCCGTACGCGGCCTCCATGTGCGCCGAGTTCTGGAACAGCAGCACCACGACGACGCAGCCCACGAGCATGACGTTGTTGACCATGGGGATGTAGAGCTGGCCCTTGGTCTCGGCAGGATAGAAGACCTGCATATGCGGCATGAGGTCCAGGCGGCTGGCCTCGGACACCAGCGAGAATGCGCCGGTGATGAGCGCCTGCGAGGCGATGATGGCCGCGACGGTGGAAAGGCCGACGGCAAAGGGGCGCAGACCCGGGGCGAGCATCTGGTAGAAGGGGTTGAGGTCGGCGATACCCATGAGCTCCGGGTTGCCGGCGTTGTTGATAAGCCACGCGCCCTGGCCCATATAGGAAAGCAGCAAGCAGCACTTAACGAACGGCCAGGTGGCGTAGATGTTGCCGCGGCCGACGTGGCCCATGTCGGAGTAGAGCGCCTCGGCACCGGTGGTGGCGAGGAAGCAGCTGCCCAGAATCATGATGCCCGCGTGGTTGTTGGGGCTTAGCAAAAAGGCGATGCCGCGCACCGGGTTGAGGCACAGCAGCACGGCGGGGTGTTGGAAGACAAAGAACAGACCCGTACCGCCCAGGAACAGAAACCACAGCGTCATGATGGGGCCAAAGGCGTGACCGATCTTGGCCGTACCGATGCGCTGTACCAAGAAGAGCGCGATGATGATGGCGAGCGTAATGGCGACGACGCGGCCCTGGTCATCGCCCAGCACGGCATGGACCGCCGGGATGGTGCGCAGGCCCTCGATGGCCGTGGTAACGGTAACGGCCGGCGTCAGGATGCCGTCGGCGAGCAGCGCGGCGCCACCCAGCATGGCGGGGATGATAAGCCACTTGCCGCAGCGCTTGACCAGGCTGTACAGGGCAAAGATGCCGCCCTCACCATGGTTATCGGCGCGCAGCGAGATGAGCACATACTTGATGGTGGTCAGCAGCGTGACCGTCCACACGACAAGGGAGAGCGCGCCAAGCACGAACTCCTCCGTCACACTTCCGATGCCGCCGTTGCCGGCAACGAGCGCCTTGGTTACATACATAGGGCTGGTGCCGATATCGCCGTACACCACGCCCAGCGTGACGAGCATCGCCGAGATGCTCACAGGAATCGCAGCGTGCGAGGCTGCCTCCTTGGCCTTTTGTTCCATAAGCCGGTTTCCTCCCAACTTTAACGTTCGAAGGGATTATAGGTAATCGGCCCATGTTTTAATGCACTGTTTTCCCAGCTAGATAAAGATTTATACAGTCTTTAGGCTACCGCGGCGATATGGAATGTGACAAAGGGACCGTCCCCTTGTCACATTCGTCATTTTCCGAGCCAGTTTTTGAACCACCACTCCATGGAGCGGCTCATCTCGGCCATAAAGGGACTAGTGTGTTTGCGGGTGTAGATATCCACCACGCGCTCGCCCACCTCGCGGGCATGCGGACGGAACATCGCGTCCATCTCGGCCACCTGCGCATCCATGGTCGCGGCATCGGCGCGGCGATAGCGCTCCTCGTGCACCAGGTTCACCACGGGATGCGCGATCGCCGGGCGCTCCTTACGGGGCGTGCCGATGATGAGCATCGACAGCAGCATGGTATAAGGAGGCAGATCCAGCAGCCCGGCCACTTCCTCGGCATTCTCGACGATGTCGCCGATATAGCAGCTCCCCAGCCCCAGGGCCTCGGCAGCAACCACGGCGTTTTGAGCGGCAATCACGGCATCCTGCGCCGCGATGGCAAAGTCGCCCAAACCCGGCGCGCGGCGGGGCGCCTTGCCTGTGCGCTCGACAAACTCGGGCTCAAAGCAGCCCACGTGCTCAAACAGATCGATCCACTTGGCATAGTCGACCACAAATATGAGTGCCCAGGGCGCCCTGGCGATCATAGGCTGGTGATCGCACAGGTCGGCGAGGCGGTCCAATGTGGCCTGCTCGCGAATACTCACGATGGAATACATCATCATGGCGCCCGCCGACGGCGCGCGACTCGCCGCATGCAAAATCGCCGCTCTCTGCTCATCGGTCACCGCTACGGGACGGTCGTCGTCATCGCGCGCAAAAGCGCGCGTGGACGAACGGTGCTCCAAAATGTCCAGCACCGCGTTGCCCGTAGTCTCAACCGGATAGCCGTACGCATCCACGACCGCAGCTCCGTCGCCGCCCATGTCCGCCTTGCAAACCTGCTCGCTCATCGCCCTACCCTCGCCATTTCTTTAAGAAGCCTTTACGTTTCCGTGTAATTCCCGTCCATTATCGCGCAGGTCGCCACCACATTGCGCCACACCGCCACACGTGCGCGTTAATATGGCTGGTTGTTGTGCGCAGACACCAATTGCAGCGCATATCTTGGTAACAATCGGGTAAACCCCCGCTTTCGTAGGTTTTAGTTTGTGAGGAGTCTCAGCATGTTCGCTGCCGCCATCTCGCTCGTCGGTCTTGCGGCGACCGTCTACCTTGTCTTGCGCGAGGCCAAGGCCATTCGCGCTCAGTCGGGCACCGTTGCCAAAAGCGCTCTTGGGTGGAGCGTCGCCTTCGGCCTGTTCCAGCTCTTTTTGACCATTTGGGGTGCCATTGGCCTCGTCGCCCAAAACGAGCCGCTCGCCTTTGTGATGCTCATCCTGACCAACGCCATCCTCACCGGATGCGCTTGGGCCAGCATCGCCCGCGACCGCATCGCCCCGCGCGTCTTTGCGTTCGCCGAGCCCGACGCCCCCGCCCCCACCGGCAAGCTCGCCCGCCTGCGCGGCGCCTTTGTGGGCAAACCGCTCGTCGCCGCCGTCCTGTGCCTGCTGCTCGCCGGCGTCTTTGCGCTGCTGGGCATGGAGGTCTCGTCCAACCACGACTTTACCTGGGTCTACCCCCTGTGCATCCTGCTCGAGTGGGCCATCATCGCCACACTCATGACTGGCTTGTTCTTCCTATTCCAGCGCCACGGCGCAGCTCCCGCGGTCCTGGCCTTTGCCCTCTTTGTCCTGGGCATTGCCGAGTTCTTTGTCATCACGTTTAAATCCATGCCCATCCAGCCGGGCGACCTTTCGGCCATCTCCACCGCCGCCGCAGTCGCCGGCACCGGCTACACCTTCTCGATCTCGCTGTTCTGCGTGCTATCCATGGGCTTTACCGCCATCGCCATGCTGCTGTGCGAGTACGCCGGCCTGGTCGCGCCGCACCGTCAGAAGGGCGCCGCCAACGCCAAGCGCATGTTGCTCACCAACCTGCTCGTGGCGGTGCTGTGCCTGGGCGGCGTGACCGCGCATGTCACGCTCATCGACTACTACAACACCCTCGGCATCACCGTCTACACCTGGCGTCCGCTCGAGAGCTACTGGCGCGAGGGCTATCTGCCTGCCTTTATTAGCGCGGCACAGTCCATCAAGCCGCCCAAACCCGCCGACTATTCTGTCGATGACGCCAAGGCCACGCTCAAAAAGTACGCCAAGGCCTACGACAAATCCGACGCGGCCAAGAGCGACGAGCGCGCCGCCGCAAAGGAGCAGTTCGACAGCGAGAAGCCCACGGTCATCGCTATCATGAACGAGACGTTCTCGGATTTGTCGATCTACCAGAACATGCGCGCCGGCTACGAAGGTCCGCAGTACTTTAAGAACCTGTCCAACTGCCTCAGCCGCGGAAAGCTCTACGTGAGCGCCTACGGCGGCGGCACGGCCAATACCGAGTTTGAGTTTATGACCGGCAACTCCATGGCCAACCTGGGCTCGGGCGTGTACCCCTACACCATCTACAACATGGAAACGACCGGGAATCTGGCAGAGCAGTTCAAATCGCTCGGCTATTCCACCACGGCCATGCACCCCAACCACGCGACCAACTGGAACCGCGAGAACGTCTACAAGGACTTTGGCTTTGACCAGTTCCTGTCCATCAACGATTTCCAAGGCGCCGATACCCTGCGCGGCATGGTGACCGACCAGGCAACCTACGACAAGATTCTTGAGCTGCTCGACCAGAACGCCGATCCGCAGTTTATCTTCGATGTGACCATGCAGAACCACTCGGGCTACGACACGGGTCTGCTGCCGGTCGACAAGCAGATGCACCTGAACATCGACACGACCAACCTGGACGCTAAGACCGTCGAGGACGGCACGCTCTCCGATGTTGACGAGTATGTCTCGTGCATCGAGCAGTCCGACCAAGCGCTGCGTTACTTCCTCAACGCCCTGAGCAAGCTCGACCGCAAGGTGGTCGTGGTGTTCTGGGGCGACCACCAGCCGTTCTTCCCGTCCAAGTTCAACGATAAGTGGTTTACCGGCGAGGACGACGCCACCCACCAGGAGCGCTTGTGGCAGACCGACTACATCATTTGGGCTAACTACGACGTTGCCGGTTGTGACCAGACGAGCGAGGTCGACGACCTGTCCACCAACTACCTGTCCACCCAGCTGATGCAACTGATCGGCGCACCGCTGACCGACTACCAGAAAGCGCACATGACGCTGCGCGAGTCGCTGCCCGCCATCAACTCCGTGGGCTACGAGGACGCCAGCCTGCGCTGGGCGCTCTCCTCCAACGTCACCGGTGACGACGCCGCAGCCGCAGCCGCCACCAAGGCGCGTGAGGATTACGCCAAGATGCAGTACTACGAAATGTTCCGCGACGGCAAGAACGTCTACACCGAGCACTTCCAGACCGAGGCCAACGAGACCGACCCCAACCTGGCACCGGGTACAACCAAGATTAAGTAGCGGGTCGCTCATAACTGAAACGTCTGTCCGGGCGGAAGCATATAAGGTCCCTGCTCGGACAGTCCTGCGCAAGACGGAGGCCACATTAAGTGGCCTCCTTTGCGTGCGGAACTCGCGATGAACCTTATATGCCTCCGCCCGGACAGACGCCTTGTTGTTGGAGCACGGCTTGTCATGGGGGCATCCGCTGAACATATATAAGTTGAAGGCCACATTAAGTGGCCTTCTTTGTATTCGGAAAGTGTGTCCCGGAATCTGCCTTCGGAATGGGACGCAGTTTCCGCTTGAGAGCCTGTTGGGAAAGCGCATCCCACTCTGATCGCAAATTCCGGGTCGCATTTTCCGCCAGAGCCCTCAACCGGAAACTGCATCCCACTCCAAAGGCAAATTCTGGGACGCACTTTCCGAATCCCCATCCATCCGGAAAGCCCGTCCCACTCTGAATACATCCAGCGAACGCATGAGAGCGTGTCGTCCAGGACGGTCTCGTCATCGGGGTGATGGAAAGTGTCACCCCCAAACGCTTGCCACAGTTGCGCCCACGAGTGTCAAGAAAAAAGCCTCGAGAATTTCGAGGCTTTCACATTTGTATTGTTTTGCACGAAGGACCGCGAACGACGAAGTTACTCGCCCAGCACGGCCTTCTTGGCCGCCGCCGCCATGTTATCCATATCTTCCTTGGTGGGATGATCCTTCGCGGCAACCCAGTTGTCGAGCAGCATCTTAAAGCGGGCGTTGTCGGGATCTTGCTCGAGCATGGCCTCGTAGCGCTGCTTGACCGCAGGGCCCATCTTACCCTGGCACATCGCCCAGCCCGCAAGCTCGGCATCCCCAGCCAAATTGGAAGCTACGCGGTCGATAATCTGCTGGTAATAGCTCTGGTCGGCGCCAAAGCCGCAGGTGCCAAACAGGAACACGCGCTTGCCGTGCAAGGCGGAGAGCAACGCCGCGACCGAAGGCGTGCACGCGCCCTTGTCGCACCAAAAACCGACGAGCACCATGTCGGCCGCGCAGGCCCCCTGCGCCTCGAGCGCAACCTGATCTGCATCCGCATCGTCACTCAACGCCGCGGCATGGACAAACTCAACGCCCGCAGCCTGCAGAGCGCGCTTGATCGCACCCGAAACCATCCTGGTATTACCGCTCTTGCTGTTAACCACCAAAGAGCACGTCATAGTCACGTTGCCTCGTTTCCCCCAAAACTAAAGCCACTAATGCAATTTATTAGATGAATATCTTAGTACTAACGTGACAGATGTAAACCACCTTCTGTCGATTGATTAATTTGCCCCACGACCGTGCTTACTGGGCAAACTGGCTGCGGTAGAGCTCGGCATAGAAGCCGTCTGCCGCCAGCAGCTCGTCGTGCGTGCCGCGCTCGATAATCTGGCCGTCGCGCATGACCAGAATGCAGTCGGCGTTGCGGATCGTCGACAGGCGGTGCGCCACGACAAAGCTTGTGCGACCGGCCATGAGCTCGTCGAATGCCGCCTGTACCTGCAGCTCGGTACGCGTATCGATGCTCGACGTCGCCTCGTCCAGCAGCAGAATCGCCGGATCGGTGAGCATGACGCGCGCGATGCACAGCAGCTGTTTTTGACCTTGGCTAAACGTGCCGCCGTCCTCGCCGATGACCGTATCGTAGCCGCCTGGCAGCTGCACGATAAACTTGTGCGCGTGCGCGCGCTTGGCGGCCTCGATAATCTGCTCACGCGTGGCATCGGGGCAACCGTAAGCGATATTCTCCGCCACCGTGCCCTCGAACAGCCAGGTGTCCTGCAGCACCATGCCAAAGGCACGGCGCAGGCTCGAGCGCGTGTAGTCACGCGACGAGCGCCCGTCCACCACAATGCGCCCAGCATCGATATCGTAAAAACGCAGCAGCAGGTTGATGAGCGTCGTCTTGCCACAGCCCGTAGGACCGACCAGGGCAAAGCGCATGCCGGGCTTGGCATCGATGCAGATATCCTGCAGCAGTTTGCGGTCGGGCACGTAGCTAAAGTCCACATGCTCAAAGGCGACCTCGCCCTTCGGGGCGGCGAGCTCTACGGCGTCCGACGCGTCGGGCTCCTGCTCGCGCGCATCGAGCAGCGCAAACATGCGGCGCGCCGAGGCGTACGCCGTCTGAATCTGCGTAATAACGTTGGTGACCTCGTTGAACGGCTTAGTGTACTGGTTGGCGTAGGACAGGAAGATCTGCACGCCGCCTACCGTAAGCGCCGCCGGCACGCCCGTGATCACGCCCACGCAGCCGATCACAGCGACCACGGCATAGATGATGTTGTTGATAAAGCGCGTGCCAGGGTTGGAGAGCGAACCCATAAACTGCGCGCGCTCGCCCGCCGTATAGAGCTCGGCGTTGAGGGCATC
>DXMJ01000024.1 GCA_019414265.1 Collinsella sp. | reverse complement strand
CCCTTGCGGCGTAGTTCTTATTTAAGCCGTCCAAGTTTTGGGGTGCAGTTCAGTGTGCCGGTGGCGGGTGTTGTTACCCGAGGGGATTGTACCCGATGGGACGCATTAAGCGAAGTAGGCCACGCCGCTCTCAAAGATCGGCATGAACTTATCGCCGGGGACATGCTCGGGCACGTTGCGGTACAGGTTGTCGCCACGACGCTCGGCATGGCCCATCTTGCCCAGGACGCGGCCGTCGGGGCTCGTGATGCCCTCGATGGCGAGTGCGGAGCCGTTGGGGTTGACGGAAAGGTCCATGCTGGGCTTGCCGTCCTCGCCCACGTACTGCGTGGCGACCTGGCCGTTGGCGATGAGCTGGGCGAGCACCTCGTCGCTGGCGACAAAGCGGCCCTCGCCGTGGCTGATGGCGACGGTGTAGGGGTCGTCCAGGCTGCACTGCGATAGCCACGGGGACAGGTTGGACGAGATGCGGGTGCGCACCAGACGGCTCTGATGGCGACCGATGGTGTTGAACGTCAGCGTGGGCGCATCGGGCGTGGCGTCGACGATGTCGCCGTAGGGCACCAGACCGAGCTTGATCAGGGCCTGGAAGCCGTTGCAGATGCCCAGCATCAGGCCGTCGCGGGCCTTGAGCAGGTCGCGGACTGCCTCGGTGACCTCGGGAGCGCGGAAGAACGCCGTGATGAACTTGGCGGAGCCATCGGGCTCGTCGCCGCCCGAGAAGCCGCCGGGGATCATGACGATCTGGCTTGCACGGATGCGGCGGGCAAGCTCGTGGGTGCTTTCGGCGACGGCCTCGGGCGTGAGGTTGTTGATCACGAAGGTGTCGGCCTCGGCGCCGGCGGCGCGGAAAGCGCGGGCGCTATCGTACTCGCAGTTGTTGCCGGGGAACACGGGGATTACCACGCGCGGGCGGGCGATCTTGGCGCCGCTGTACACGTGGATATCCTTGGCACGGAAGTCGATGGTCTCGACCTTGGCAGTCTCGCCGGCGCTGCGGTAGGCAAAGACGCCCTCGATGCCGCTCTCCCAGGCCTCCTGGAGCTCGGCGAGCTCGATGACCTCGGAGCCGGTGTCGATGACATAGCTCTCGACGGTGGTGCCCAGGGGCTCGACGACAACGCCGTCGGCGATCTCGGGCAGCTCGGCATCCTCGGCGAGCTCGACGATAAAGCTGCCGTAAAGCGGGGTGAAGAGGCTCTCCACGTCTACATCCTCGGCAAGCTCGATACCGATCTGGTTACCGACGCACATCTTAAAGAGGCTCTCGGCGCCGCAGCCGTAGCCGGGCGTGGAGACGGCCAGGGCGTCGCCGGTGGCGGTGAGCGCCTCGACGGCGTCAAATGCGGCGAGCAGCTGCTGGGCATCGGGGCGGTAGTCCTCGCCATAGGTGGCGGGGGCGACACGGACGACGCGATGCGTGAGACCCTTGAACTCGGGGGAGACAGCGCGGTCCGCCTTGCCAACGGCGACAGCGAAGCTGATCAGGGTCGGCGGAACGTTGAGCTCGCCGGCTTCGTCTTCAAACGAGCCACTCATGGAATCCTTGCCGCCGATGGCGCCGGCACCCAGGTCGACCTGGGCCATAAGGGCGCCCAGGACGGCTGCCATGGGCTTGCCCCAACGCTCGGCCTCGGTGCGCAGACGCTCAAAGTACTCCTGGAAGGAGAGATAGGCGCGCTTGTGCTCAAAGCCGGCGGCCACGAGCTTGGCGATGGACTCGACCACGGACAGGTAGGCGCCCGCAAACTGGTCGGCCTCCATCAGATAGGGGTTGAAGCCCCATGCCATAGCGCTCGCCGTGGTGGTCTCGCCGTCCACGGGGAACTTGGCGACCATGGCCGAGCTTGGGGTGAGCTGCGTCTTGCCGCCAAAGGGCATGAGCACGGTCGCGGCGCCGATGGTGGAGTCAAAGCGCTCGGAAAGACCCTTGTTGGAGGCGACGTTAAGGTCGGTGACGAGCGAGGTCATGCGCTCGGCAAGCGTGGTGCCGGCCCAGCTGGGCTGCCACACGCTGCGGGCGCAGACGTGGGCGACCTGGTGCTTGGGCGCACCGTTGGAATTGAGGAACTCGCGGGACAGATCGACGATGGCGACGCCGTTCCAGGCCATGCGCATGCGCGGCTCGGCGGTAACCTCGGCGATGACGGTTGCCTCCAGGTTCTCCTCGGCGGCGTAGCCCATGAACTCCTCGACGTCACCGTCGGCGACGGCGCAGGCCATGCGCTCCTGGGACTCGGAAATGGCGAGCTCGGTGCCGTCCAAGCCGTCGTACTTCTTGGTCACGGTATCAAGGTCGACATACAGGCCGTCGGCAAGCTCGCCCACGGCGACCGAGACGCCGCCGGCGCCAAAGTCGTTGCAGCGCTTGATCAGACGGCAGGCATCGCCGCGGCGGAACAGACGCTGCAGTTTGCGCTCGACCGGGGCGTTGCCCTTCTGGACTTCGGCACCCGAGGTCTCGATGGACTCGGTGTTCTGGGTCTTGGAGGAGCCGGTGGCGCCACCGATGCCGTCACGGCCGGTGCGGCCACCCAGCAGGATGATCTTGTCGGTGGGGGCGGGGCACTCGCGACGAACGTGGTTTGCCGGGGTGGCGCCCACGACGGCGCCGACCTCCATGCGCTTGGCCACGTAACCGGGGTGATAGAGCTCGTTGACCTGGCCGGTGGCAAGGCCGATCTGGTTGCCGTAGCTGGAGTAGCCGGCGGCAGCGGTGGTTACGAGCTTGCGCTGCGGCAACTTGCCCTCGAGCGTCTCGGAAACCGGGACGGTGGGGTCGCCGGCGCCGGTGACACGCATGGCCTGGTACACATAGCTGCGGCCCGAGAGCGGGTCGCGGATGGCGCCGCCCACGCAGGTGGCGGCACCGCCGAAGGGCTCGATCTCGGTCGGGTGGTTATGGGTCTCGTTCTTAAAGAGGAACAGCCAGTCCTGGTCCTCGCCGTCGACATCGACCTTCACCTTGACGGTGCAGGCGTTGATCTCCTCGGATTCGTCGACATCGGTCATGACGCCGGTCTTCTTGAGGTACTTGGCGCCGATGGTGCCCATGTCCATGAGGCAGACGGGCTTGGCGTCGCGACCGAGCTCGTGGCGCATCTCCATGTAGCGGTCGAAGGCCTGCTGCACCACGGCGTCGTCGATCGTCACGTCATCTAGGACGGTGCCGAAGGTGGTGTGGCGGCAGTGGTCGGACCAGTAGGTGTCGATCACGCGGATCTCGGTGATGGTGGGGTCGCGGTCCTCATCGCGGAAGTACTGCTGGCAGAAGGCGATGTCCGCCTCGTCCATAGCAAGACCGCGATCGGCGATGAAGACGGCAAGGCCGGCCTCATCGAGCTCGCGGAAGCCGTCGAGCACTTCGACGGGCTGGGGCTCGGGGGTCTCCATGTACAGCGTCTCGGGCAAGTCGAGCGAGGCGATGCGCGCCTCGACGGGGTTCACCACGTAGTGCTTGATGGCCTTGATGGCGGCTTCGTCCAGAGCGCCCGAGATCATATAGACCTTGGCGGAGCGCACGGCGGGGCGCTCGCCCTGGCTGATGAGCTGCACGCACTCGCTGGCGGAGTCGGCGCGCTGGTCAAACTGGCCAGGCAGGAATTCGACGGCAAAGACGGCGCCATCGCTTGCGGGGAGCTCGTCGTAGGTCACATCGACCTGGGGCTCGCTAAAGACGGTCGGCACGCAGGAGCGGAAAAGCTCCTCGTCGATGCCCTCGACGTCGTAGCGGTTGATGATCCTCAGGGCCTCGATGCCCTTGATGCCGAGAATCTCGGTCAGCTCGCCCTTGAGCTGCTGAGCCTCGACGTCGAACCCGGGTTTCTTCTCCACGTAGATACGAGAGACCATTGGTTCCTGCCTTCCTGATCGGTTGGGCGTACGGTACGGTATGCGGCAGCGGTCGGTTTACGGGGCAAGCCTCGCGGTCGCCTTGAGCCACATGTTTGTAAACCTCACTATGATACGACAGCTCGCGGCGCGTTGAGGACGGCGAGGGTGCTACAGTGAAGCGCAAACAAGAGAAAGGCATCACATGGCATTCGTTTCGCTCGCCATCATCGCACTCGTGGCCTTCGCAAGCCCCTTCATCGCCTCGGCGATTCCCGGAAAACCCGTTCCCGAGACCGTCTTTTTGCTCGTGCTCGGCGCGGTGCTGGGACCCCATATGCTCGGCGTCATCCATGTAGATGCCGAGGTCTCGCTTGTGTCCGAGCTCGGCCTGGCCTTTTTGTTCCTGCTTGCCGGCTTTGAGATCGACCCCAAGAGCATTACGGGCGTCGAGGGGCGCTACGGCTTGGCGACGTGGGTCGTCACGTTTGGTATCGCCTGGCTTGCCGTGCGCTTTACCCCGTGGTTCTCGGTCAGTCATTTCGACGGCATCGCCGTGACGCTTGCCCTCACTTCTACGGCGCTCGGCACGCTCGTGCCCATCATGCGTGAGCGCTCGCTCACCGGCACGCGTGTGGGCGACTCGATTCTCGCGTATGGCACTTGGGGCGAGCTCGGTCCCGTGCTCGCCATGTCGGTGCTGCTGTCTGCTCGCACTGGCATCCAAACGCTCGTAATCCTTGGCTTGTTTGCGGTGGTTTGCGTGTTGCTGGCCGTGGTCCCAAGCCGCTCCAAGCGCGTCGGCAGCCGCTTCTTTGCGTTTGTCGAGGAGCGTGCCGATACCACGTCGCAGACCTTCGTGCGCCTGACGGTGCTCATCCTGGTCACGCTCGTGGCGTTCTCGGCCGTCTTTGATCTCGACATCGTGTTGGGTTCTTTTGCCGCCGGCTTTGTCCTGCGCTATATCATCCCCGAGGGCAACCATACGCTCGAGACCAAGCTCGACGGCCTGGCCTACGGCTTTTTGATTCCGGTGTTCTTTACCGTATCGGGCGCAAAGATCGACCTGACGGCCGTGGCGTCACGCCCCGGGCTGCTCGCGGGCTTTATCGTGGCGTTGCTTATCATTCGCGCCGTGCCCATTCTCATCTCTATGAGCATTTGTCCTGCGACGCGCGATGTGTCGGCGTATGGTCGCATTACCGTGGCCCTGTACTGCACCACGGCCCTGCCGATCATCGTTGCCGTGACGAGCGTTGCCGTCAACGCGGGCGCGCTGTCGCAAGATATTGCGTCGGTCATGGTTGCCGCCGGTGCCATCACGGTGTTCTTGATGCCATTGCTCGCGCAGCTCTTCTACCGCGTGGTCGATGCCGCGCCGGTCGCCGCCGTGGCAGAGGTTGCCGAGCATCCATCCGATGCGCTTGACATCCTGCGCGCCCATCACGATTTGGCGAGCCTGCTCGCACGCGAGCACGAGCTGCTGACCTCACATGGCCATGGTCGCGTATTCGAGGGCCTGCCTACGCTCGATACGATTGCCGAGCGTCTTTCCGCCGAGGCGGCGAGCGGCCACATCGATGCCCGCATCGTGGACGCGGCGCGTCTTCTTGCCGATAAGACCTATGGTGATGAGGTTGACCCGTCCGAGCTGACTCCGCGTGAGCGCCGCCGCCTTGAGCGCGCCAAGCTCGCCGTACACGAATACCGCCGCCGCATGCTGGAGCTCTACGCGCGCGATGAAGCCCAGGACGACGACGGCAAGTAGCAAGGAATGTCGGGATACGGGTTCCGTCCAAATAATAGAAGGCGCGCTGCCTGCGGTTGATGCGGACAGCGCGCCTTTTGCGTTGAACTCTGTTGAGGTTCGAAGCCGAAACTTTCGACCTTTAGGAGCGGGCTGCCCCGTCGACGGGGAGGATGGCGCCCGTGACATAGGAGGACATGTCGCTCGCAAGGAAAACGAAGGCGTTGGCAACGTCCTCGGGCTCGCCCATGCGACCGAGCGGAATAGTGGCGATGATGGGCTTGATGACCTCTTCGGGCAGGTTGGCGACCATATCGGTCTTGGTTACGCCTGGGGCAACGGCGTTGACGCGAATGCCCATGGGGGCGAGCTCGCGCGAGAGCGACTGGACCATGCCGTTGACGGCAAACTTAGACGTGGGGTAGCCGACGCCAGAGGGCTGGCCGTACTTGGCGACCATCGAGCTTGTGGTAGTGATGGTGCCGCCGTGGCCGGCCTCGGTCATGATCTTGGCGGCAGCCTGGTGACCGTTAAAGACGGCGACGACGTTGAGGTCCATAACTTTGGCGAACTCCTCGGCTGTATAGTCCAAAAGGGGTGAGCGCTGGGAGATTCCGGCGTTGTTGACGACCGTATCGAGACCGCCCATATCGGCTGCAGCCTGGGTAAAGGCCTCGGTCACGGCTTCGAGTGAGGTGAGGTCGCAGGAGCGACCCCAGACCTTGGCGTCGGGATAGACGGCTGTCAGCTTCTCAACGGCCGCATCGGCGGTCTCCTGACGCGAGCCAAAGACGGTGACGGTGGCACCCTCCTCGATAAAGCGGCAGGCGATGGCATAGCCGATACCGCGCGTGCCTCCGGTGATGATTGCTTTCTTGCCCTCGAGCAACATGGTGCCTCCATTCTTCGGGGGTGGACGTACGCAGCACAGGATAGCGGCGGACAAAAGCAAACATGCCTGCTTATCGGTGAGCGGTATCCCTGGTTGACACCGAACGGTCAAATTGTTCAAACGCGGATCGCGTCAATGCGCCCCGAGCGTGCAAATAAAAGGGCTCCCGTCCAAGACCAGACGGGAGCCCTTCGAGCAAATGCGTTGTGGGGTGTAAACCGAACTAGTTGGCCATGACGCCTTCGGTCCAGGCCTCAACGTCCTCGATGCGCAGGACGTTGGCGACCTCGGCCACGCAGTCGACGCTGGCAAGCTCCGCGGCGGCAGCCTGGACGTCCTTCTCGAGTGCGCGGTGCGTCAGGAAGATGACCGAGCAGGCATCGCTGACACCCGACTTGCCGTCCTCGACTTGGTTGATGAGCGAGATCGAAATGTTGTGCTTGGCAAAGATGTCGACCGTCTCGGACAGGGCGCCCACGCGGTCGGCGACCTTCAGGCGCACATAGTACTTGGTCTGGAGCTCGTCCATGGGCTTAAAGGCGAGGTTGTGACCATAGGGCTCAATCTCGGGCAGCGGAGCCACGCCCCGGCTGATCTGCTCGGAGAGCGACAGGATATCGCCCACGACGGCGCTCGCGGTGGGGAAGGAGCCTGCGCCGGCACCGTAGAACATGGTCTCGCCCACGGCATCGCCCACTACGTAAACAGCGTTCATGGCGCCGTTGACCTTGGCAAGCATGTGGTCGGCGGGGATCAGCGTGGGATGCACGCGGACGTCGACGCCGGCGTCGGTGTTGCGGGCGATGCCGAGCAGCTTAATGGTGTAGCCGAGCTCGCGGGCCTGGGCGATGTCCTCGGCGCCGATGGTGCGGATACCCTGCTGGTACACATCATCGGTGGTAACGCGGGTGCCAAAGCCGATGGAGGCGAGGATGGCCGTCTTGCTGGCGGCATCGAAGCCGTCGACGTCGGCGGACGGGTCGGCCTCGGCATAGCCCTTGGCCTGTGCATCGGCGAGCACGTCGGCGTAATCGGCGCCCTCGGCGTCCATGCGCGACAGGATGTAGTTGGTGGTGCCGTTGAGGATGCCGGCGATGGTCAGGATCTTGTTGCCCACCAGATCGTGCTCAAGCGTGCTCACGATGGGGATGCCG
This sequence comes from Collinsella sp., assembly GCA_019414265.1. Taxonomy (GTDB): domain Bacteria; phylum Actinomycetota; class Coriobacteriia; order Coriobacteriales; family Coriobacteriaceae; genus Collinsella. The sequence continues at coordinate 21,985 of DXMJ01000024.1, read as the reverse complement.
CCGCCGCAGCTGGCCTCGCACTTAATCTGCACGCCGCACGCGCGCGCCTTCTCGGCGAGTGTCTCGACATGACGGCCCAACAGGGCCTTGTTGGCAGAGACGACGTGCTTACCGTTCTCGAAGGCGGTGGTGAAGATCTCGGTCGCGGGGTGCTCGCCGCCGATCAGCTCGACGACGATGTCGACAGCGGGGTCGGTGACGACGTCGTGCCAGTCACTCGTAAAGGCCTCGCGCTCAATACCGGCCGCCTCGGCCTGCTCCCAGGCAAGCGCGCAGGCGCGAGTTAGCTTAAGGTCGATGCCGTAGGCGGCCAGGTACTCATCGTGGTGGCTCTTAATCAGACGGGCCACGCCGCCGCCGACGGTTCCCAGACCGATCAGACCGACGTTCACGGTGCGCAGGGGTTCGCTCATAGATAGCTCCTTCGTGCATCTTATGGATGGATTACCGCTTAAAGGTTGAGTGCATTCTAGCGTGAACCGAGGGCGCGTGCTCGCCAGGCAACAGGAGTCGCACAAAACGGCACCCCCCGAAACGCTGCGGAAACATTGGAAACATGCTCGCTACAAACGGAACTCCGTAACAAACTGTCAACGTTTACACCATAAGGTTCGCCCTGTGCGACTGGGGCATGCAGGCGCTCGTCGACTCCGTTACCACTGGTGCCGCCGTCGCCGTCTCGGCCGAGATCGCCGATGCCTTTGCCGAGCAGGCCAAGGCATCCAAGCTCGACATCGTCGATACCGAGACCTTTAAGGACGACTCCTCCACGAGCTTTATCAACCAGCCGACCAAGGCCATGCGCAAGATCAAGATCGAGGGCCTGACTGGCGAGCTCACGTGGAACGACGAGGGCCAAGTCGAAAAGCCCGCTACGGCCTATGTGATCCAGGACGGCAAGTACATCGCCGCCTAAGCGCGCATAAAGCGCGACCGGTGAGGCTGTTTTATTCAGGGCGGGGACGCTTGTAACAGAACGGAAACATTGCTTTTACACAATAAAGTGGCTTTACTGCATAAAGTAATAGAAATACGCAGAAATATGGATAAATGAACAAATCCAAAGAAAAGTCGAAATAACCGCCACTTTTCCTAACTAAAGCGTCTACTATTTTGCGAACGCCGAACACGGCGAAGGATGGCCTGTCGGGTAACCAAAACCCGACGAGATTTGAGAGGAGAGCCGCATGTCGAGCCTCACCGGTAAGTCATTGAACCCTGTTATGAATCGCAGGAGCGTTATCGCGAGCGCAGCAGGTCTGGGGGCGATGTCCATTCTAGCTGGCTGCTCCTCCAACGGCGGCGACAGTGGTTCCGCTTCGGGCGACGCTTCGTTTAAGATCGGCACCATCGGCCCACTGACCGGCGCCAACGCGTCCTACGGCAAGTCCGTTACACAGGCTGTCGAGCTTGGCTGCAAGGATTTCTCGACTAAGGAGCTGCCGCTTGTCAGCAAGGCCGAGGACGACCAGGCTGACGGCGAGAAGGCCGTCAACGCCTTCAACACCCTGCTCGACTGGGGCATGCAGGCCCTTGTCGGTCCGACCACCACGGGTGCGTCGGTCGCCGTTGCTGCTGAGTGCGGTAACGACCCCGAGACGTTCATGATTACCCCGTCCGCGTCCTCCGAGGACGTTACCAAGGGCAAGGATTGCGTCTTCCAGGTTTGCTTCACCGACCCCAACCAGGGTGTCAACGCTGCCAAGTTCCTGGCGCAGAAGTATGCGGACGAGAAGTTCGTGCTGTTCTATAACTCCGGCGACGCCTATTCTTCGGGCATCGCAGATTCCTTTAAGGCCCAGGCCGCTGAGTCCAAGCTCGAGATTGTTGACGAGGAGACCTTTAAGGACGACTCCGCCACGAGCTTTACCAACCAGCTGACCAAGGCCAAGCAGGCTGGCGCCACCATGATCTTTGCGCCGATCTACTACACACCGGCGTCCGTCCTGCTCAAGAACGCCAAGGACATGGGCTACGACGTCAAGATGATGGGCTGCGACGGCATGGACGGTATCCTGGGCGTTGAGGGCTTCGATACCTCTCTTGCCGAGGGTCTGCTGCTCATGACCCCGTTCTCCGCCGACGACGAGAAGAACGCCGACTTCGTCAACGCTTACAAAGATAAGTACGGCGATACCCCCGACCAGTTTGCCGCCGACGCCTACGACGGCGTGCATGCTGTGGTCGAGGCTCTCAAGGAGGCCGGCCTGGGTGTCGACGCCGACCCCACCGAGGTTGCCGAGAAGCTTCCCGAGGCTATGCGCAACATTACTGTTGACGGCCTGACTGGCAAGCTCTCCTGGAACGATAAGGGTCAGGTCCAGAAGGAGCCCACGGCGTACGTCATCACTGACGGCAAGTACGTACAGGCCTAATAGGCCGCCTTACATAGAGCGGTTTTGATCCCAAGCAGGGGAGGTTTTGGCCTTCCCTGCTTGCTTGGTATCTAGGGACGATGTAACGTCCCTGTTTCATACATCAACTGGAAACCTATTCGAAAGGGGGATGTGGAACATGACGGTCTTTATCCAATACCTAGTCAACGGCCTGTCCATGGGCAGCGTCTACGCCATCATCGCGTTGGGCTACACCATGGTCTACGGTATCGCCAAGATGCTGAACTTCGCTCACGGCGACGTCATCATGGTCGGTGCCTATGTCTCGTTCTGCGCCACGTCGTATCTCGGCCTCCCGGGCTGGGCATCTGTAATTCTCTCTTGTGTGGCCTGTACCGTTCTCGGTGTTCTCATCGAGGGTCTGACATACAAGCCGCTGCGTCAGGCAGGCCCGCTGGCCGTTCTGATCACGGCTATCGGCGTGTCCTACTTCCTGCAGAACGCCGCGCAGCTTCTGTGGGGCGCCACTCCCAAGAACTTCACTTCGCTCGTCACCTTCCAGGTGCCGGAGTTCTTGGCCAAGTTCAACGTAAGCGCCGTCTCGCTCGTCACCATCGTCGCCTGCCTGGTTATCATGGCCGGCCTGATGTTCTTTACAGGTAAGACCAAGATGGGCAAGGCCATGCGCGCCGTGTCCGAGGACAAGGCTGCCGCTCAGCTCATGGGCATCAACGTCAACCGCACCATTTCGATGACGTTCGCCATCGGCTCTGCCCTTGCCGCCATCGCCGGCGTGCTGCTGTGCTCCTACTCGCCGGTGCTGCAGCCCACGACGGGTGCCATGCCTGGCATCAAGGCCTTCGACGCCGCTGTCTTCGGTGGCATCGGCTCCATCCCCGGCGCTTTTGTCGGTGGCATTCTCATCGGCATCATCGAAGCGATGGCGCAGGCTTACATTTCCACGAGCCTTGCCAACTCCATCGTCTTTGGTGTTCTGATCATCGTCCTGCTCGTCAAGCCTGCCGGCCTCTTGGGCAAGTACGTCCCCGAGAAGGTGTAGGTGAGCGTTATGAAGTTTCTTAAAGACAAGCAGACGCGTCACGACTTTGTCACGTACGCCATGTGCCTTGTGGCGTTTGCCATCGTGTTCTTTATGCAGTCCAACCACATGATTCCGCGCATGATCGCCGGTCAGCTGGTTCCCATCACGGCCTATATCGTCATGGCCATTTCCCTCAACCTCGTCGTCGGTATCGCGGGCGACTTGTCGCTGGGCCACGCGGGCTTTATGAGCGTCGGCGCCTATACGGGCATCGTTACCGCCGTCGCGCTGGAGGGCGCCGTTCCGTCCGACCCGATGCGTCTGATCATCAGCATTGTGGTCGGCGCTATCGCCGCTGCCATCTTGGGCTTCTTGATCGGTATTCCGGTCCTGCGCCTGAGCGGCGATTACCTGGCTATCGTGACGCTGGCCTTTGGCGAGATCATCAAAGAGATCGTCACCTGCCTCATTGTGGGTGTCGACTCTCGCGGCCTGCACGTGATCTTTAACATCACGGGCAACTCTACGATCGACGACCTGCACCTGCTCGAGGACGGCACCGCCATCATCAAGGGCGCCCAGGGTGCCTCGGGCGTGTCGACGTACTCGACCTTCCTCGCCGGTGCCATTCTGGTTATGGTCGCGCTCGTGATTGTACTCAACCTGGTTCGCAGCCGTACCGGCCGTGCCATTATGGCCGTGCGCGATAACAAGATTGCAGCCGAGTCCGTAGGCATCTCCGTCACCGAGTACCGCATGATTGCCTTCGTGGTTTCCGCTGCCCTCGCCGGTGCTGCCGGAGCTCTCTTCGGCGGTAACTTCTCGCAGCTCTCCGCCACCAAGTTCGACTTCAACACGTCCATCCTCATCCTGGTGTTCGTGGTCCTGGGCGGTCTGGGCAACATGCGCGGCTCCGTCATCGCGGCGGCGTTGCTTACGGTGCTTCCCGAGCTGCTCCGTCAGTTCTCGGACTACCGCATGCTCATCTACGCCATCGTGCTGATCCTGGTCATGATCTTTACCAACAACCCGCAGCTCAAGTCGTTCTTCGCACGCATTAAGGACCGCTTTGCTTCCAAGAAGGAGGTGGCAGCCGATGCCCAGTAAGTTTGAGTTCAACAAGGGCAAGATGGTCCCGTATCCTTCTGGCGCCATCGTTCCCGATCGCGACCTGGGCCAGCGCCCGGCGCTCGAGTGCATCCACTTGGGCATTGAATTTGGCGGCCTTAAGGCAGTAGACGACTTTAGCCTGACCATCGGTAAGACCGAGATCGCCGGTTTGATCGGCCCTAACGGTGCCGGTAAGACCACGGTCTTCAACCTGCTCACCAAGGTGTACCAGCCCACGCACGGCACCATCCTGCTCGACGGCGAGGACACCTCGGGCAAGTCGGTCTATCAGGTCAACCGCATGGGTATTGCCCGTACATTCCAGAACATTCGCCTGTTCAACACCATGACGGTGGAGGATAACGTTAAGGTCGGCCTGCATAACCAGGAGCGCTACTCCGGCTTTGAGGGCGTGCTGCGCCTGCCGACGTATTGGAAGCACGAGAAGGCCGCCCACGAGCGCGCCATGGAGCTGCTGTCCATCTTTGATATGGAGCACCTGGCAAACGAGCAGGCCGGATCGCTGCCATACGGCGCTCAGCGTCGTCTGGAGATTGTCCGCGCGCTTGCCACCAACCCCAAGCTACTGCTGCTCGACGAGCCTGCCGCCGGCATGAACCCGTCCGAGACCGCGGAGCTCATGGAGAACATTGTCAAGATCCGCGACACCTTTGGCATTGCCATCATGCTTATCGAGCATGACATGTCGCTCGTCATGAACATCTGCGAGGGCATCTGCGTGCTCAACTTTGGCAAGGTCATCGCCAAGGGTACGGCCGAGGAGATCCAGAATAACGACGCTGTTATCGAGGCGTATCTGGGCAAGCAGGATAAGGGGGAGAACTAAATGGCAGAGCCGATGCTTTCCGTCTACAACATCAACGTCTGGTACGGCGCCATCCACGCCATCAAGGACATCTCCTTTAACGTCAACGAGGGCGAGATCGTGGCCCTGATCGGCGCGAACGGCGCCGGCAAGTCCACGACGCTTAAGACCGTCTCGGGCCTGCTGCGTTCCAAGACCGGCTCCATCAAGTTTATGGGCGAGGACATTACCCATACGCCTGCCGATAAACTGGTGGGCAAGGGCCTGGCCCAGGTGCCCGAGGGCCGTCGCGCCTTTTTGCAGATGACGGTCGAGGAGAACCTGGAGATGGGCGCCTACACGCAGCCCAAGTCCACGGTGGCTCCGGGCCTTGAGCGCGTCTACGAGCAGTTCCCGCGCCTTAAGGAGCGCCGTCGCCAGGTCGCCGGCACCCTTTCGGGCGGCGAGCAGCAGATGCTCGTTATGGGGCGCGCCCTTATGAGCAACCCCAAGCTGCTCATGCTCGATGAGCCTTCCATGGGTCTGGCGCCGATTCTGATTGAGCAGATCTTCCAGATTGTCGAGGACCTGCACAAGGCCGGCACCACGGTGCTTCTGGTCGAGCAGAACGCCCAGATGGCGCTTTCAATCGCCACGCGCGGCTACGTGCTCGAGACCGGCAAGATCACCATGACCGGCAGCGGCCAAGAGCTGCTCCACGACGACAACGTCCGCAAAGCCTACCTGGGCGGCTAGATAGTTACGCGGTTTTACCAAACCGCGTAACGGCTCGACGCTGCGCGAGCGCCAGAGCGACAACTTGTCATTCAAAGAGGGCGGCATGACCAGAAGGTCAATGCCGCCTCGTTTCAAGGCACCTTGCTCGCTCTGGCGGGCTTTCGCTGTCGTTGCCAAAACATCGACGTTGGGGGTAGTCGTTGGGGACGTTCTTGAATGACTAGTCGTTTAAGAACGTCCCCAACGACTAGGTCAAAAGGCTCCGAGTGCGGCGTGCTCACGCCCGTCGTGGTGTGCCCGAAGGGGGATGGCTGCTACGAGCTCGATCATTTGCGAGTAGAAGACGAACCAGCCGTTGCAGATCCAATATGGATCTCGCCAACCTCGGCAAGCTGCTCGATGAGTGGAAGCCCTGTCGGGTCGTCCATTTCAACACCACCCAGAATGATGGTGTCATCGCGCAGGTCGATCTGCGTGTTGAACACAGCGAGGTTAAAGCCGGAGGCCACAAATCCGATAGCAGCCAGGACGAGCCCCGTGGCAACAAGCCCACCCGCTACGGCAAGGTAAATCATTTTTACGCTGGACATGTTTGCACTCCTTCCTATGCCGTGAGCGGCGCCGCTTCAGCGCCCATGCGGCTCTTATTGCCTCGATCTTTCCAGAAGGGCGAAACGGCTTTCTTCGCCCAAAGGGCAGAGAGGCGCGCGATCTGCTTGGACGCCGTCCAGGCGCCTGCTCCCGTGAGGAGCGCCACACCGATGGAAGCGAATCCCATTCCCATCGAGGCCAAAACGTACGGAACATGCCCGATAATGATGCCGTCCACGGCGAACAGGAGCCCTACCAGGCCCGCGCCCCCGAATGCCGCGGCCACGATCCACACGCAGAGCGCAAGAACCCAAATACAGATGTAGACTGCAGCGGCAACGGCGACGAACGCGAGCAGCAGCGGAATCCATACCGGAGAGCCCACGATGGCGAGCGCCCATAGAAGTGCCGTGCTCTTGCGCTTGGTCCTCGCGATCGCGCGCGGCACGGCGGGCAGTTCGTCGAGCGTTGCCTCGGCGACCTCACCGGGCGTGCCCATGGCGGCCACAGCCTCGGCCTCCGTCATGCCGTCCTCCATACGGTCGGCGATGGCCTCCGCGTAGAACTCCTGCGTTTCCTTTACCTGATCTGCCGGCAGGCAGGCCAGAAGCTCGCCCAGCCGGTTCAAGAACTCATCGCGCGTCATGGTGCGCCCCCTCCACGTAACGGTAGATCTCCTGCACGGATGGCCATTCGGCGAGGAACTCGGCGATACGCTCGCGCCCGGCGTCCGTGATGCGGTAGTACCTCCGCAGCCGCCCGTTGTGTTCGGCGGAGCGCGCGGTGATGCAGCCCGCCTTCTCCAGGCGCTTGAGCAACGGATAGAGCGTGGATTCCGTGAGTCCCATACTCGCGGGCACGTCCTTCACGATCTGATAGCCGTAGGATTCCTCGCCCGAGACGGCCGCGAGCACGCAGGCCTCGAGGAAGCCGCGCTTCATCTGTGCCTGCATCCGCACACCTCCTTTCGTAGTATACTGTGTAACACCTACTATAAGACACATAGTATATGATGTCAACAGTTGTCGTATAGGGAGTCTGGTCTGTCTGTCCCCTGCGGGTACTCATTGGGGACGTACTTAAATGAGTGCCCATCGCTCAAGGTGGCACCTGGGGACGTTCCTTATGTGCCGGCACTTTGGGACACTCCTTGTCAAGGTTTTGTTCCATCGTGCGGGTTGCTATTTAACGTGCGACAATGCCGTGTGGAAATAGAAATGTCTTCTGGGGGCTATCTATGCTGTACGAATTTTGCGCCGAGAACTTTGAGCGAGTGCCGGCGGCCATCGAGGCTGGTGCGGGGCGCATTGAGCTGTGTGACAACCTTGCCGTCGGTGGCACCACGCCTTCCGCCGGCGTTATTAGCGCTACAGTCAGTTACGCTCACGAGCATGACGCGCGAGTGATGTGCATGATTCGTCCGCGTGGTGGCGACTTTCATTACAACCAGGACGAGCTGCGCATGATGGAGATGGACCTGGGCCTTGCTGTGAGTGCCGGCGTTGACGGCCTGGTCTTTGGCTGCTGCAAGCCCTGTGCCAGCGGCTGGGCGCTCGACGAGCTCACCCTCGGCGCCCTCGTTATGGCTACGGGCTGCGCGACGGAGGAGTGCAAGCGCGAGCCCCTTGACATCACCTTCCACATGGCATTTGACCAGCTCTCGCCCGAGGTTCAGCTCGATGCGATTGATACACTTGCCGACTGCGGCGTTACGCGCATCCTCACACATGGCGGTGCGGCCGGTACGTCGATCGAGGATAATTTCGATCACCTGGCTCGTTTAATCGAGTATGCGGGCGATCGCTTGACCATCCTTCCCGGCGGCGGCATCACTACGGCAAATCGCGACGCGGTCGTGGCGGCGCTAGGCGTCTCCGAGCTCCATGGCACCAAGATCGTGCCGCTGGGGGTATAACCCGTGGCGCTGGTATTTGACGTCCAGCAGGCGAGCGGCAAGCCCGACGATAATCGTCGCCCTGGCACCGCGTGCCCCTTTTGCGACACGGAGGGGCTCGCCAACATCATCCAGCGCGATGGTGACTGCATCTGGCTCGAGAATAAGTTCAAGACCTTGCGGGCCACCCGTCAGACCGTATTGATCGAGTCGGCCAATCACGACGCCGACCTGGCGACCTATGAACCAGATGAGCTGCATCATGTGATGCGGTTTGCCCTGGGCTGTTGGCAGCAGATGATCGATTCCCAACAGTACCGCAGTGTGCTCATGTACAAGAACAAAGGCCCGCTTTCGGGCGGCAGTCTCGTCCATCCACACATGCAGATTGTGGGCTTGGAACAGGAGGACGGCTATGCGGCGCTGACTTCCGCCAATTTCGAAGGCGTCAATGTCTGGCAACAGGGGAGAGTCTCGGTCAACATCTCAACCGAACCGATCATGGGGTTCTTTGAGGTCAATGTTTCAGTCCCACAGGGAATCGCCGCCAGCGACGACGCCCGCGACCAAGCCGAAGCGGACCTGTTTGCCGATGCGATTCAGGTGGCCCTGCGCTATATCCTGCACGAACACCACGGCGGTCGCGCGGAGTCGTACAACTTGTTCTTCTACCACATGGACGGCCGGACCATTGCCAAGGCGTTGCCACGTTGGGTGGTATCGCCCTACTTCGTGGGCTATCGTCTGGCCCAGGTTAATGCCGAGACCACGCTCGATATCGATGCTGAGCGCCTACGCGCGCATCTGGAAACGCTCGTATAGCAAGGCGAGCGCCTTCGAAAAGTGTGCTGCCTAGCGTGCCATCGCGTCGCGCCCAGCCTTGACCCGCTTGCGCTGTTTGGCGCGCTCCTCGCCGGTTAGGCGCTCAAAGAGGTGCCCGATAATCGAGGCCAGCACCTGCTGAAACAACGTTCCACACATGACGGGAAACACAACTTCGCCCGGAAAGTATTGCGTGGCGATGACGGCGCCCGAAGAGATATTGCGCATGCCGCAGGTAAAGCACATGGTGGTCGTTTCGCTATATGGCAGATGCAGCGCGCGGGCGACCAGAATGCCGACGACAAAGCCGCTGATGGCGAAGACCAAAATAAAGAGGGCGACTTCCAAGCGCACCGCGTTCATGTGCAGCACGTACTCGCTCATGGCGGTGGAGTTGGAGGCGATAACGCCCATCATCATGAATTTGCAGGCGGGCGAGAGCACGGGGGAGAGTTTCTCGTGCCCCCATCCGCGCGTGAGCTCGTTGATCACGATGCCGAGCACGGCGGGGATGGCGATCATAAAGGCCATGTCTTGCATCATGCTCGGCACATCGATCGAGACGGTGGCGCCCAGCAGGAGCTTGAGCGTGAGCGGAATCGTCACAGGGGAGATAACCGAGGACGTCAGGATGATGGTGAGCGCGAGCGGGCCGTTGCCGCCGAACATGCTAATCCACATAAAGGCAGTGACCGCCACGGGTACGCTGTACTCGAGCACGATGCCGCAGACAAGGTTGGGATTGGAGCCAAAGAATAACGATCCCATGGCATAGGCCACGATGGGAATAAGCGCCGCCGAGACGAGCAGTGCCAAAATCAGGTGCAGGGGACGGCGGAACACCTCGGCTACCTGGTGGAAGGTGTTGCTGAGCGCACCCTGAAACGTCATAAAGGCGAAGAGGGCGGGAACAATGGGCTTGAGCACGCCAATCTGCTGGGGAAAGAGCACGCCGAGCGCCACGCAAATCGGAACGATGACCTGCATATGCCCCGCGAGGAACTTTCCCAGTCCAGTCCATTGCTTCATATGTCCCGTGACTCCCTTTATCCGCGAACTCGTTTGTATGGATATGCTAGACGCTCACATGTGTCCGTGCGTCAGAAACGCTCGATTATTTCGAGGCTATTACCGGCATCGTTTACCGAAACCGCGGCGTGCTGCGGCGATTTGCGTCTGCTCTGCACGGTATAATAAATCCGTTCAACAGATCTGCCTGCCGAAGCGGGCATACACAGAGGACTCATCGCTATGAACCGTGAGAGGTATCGCGGCGACCTGCCCCTATCGGGGGTGGGCGCCTATGTCATCGCTTAAGACGACGCATCGCTGGGCGGTCGCTCAGCAAAACCCCGAGCTCGAAAAGGAGCTTTCGGCTGGCCTGGGCATTCCCGGGCTGGTGGCGCGTATTATGGTTGCGCACGGCATTACATCCATCGAAGAAGGTCAGCTGTTTTTGACGCCTTCGCTCGATCGCGACTGGGCCGACCCACTCATTATCCCGGGCATGTCGGTCGTTGCCGACCGCGTCGAGCGTGCTATTTGCAACCACGAGCACATTGCGGTCTTTGGCGATTTTGACGTTGACGGTATTACGTCGACCTGTCTGTTGACCGAGGCACTACGCACGTTTGGCGCCGATGTCACGCCGTTTATTCCGCATCGCTTTGACGAGGGTTACGGTCTTTCGCGCGCGGCGCTCGACCGCGTTAACGAGCTCGCTCGCCCCCAGCTGATCGTGACCGTCGATAACGGCATTGCCGCCAAGGAAGAGGTTTCCTATCTGGAGAGCCTGGGGATCGATTTGGTGGTCACGGACCATCACGAGCCCTCCGACCAGGTGCCGCAGGGTGTGCCCCTGACCGACCCCAAGCTCGAGGATGAGGGGCCCTCGCGTGAACTTGCCGGTGCTGGTGTGGCGCTCAAGCTGGTGCAAGTCCTGGGTGAGCGCCTGGGCAAGCCGTCGTATTGGCGTTCGCTAATCGAGGTCGCGGCGCTGGGCACCGTGTCCGACATGATGCCGCTCACGCCCGAGAACCGCGCGTTGGTCGCCGAGGGCATCCAGCAGATGCGCGTGACGGCTCGTCCCGGCTACATCGCGCTGGCAGCGCTCGCCAAGGCCGACCTCTCTAGCATTACGGCCGATGGCCTGTCGTTTTCGCTCATTCCCCGCTTGAACGCCGCCGGTCGCATGGCCGATCCCAAGCTGGCGCTCGACCTGCTGCTTGCCCGCGATCCTATCGAGGCAAGCGCGCTGGCGGCCGAGCTCGAGGAGATCAACCGTCAGCGCCGCGAGATCGAGGCGGAGCTCACACGCGACGCCATGGCAAAGGTCGAGGAGACTTATGATGGCGGTCGCGCAATCGTCGTGGGTGGCGAGGGCTGGCACGAGGGCGTCAAGGGTATCGTAGCGAGCCGTCTGACCAACCGTTATCACGTGCCGGCGCTGCTCTTTTCGATCGAGGACGGCGTTGCACGCGGATCGGGCCGCTCGGTGGGCAAGGTCAACCTGTTCGATGCCGTAGAGCGCTGCTCGGATCTGCTGATTCGCCGCGGCGGGCATGCGGGTGCGGTGGGCGTGACCATCGAGGCGTCCAAGCTCGACGAGTTCCGTCGTCGCCTTTCGGCCGTGCTATCGGAGCTTCCCGCCGATGACTTTGAGGACACTGACGAGGTTGCCGCCACCGTTGACCTCTCCGAGCTAAATATCGAGACTATCGAGCAGATTTCTCGTCTTGAGCCGTTTGGCCAGGGCAATAAGGTGCCGCTGTTGGCGGCCGAGGGCGTGACGATGTGCGATCGCGCCGTGGTGGGCAAAACCGGCGAGCACATGCGCTTTGTGGCGACTGATGGCGCCGCGAGTGTGCCGGCCATCATGTTCCGCGTGCCGCAGATCGATAGGCTCATCAATTGCGACAGCGCCGTCGACTTGGTATTCGAGGCCGTGGCCGAGCATTGGCAGGGACGCGTGAAGCCCAAGCTCATGATCAAGGATGTCTTGGTGCGTGATACCACGGCGCCCAATATCGACGATCCGGCGTGCGAGCTTCGTCGCGGCGTGCAACCGGCGGACTTAGGCCCGCGCCTGGAGTCGCGTAAACGCGAGACGCTCGCCCAGCTTTCTTATACCGAGCTCACGCGCTCGCTTATCCATAGCTTTATCGGCTCGAACCAGCCACATCGCGCGCAGGTCGAGGCACTCGACGCGCTCGCCGACCACCAGAGCGTTTTGGCCGTTATGGGGACGGGACGTGGTAAGTCTCTGATTTTCCACGTGCACGCCGCACGCGAGGCGGTCCTTCGCGGTCGCGCGAGCATCTTTGTCTATCCGCTGCGCGCGCTCGTTGCCGACCAGGCCTATCATCTTTCATCGACGATGGCTGCGCTCGGCATTGGCGTGGGCGTGTTGACCGGCGAGACCGTGGAGGCAGCGCGCGATGACGTGTTTGCCGGCCTGGCTTCGGGCCGCACCGGCATCGTGCTCACGACGCCGGAGTTCCTGTCTATTCACCGAGACCGCTTTGCTCGCTCGGGTCGTATCGGGTTTGTCGTTATCGACGAGGCGCATCATGCCGGTCTTGCCAAGGGCGGCGACCGTAGCGCATACCTCGACATGCCCGACATCCTCAAGGCCCTGGGCGATCCGGTCGTTATGGCGGCGACGGCCACCGCGACGGCTCCGGTCGTGGCGGAGCTTGCCCGCGTGTTGCCGATTACCCGTACGGTGGTCGACGAGACCGTGCGCGAGAACTTGCGGCTCGAGGACGACCGCGATCTTGCGAGCCGCGAAAACCGCCTGGTGTCCATCGTCGCGACGGGGGAGAAGACCGTCATCTACGTTAACTCGCGTGATCAGTCCGTGGCGCTTGCCAAGACGCTACGCAAACGCGTTCCCGACTACGCGTCGCATATCGCCTTTTACAACGCGGGCCTTACGCGCGCCGACCGCCATCGCGTAGAGGAGGCGTTTCGTGACGGATGCCTCAGCTGCATCGTCTCGACCTCTGCCTTTGGCGAGGGCGTCAACCTTCCCGATATTCGCCATGTCGTGCTCTACCACATGCCGTTTGGCGCGATTGAGTTTAACCAGATGAGCGGCCGCGCCGGTCGCGATGGCCAGCCCGCCGTGATCCACCTGCTCTATTCGTCGCGCGACGCCCGCATTAACGAGCGCCTACTCGACTGCTATGCGCCCGAGCGCGACGAGCTCGTCACGCTCTATCGCGCGCTGCAAACCATGTGGCGCTCCAACCGCGGCAAGACCGGGGACGATTCCTTTAGCGCGAGCGATATCGACATCGCGCAGATGTGCCTTGCCATCGATGCTCGCACGCCGGTCGACGAGCGCTCGGTGGAGAGTGGCCTGGGAATCTTCGAAGAGCTTGGTTTCTGTCGCGTTTCGGGGTTTGACGACACCCGTCGCATCGCGATGGCCGAAAACCCCGGCCGTGTGCAATTGAGCAGGTCAATTCGCTATTTGGAGGGGTTGCGTTCGCGCATGGAGTTCTCGGCTTTCCGGAGTTGGGCGCTCGATTCGTGCGCTTCTGATATGCTAGCCAAAGTTAACCGCCCGATCGTACCGCGGGCCTAGGGGAAGGGGACCTCGATGGATGCCGCAGCCCGTACCGCCCATGATTCCACCCTCCAGCCGTTCTCGGAGATGGAGCACTATAAGCATGCCGATGAGCTGCCGCCCGAGATTATGGCGGACAGCTACGACAAGCTGGAGCGCCTGTGCCTCAAATATATGAATGAGGACGACTTTTCTAAGGTGGAGCAGGCCTATTGCTTTGCTGCCGAGAAGCACTGCAACCAAAAGCGCCGCTCGGGTGAGATGTACATCAACCATCCCGTCGAGGTGGCCATCATTTTGGCCGATCTCAAGATGGACTGCGATGTGGTGTGCGCCGCGCTGCTGCACGATACCGTCGAGGATACCGAGACCTCGCTTGCTGATGTTTCCGGCCTGTTTGGCGATACGGTGGCCGAGCTCGTCGATGGCGTGACCAAGCTCACCAACATCGAAGTCGACAGCATGGACGAGAAACAGGCGCTCACGCTGCGCAAGATGTTCCTCGCCATGTCCAAGGACATCCGCGTTATCATCGTCAAACTCGCCGACCGCCTGCATAATATGCGCACGCTCGCCGCCCTGCGCGAGGACCGTCGCCTGTTTAAGGCACGCGAGACTATGGACGTGTACGCGCCCCTGGCCGACCGTCTGGGCATGAGCTCCATTAAATGGGAACTCGAGGACCTGTCCTTCTTCTACCTTGAACCCGACGCCTACCAGCGCATCGCACGCATGGTGGCGGAGTCGCGCGAGGTCCGTGAGCGCTATCTGGCCGAGACCATCAAGACGCTCACCGACGAGCTCAACCGCATTGGCCTGGAGGACTTCCAGATCAACGGCCGTTCCAAGCACTATTGGTCCATCTACCAAAAGATGAAGCGCAAGGGCAAGGAATTCTCCGAGATCTACGACCTGGTGGCACTGCGCGTCATCACGCATTCGGTGCGCGATTGCTACTCCACGCTCGGCGCGGTGCATACGCTGTGGCACCCCATGCCCGGGCGCTTTAAAGACTATATTGCCATGCCCAAGGTCAATAACTACCAGTCGCTCCATACGACGGTTATCGGCCCCACGGCTCGTCCGCTCGAGATTCAGATTCGTACCTACGAGATGCACGAGCAGGCCGAGTACGGTATTGCCGCCCACTGGCTCTATAAGAAGTCGGGCGGATCGTCTGCGTCTAAGACCAATGATGCCCAGCGTCTGGACGACCAGATTAACTGGCTCAAGCATTCGCTCGATTGGGCGGCGTCTGACGAAATCACCGATGCCAAGGAATACCTGCACTCGCTGAAGGTCGACTTGTTTGACCAGGAGATTTTTGTCTTTACGCCCAAGGGCGAGGTCATGGCGCTTCGTGCCGGCTCTACACCGCTCGACTTTGCCTACGCCGTCCATACCGAGGTCGGCAACCACTGCGTCGGTGCCAAGATCAACGGTGCGGTGGCGCCGCTTACGCACGAGATCAAGACGGGTGACCGTGTCGAGATTTTGACCAACAAGAGCTCTAAGCCGTCGCGCGATTGGCTCAAGATCGTCAAGACACCTTCGGCCAAGTCAAAGATTCGCCGTTACTTCGCCGCCGCGACCAAAGACGATGACGCTGCTGCCGGCCGCGATATACTGGCCAAGGACCTGCGCAAGCGCGGGTATGGCATCTCTACGCCGCGCTCGACGCGTGCGCTCAACGCCGTGGCGGAGCAGTTTAACTACAAGCAGCTCGAGGACCTGTTTGCCGCCGTTGGTGCGGGTAAAGTCGCCCCGCGTGCCGTGGGCAACAAAGTCGAGCAGATTTTGGACCCCAAGCCTGAGGAGCAGCTCACCAAGGCCGAGGCCATTGCCGAGGTCGTGAAGCAGCCTGCGCGCGGATCAAACCGCAAGCCGCAAAAGCGCGGCAAGAGCGCCAGCAACGGTATCATCGTCAAAGGCGAGAGCAACAGCGGCCTGCTGGTCCGTCTGGCGCATTGCTGCAATCCGGTGACGGGCGACGACATCGTCGGTTTCATCACGCGCGGTCGCGGCGTTTCGGTTCATCGCGCCAACTGCCCCAACGTCAAGGGTCTTATGGAGCATCCCGAGCGCATGATCGAAGTGGAGTGGGACGGCGCTGCCGACACCCTCTTCCAGGTCGAGATCGTGGTCGAGTGCCTGGATCGTATGGGCTTGCTCAAGGACGTCACCATCGCCATTGGCGATGCGGGCGGCAATATCCTTTCTGCCGCCACGTCGACCAACCGCGAGGGTATTGCAACCCTGCGCTTTATGGTCGAGATTTCGGACGCGAGTGGTCTGGATCCGCTGCTGGCCTCCATCAGCAGCGTTGACTCGGTCTACGACGCGCGCCGCCTGATGCCCGGCGAGGGTGGAGCCCAGCTTAAGCGCCGCGTTTAGTCGCGACGAACGTGCCACATTATCGATATTCGCTACACTCGAGGTATCGTTTGATGCCTCGAGTTCTATAGAGAGGAGAGGGGCATGGGTGCTGTGTCCTTGGATTTAACTCCCAAGGGATCGGTCAAGATCGAGACGCTCGTAAACGGTCCCATTCAGACCAATAGCTATGCTGTTATTTCGGACAATGAGTGCGTGATTATCGACCCTGCGTGGGAAGGCGAGCGCCTGGTGGAGCATATTCGAGCCGAGCATCCCGGCGTACGCGTGCTTGGCGCCGTATGCACTCATGGCCATGCCGATCATGTTGGTGGTGTTGCCGGCGTGCGAACCACCGTTGGCGAGGGCTGCCGGTATGAGCTGTGCGCTAAGGATGTGGCGGTGCCGCATGCGAACATCGAGGAACAGCGAGCTATGTGGGGCATTGAGACGCCCGACCCCGGGGAGCCGACGCGCCTGCTCGCCGAGGGCGATGCTATCGAGGTGGGCGATATCTGCCTGCAGGTGATCGAGACACCAGGGCATACGCCGGGCGGGATCGTCTTGTTCGCCGCCACCGAGCAGGGGAACATTGCCTTTGTGGGCGACACGCTATTCCCGGGCAGCCACGGCCGCACCGATCTTGCCGGTGGCGACGAGGCGGCGATTCTGCGCTCGCTCTCCAAGCTCGCCCGGCTTCTCCCGCCCGATACCGTTTGCCTAACCGGCCATGGCGATTCGACCACCATGGCGCGCGAACTCATGCAGAACCCGTTCATGCAGGTATAGCTTGATAGTCGGCTTTTAAAGCACGAGAAGCGTCCAAACGTCAAGCTATTTTTCCCCAACGGGTCGATTCCGTAGGGCAAACGGTCAAAAAAAGTCTGTTTGGACGATATTCGTGAACAAACGAACGTTTATGCCCGGGTGCGCCGTGGTAAAATCTCAGGCGTTATCGGAGCAACCTTACAGGAGGTTTCTTTTATGCTCGTCAACGCAGCAGACATGCTCAAGAAGGCCGAGGCCGGCAAGTACGGTCTCGGTGCCTTCAACACTAACAACCTCGAGTGGACCCTGGCTATTCTCCAGGCCGCCGAGGAGGCCAAGTCTCCGCTGATCCTTCAGTGCACCGCTGGTGCCGCTAAGTGGATGGGCGGTTTCAAGGTCTGCGCCGACATGGTCAAGGCTGCCGTCGAGGCCACGGGCGTTACCGTTCCCGTCGCCCTTCACCTCGATCACGGTTCTTACGAGGACTGCTTCAAGTGCATCGAGGCCGGCTTCACGTCCATCATGTATGACGGCTCTCACGAGGAGACCTTCCAGCTTAACCTCGACCGCACCAAGGAGCTCGTTGAGCTTGCCCACTCCAAGGGCATGTCCATCGAGGCCGAGGTCGGCGGCATCGGCGGCACCGAGGACGGCGTGACCTCCAGCGGCGAGCTCGCTGACCCCGCTGAGTGCAAGCAGATTGCTGACCTGGGCGTCGACTTCCTCGCCTGCGGTATCGGCAACATCCACGGCGTGTATCCCGCCGACTGGGCTGGCCTTTCCTTCGAGCGTCTGGGCGAGATCAAGGCTCAGACCGGCGACCTGCCCCTCGTTCTGCACGGTGGTACCGGCATCCCCGAGGATCAGATCAAGAAGGCCATCTCCCTGGGTATCTCCAAGATCAACGTCAACACCGACCTGCAGCTCGTCTTCGCCAAGGGCGTTCGCGAGTACATCGAGGCTGGCAAGGATCAGCAGGGCAAGGGCTTTGACCCCCGCAAGCTCCTCAAGCCTGGTCGCGACAACATCGTTGCCCGCACCAAGGAACTCATGGAGGAGTTTGGCTCCGTCAACAAGGCGTAAGCGTCGCTAAACTTCCCACCGGAAGCCCCGTCTCCCTACACTGTTTCCTTTGCGCTCACCTGGCTTCGCCAGAAGTCGCGCCAAGGAAACAGTTCCGGGAGACGGGGCTTCCTTCGTTTAACGCCGCAGGGTTACGAGCCTGAATTAAGGTGGCTACTGGCTTCGCCAGAAGTCGCGCGACGGAATCAGCTCCGGGTGAACGGGGCCTCCTTTGTTAACTCGCTACAGGGTTACTGGGCTGAATTCATTTTTAGAGGTACCGTTTATCGGTGTTGAGGGTTCCTTTATTGGGGCTTTCTTTTTTATCTCGCTACAATGGGCTTCAAGAGTTCTAATGACTTGGAGTTTGGTATGGCTGTTATTAATGTGCTGCCTTCGGATGGGAAGGTTATTGACGAGGGTCCTGTTGGTTGCTCTGTTGATGTTTGCTGCGATGATTTTCGCCATCTCGATATTGGGCTACCGCCTGAGATTCTTCGTCTTAAGGATGCCGGGTATTTGACGCAGGCTGTTGCGGCTTGTGATCGCCTTTTGGAGCAGAACCCTGAGCCTTCCCTGGCAGCCTGCGTTCGTGCCGAGCGGTATCGCATGCTTGAGACGCCGCTTCATTTTTCGGTGTCGCGCGATCGAGCTATTGCGATGATTCGCGAGGAGTGGCCTGAGTTTACCGAGGAGCAGTTTGACGATCTGATTGACCGTAAGCGTATTGACTGGCGCTTTATCGACGGCGAGCTGTTCGTTCTCGACAACTTCCTCGATTCGCTTCGCGTATATCCCAAAGAGGTCCCCGGCATGCGTCCCGATTCTACGGACGGAATAGCACTGCGCAACGAGATGCTCAAGGAGATGGAGTCGCAAAACGGATTGACTCGCGTTATTACGCTTCAGGCGTCCTTGTCTGTCCCCGGCGCTCTAGAGGGGGAGACCGTTTGCGCTTGGCTTCCCGTCGCGGCTGCCTGCCGTCAACAGTCTCGGGTCGAGATTCTCGACATGACGCCGGAGGGTGCTGTTGCTCCCGCGAACGCTTCGGCGCGTACCGCCTCGTGGTCTTCTTCGAGTGAACGCTCATTCTCGGTGACCTATCGTTATCACATCGATGCTGCTTATTGTGATGTCTACGGTGGCACACTTCCGGTTCATCCGCGTATGGACGCGCCTCTGACCGAGGATATTTCCGAGGACCGTCCGCACATCGCATTCACGCCGTATCTGCAGCAACTGACGGCCAGTGTTGTTGACGGACTCGTGGATCCGCTCGATCGCGCCCGTGCTATCTATGATTACCTGACGCAGTATATCGACTATCGCTATCAGCCGCCGTACCTGCTTTTGGGCTCCATCGCTGATGACTGCGCGCATTCGCTCCGCGGCGATTGCGGCGTTATGGCGCTCACGTTTATCACCATGTGCCGTATCGCGGGCGTGCCTGCCCGTTGGCAGAGCGGCCTGTATGTTGCGCCCGATTCGGTGGGGCCGCACGATTGGGCTGAGTTCTATACGCCACAGACCGGTTGGCTTAACGCCGACGTATCGTTTGGTTCCTCGGCACGCAGGATGGGGGAGGAGTGGCGTCGTCGTCACTACTTTGGCAATCTCGACCCGTGGCGTATGGTGGCCAACAATCGATTCCAGGCTGAATTTGTGCCTGCTTTCGATGGTATGCGCGAGGATCCCTATGACAACCAGATGGGCGAGGCCTCGGTTGACGGACGTGGATGTCGTAAGCGGGAGATGTTACGCAAGGTTGAGCTTATCGAAATGCTCGAAGTTCCATTTTCGGACTAATCGGTAGAAAGCTGTGATAAACTAACTCACGCATTGCGTGCCCGAGTGGCGGAATTGGCAGACGCAGTGGACTCAAAATCCACCGTTGGCAACAACGTGCGAGTTCGAGTCTCGCCTCGGGCACCATACATGCAAGTGAGCGTTCAAGGGGGTTGCGGCCCCCTTTTTCGTGCCGAACTCGCGTGAGCGCGCGAAGCGTTAAGCAAAAAGGCCTGTGGCCTGTTTGTAGCGGAGCGTGGCGAGGGCGCCACGCGCCCGAAGCCCGGGGCTTCGCGAAGCGAAGGCCCTTCGAGTCTCGCCTCGGGCACCATGCATGCAAGTGAGCGTTCAAGGGGGTCAAGGCCTCTTTTTTCGTGTACGTAATGTGATAACGCGCTGTACATGTTATTATTCGCAAGGCGTTGTTCCCGCAATGCCCTAAAGAGGAACCCGAGGGTTCCCACCTTTTGGCGCCAATGAGCAGCTGACTGGTCATACAACTTAGATTCCCTTCCTCAAATCGAGGAAGTCTATGTGTACGACCTGGTTGCTGAGAAGCGCCGGGTTATTTTTTTATGAATGGAGGTAGGGAAAATAGCTAAGTCTGATGACACCCGCATCAACGACGAGATCACTGCATCTTCGTGCCGTTTGATTGGCGTCGATGGCTCTCAGCTCGGCCTGTTCGCCATCCGCGATGCCCAGCGCGTCGCCGACGATCAGGGTCTCGACCTGGTCGAGATCGCTCCCAACGCGGAGCCGCCGGTCTGCAAGGTCATGGACTACGGTAAGTTCAAGTACCAGCAGGCCATGAAGGCCAAGGCTGCTCGTAAGAACCAGTCCAAGGTCGAGGTCAAGGAAATGAAGTTCCGACCCAAGATCGACGTTGGCGACTACGAGACCAAGAAGGGCCACGTTCTGCGTTTCCTCAAGAAGGGCGCACGCGTTAAGATCACCATCATGTTCCGCGGCCGTGAGATGGCTCACCCGGAGCAGGGCCTTAACGTTCTCGAGCGCCTCGCCGAGGATCTCAAGCCTTACGCTACGGTCGAGTCCAAGCCCAAGATGGAAGGCCGTAACATGCTTATGCTGCTCGCCCCGATTAAGGGCGCCTTCGATGAGGATAAAGCGGCAAGCGATAGCAAGTAACTAGTGTTCTGTAACCGATTAAGGAGTATTTCATGCCTAAGATGAAGTCCCACAGCGGCACCAAGAAGCGTTTCCGCAAGACTGGTACCGGCAAGCTTATGCGCGCCAAGGCTTTCAAGAGCCACATCCTGAGTAAGAAGTCCACCAAGCGTAAGCGTGGCTTCCGTCAGGAGACCGAGATTGCCGCTGCCGACCGCAAGGTCATCAAGTCGCGTCTCGCCTAAGTTCGCGTTCCCGTTTTCGTTTTACCATCTAGGAGTTGATAGAACATGGCACGTATTAAGCGCGCTGTTGCCGCCAAGAAGAAGCGCCGTACCGTTATGCACCGTGCGAAGGGTTACTACGGTGCCGCTTCGCGTACTTACAAGCATGCTAAAGAGCAGGTCCAGCACTCCCTGCAGTATCAGTATCGTGATCGCCGCAACAAGAAGCGCGAGATCCGTTCTCTCTGGATCACCCGTATCAACGCTGCTGCTCGCCTGAACGACATCTCTTACTCTCAGTTCATGCACGGCCTGAAGGTTGCCGGCATCGAGCTCGACCGCAAGGTCCTGGCTCAGATGGCCTACGAGGACATCGAGTCCTTCAACGAGCTGGCTACCATCGCCAAGAAGGCTCTCGAGGCCTAATAGATTCTCTTGAATCGCTAGGGGAGTGTCGCGTTGTGCGCGGCGCTCCCTCTTTTTATCTGAAGCGCGGTTTACATTGCTAAAAGCGCGGGTAGATAGACACTTACAGGTGACCGATCTCTATATATTCCTGAACCAAAGGGTCATCATCTGATGCGTGCGGAAGATCCGCACTAGTCTTTCTATTACCTATAGAAAGCGATATGTTGTGTAGGACTTGTGAAGAGTGGAATTGACGTCCCACAAGGCTTCGCGGTCTGGCAATATATCTCCTTGCCGCGCGGCCCGGTGAGACCGGATCAGCCGCA
>DXMJ01000023.1 GCA_019414265.1 Collinsella sp. | reverse complement strand
CCTGCTTGCGGCTCCAGTTGCGGGCGAGCGCCCACCCGTCGGACACGGGCAGGCCGCTCGGCAGCGTCCACCCCTGCGCGGCGTAGTGGTCGAAGAACTGGCGGGCGTCGCCCCGGAGGCAGTTGGCGGCGAAGTACGCCTCCACGTCCTCGGCCGACGGGGGCTCGAAGTCATCGGGTGCTTGGCGGGCCGCGCTATAGCCCGCTAGGGCTATCTCCTTCTCCTTCTCCTTCTCTTTCTGTTGGCTACCCCCTCGCCCGCTGGGTCGGCTACCCCCTTGGCTACCCCCTTGGGTGGTTGCGATGCCGCCTGCCTTGGCGGCCCTCGCCTGCCCCCCGAGGCTGCCGTTGACCATGGCGTCGATGCGGCCCCTCGCGAAGGTGAACGCCGCCATGGTGGTGGGCTTAAGCTTTGGCTCGATGCCCTCGTAGCCGTAGCGCAGCATCGCCCACGCGAGCGCCATGCCCTCCCTGTCGCCCAGGGCGCGGCAGCCCTCGTAGAAGTCCCTGTTGAAGTTGAAGTTATTCATCCGTCTCACCTCCGTGCGATATCGACTCGGTAAAGGCCGCGGCGGCGGCCTGGTCGCGGCCCGGCATGACCGAGCCGTAGATGTCGAGCGTCGTCTTGACGCTCGCGTGCCCCAGGCGCTCCTGGATGGTCCTCATGTCGAACCCGTTCATGAGCAGCCATGAGGCGTGCGTGTGCCTCAGGGAGTGGAACACCGTCTCCTCCGGCAGCCCCAGGTCCCTCACGAGCGACTTGAAGCGGCTCGTCACGGTGGACGGGCGAGCGATGCCGCCGACGGGCCCGAAGGTCACCACCAGCGCCGCCGGCCCCCTGCGCGAGAGCCATGTGTCCTGCCACTCCAGGTGGCGCTGCAGCTGCGCCTCCACCGCCGGGGCGAGCGCCACGTTGCGCACGCGCCGGCCCTTGGTGTAGGCCTGCCGGTGCAACTCGGGGTGCTCGACCGCCTGCCCGACCACGTGGAGGTCGTGCAGGGCGCGGCGCCAGTCTCGGCGCTGCAGCCCGCAGATCTCCCCGCAGCGCAGGCCGGTGTTGAGGGCGAGGTAGACCGCCATGGCCTCGGTGCGCCGCGAGATGTTGGCGGCAGAAGCAGATCGCGAGGACATGGCGGAGGCCAGCGCCCGGGAGAGCTCGTCGGTGTCGAGCTCGGACAGCGCGAACGGCTCCACGGGGTCGGGCGAGGGCGCGGGCACGTCGAGCATGATGTCCCGGCCCAGCGCCGGTCGCCACGAGCGGTAGGCGCCCTTCAGCAGCGCGTGCATCTTGAGCAACGTCTTGGGCGACAGCCCCTTGCCCGTCCTTGGGGCGAGCAGCATGCGGTACGCCGCCGACACGTCCCAGGGCTCAAGCTGGTCGTAGGGCAGGCGCCCGATGGTCGGCTCCACCATCGTCCTGACCACGCTGCGGTACGTGGCCACGGAGTTGTCGGACAGGCCGTTGACGGGGTCGGAGATGTACGTCTCGAGCATCGAGGACAGGCGCTTGGAGCTGTCCCGGGCCGACGACGGGTCGAACGTGGCCGCCCACCTGTCGCACTCGGCCTGGGCCTGCTCGCGCGTCAGCTCCGCGTCCCACGACCTGTACGGCCTGATCCGCCTGCCGGTCACGCGGTCGGTGCCCATATAAGGACGGGCGAACCAGCGCCCGTCCTCCCCGCGCTGCACGACCGCCCGGCGTTCGCTAGAAGTCGGCACTGGCGGCGAGCTCCTTAGCGATACGCGCGATCCTGTCGCGGTCGTCGAGGTCGACGTCCAGGAGCAGTTTGCTCGCGTCGGACGGGCTGACCGCCGCGAGCATGACCTGCCCCCTTGCCTCGGTCTCATCGATCCCGAGGCCAACCATGACCCTGACGGACTCGCTGACGAGGCGCCGCATGATCCCGAGAGCGGTGCGCTGATCCATGTAGCCTCCCGCAAAGACCAAAACGCCATCATCGACATCTCCGGCGCAGACGAGGCCATTCACCTCGAACTCGACGGGCTCGACGTTCTCGCGCTCGATCGTCACCTTCACCTTCGGCTCCTCGTTACTCATCCTTCTCTTCCTCCCTGCCAGATTCGTCCATATCGATGTCGAGGTTGTATCTGATCGCGCCCCGCTCTTCCTCCTCCGTGTATCCGCAGCTTGTCGCTGCGTGGACGAGTTCGATACGTATGCGGTCCTCGGGAACGCCGGCCCTGATACCGAACGAGAGCAGCTCGGAGACGGCGCTGTCGGCGAGGACCGGGAGCGCGTCGCGGTCGAGGTCGCCGATATGGCATGCGGGGCCGGGGCTGCCGTCCGCCCTAGCCGTCACCACCACGGCGTTGCGGCAGTGGAGCGAATACTCGCGCCCCCTTGCCTTCACCGTCACCGTGACGTAGTTCTCATCCTCGCTACTCATCCTTCTCCTCCTCCTTGGCGCTCGCCTGTACCCTCTCCATGAGCCACACGTCCTCCTCGCCGGGCTCGAAGCCCGCCGAGCGGAACAGCTCCCAGTGCTCGAGCCAGCCCTCGGCGTCGTCGCCGCTATAGCTGCTGTTGAGCCGGACCATGTCCCTGGCCGCCGCCATGAGGCGGAAGCCGGCCTCGTACTCGCTGGGGCTGGAGGTGCCGAGGCGCGCCATGAACTCCTCACGGACGCTGGCGATGCGCTTGTCGGTCTCGAAGGAGGGGTCGCCGCCTATCGCGTCGGCCACCACGACCGGTTGCACGCGGGCCTCGCACACGATGCGCTTGAGGTCATCGTGCATGGTGAACGCGCCGGACGTGATGAAGCCGACCATGCGCCTGTACAGGTCCTTTAGCGCGGCTTCCTCACGCTCGGCCTCCTGCTCGGCTCGGATCTCCTCCTCGGTCTTCTCGGGTTCCGCGCCCGACCCGTCACCCGGCTCGTAGAGGTACCAGTAGCCGCCTTCCGCCACGGCGACGGCGCCAGGGTGGAGGGCGAGCTCATTCCTCTCAAGCTTCGCGGCGGCGCCTCCGAACGCAATCCAGTCGACGTAATTCGAGCCCTCCGGCCGCTCCTTCACCACCGGGATGCCCGCATCGCCGAAGGCGTCGTAGCCCTCGGCCTTGGCCTCCTCGCGCTCGACGCGGCGGCGGATGCTATCGGCCTTGCCTGCCCAGCCCTCGCCGGCGGCCAGCACGGCCTCGACGTCCTTCTCGTCGTCGAAGGCGCTCGCGGCCTCGAGCTGCTCCAGCGTCACCTGCACGCCGGCATCGATGCGACCGCGCAGTTTGCGCGCAGCCCGGATCTGCCCGGCGGTGGCTCGGCTCGCGCGCTCGATGCGCTGCTCGTCGATGCCCAGCACGAGCATCTGCTGCACGCCTCGTGCGCGCTCGGCCTCGGTCAGCTGGCGCTTGTCGTCGGTGGCAAGCATGGCCACAAGCTCGTTGGCCTCGTCCATGCTCTCCGCCACCAGCGCGGAGACCTCGCGATCCTCCCCGTAGATGGACGACAGCGCTCGGTAGCGGCGCTCGCCGTCGACGATACGGAACACGTTTCCATCCGCCACGACCACGGGCGGGTTCAGCGGCTCGCCGCCGGTCGCCTCGATGCTGCGGGCCAGGGCGCCGATGTCGCCGAAGTCCTCGCGCGGGTTCTGCTCGCTCGGGCGAATGTCACCCAGGCGAACCTGCCTCTTCTCAAACTGCATGTCATTCCTCCTAGTAGTACATCCCGCTCGGGGCGGTCCCCTCGATGGCGCCGGCGACGGCGATCAGGCCGATGAGCGCCACGGCGCACACCACGCTGCGAACGCGCTCGGGAAGCGAGTCCCACCACGCGCCGAGCCTGCAGCCCGCCTCCCAGACCAGGTCGCCCATCACGCCACCCGCCTCGGTCGGCGCGCCGGCACGCAGTCGGGCGAGGGCAGCGCGGGGACCGCGCCGCGCGCCATGATGGCGGCATCGATGTCCTCGCTGCGCACCACCTCGCGCGAGCTGTTGGGGTTGAGCGACGGGTAGCGCGGTATCACGCCCTGCATGACCATCGCGCGGAACGTGACGTTGTCGCAGCAGGCGTAACGCGCGCCCTTGGCTATCGACATCCACATGGCCTTCTCCTTTCATTCGTTGAGCCAATCCCTTGCCGGAGGGCCGCACCGATAGATGCAGCCGGAGGGCGCTCCCCCGCCAAAGGGAGCGGTGCCGCCGCCCCGCCAAGTCGGCGGCGGACACCTTATCGGCCGGATGTAGGGGTCCGGCCCCGTCGCGCCACGGGCCCCGCGGAATGGGGGCGGTGCGGAACCCGTGGCGCGGCGGGGGCTGACTCCGCCGTCAGCGGCGCATGAGGCCGAGCCCGACCCCGAACAGGAACGCGAAGGAAAGTGCGAGAATGAAACCCATGGAAACCTCCTTGAAAGGGAATCGAAGATGAACAAGACGCTCAAAGCCGCGAAGGAGAACATCGACCTGCTAGTCACCATCGCGGGCGCGGTCGGGTTCGGCTCGGTCGCCGCGATGGCCGAGGACGCCCGCCGGATGATCGCCGAGCACCCGGCCTCGTGCCTCCTCCTGACCGGCGCCGCCGCGATGCTCGGGTACGCGACCGCGCGCATCGTCACCGCGAGGAGCGCCTGGGCAAAGCGACGGAGGATGGACGAACGCCTCTCCGCCGTATTCCTCGGCATGTCGCGGAGGCGGAAGGAGCTGGTGTCCCGTGCGCTCGACGAGGGCTCCGTCAGCCTCTCCCCGCTCGATGCCGACGCCCTCGCGCTGTGCGAGCTCGGCATCTTCGGCACGCCGCCGGTCGGCTCGATGCTCACCGCGACCGACTTCTCCATCAGGCCCGCGGTGATCAGGGCGATCGCCGGGCACCGCTCCGAATGGCTCGCCTAGCGCGCCCATAGCGACCCGACCACCCACGCCGCGATGAATGGCAGCGCGGCGGAAAAGCACATCCGCGCCAGGCCGTAGGCCCCCTGAGCGGTGCACGCCCACCCCGCGGCATCCATGACGACGGCCGAGGCCAGCAGCGCCCGCCTCATCCCCGTCATTGCTCTTCCTCCAGATCATCCATGGGCACGCCCAGCGCCCTCGCGAGCCTCTTGGCCGCCCCGTACTTCGCGTCGGCTATCCCCCGGCGCTCCCAGTTGCGTACCGTCGTCTCGGTCACGCCCGCCCTCACGGCGAGCTTGAACTGCGAGAGGCCCGCCTTCTTGCGGAGCCGTCTGATCTCATTCATTTCCGTGTCCCCACGAACCCGTAAACTCCTTTGCGTTCATCCCTTTACGCGAAAGGAGGTGATTACATGTCAAAACCGAAGGTCAAACTCAATGAGAGAAACCTGAGCCGCATCTTCACCAGCGGAATCGAGCGCGTCATTGCAACCGATGGCTACGAAGCCCGCTGCCAAGTCTGCGGCCGGAGCTTCACTCTCCGTCCGGAATCGATGCGCTGCCCCCACTGCGGGACGGGCTACCGCACGCGATGACCTCGTAGGCGAGCTCGACCTCGCCGAGCTCATTGAGGATCTCAGCGGCCGCCTGCAGGTGCTCCGAAGCCTCCCTCGCCTTCTCCGCGAGCTCCTTGGCCTCGGGGCACCTGCCCTCCAGGACGAGCTCCCCCACCTTCTTGCCTTCCATCTCTTCCCCCATCCCTACGCGGCCTCGTCCGTGTTCCGCCCACCCAGGCGGTCAAGCGAGACGTTATAAAAATCTGCAAGGCGCCAAGCAATCTCAAAAGTCGGCGCTGTGCGACCGTTCTCATAGTTGTAGATGCTCGTGGCATCCACTCCGACAGCGTCAGCGACCTCCTGTTGAGTGACGCGTTTACGTGCACGAAGCTCACGAAGACATGCGGACATCTCTTCCTTGCTAAAAACCATTGACAACTCCTTTCATCTGTGAGAACGAGAGGGGCTGAGGTTGAGCGCTGTCAACCTCAGCCGTAACATCTTCTATATAGAAGATGTTTATTGGCTCTCTGCCTAATTGCTGTATTCAGTATTACGGCTCTCTGCCTAATTGTCAACAAAGATTTCAGTATTGGATTGAAACCTTTGGCGCTTTGCCTTAATTTCTTAAGTAATGACGGGAGGAGGCCCAATGACAGAAGACACTCTTAGGAAGCGAATCGGCAAAAACATACAGTTGCTCAGAAAGTCTGCCGGCTTCAGAAGCGCTGCAGCGTTTGCGAAGCATGCTGGATTTGAGACAAGCCGCTACACGGAATACGAGCAAGGACGCCGCAGCATGGCATTTGACGCGGCCTGGAGAATTGCTGACGCTCTCGACTGCTCGCTAGACACTTTAGGGGGCAGGGAATGGTCCCCCATGGAGGCTAAGCAAAGCCGGACGCCCGAGGAGGGCGAGCTGGTCACCTGCTACCGGCAGAGCACCGAGAAGAGGCGCTCGAAGATCCTGGAGACGGCACGCGACCAGGCCGAGCTCTCCCAAGCTCAACCTGCAGCGCCTGAGATCGAAGGGCTGGAAGCGGATCAAGTAAGGTCCGCGTAGGGACCGTCCGTGACCCCGGACCGGACGGAATTCTCTTGCAACGATTGACCCGGGGCCGACAAATCGTTAAAGTACAGGACAGCGGTATTGACGCGGGGATTCTACGGGACCCGCGTCCTGCGGAAAGGCGGCTGTCCATCAGGATGGCCGCCTTTCTTCATTTAGGAGCACCAATGGGAGCGAAACCATTTCTAACCATTCAGGAGCAGGTCGACCTGCTCCACGCGCGAGGGATGAAAGTTGACGAGAAGACCTCCGAGGTTCTCATGCGCGAGGGCTACTACTCCATCGTCAATGGATACAAGGACCCCTTCATCGATGCCGAGCGAACCACCCAAGCGGGAGAGGACCGCTATGTCGAGGGTTCCAAGTTTTCAGACCTCTGCGCTCTCTATACGTTCGACCGCGAGCTGAGATCGCTGACGTTCAGGTATCTCATTCTCGCCGAGGCGAAGGTTAAGACCGCCGTCGCCTATACGTTTTCCGAAGCACACAGGTCCCCGAACGACTACCTCCTTCAGTCAAGTTTCTGCAGCGAACAGGAATTCGTGCCGACATCGGACGGAACGGAATATGCGAAGGAGGTCTCGGGGCTCACGGGGATACTCGGGAGACGGGCGGAGAAGAGCGATTCGGGTTTCGTGAGCCACTATCGGGATACCTACGGGTCCGTCCCGCTCTGGGTACTCGCTAACGACTTGACATTCGGCAACATCGAGCACTTCTTCAATCTCATGAAACCGGCGGAGCAGAGGGGCGTATGCAAGATGATTGTCGCCTCGACCGGCAGAACCGGATCGAAGCGCCTGGGATACTTCGATGAGAAGAAGGCGATAGTGTCAATCGAGACGCTCGTTAAGTTCCGAAACGTCTGCGCACACGACGAGCGGCTCTATTGCGCCCGGGTCGGCGGCAGGAAAAACGTCAACTACATAAAGATGGTGTGGATGCTCGAGCGCTACCTCACGCCCGCAGAGTTCTCGTCGTTCATTCGCGATCTCACGACGCTGCTCACGAGATACGTGGAGGCATACGCGATTAAGCACGTCTTGAAGGAGATAGGCTTTGTCGAGCTGCTCAAGCGATCTGAAGACGGGACACTCTTTGAGGCCTAGGCACGGCAGGTTTTTTAGGATTTTTCGAAAAACCCAAGCGGGCGCCCAAGTTGTCAAAGAATCTTTGACAGCGCCAGACATAAAGAAACCCCGCGCGGCAATCTTGGCGGATCCGCACGGGGCATATGCCCTCCGGCAAAAAAGGAAAGGCAGGACCATTATATGGCAACCAACGATACTTCAAGGTCAAAACTCGGGTCGAAGCGCGAGGTGGCGCCCGGCAAGTGGGTGATCCGCGTCCAGGCGGGCTTCCGCGCGGACGGGCGCGTGCGGCGAGTGTCGCGCACGGTCCACGGAACCGAGACCGAGGCCGATATCGCCATCGCCCAGCTCGCGCAGGAGCTCGGCGTGTCCCAGGCGGCGCACGCCGGCGTGACGCTCGACATGTACTACTGGGGCGTGTTCCGCGACTCGCCAAGCAACCGCGGCAAGCCCCGCTCCAAGGCGAGCCTGCGCGAGTACGACGGGCAGATGGACAACTACATCTCCCCCGTCCTGGGCTCGACGGACATCTCGAAGATAACGCACGACATGATGCGAAGCTGCATCGAGCGCTCGGGTGCGCCGGCCAAGACCAAGACGACGCTGCGCGCCGTCATGCGCCGCGCCTTCGACGACGGGTGGGTGTCGGTGGAGCCGTTCCGCCGGCGCGTGATCGCGCCCAAGGCCAAGCAGGCGCCCGTGGAGCCGTGGAGCATCCCCGAGGCCGCCGAGGCGCTGCGCAGGCTCGCCGCCAGCGACGACCGCGCGGACCTGGTCATGAACGCATACCTCATCCTCGGCTTGAGCGGCCTGCGCAAGGAGGAGGCGCTGGCCGTGCGCCCGTGCGACCTCAAGGTCACCACGACCTACGACTTCGCCACGGGCGAGCCGACCGTCTCGGAGTACATCGAGGTCTGCCGCGCCTACACGGACGAGGACGGCGTGAAGGAGACCAAGAACGCCCACTCCGTGCGCACCGTCCCGGTTTTATTGGCCGGCCGCGAGCGCCTGCACCAGATCATGGACGAGTTGCGCCCGAGCATAACCGTCGAGGGCGGCACTTCGGTTACGGAGCAGGTGCGCGAGTGGAGCGGGCAGCGCATCGTGAACATGCGCGGCGACAACCTCGTGCGCGCCTGGCAGCGCATGTGCGTGCGCCATGACCTGCGGTATATCCCTCCCAAGGCCCTGCGCCACACCTCCGAGACCATCATGGCGGCGACCGAGGTCGACCCCCTGAGCATCATGGATCTGCACGGCCACACGGACCTGGGGACAGATTACCGCCATTACATCAAACCGGGCCTCGCTGAGCGCGAGAAGGCTGCCAGGCAGGTCGGGCGAGCCCTGCAGATCGTCGAGGGCGGAGGCGCGGACGGCGGTTATAATGGCACCGGTCGCAGCGCCGAGACGCTCTAAAACGCATTTTCTAGGTCCATCACCTGCGAAATGCATAAAACGCCCCCTGCCGCGCATAAACGGCAGGGGGCGTAAAACGCGAACGGTAACGGACGGTTATGATTTGGCATCGCGGCAAACAAAAAAGGTCAGCGCCGAAGCGCTGACCTGTGCGTTCTTTGGTGGGCCGTCAGGGGGTCGAACCCTGGACCTTGGGATTAAGAGTCCCCTGCTCTACCAACTGAGCTAACGACCCAAAGCTAAAGTCTGTTGTGGCGGACTTTAGAGGAGATATCGTGTGGTGGGCCGTCAGGGGGTCGAACCCTGGACCTTGGGATTAAGAGTCCCCTGCTCTACCAACTGAGCTAACGACCCGATATCAACACGAAGCAAGAACTGGGGTGGGTAAAGGGACTCGAACCCTCGACCTACGGGACCACAACCCGTCGCTCTAGCCAACTGAGCTACACCCACCGTGTCCTGTGCGCTTCGCGCTCGACTATTATTGCAAGGAACGCCACGCGATGCAAGCCCCAATTTTCAAGAATTTTGAAAAGAGTTTTTCGAGACCATTTCGAGCAAATCCCACCGGTTTCATAGGAGTAAACTTGCCCCACTGCAAATCCTCGAAAGGACCGTCATGAAAGAACTCTCCAACCGCACGGCAAGGTTTACCGATTCGGTCATCCGCCGCATGACACGCATCTCCAATAAGTACGGCGCCGTCAACCTGTCGCAGGGCTTCCCCGACTTCGATCCCCCGGCGCAGCTGCTCGATAGCCTCAGCGCCATCGCCGCCGATCCCAAGCCGCTCTATCACCAGTACTCCATAACCTGGGGCTCCCAGGCCATGCGCGAGGCACTCGCCGCCAAACAGGAGCACTTTACGGGCATGCCGGTCGACCCCAACCAGAATATCGTGGTCACCTGCGGCTCCACCGAGGCCATGATGGCCGCCATGATGACGGTCACGAACCCCGGCGACAAGGTCGTCATCTTCTCGCCGTTCTACGAGAACTACGGCGCCGACACGATCCTTTCGGGTGCCGAGCCCATCTATGTGCCGCTCAACCCGCCCACATTCGACTTTGACCGCGAGACACTCGAGGCGGCCTTCCGCGACAACGACCCCAAGGCAATCGTCCTGTGCAACCCTTCCAACCCCTGCGGCAAGGTCTTCACGCGCGAGGAGCTCGCCTTTATCGCCGACCTCTGCAAAAAGTACGACACCTACTGCATCACCGACGAGGTCTACGAGCACATCGTCTACGCGCCCCACGAGCACGTCTATATGGCCACGCTGCCCGGCATGTTTGAGCGCACCATCAGCTGCAGCTCGCTGTCCAAGACCTACTCCATCACCGGCTGGCGCCTGGGCTACACCATCGCCCCTGCCGAGATCACCGAGCGCATCAAGAAGGTCCACGACTTCCTCACCGTGGGCGCCGCCGCTCCCCTGCAGGAAGCTGTCGTCACCGCCCTCAACTTCGACGACAGCTATTACGATGAGGTCCTTGACCTCTATACCGCCAAACGCGACCTGTTCTGCCAGGGACTCGACAGTATCGGTCTTGAGCATAACGTGCCGCAGGGCGCCTACTACGTCATGATGGACATCTCAAAGTTTGGCTATGACAGCGACCTCGAATTCTGTGAGGACCTCGCGTCTAAAGTGGGCGTGGGCGCAGTGCCCGGCTCGAGCTTCTTCCGCGAGCCCGTCAACCATCTGATTCGTTTCCACTTTGCCAAGCGAGACGAGACGCTTAACGCGGCGCTGGAGAACCTCAAGTCGCTACGTGATAAAATCAAGCCGCGCGGGTAAGGACGGCCCGGCAACTAAAGCAACCAAAGAAGCCTCGCACCGCCCGCCGCGTTGCGAGGCTTCTTTCTATAGCGCTTTCTTAAATGGTTTGAGCTCTATACTTTAGTCACGGAGCAACTCGTCCCAGAGAGAGGAATATTATGGCAGAGCAGCAGCTTATCGGAGCGCTCGAGGCCGGCGGCACCAAGATGGTCTGCGCCACGGGCTATGCAGACGGCACGGTCCTGGAGCGTGAGCAGATCGCGACCACGACCCCGCAGGAGACCGTCGAGGCCGTCAACGCGTGGTTTGCCGACAAGGGCATCGCCGCGCTGGGCATCGGCGCCTTTGGCCCCACCGCAGTCAACCCTGCCTCGCCCCAATACGGCAAGATCCTGGAGACGCCCAAAACGGCATGGCGCTACTTTGACCTGCTGGGCACTATCCAAAACGAGCTCAATATCCCCTGCGGCTACGATACCGACGTCAACGTCGCCTGCCTAGGCGAGGTCACGTTTGGTTGCGCCAAGGGCCTTACCGATGTGGTCTACCTGACCATCGGCACCGGCGTGGGCGCCGGCGTGCTCTCGGGCGGTAAGCTCGTGCACGGCATGATGCATCCCGAGGCCGGCCACATTCTGGTCACGCGGGACCCGCGCGACACCATCGGCGAGCATAGCGCCTGCCCCTTCCACGACAACTGCCTCGAGGGCCTCATCGCCGGCCCCGGCGTTAAAAAGCGCTGGGATGGCAAGAGCGCCGGAGACATGGCCGATGACCCGGAGGCCATGGACCTGCTCGCCGGCTATCTGGCACAGGCGCTCATGACCTACACGCTGTGCTACGCGCCGCAAAAGATCATCATCGGCGGCGGCGTGGCCGACCACACCCCCATCGTGCCGCTCGCGCGCAAGAAGTGCGCCGAGATGCTCAACGGCTATATCGTCACGCCCGAGGTCAACGACATCGATAACTACATCGTCAACAACAGCCTCGAGGGCAAGCAGGGCATCATGGGCTGCCTGGCCCTGGGCGCACAGGCGCTTCAGTAGCAGACGCACCCACGGGGCGTGGCACGCCCGGCAAATCCGACCTACGGAACGACGCCACCACGCCTCATATAAGCCCTCAAATAAAAAAGGCCGCCTAGGACCAAACAATACGTCCTAGGCGGCCTTTTTGGCGCACATCAGCGACCGTAAGAGATATCGGAGCACAACGCCCGTTGCCGCTCCACAGCAGTCGATCATCACATCGGTGATCATGCCGGCGCGTCCCGGCACAAAGAGCTGAATCGTCTCGTCGATCGAGGGAATCAGCAGCAGGAACACCGCCGTGGGCAGCAGCACGTCAAAGGTGCGCCGGCCCTCAAGATCAAAGGCGTGCGTTGCCAGGATGCCGAGCACCATATACTCGGTAAAATGCGCGCACTTGCGAACAACAAAGTTGGTCACCCATGCATATGGAAGTCCCACGCCGTGCAGGAAACCGCGGATAGTTTCCATGACCGTTAGACTCAGCGAGCCCGACCCCGAGCCGGGAACCAGCGAATTGCCCCAGATCAAGAGCGCCATCAGGCAGGTCACGACCGCCCATTTTCGATTGATCTTAACCATGCAGAAGTTATGCCTCCGCGCGGAGCGGCGCGAAGCTGGCGGTACCGCCCTCGATAACGCTTAGATAGGCACGGCCCGTACGCTTGGCGGTAGAGGACTGCAGGCGCTCGATCTCTTCCTCGAGGATCTGATTGACGCGCTCGTGACGACGATTTTCCATAATGCCGGCGGCAATAGCCTCGGCCCGCTCGATACTCTCGCGCGAGATACGGGCGGTATCCTCGGGGAACACAGCGCTGTGACGGCCGACATAGGCGGGGGCAGCAGGCTGAGGGGCAGCGACGGGAGCGGGGGCTGCAACAGGAGCAGGCTCGTCAATCTCATCCAGAATCGCGGTGGCGGCGGCCCACATGTCCTCGTGGCCCGAGTAATCGGCCATGGGAACATCAACCTCGAGCGAGGCGTCCGGAAGGTCGCCGGTGTCGATGCGATCTTGGGCATCAATCGATGCGGTGATGGCTGCAGGCTCATCGAGGTCATCGAGATCGATGTCCGCGGCACCGGAGATGATAGGCATGCTGGCGAGGTTTGAGTTGTACGGCGCAGCCTCAGCCGCCTGCTGCTGGGCAGGAGCGCCCCAAAGCGAGCTTTCGGCGGCACGGCGGGCGGCAACGGCCTCCTCGTCCGCGGTCATGGCTTCATCAACGTACGAATTGTCGGCAGAAGCGTTCGCGTCCGCCGAGGTAGCGCTGTAGGCGTTATTGGCTGCCGCGTTGGCGACGAGTGCCACGAAAGCCGCCGTGCTGCCCGCAGGGGCGGCCTGGGAGCCAGACACGGCGCGTGCCGCGGCGGCGATGTCGTCGCGATTGAAGGAGCCGGTCTGCCCGCCGTTGGTGAGCTCGTCGATGGCGACTTGATAGACGTCGCGCGAGTGTGCAGGGTCGCAGCTCACCGGCGAATCGTCGTCGAGCATACTGTCGATCATGGACCAAGCCTCGTCCTCGTCCATAGCATCTGCGGCTCGAGCGATGGTAGGGACACCATCATCGGCATGACGGCGCTGGAACGCACCGGTCAGGCCGGAAAGGAATGCCGAGGTAGACTGCTCCGACTGAGCCTGAGAAGCAGAAACAGCAGCATAAGGAGTCGCATCCTGCTGCTGAGCTGGAATCGAGGCGGTCTTGAACTCGCTTTGATGCTGATTGAGATTGGCGGCACCGCCCATGGCATCGGGCTGGAACAGACGCTCTTCACGCTGCGCACGGTATTCGGAAATACCCAGCGATGCGGCATAGATACCCACGCCCGCCACCGCGCCCACAGCGAAGGGAACCGCACCCGCCACGACCGTCTCGTTCACCGACGAAAACGGTAGCGTCGCGGCATACATAACCACGGGAGCGGCAAGTCCGATCCCGCACGAAAGTCCGGCAAGGACTGCTCGTTGTGTTGCATCAGAAGAAGCCATGAGCTCTCCCCATCTTCCAGCACCCAAATCGCATCATTCAGTTGGCTGCGCGAGAGAAGATGAAGCGGGGCTATGCCCCAAAGCAACGGTATATGGTTCGTTTCATCTGCGTTATCCGTCGCGAAGCTTAAAAGCTATTATGCGAAACCGCCCTGTCGATTGCAAGCGACGATGTCGGATTGAAACGGGAAACCTGCTGCTTGCCAGTCTTATGGTCAAAAAAGCGCTGAGCGGCGATATAGAAAAGGGCCGAGGCTCAAAGCCCCGACCCTTTATTGCATTGATGACTATCGCTGCGTGTGGATGACAACCTAGAACGTCTGCTCGTAGTCGCTGTGCTTTTTGGCCGAACGCACCAGGAACTCCTGGTTGGTGTTGGTGCCCTTAAGACCCTTGATAAACGATGCGGCCGCGCGCTCGGTGTTGTTCATGCCGGCAAGAATGCGACGCAGGCCAAAGACAAACGGACGCATCTGCTCGTCGACCAACAGGTCCTCGTTGCGCGTACCGGAGGCAACGGGGTCGATAGCCGGGAAGATGCGGCGGTCGGCCAGGTCGCGGTCGAGCTTAAGCTCCATGTTGCCGGTACCCTTGAACTCCTCGAAGATGACCTCGTCCATCTTGGAACCGGTGTCGATGAGGGCAGAGGCCAGGATGGTGAGCGAGCCACCGTTCTCGATATTACGGGCTGCGCCCAGGAAGCGCTTGGGAGGATACAGGGCCGCCGAATCGACGCCGCCCGAAAGGATGCGGCCTGAGGCGGGCGCCGCCAAGTTGTAGGCGCGGGCAAGGCGCGTGATGGAGTCGAGCACCACCACGACATCGCCGCCCAGCTCCACGATGCGCTTGGCGCGCTCGATGACGAGCTCTGCCACACGAGTGTGGTTGTCGGCGGGCATATCGAAGGTCGACGCCACAACCTCGCCCTTGATGGAACGCTGCATATCGGTGACCTCTTCGGGGCGCTCGTCGACGAGCAGGCAGATGAGGTGCACCTCGGGGTTGTTAATCGAGATAGACTGGCAGATCTTCTTGAGGATCGTGGTCTTGCCGGCCTTGGGCGGGGACACGATCAGGCCACGCTGACCCTTGCCAATCGGCGACACGATGTCGATGGCGCGACCGGTAATGGAGTCCTTGCCGTGCTCCATGCGCAGCGGCTCGTTGGGATAGACCGGGGTGAGGTCGCCGAACTTGGGACGGTTGCGAATCTGCTCGGGGTCCAGACCGTTGACGGTCGTGATTTTGGCGAGACCGGCGCGCTTGTCGCCGCCGCGCGAAGGACGCAGCGAGCCCTCGATGACGTCGCCCGTGCGCAGGCGCGCGGAGCGGATGAGGTAGGCGGGCACGAAGGCGTCGTCGTTGGACTTCATGTAGCCATGGGCGTGGATAATGCCGGAGCTGTCCGGGCGAATCTGCAGAATGCCCTTGATGTCGCGGAAGCCCTCGGCCTTCGCGGCGGTGACGTAGATCTCCTCGACGAGCTCGGCTTTCTTCTTGCCGGTCGTCTCGATCTCGAACTCCTTGGCCTTCTCGCGCAGTTCGGCGACCTTCATGGCAGCGAGCTCCTCACGCGAAAGCGTGGGCTCGGTGGGGGCGGCGTTGCGCTCCTTGTTGCGCTGTTTGCGATCGCGCTGACGGTTGCGACGGTCGTTGTTGCGCTCGTCCTTGCGATCGTTGCGCTCCTCGTTGCGCTTGTGCTGGCGACGGTTGGAACGAGTGCCGTCTCCGCCCTCAGCGGGGGCGGCACCATCGGTTGCGGCGGCGCCGGCATTGGCCGCAGCGGCGTCATTGGCCTCGGCGCCGGAATCAATCTGCGCTTCGGCATCAGCCTGCTGCTCGGACGCCTTGGCCTTAGCGGACTTCTTACGACCGCGCTTGGGCTTCTCGGACGCAGACTGTTCGACGTCTTGGGGCTCGGCGGCATCAGTCGATGCATCGGCGGTCGTCTCGGCGGAATCCTCGGACGCACCCTTCTTGGCAGCCTTGGCCTTGGACGTGCGCTTAGCAGCAGTACGACGGCTGCGACCGGGACGGACGTCGGCGGGCTCGGCATCGGCGGGAGCGGCCTCGGAAGTCGTAGCATCCTGGACGGGTGCATCGGCAGCGGTTGCAGACTCGGCGGTCGCCGCAGCATCCCGAGCGGCGGCGGCTGCGGCTGCGGCCTTCTCTGCCTCGACGAAGGCCTTGGGCTTGCGACCGCGACGGTGCGGGCGCAAAGCCGGATCGACAACGGGAACTTCGCTGGCCTCGACAGGCACAGCGGGCTCAGCAGGCGATGCGCCCTCCCCTGCCGCGGAACGGACCGAAGCCTCAGTGAGCTCGGGGGCTACCTGTTCCGCAACTTGCTCGGCCTTAGCAGCCGTGCGGCGGCGTGTGCGCGGTGCCGGCTTCTCGGTCGGCAGGTCGGCGGCAGGGGTCTCGATGGCGGCAGGCGTCTCGGGCACAGACGGAGCTGCAAGCTCGGTCAGAGCCGCGGCCTCGCGCTCGGCAGCACGACGGCGGGCGCGCACCACCTGAGCCTCGCTAATCTGCGCCAACGCACGTGCCTGCGCGACCTCATCGGAAATCGGCACCGAGGAGTCAGCTGCAACGGTGCGCTTGGCGCGCGTCGTGCGCGTGGTACGGCGCTTGGGCTTGGTGACCTCCTCGCCGTCAGCGGCAGGCTTGGCCGTGCGGCGCGCGAGCCTGGGCTTTGCCGGAGCAGCCTCCTCACCAGTTGCAGGCGCAGGCGTCGAAGCAGCCTTAGGCGTCTCGGGAGCCGAGGCTTGCGCGGGCGCCGCGACCTGGTCCGACGCAACCGGTGCAGCGGGAGCGGCTTGCGTCGTCGTTATTTCGATTTCTTGCTGTTGATCAGACACAGTGTTTGCTCAACTTTCTTTTCAAGCCCTGTGATCACATGCTCCCTGCATAAACCTTCAGGGCGGCTAAACAGTCTAGTTCCGTTCAAAACGACGGACATCATTGATCTGTATCGAGATGATTGCGTCAACTACGCAGCGTTAGTGTAACACAACCGCCGCCACCTGCAACTTAGTCATTAGGGGCGTTCTTAAACGACTAGTCAAAAGGGACACTCTTTGGTCTACCACCCACAAATCAGACTGCCTCCGCCAAAACTATGGCGGTTTACTACGACGAATCGATCAACCGCGACCACTCCGAAACATGTTGAACTAAAACCGCAGGTAGATGCCTTGCGCTTTTTTGCGAAAAGCCGGCGTGGTTGGAAATTCCCAATTCATCGTAGTAAACCGGCATAGTTTCGTATTTCCAGCAGTTCCAAATTCGTCAATACGTCGGCATTTGCGAAAAAAGCCCGACCTCGCATGGAGATCGGGCTTATAGGGCTCAGCAAAGCCGAACCTACACGGTCAAATGAACCGCAGATTACATCTGCTCGGGCGCGGAAACGCCAACGAGGGTAAGCACCAGGGCGAGCGTCACGCGGACGGCATCGCAAGCGGCCAGACGGGCACGCGAAAGCTCGGGGTCGACGGGACGGCCCTCGCTCGGCAGCACCTGGCAGGCAGCATAGAAGCTGTGGAAGTCACCAGCGAGTTCCTCGGCAAAGTGCGTCAGACGGAACGGGGCGCGGTCGCGAGCGCAGCTGGCGATCAGGTCGGTGAGCTCGTTGAGCTTACGCGAAAGGGCGAGCTCGGTCGGGTCGGTCAACAGCGAGTAATCGACGTTCTCACCGATGGCCTTGGCGGCAACGGCCTTCATGCCCATCTCGTCGGCCTGCTCAGGCGTTACGTCAGCGGCACGGCGCAGGATGGAGCAGACGCGAGCGTGAGCGTACTGCACGTAGTACACCGGGTTGGAGTTGTCGCGCTTCTTAACGGCCTCGATGTCGAAGTCGACCATCTGGTTGGAGCTCTTGGAGATGAGCGTGTAGCGAGCGGCATCGGAACCGACCTCGTCGACGAGCTCCTGCAGGGTCACCATGGTGCCCTTGCGCTTGGACATACGGACGGGCTTGCCGTTGCGCAGCAGGTTGACGAGCTGGCCCAGCAGAACCTCAAACTTTCCGGGATAGCCAAGAGCGTCGCAGACGCAGCGGACGCGCTCGATGTAGCCGTGGTGGTCGGCGCCCCAGATGTCGATGACGTGATCGACGCGCTGGAACTTATCCCAGTGATAGGCAACGTCGGAGGCGAAGTAGGTGTACTCGCCGTCGGACTTGATCAGGACGCGGTCCTTGTCATCGCCCAGGTCGGTGGAGCGGAACCACAGGGCGCCGTCCTTGGTATAGAGGTAGCCCATCTTGTCGAGCTTCTCAAAAGCGCGGTCGACGGCAGAGGTGCCGGCGGTCTCACCCTCGGTGTCCTTCACGTACAGCGAACGCTCGGAGTACCAACGATCGAAGTCGCAATTGACGGCGTGGCAGAGGTCGCGCATGTTGTCGACCATCTTTACGTAGCCGCGCTCGCGGAAGCTCTCCATGCGCTCCCGAGGATCGGCGTCGACCCACTTATCGCCGTCGGTGCGCCAGAACTCGGCGGCCTCGTCGATGATGTAGTCGCCGCCGTAGGAGTCCTTGCCCAGAGTCTCGGCAAAGTTGTCCTGATACGGATGGGTCTCGGGGTGCTCGTCGTTCTCGTCGGCAACAAAGGCGTCGCGGTCGGCGATCAGCAGCTTGTGAGCCTCGTCGATATCCACGCCCTGCTTGGCGATGATGTCGGCAAGCTGCATATAGCGCGTGCTGATGGAGTTGCCGAAGGTGTTCATCTGAGAGCCGTGGTCGTTGATGTAGAACTCACGCTGGATGTCGTAACCGGCGTGGTCCATAACACGGCAGAGCGAGTCGCCCAGCGCGGCCCAGCGGCCGTGGCCGATGTGCATGGGGCCGACGGGGTTAGCGGAAACGAACTCGACCTGGGTCTTCAGGCCACCACCGACGTTAGACTTAGCGAAGTCCATACCCTTCTCGCGAGCCTCGCCAAAGATGGCATTCTTGACGGCAACGGAGAGGTAGAAGTTGATGAAGCCGGGGCCTGCGATCTCGACCTTCTCGATCGCGGGGTCCTCGGGCATATGGGCAACGATGGCCTCGGCGATCTTGCGCGGGGCGCAGTGGGCCAGCTTGGCGGACTTCAGGGCCATGGTAGAGGTCCACTCGCCATGAGAAGTGTCAGCCGGTCGCTCGATGGCGCAATCGTCAAGTTCAAATGCGGAAAGGTCGCCGGCCTCCTGAGCCGCAGCAAGCGCAGCGCGTACCAGCTCTTCAATCTTCTCGGGCATAGATCCTCCTTGTGTTAAAGCCCCCGAGCTCTTGGTCACTCGTAGGGCAAAAGCCAGAGTTTGTAGCACTCTATCACAAGCGACGGGCACTGTCGCAGGGTAAAGCTAATAGATATTGCATATGCACAAAAATGACTACAGCTTGTATGGAGTCACTCAAAGATGCCAGTCTGCCTGCAGATTATGCAGGCGTTGAAAATGCATAAAGGTGTGAATGAGCTGCGTCTGTTATCGAATACTCTTACCTATCAGAGTTGTGTGCTTTTCCTGCATAAAGTGAGGATTTGCGCACGTCAGCGTGTTATTCTAGACATACGTAAATTCGTATAAGTTGGAGGTAGCATGTTCTCAATCGGTCAACACGTCATTCATCCGGGTCAGGGAGTCTGCACCGTCGTCGGTTTTAGGGACGACACACCGCAGCCCATGCTGTTGCTCGAGACCAAGCAGGGACATGCGCAGACGATCCTTATGTACCCCGTGGCGCAGGCCGACCGTTTGCACGCCGCCATCTCGCAGCAAGATGCCGAGCACCTGCTGAGCCACTATGACGAGCTGGAGTGCGACACCTTTACCGAGCGCAACAGCTCGCTTGAGGAGACGCACTTTAAGCAGCAGCTCAAGCTGGGCGCGCCCGAGACGGTCCGCGTGGCAAAGACCATGATGCACCGCATTCGCCAGGCCGAGGAAGCTGATAAAAAGCCCAGCTCCTACTACATGCGCGTACTCAAGGAGGCCAAGCGCCGCTCCATCGAGGAGTTCGCCGTGGCCTTGGGCGTCACCGAGGAGGACGCCGAAGCTCGCCTAGCCCAAGCCGCCCTCAACTAACCCATCCGCGCCAAAAACCACCACAAAGGGGACAGGCACCTTTGTGGTGGTTTTTTCGTTCTAGTCGTTCTAGTAGTATTCATTCTTAGCGATACCTACGAGCACAAGGAGCCTCTTATGGCAGAGCCACTTACCGCCGGAATCACCCGCGACCGTGCGTTCGAACTGCTCAACGAGCACAACAAGGACCCGTTCCACATCACCCATGGCGAAACGGTCGAGGGCACCATGCGCTACTTTGCGCGCGAGTTCGACCCCGAGAACGAGGAGTTTTGGGGCATCGTCGGCCTGCTGCACGACCTGGATTGGGAGGAGCATGAGGACGACCCCATGAACCACACCATCTATGCGGCCGAGATCCTTGAAGGCGAGGGCGCCTCTCCCGATCTCATTCGCGCCATTCAGACGCACACGTCGGACTTCAACACCTCGCTGCCCAAGCCCGAGCTGCAGATGGAAAAGATCCTGTTTGCCTGCGACGAGCTCACCGGCCTGATCGGCGCTGCCGTCATCATGCGTCCGAGTAAGAGCGTCATGGACTTTACGACCAAGTCGCTCAAGAAGAAGTTCAAGGACAAGCGCTTTGCCGCCGGCTGCTCGCGCGACGTGATTACGCAGGGTGCCGAGATGCTGGGCTGGGAGCTCCCCGAGCTCTTCGACCGTACCATCGCGGCCATGCAGTCCTTCGCCCCCGACCGCGATACCTTCCAGGCCTAACCGCCCACGCCACCTAAAACCGCCACAAAGGGGACAGGCACCTTTGTGGCGGTTTTCGTTTACGAGGGGTTTAGGGGCGGACCTGGCCGGTGCCGCGGAGCTTGTATTTGTAGGTAGTGAGGGCCTCGGCGGCAAAGGGGCCGCGGGCGTGGAGCTTTTGGGTCGAGATGCCGATCTCGGCGCCCAGGCCAAACTCGCCGCCGTCGGTGAAGCGCGTGCTGGCGTTGGCATACACGGCCGAGGCATCGACCGCGTCCAGGAAGCGCTCGCAGGCATCCTCGTCCTCGGCAACGATGGCCTCGGAGTGCATGGTGCCGTAGCGGTTGATGTGCGCGATGGCTTCGTCCTCGTTCGCCACGACCTTCACGCTCATCTCGAGCGCCAGATACTCGCGGCCCCAGTCCTCCTCAGTCGCGGCAACATAGTCGTCGCCCTCGGCAAGCCCGGCGGCAGCGCATGCGGCGCACGTGGCCTCGTCGCCGTGAATCAGCACGCCGTGGTCGTGCAGCACGGCAACGACCGCCGGCAAAAACGAATCCGCCACGGCACGGTCGACCAGCAGCGACTCGGCGGCATTGCACACGCCCACGCGCTGCGTCTTAGCGTTGACGATAATGTTGAGCGCCTTGTCAAAATCGGCGGATTCATGCACGTAGATGTGGCAGTTGCCTGTGCCCGTCTCGATCACCGGCACAAGCGACTCGCGCACGCAGCGCTGGATCAGGCCCGCACCGCCACGCGGAATGAGCACATCGACAATACCGCGGAGCTTCATGAGCTCGCCGGTGGCCTCGCGGTCGGTGGACTCGATCATCGAGATAGCTTCGCGTGGAAAGCCCTGGGCCTCAAGCGCATCGGCCAGCAGTTCGGCAATCATGGCGCACGAGTGATAGGCCAGCGAACCGCCGCGCAGGATGCAGGCGTTGCCGGTGCGGATGCAGATGCCCGCGGCATCGGCCGTCACGTTGGGGCGCGCCTCGTAGACCATGGCAACCAGGCCCAGCGGCACACTCACGCGCGTAAGGTCCACGCCACTCGCAAGCACACGGTGATCGAGCACGCGGCCCACGGGATCGGGCAGCTCGGCGAGCTTCTCCAGGCCGGCGGCCATGCCCTCGACGCGCTCGGGCGTCAGCAGCAGACGATCGAGCAATCCGACCGAGGTGCCCGCATCACGCGCAGCGGACATATCGAGCTCGTTGGCGGCGACGATGGAGTCGATACCGTTGCGCAGTGCTGCGGCCATGGCGCGCACGGCCTCCTGGCGCTGCTCGTCGCTCGCCGTGGCAAGCGAGGCCGACGCTGCCTTAGCGGCAACGGCAAGATCGTGGACATACGTGGCTATATCGACCGACATGGACGGCCCTTTCTCCTAGAAGTTTGCAACCATGGTAGCCGATTTGCGCATGGCCTCGCCCGCGGCGGTAGAATTGGTCAACCCGAAACACCGCAACGAACGGAAGACTCACATGGCCCTCATTACTTCGTACCACGTCCCCGGCCTGTATGTCGAGGACCACAGCATCGACGTCCCCCTCGACTGGCGCGGCCTGGAGCCAATGCTCCTGGCCGTCGGCAGCACCATGCGCCGCGGCGCTATGCCGGCGCCCATCGCCGGCGCGCCCGAGAGCATCAAGCTCTTCTACCGCGTGGTTTGCGCACCCGACCGCATCAACGACGACCTGCCGCTCCTTCTCTTTTTGCAGGGCGGCCCCGGCGGCGAGAGCCCGCGTCCGCTGTCGCCCACGAGCGACGGCTGGATCGAGGAGGCCGTCAAACACTTCCGCGTGGTCCTGCCCGACCAGCGCGGCACCGGACGCAGCAGCTGTGTTGACGGACGCACGATCGCGGCCTTGGGCGAGCGCGCCGAGGCAGCCGGCGCCGATGCGGCCCGCTCGCAGGCGGACTT
The DNA here is from genome assembly GCA_019414265.1 of Collinsella sp. Taxonomy (GTDB): domain Bacteria; phylum Actinomycetota; class Coriobacteriia; order Coriobacteriales; family Coriobacteriaceae; genus Collinsella. The sequence continues at coordinate 7,361 of DXMJ01000023.1, read as the reverse complement.
CCTCAAGCGTCACCTCGCCAGCTCTATCGTGCGCGATTTTGAGTACCTGCGCCTGGTAGGCTTTGGCGGCAGGCCCTGGGTCACACTCGGGCAGAGCTACGGCGGCTTTTTGACGCTGAGCTATCTGTCGCTCTTCCCCGAGGGCGTGGCGGCAAGCTTTACCTGCGGCGGCATCCCCCACGTGCCGGCGAGCGCAAGCGAAGTCTACGCGCACACCTTCCCGCGCATGGTCGCCAAAACGCAGCAGTATTACGACCGCTACCCTGCCGACGTCGAGCGCGTGGCAGCCCTGGCCGATGCGCTCGAGGCTCAGAAGCCCGTGCTGCCCGACGGCTCGCCGATGACGGTCGAGCGCCTACAGCTCATGGGCAGCGACTTTGGCATGAAGCCGAGCTTTGAGCGCATGCATTGGATTATCGATCACGCTTTTGTTGACGGCGACGGTACGCTGAGCTGCGGCTCCTCAGTATCCGACAGCTTTTTGATGCGCGCCTTCGAGCGCACCAACACGCGCACGAATCCGCTGTACTGGACGCTGCAGGAGTTCATATACGCCGACGGTGACACCATGCCCATTGGCTGGACCGCGGCTGAAGAGAAGGCACACCGCGCCGAGTTTGACACCCTCGCGCGCCCGCTCATGTTTACCGGCGAGGCCATGTTCCCGTGGATGTTCGAGCAGATGCCCGAGCTCAAGCCCTTCAAGCCCGCCATGGACCTGCTGATGGAAGACACCAGCTGGGACAAGATCTACGACCCGCAGCGACTGGCGTGCAACGAGGTGCCCCTGCAGGCCGCGGTGTATTTCGACGACATGTACGTCGATTCGGGCATGCAGCTCGATACGCTCAGCCGCGTGGGTAACTCGCATGCCTGGGTGACCAACGAGTTCGAGCACGACGGTCTACACGGTAGCGTGGTGTTCAAGCACCTCTTCAACGAAGCCCTCAACCGCGGAGACCTGCGCCAAATCTTCTAGCAAAGGAGCGTCCCCACCTGCCGGCACAAAAGGAACGTCCCCAAGTGCCGGCACGAGAAAGACAGCGCCACGGGAAACGATCCGCAGCGCTGTCTTTCTTTATGCAAATACGATCAAGTTATCCCTGTGTATCGCGGGCTTCTCGGCCAGGTCTGCGAGCAGGCGGTTGCTGGCGATCTGGTCCTGGCGGCGACCGGCAGCAAGCTCCAGCACGTCCGAATCGGCCTCGGCGATACCGCGGGCGACGACCATACCGCTCGGATCGCACACATCGAGCACATCGCCCTCGGCAAACTGGCCATCGACCTCGCGAATACCCACCGCAAGCAGGGAAGAGCCACGGCTGACCAGCGCCTTCGCAGCACCATCATCGACCGTCACCGAGCCATGTGCCTTGTCGCCCAGCGCGATCCACAGCTTGCGGGGTGCGATGTCCAGACGCTCCGCCGGCGGATCGAACAGCGTGCCCACGCTCTCGCCGCGGGCGAGACGCACGAGCGCATCGGGCTCCTCGCCCGAGCAAATCACGCTCTGAATGCCCGCCGTCATCAGGATGCGGCTCGCGCGGATCTTGGTAATCATGCCGCCCGTGCCCACCGATGTGGAAGAATCGCCCGCCGAGGCAATAATCTTGGCATCGATCTTATGCACGACAGGAACAAACTCGGCCGTGGGGTCTTCATGCGGATTGGCAGTATAGAGACCATCGATGTCCGAGAGCGTCACGCACAGATCGGCAGAAACCAGGCAGCTCACAAGCGCCGCCAGCGTGTCGTTGTCGCCAAACTTGATCTCATCGACGGTGACGGTATCGTTCTCGTTGACGACCGGCACCACACCCAGCTCCACAAGGCGAAGCAGGGCGTCGCGCGCGTGCAGGTAGGACGTGCGGCGCGCCGTGTCGTGACGCGTGAGCAGCACGAGCGAGGTGAGCAGGTCGCGCGCATGGAACTCCTCGTCGTAGGCCGACGAGATGATGCACTGACCGGCCGAGGCGCAGGCCTGCAGGCTCGGCAGGTCGCCGACCGGCTTACGGTCGAAGCCCAGCACGGGATAGCCGCAGGCAATGGCGCCCGAGCTCACCACGATCAGGCGCCAGCCAAGCTCGCGCAGCGCTGCGGCCTGGTCGGCAAGCCCGCCGATAAAGGCGCGGTTGACCTTGCCGTCGGCGCCCACCACCGTGGACGAACCGATCTTTACCACCATCGTTTTATAAGAAGTCGTCATACGTCAAACCAATCAACTGTTCAGCGAACGGCCGAGGCGGTGGCCAGGGAAGCGTGACTCGCCCCTACCGCCCAAGGAATTAGTGAGCCCAGGGAAAGGCAGAGGCCGCGGCCATGTTCTTGCGCACGAGCTCGTCGCGCACCTGAGCCAGGCCCTGCTCCATACCCACCACATAGGTCTGCGGGTACAGGAAGCGCTTGAAAGCTGCGTCCAGATGGTCGAGCGCCCAAGCACAGCGCTCGCGCGCGTCCTGGATGCTCTCACGCGGAGCCACCGCACTGCCATCGCGCACGATCGGCACCAGCAGCTCGCGATACTCGAGTTCGGACACGTCGGTCACCAGGGCGGCATCGTTCACGGCCACAAGGGTATTGCCGCGCGCGGCGCCCTCCCCTGCCAGATGATCCTCGTCATAAATCATGTCGCAAACCGGGCCGCCAAAGCCGTCGTAATAACGGCGCACGCGTTGCACACCCGGGATCGTGCGCTTGTAGGGCTGCTCGGAGAGCTTGACCACCGGCGTCCACGGCTCCGCGTCGCTCGCACGACGGGCCGAAAGCTTGTACACGCCGCCCAGCGCAGGCTGATCGTAGCAGGTCGCGAGTTTGGTGCCCACGCCAAAGCTGTCGATGGGCGCGCCCTGGTCGAGCAGGGACTGAATCGTGTACTCATCCAAATCGTTAGAAACCGAGATCCCCACATAGGGCAGGCCCTCGGCATCAAAACGGCCGCGCACATACTTTGAGAGCTTGGCGAGGTCGCCGGAGTCGATGCGAATGGCCGACAGGCGCTCGCCCACCGCTTCCATCTCCTTGGCAACCGTAATGGCATGTTCACAGCCCTCGCGCACGTCATAGGTGTCGATGAGCAGCGTACAGTTCTTGGGGCTCGACTTGGCAAAGGCGCGGAAGGCCTCGAGCTCGGAATCGAAGCTCATCACCCAGCTGTGCGCATGCGTGCCAAAGACGGGAATACCGTAGCGGCGGCCGGCGAGCACATTGGACGTAGAGGAGCAGCCGGCAACGTAGCTCGCGCGCGCGACGGCCAAGCCGCCATCGGGACCCTGAGCGCGGCGCAGGCCAAACTCGGCAACGGGACGGCCGTCCGCCGCCAGCACCACGCGCGCCGTCTTGGTGGCGACAAGCGTCTGGAACCCAACGATGTTGAGCAGCGCCGTCTCGAGCAGCTGGCACTCCAGCGCGGGGCCGGTGACGCGAACCATGGGCTCGCGCGGAAAGACGAGCTCGCCCTCGGGCACGGCGTCGATGTTTACATGCGCACGAAAATCGCGCAGGTAGTCGAGGAATCCAGGCTTAAACATCGAGCCGCCGGCCGGAGCCTGGAGCGAAGCTAGATAGTCGATGTCCTCGGGCGTAAAGCGCAGGTTCTCGACAAGCTCGGGCAGCTCGGCGGTGCCGCACATGACGGCATACGCGCTGCCGAAGGGATGGTCGCGGTAAAACGCCGTAAAGCAACCCTGCTCATTGGCCTTGCCGCTCTCCCACAGGCCCTGGGCCATAGTGAGTTCGTACAGATCAGTGAGCATTGCAATGTCGGTGGGATGCGAGATGTCGGTCAAAGCCATGGGGCGACCTTTCGGATGCGTTGTGCAGAGGTTGAGGGTTGGCGAGGCGGGCGTGCGGGCATGGAGCCCAGCGCGAACAGGCTAAAGCAGGCCCATGCTGGTCAGGATCGTGTAGCCCATAAAGATGACAAACGCGATGAGGGCAAGGACAATGATGATTTTTTGAGCCGGCGCCATACCGGGGATCTCGTTCTCACCCGCAGGCTCCTTGGAGGTAACCATGCGCTGGGCAAAGCTCATCTCGTCACGGCTCGGCTTGGGATCGACGGACTTGGGACGAGCGGCCTTTTTAGGCTGAGGTTTGGGCGCGGCAGGTGCAGGCTTCGCAGCAGCGGGCTTGGGTGCGGGCGCGGGCTTGGGCTCGGATGCAACCTTCGCAGCGGCCTCCTCGGCCTTCTCGCGCTCGGCACGCAGGGCGGCCAACTCCTCACGCTCGCGGCGTGCCTCTTCCTGGGCCTCGCGACGAGCTTTCTCGGCGCGGAGCTCTTCCAACTCGGCGCGTTCCTCGGCAGACAGTGGTTGGGACTCAAGCTCGGCCATGGTACAGCCCTTTCTTTTAAAAAAAGCCGCCGACACAATGTCAGCGGCTTATCAAATCCAAGGGTGGAGACGAAGGGAGTCGAACCCTCGGCCTCTGCCATGCGACGGCAGCGCTCTCCCAACTGAGCTACGTCCCCAGGACAAGTCGATATTTTACCTACGGCTCGCCAACTGTCAACGCCCAATAATCAGTCTTTTTGGGGCGCGGCTATTTTGACAACTTTTCGAGTAGGCGATCCTCTCGATGATTTTTCTGGAACGGGGATTAAAAAACATTGTGTACCGAATGATTTTTTAATCCCCGTCCCAGAAAAATCATCGGCGAATGCGTTACTTTGTGCTGGTAAGGACGCCGGTGGTATCGAAGGCTGGGGTGAAGCTCTCGTCTACCGCGCCGCCCTCTTGCCAGAACATCGTCGTAAAGCCCAGGTCGTCGGCATGGTCGAGCACCTGCTCATACTCCTCGCGCGTCACGGCGCGCGCCAGGTCGCCGCCTTGTTCGCGCATGAGCGCATTGGGCGTGTACTGGTTCATGACCGAGATCGGCACGTCGCCCACCGTCTGCCACACAAGGTCTAGCACGCGGCACGAGTCATCCGCATGCCCCGGCAGCACCAGGTGGCGCACGATCATGCCGCGCTTCATGAGCCCATTCTCGTCCACTAGCTCTCCCCCGCGGCGCTCGATCTCGCGTGCCATCTGCGCTAAGCCCGACACGGCCACACGCGGGTAGTCCTTAATGTGGGAGAGCGACTGCGCAAGCCCGGCATCGGCATATTTAAAGTCCGTAAGCCACACGTCGACCAGGTCGCCCAGCGCCGCCACGGCACTCGCGCGCTCGTAACCACTCGTGTTGTAGACAATTGGGATGACCAACCCGCGCGTCCGTGCCGCGGCAATCGCGGCAGGCAACAGGTGCGCATAGTGCGTCGCCGTCACCAGGTTGATGTTATTGGCGCTCTGGTCCTGCAGCTCCAGCATAATCTCGACCAAACGCTCGGGCGAAATCTCAAGACCGAAATTGCCCGTCGAGATCTCGTGGTTTTGGCAGTAGATACATTTGAGCGAACAGCCGCTAAAGAAAATCGTACCCGAGCCGGCCTCGCCCGAAACGGGCGGCTCCTCCCACATATGGAGCGCCGCGCGGGCGACCTTAAGCGTGTTGTCGGCGCCGCACACGCCACGCGCGCCCTCGTCGCGCGCCGCACCGCAACGGCGCGGACACAAATGGCAGGCGGGCGAAAAAAGTTCGGTCAACGACGTCGGCATAAAAACATGCTCCAAAACAATGATTCAGCAGCTCAAACGTAAAGGGACCAACCGCACAGACGGCTCGAGCCCAAGGCGCCGTAATCGTCCGACACGATTTTTGTAATGTCAAGACTGGAATCGACAAAGTGCCGCTTTATGATGTAGGTATTCCGCCCCCCGCGGAGCAACTGGGTGAACCGTCGCGTTTATTTAGGGAGCCCACACAGTCGTACCTAGTACAGGTATCCTTCGTTGTTAAGGACGCTGGAACAGTCGATGAGGGCACCCACCTGTTTTAGGTGGGTTCATTTTCGTAACGTGGGGGGTGGTTTTCATTTGCCGAAAACCACCATTACAGCCCATATGGATCCCCGCCAGTATCCCGACAAGCCATCGACAACATCCCAATATCTGGTAAGCGCGTGATTATCGCTGCATGCAATTCCATGCACCCCCCGTGGTCGAGTATCATGGTTCGGCTATGCCCTTTGCGCATGGCGTTCTTCTGACCTTTTCCTTCGACGCTTGGCGGTTTTTAGATTCATGGCTACATCCCCGAGCTACATACCGTACCTATGCGTGGCAGCGGCGGCCTTTATCACGACCTTCCTCATTGTGCCCCTGGTCAAGCGCTTGGCAATTAAGCTCGACGCCGTCGACTATCCTTCCAAGCGCCGCATCAACACCAAGCCCATCCCGCGTTTGGGCGGAACGGCGGTGTTTTTGGGCCTGGTCGTTGCCTGCATTGTGCAAATCCTAGGCACCTGGCACCTAGGCTGGCCGCCCGTCCTGGTGCCGCACCCGCGCCTTCACATTAGCTATCCCATGCTGGCGCTCTCCTTTACCGTCATCTTTGCGACCGGCGCTATCGACGACGTCTTCCAGCTCAAGCCCAAGCAAAAACTGGCCGGTCAGGTCCTCGCCGCGCTCATCGCCTGCGTGGGCGGCCTGCGCATCGGCGTCATCGTCAACCCGTTTGCCCCCGGCGAGATCATGCTCGGATGGCTCGCCTACCCCATCACCGTGATCTATCTGGTGGCATTCACCAACATCATTAACCTCATCGACGGCCTCGACGGCTTGGCCACGGGCATCTGCGGCATCGCGTCGTTCACCATGTTTTCGATGGCCGTTCTCTCGGGCCGCATCGACGCCGCCGCGCTCTCCATTGCGCTCTTTGGCGCCTGCCTGGCCTTTTTGCGCTACAACTTCAACCCCGCAAGCATCTTCTTGGGCGACTCGGGGTCGCTGCTTCTGGGCTTTGCGCTGGGCTCCATCTCGTTGCTCAACGTGAGCCGCACCGCCGCGCTCACCTCGCTTATCATCCCACTCATCGTTGCCGGCGTGCCCATCATCGACACGTTTAGCGCCATCGTGCGCCGCAAGCGCGCCCACATTAGCATCGGGCAGGCCGACAAGGGCCACATCCACCACCGCCTGATCCAAGAGGGCTACAACCAAAAACAGGCAGTGCTCCTCATCTACGCCTGGTGCATTATGCTTTCGGCCGGCGCCGCCGCGATTAACCAGGTCGAGGTGCCCATGCGCGTGCTCATCTTTACCGTGCTCGCCATTGGCTCGGCGGCCTTTGCCAAGCATCTACATCTGTTTGAGCCCGTGCTGCGCCACCATTACAACAAGCGCACACACGAGGATGAGCTCGTCACCCCCGACGATCCCGCCTTTAAGCAGGAGGAGCAGGCGGCAGAAGAGCGTAAGGAAGAGCGACACCACAGGCGCTAGGGTAAGCTGCCGAGGATGCGCCCAGGCGCCGCCGGC
>DXMJ01000022.1:285-32943 GCA_019414265.1 Collinsella sp. | reverse complement strand
GCATCTTGTTCTTCCTAGTATTGGGTTATCCGCTGGAGCATCCGATCAAGGAGGGCAAATGAGTAAGTTAAAACATGGGTTTGACTCCGACTTTTTATGGGGCGGAGCCATATCGTGCTCGCAGGCCGATGGCGCCTGGAATGAGGGCGGAAAGGGAAAGTCGACGCAGGATTGTCGATGGCTGGATGGTACCTGGACTCATGACCAGATTGAGGACAAGCATCAAAACAACCCCTTCTGCCATGACGAACTAATGAACGCTCTCGCAGATGATGGTGTTGAGTTCTACCCGTTTAGGCGCGGTAACGACTTCTATCATCACTACCGTGAGGACATCGCGCTTTTTGCGGAGATGGGCCTCAAGCTGTTCCGCACTTCTATTTGCTGGAGCCGAATCTATCCTAACGGAGATGATCTTGAGCCTAACCGCGAAGGCATCGAGTGGTATCGAAGCATGCTGGGTGAGTGCAAAAAGCACGGCATTAAAACCTTCGTCACCATGCTCCACTATGACATCCCGGTAAATCTTGTCACCACATATGGGGGATGGAAGAATCGCAAGACGATTGATTTCTTCGCCCGCTATGTCGAGACAATCGTTACGGAATTGGGCGATCTGGTCGATTTCTGGCTGCCTTTTAACGAGTTCAATGCAGCGCGTTTTTCGCCTTGGGACGGGGTCTGTCTGGTCAAAGACGAAGAGGGGGAGAACTTCGATCGAGCCATCTTCCAGTGCCTGCACCACGAGTTCGTTGCCAATGCGCGTGCCGTCGAGATTGTCCATCGTCTTTCGCCCGATACTCCCGTTGGCGGCATGATCGCTCGATTCTGTACGTATCCCGCCACCTGCCGTCCCGAAGATAACATGCAGGCTATTCACGACGACCAGTATTCCAACTGGTTCTATACGGACGTGATGGCTCGTGGAAAATACCCCGCTTATATGAATCGCTATTTCGATGCGTGTGATATCGAGATTCAAATGGAACCGGGCGATGAAGAGCTCATCGCTCGCAACACGGTCGACTTCCTGGCCTTTTCGTACTACTTTTCCCAGGTATCCACCTGCGATCAGGGATGGGAGAAGACTGCGGGTAATCTGGTCATGGCAAACAAGAACCCTTATCTCGAGACGAGTGAGTGGGGCTGGCAGCTCGATCCCATTGGCCTGAGGGTTACCCTTAACCAGATGTATGACCGCTATGGGCTGCCTCTGTATATCGCCGAGAACGGCCTCGGTACATCTGATGTAGTCGAGGAGGATGGCAGCATCCACGACGAGTATCGAATCGATTATTTGCGCCAGCACATAAAGTGCCTTAAAGAAGCGGTGATCGATGGCGTTGACGTGCGCGGATACATGATCTGGGGATTCATTGACCTTGTTGCCTGCGGTCCTCTTACGATGGACAAGCGCTACGGGCTTATCTATGTCGATCTGGATAATTGCGGCAACGGCACTGCGGAGCGCTCGCGTAAAGACTCTTTCTATTGGTATCAGAAATGTATCGCCACTAATGGCGAGGATCTTGGGTAGGAGTGATTGTCGTGGCAGACAAGAAGGAACTGGCCGCTCGTGTCCTCGAGCTCGTGGGCGGCGCCGATAACGTTGTTATGGCAACGCACTGCATTACAAGGCTCAGATTCAACCTGAAGGACGATAGCAAGGCAGACCTGGAGGCCCTTAAGACGCTTGACGGCGCCTTGGGCGCGCAGGTTAAAGACGGACAGTGGCAAGTTATCATCGGCGCCAGCGTGGGGTCGGTATATGACGAATTGGAGCCCATGCTAGGTGACAGGATGGGTGGCGAGGTCTCCGCCGACGCCGAGCAGCCTGAGCTCCAAAAAGGTTCGGCTCGCGTATTCGATATCATCACCGGCATCTTTTCCGCTATCATTCCCGCACTGGTGGCGGGAGGCATCGTAAAGGGCATCCTGGCTGCTATCGCGGCTTTTGGAATCGACACGGGTGCCGGCGACTTTGCGATATTCAATATGATTTCGGATATCCCGTTCTACTTCTTGCCGTTTTTGCTGGCAATGTCTACAGCTGATAAGTTCCGGGTCAACCGTTCGCTTGCGCTTTGTGTTGCCGGATCGCTGATGTACCCGACCATTGTCAACGCTGTCGGTACGGGCGAGACGCCCCTTGCGCTGTTCGGTTTTGCGGTGCCGATTTTTAGCTACGCCGATTCCGTGTTCCCGGTTATCTTTGGCGTCATTGGCTTGTCTTTTGTATATCGTGCAATCGACAAAGTCGTGCCGGATCTTTTTAAGCTCGTTGTCGTTCCGGCGCTCTCCCTTGCTATCGTGATTCCCGTCAACCTGTTTGTGCTCGCTCCGATTGGTGCCTGGTGCGGTCTTGGTCTTGCCAACGGTATCGTTTGGCTATTCTCGACGTTAGGCCCCGTTGCCGGTTTTCTGCTGGGCTTCTTTATGCCGCTTATCGTGCTCTTCGGCATGCATCAGTCAACGAGCCCTATCCAGATTTCCAATATCGCAACGCTTGGGTATGACTATCTGCTCCCGATCTCTTTCTGCCATAACCTCGCCGAAAGCGGTGCGTCTTTTGGTGCAGCCCTGCGCATGACCGACGAAAAGCTCAAGTCCGCTGCAATGACGTGCGCCTTCTCAGCATTTATGGGAATTTCCGAGCCCGCCTTGTTTACCGTTCAGGTTCCTAACAGGATTCCGCTTATCGCTGCGATGATTGCGGATGGCATTGGCGGTGCGCTTACCGTTGTTCTCGGCGCAAAGTGCTTCGGCTTTGTTATGCCCGGCATTACCTCGTTGCCCGTTTATGCCGATCCAAGCGGCAATCCCATGAACCTGATCATGATTATCGTCTGCATCGCTTTGACTTGGGTTATCTCTGCGGCGCTCTCGTTTGCGCTCTATGGTCGTTTCGACAAAAAGTAACGACGTTTTGAGATAGACAATATTAATCGGCCGCTCGCCGGGGAATCGTTCTGCGACGCCCCAGCGAGCGGCATTTTATTGGTGGGGCGTGTCGTGTCGCCAACGGCGGCATGCCGCCTCGCCGCGCTAGTTGCGTCTGCCGCCTCCGTTGGCGCCCTGACGCCCCTGTGCCGCGCGATTGCGACCGGCAGTGTTCTGCGCGCGGGACATACCGCCGTGACCCTTGCTGCCCTTGGGCCCCTTGCCGGCGGCGCCACCGTGGGCCTTGCCGCCCTTCTTGCCGGTGCCATGCCCACCGCCGGCAGACGTCTCGCCCGGGCGTGGCGGCACGGGGCGAATCAGGCAATGCTTGGTATAGCCGATCAGATCACGACGCCCGGCCTTCTCTAGCGCCTCGCGCACCAGCTTGTAGTTCTCGGGCTTGCGATACTGGATGAGCGCGCGTTGCATAGCCTTCTCGTGCGGGTCGCGCGCCACGTAGATCGGCTCCATGGTGCGCGGGTCCACGCCGGTGTAGTACATGCAGGTCGACATGGTGGACGGCGTAGGGTAGAAGTCCTGCACCTGCTCGGGCATGTAGCCCATGTCGCGCACGGCCTCGGCAAGGTCCACGGCTTCCTTCATCGTCGAGCCGGGGTGGCTCGAGATCAGATACGGCACCACGTACTGCTTGAGTTCGTACTCGCGGTTCAGGCGCTCAAATTTGCGACAGAACGCATCGTAGACGGCGCGGCTCGGCTTGCCCATCACGGAGAGCACCGCGTCGCTCACATGCTCGGGCGCCACGCGTAGCTGGCCCGAGACATGGTGCTCCAGCAGCTCGCGCAAAAACTCGTCCGAGGCATCGGCCATAGTGTAGTCAAAACGGATGCCGCTGCGGACGAAGACCTTCTTGACGCCCGGCAGCTGGCGTAGGTCGCGCAGCAGCTGCGTGTAGCCGCTCTCGTCGACCACCATGTTCTTGCACACGCTCGGCCATAGGCAGCGCTTGTTCTTGCACACGCCGTGCTTGAGCTGCTTGTCGCAGGCGGGACGGCTAAAGTTGGCCGTCGGTCCGCCTACGTCGTTGATGTAGCCCTTAAACTCGGGATCGCGTGTGAGCAGCTCGGCCTCGCGCATGATCGAGTCGTGGCTGCGCATCTGCAACACGCGGCCCTGGTGGAAGGTGAGGGCGCAAAACGAACACTCGCCAAAACAACCGCGGTTGGAGCTAATGGAAAACTTGATCTCGGCAAAGGCTGGCACGCCGCCTGCCGCGTCGTAGTCGGGATGCCAGTCGCGTGCGTAGGGGAGTTCGGCCACCTCGTCCATCTCGTCGGTGGTGAGCGTGGCCGACGGTGGGTTCTGCACCACATAGACGCTGTTGGGGTAGGGCTCTGCCAGACGATGCCCGGTGATGGGGTCCATATTCTGCTGCTGCACATTGAAGCTGCGCGCGTAATTGAGCTTGTCGGCGGCAAGGTCGTCCCAGCTGGGCAGCAAGTCGTAGTCGTAGACCTCGTCGAGCGAGCTGGTGCGGTAGACGGTGCCGTTGATATAGGTGATCTGATCGACGGGCAGCCCCGCGTCGAGCGCGTCGGCGATCTCGACAATCGCGTGCTCGCCCATGCCGTAGATGAGGATGTCGGCGCCCGAGTCGAGCAGCACCGAGCGCTTGAGCTTATCCTGCCAGTAGTCGTAGTGGGCCAGTCGGCGCAGGCTTGCCTCGATGCCGCCGATGATGATGGGGGCGTCCTTGAACGTTTGGCGGATGAGGTTGCCGTAGACCGTGACGGCGCGGTTGGGGCGGTGACCCTCCTCGCCACCAGGGGTATAGGCGTCGGTGTGGCGGCGGTGCTTGGTCACCGAATAGTGGTTGACCATGGAGTCCATGTTGCCGGCGCTGACGAGAAAGCCCAGGCGTGGCTCGCCAAGCACCGTGATGCTGGCGGGGTCGGTCCAGTCGGGCTGACAGATAATGCCCACTTTGTAGCCGTGCGCGTCGAGGACGCGGCTGATGATGGCCATGCCAAAGCTAGGGTGGTCCACGTAGGCGTCGCCGCAGATGTAGACAAAGTCGCACTGGTCCCAGCCGCGCGCGTCCATATCGGCGCGGCTGACGGGGAGGAACTTGTCGCGGCCCGGACGCCAGGGGCGGACGGGTGTCGCCTTGACGGTTGTGGCCTGTGCCTTACCGCCGCGCTTTCGCTGCTGGCCCTGTTTGCCCTGCTGACTGCGCTGGTTGTTCTGAGCGTGCTGAGGCTTTTTTGCCACGATCCCTCCCGGTGTTTGTATGCTGCACGTAATTGTAACCAGTCTTTTTAGGACGGGGCTAAAAAGACTGGTGGAGTACACGAGGTCTCGGGTGTCGGTGCCGCGCCCGCCGTTTGTTTCCAGACTGTGTATCTGCGCGTTGGAGAACCCGTCTCGCGCGCACGCCATGTTGTCAATGGGTTACAGTATGAACGGCGGCTATGTCTCCGCCAACGCACGAGAGGGTCGTCAACAAGGAGGATGCACGACGATGCAGCGTGCCAAACAGATATCGGAGTCCATTGAGCTGGGCATCATCTTGGCGCTCGCCGGCGGCTTTATGGATGTGTATTCGTACATTGGGCGCGACCATGTTTTCGCAAACGCGCAGACGGGCAACATCCTGCTTGTGGGCGTGAGCATCTCGGAGGGCAATTGGGCACTTGCGGGGCGCTACTTCTTCCCCGTGGTGTCGTTTGCCGTGGGCATTATGCTTGCCGACCTGGTACACGAACGGTTTGGCAGCGTGATTCACTGGCGCCAAGTGACGGTGTTTTTTGAAGCCGTCATCTTGCTGGGCGTGAGTTTTATTCCCGGTGGCGATTTCAACCTGCTCGCCAACTGCCTTACTTCGTTTGCCTGCGGCATGCAGGTCGAGAGCTTCCGCAAGATTCATGGACACGGCATCGCCACGACCATGTGTATCGGCAACCTCCGTAATGCCTTGCAAAACGTGGACGATTACATCATTACCCACAAGCGCGGCTTTTTGGAAAACGGCGCACTGTACTTTGGCGTGATCTTCACCTTTGTGTTTGGCGCCGTGCTGGGCAACTGGTGTATTGAGCGCATGGGCCTGCACGCCATTGCGGTGGCGAGCGTGCTGCTGTTTATCGCGTTTGCCATCATGTTTATCGACCGCGAACGCGACCTGCACAGGAAATGGGCCCGCATCATAGCTGACTGGCAGTCCACGAGTCTTAAGCGCTAAGGTGCATGTTTGTAATGACAAGATTTGACGTCAGCAAAGCGTGCGGCTTGAGGCTATAGAATAAAAATGCCATCTTTCTAGCTATAATTATTAGTTGAGGGGATGGACATATGCCAGAGCTTTTTATTCAAAATAAGACGACAGTAATCAAGTTGATGGTGCTCTGCATTTTATCTGCCCTGGTGGAGCTGTCTGTTGTTAAAGCTGAATCGTTGATTATAGACTATGGCCTGCTTCGCTCTAATTATCGTAACGTTTTATACATTGGGTTAGGCCTGCTAGTATTGCTCTCAGTTGAGCTGGTGACAAACCTGTTCAGATCAAAATATGCGGAGCAATTGGCTTCCGATGGCGCTAACTGCTTCTATAGATTGCTTGCCCGCCGTGCTTTAGAGCGGCCCTTAGTTTTAGCAAAAGACAGTGACTACCTGTTATCGCGCATTGAAGAGGCTGGGAACCTACAGCCGATGATTGGAATATTTACAACTGCGTTTCTTCCGTGCCTAGTGACGGGTTTGGCATCGTTTGTGGCGCTATCTAATATCTCTTTGTTGCTTTTGATCCCTGTTTGTGTTTCGGCATTGTTTATTTCGCTTCTATATCCGTTCGCTCTTAGTAAGCTATCGACTAAGAGCGAAAAGGCATTGGAGGCCCAGGCGAGGGGTTCTGCTTATTTAGCCCAGCTAATAAATTGTCGACTTTACATTCGAATTTCTCGTTCAATTAACTTGGAATTACTTCGCTATAAAAAGATGCTTAAAGCCTGCAGGAACTCTCGAGTTGAGGAGAGTGTCTTTGCGAGATTGGCAACTGAAATAGTTAACGCTGGCAACATCATTACTGGCTTGCTTTCAGTTCTGCTGCTTATTTTCCTTGTGTTAAAGCGCGGGCTGACGGTCGGGATTGCGGTGCAGAGTTATCAACTTGTGCTTCTATGCTATTCTCCTTTTCCTCTTGTTCTGAATTGTTGGGCTCAGCTTCAGCCGTCGTTTAGGTCGTTGCGCCGTGTCTTGGAATTACGTCGTCTTTTGGAAGCTGGAAAACCTAATTTGATATGCTTCGATCACGCTGATCGAATTAGTTGGAAAGGAATCAGTCTCTCGTTTTCGTCGAGCGAAACTAATGAGAGGATAACAATTCCAGATTGCACGATACAGGCACCTTGTCTGGTTTTAGTAAGCGGCCCTAATGCATGTGGCAAATCTTCATTTCTGGAAGTATTGAATGGATTATTGTCGCCAGTTGCCGGCAGACTGTGTGTTAATGAGTCTACTGTCATTTTCGATGGCTTGACTTTAATCCAGCTACCCTGCGCAACTATGCCGCAAAGACATTTGATAATGGGGAGAACTTTCAGGAAGGCTCTTTACTATGGTCTTGTAGATATTGACTCTGAAAAACTCATCTATCTTTTGAAGGGTTTTAGCCTCGATAAATTATTTGAAGCCAATCCCATCATTGGAACTAGGGGACACAATTTGTCTGGCGGAGAACTGGCTTCTCTATTACTTTGTAGGGCCTTTCTGAGCAGCTATTCTATTATTATTTTGGATGAGCCTTGCAACAATTTAGATAATGCTTCGATATCCTTTTTGAAGGCGGTGGTTGCACAGGAGATGAAAGAGCGTATCGTCATCATTGCGGATCATGGACATGGTTTTGAACAATTTGCAGACTATGTAATACAGTTTCAGGAGCCAGAAAAAACTATCTAGCTCCTGAACGTTGCTACCAACTGCTATTTGCGAGTTATTCGAGATGCTCTTCAATGCGAGCTCTAAGAAGGGCAATGGCTGTGGGTATGCCAATTGCGGCAGCTAATTCGGCTTTATCCAAAACCTGTATGCTAAAGCACGATTGTTTATCACATTGAAGAACGGTAACTGAAGATACCCTCACTTCCCGTTGGCTGAATATATCGTAATCTCCAAAAAGGAAGTTACCTTTTATTGAGTAATTCGGTATGTTCGTTATGCACTTCATCTCAAGTCTGTTTAGGCCATAATCGAACACCGCAACTTCCTTATGTTCGATGACGAGCGCAACCCTGGGCATGTTACTAAAGCCACCGTCGACGACAGTAAAGAGCTTTTCATTTGTATCGTCATAAACGGTGTATTTAAGACTCAATAGCTGTCCTAGTGGACCCGTGAACCCATGTCTTTTGATGTTGAGGTTGTCTCCCGCTGGGTTGGTGAGAGCTAGAGCATGCGGATAAGGGTTACCTTCAATTGAGATTCGATATTCGTTTGTAGCTGTCTTGCTCGATTTAGGACCAGTAGCCACCACGCGTCATCGCCTCAATCGCATTGGAACCGACTTCTGCTTCGTGCGGAGAATTACGCAGTACGTTGCAGTACATGCAGCTGCAATAACCGCATGGGCAATTTCTAATAAAATGAATGACGCTATTTACTGCATGCATGTTAAATGGTCGAATACTTCTCATGATTTGCCTCCCATTGTTCGATTGTTTCTGACTGTTCTATTACCTTCTTCACCTCCTCAACACTGTTGAACCCTATGTTTTCAATCGACGAGTACTCAACGTAAACAGAAAACCTGCTTTCAAGAAAAATTAGCAGTCGAACTAGATCCGATGAGGACAAGCTGAATGGGGAATTGGTCAATCGTTGATTTCTTAGATCTTGATCAAATTGAGCCAAATCCAAATCTCTAATATTGCTTATTGCTTTTTCGATTTCTGCGTAGATGGTTTCATCTTTACAATATGCTGTCATTTCAGTACCCCAAGATCGAAATCAAACAACTCGTCCTCGATTGTCTTGCAGCATAGTAATGATTCTTCTGGATCTAAGCTGGCTGAGAAACTGGGTATTCCTCTTAGTCGAAGTTCTCTTGCTGCTTGAATAGCTTTATCGCTAGATGAATAGCTTATTTGAAATTCATGCGTCTCCAACCCCTCTGTGGCGTCAAGTACTTCGTTTGTAATTTCAAATTGAACTTTCTCTGCTTGCGTAAGCGTTTCAATTACGGGCATGAGCCCTAGCATTATGTCGTAGTCGGCTATCGTGTATGGGATATTGATAATGGCTAAGTCAGGGCAGAAAGCTCGACATGCAGCAATCGACCCCAATCCGTAATCTCCGAAAATGTGGTCGTTGTATTTCATAAGCACATTGGGCGTCTCTAATAGAGCTAGGTCGGATTTATCATTCTCAATGATGAGGTTGATCTGCTCATTCATTTTGATGACGGCAGATTGGCCACCATCAAAACTAAGGGTGTTGCAGCCCCAGATTTCATTTAAAGGATTGAAGCTCAACGCACATAGATTGGGATGGTGCTTTCTCATCTCGCTAACGATGCTACTGAACGTTATTGTTGAATTGGCGGGTGTATATAGATTCCCGACAACAATTTTTGGTATCAGGGCTAATTCCTGCATGTCGCTTTTGCTAGACTCGATTTGTTCAGCGGCGAGTTGGCTGACAACCGTCTTATTTACAGAATGAGCGTAGGTTTCAGCGTGTTTACTAAATTCTACGAGTCCTGCGGCGCTTTCTTTCGTCGATAAAACGACAACCAGGTCTGATTCATCGATTGTCGTTACATAGTTAATTCGATTTCTTATGCCAATTTCTTTGCAATTCACAAGGTTGGCGACATCTAGGCCGTCCGGTAGAATGCCGCATGGCGTTGATACCCGGATATTGTAGCCATTTCCTAGCAATCCAATCAGAAGAGGATAGTCAGCTCTTGTGAAAGATATAAGTCCGATTGTCTTCATGATTTTTATCGCTTGTTCCTTTTTAGAGCTGTTGCAATGGACACTTCATGTCTATGAAGCTCAAAGCGAAGTATTTTCTGATTAAGTCGGTCAAAGGCAATTCGTTTTGAATTGTCGCATGCTGTTCGCTTGTAATCAGGGCTTATTACTCCTTCGCAATCTGCGCTTTTTATGCATTGGGTGCACAGCTGAAATGCCCAACATTTTTTACATGAATCGCTGGTCAGCTTTGAAACATTGATTATCTTTTCAATTTGACCTAAATCAAATCCTGAATCCAATGTGCCGATATACATTTCCTTCGTTGTTTCGCTGACCCTTTCGCAAGGAAGAAGCGCTCCTGCTGTTGTCACAAATAGACGCGTAACCCCTGGTTCGCATGGGCCACCGGGTATAGCTTTTGCTGGGATGTTCGAAGGTGCAAATCGCTTTATGTTTTGGTTGATGTTTGCAAGCGTATATGAAGCGAGCCTATCGTTGCGGTTTCCTTTTTCGATTTTGCGCTCATCCATAATTCTTGCTTTAAATAAGGCGTAATTTAGCTGACTTGAGAACTCGTCATTGTAGGGGGCGATACGTCCGTTGCGTTCCAGGTAGTTGAATTGAACATCGCAATCTTCGATATCTTTATCATTTATAAAGGAAGAGACAGTTTCATAGATGTTGTTCGTGTCGACTACGGCATTAAAATGAACATATTTGTTGCGTTCAGGATGGCTGTCTAAAACCATATGAACATTGTCTATAACTGTTTGGTATGAGGACTTGCCATTAGCGTAATGCCTAGACTTATCGTGGATTTGCTGCGGCCCGTCAAGACTGATTAACAAATAGAATTCATGCCCAGAATCGAAGAAGAATTTAACCATTTCTTCAGATAAAAGAGAGCAATTAGTTGTAATTCGAAATGAGATGTGTTTTCCTTCAAATACCTGCTCTGCATATTGAGTAATTAGCTTAATTTCATTAAATCGAAGGAGAGGTTCTCCTCCATAAAATGCTACGACCGGGTTTGAGTTGTCGATCGAGTGCATCTTAAAGAATTCGATTGCATGTTTTGCCGTCGAAATGGACATGGAGTTATGACTGTGGGCTCTGTTGTATGAGGAGTTTCCGGAATAGATACAGTAATCACATCGGAAGTTACAAGATTGAGTCAGCTGAAGGGTTAGCATCCGTATATTTCTTTCCAGCTTAACTTTCAAAAGGTCAATTGATGGATAAGCGATATCCTGCAATGGCGAATCGCAGCAGTAGCCACATGATTGTAGTAACTGGAATTCTTGGTCTGATTTACAGGAGGCGTGGCAAACTTTGCCTGCTTGGACTTCTGAGATGTAATTGAAGAGATCTTTGCTTACTGCAAGTATCTCGTTTCGATTGGCATCATAAATGTAGTGGCCCAAGAGGGTCTTTATAGGTAGAACTAACATCTCTACCGCCTCTTTCATTTCACTAATGTTATTTAGTGAACTAAGATGTTTGCTATAAAGTATCCTTTTATAAACGTATTGTCAAACATATATTGCTAAAACAGAAACAATTTATAGACTGAGTTGGTCGTATTCTTTGGGCGATTGCTCCTATAATCTAGCCTTCGCTGCTGTCGGGAGGGAAGGACTAGGACTCCGTTATTATGTTGAAACGCTTTAACACTTTTGACGTTCTCACGTGTTTTTTGTTTCAAAAGCGTTAGGATGGGACTCATAGCGTGGGGCGTAATGGGCGCCCCGCACACGATGGGAGGCTATCAATGGCTAATCGTTTCGTTCTCAATACCATCTCTTATCATGGTTCCGGCGCCATCAAGGAGATCCCCGGCGAGCTCCAGCGTCGCGGCTACAAGAAGATCTTCGTCTGCTCCGATCCCGACCTGGTCAAGTTTGGCGTTACCGCCAAGGTGACCGACGAGCTCGACGCCGCCGGCATCGCTTGGAGCCTCTACTCCGAGATTAAGCCCAACCCCACCATCCAGAACGTCAAGGACGGCGTCGAGGCCTTCAAGGCCGCCGAAGCTGACGCTATCGTGACCATCGGTGGCGGCTCCTCCATGGACACCGCTAAGGCCATCGGCATCATCATCAACAACCCCGAGTTCGCCGATGTCCGCAGCCTCGAGGGCGTTGCTCCCACTAAGAACCACGCCGTGTTCACCATCGCCGTGCCGACGACCGCCGGTACTGCTGCCGAGGTGACCATCAACTACGTCATCACCGACCCCGAGAAGGTCCGCAAGTTCGTGTGCGTCGACACCAACGACGCCCCCGAGGTCGCCGTCGTCGATCCTGACATGATGGCTTCCATGCCCGCCGGCCTGACCGCTTCCACTGGTATGGACGCTCTGACCCATGCCATCGAGGGCTATACCACCAAGGGCGCTTGGGAGCTCTCCGACATGTTCCACTTTGAGGCCATCAAGCTGATCAGCGAGAACCTACGCGACTCCGTTGCCGAGGCCAAGTCCGGCCAGCCCGGCTCCGGCCGCGAGGGCATGGCCCTTGGCCAGTATGTCGCCGGCATGGGCTTCTCCAATGTTGGCCTGGGCATCGACCACGCCATGGCTCACACCCTGTCCGCTCACTACGACACCCCGCACGGCGTCGCTTGCGCCATGCTGCTGCCGATCGCCATGGAGTTCAACAAGCCGGTTTGCGCCGAGCGTCTGGCCAAGGTTGCCGCCGCCATGGGCGTTGACACCACGGGCATGAGCACCGACGAGGCTGCCGACGCCGCTATCGCCGCCGTCAAGCAGCTTTCCGCCGACGTGAATATCCCGCACGTCTGCGAGGCCATGAAGGCTGACGAGATCGAGGTCCTGGCCAAGGACGCCATGGCCGACGCTTGTTTCCCGGGTAACCCGCGCGAGGCAACGCTCGACGACGTCATCGAGCTCTTCAAGAAGATCTGCCCGGCTGCCTAGCCCAGTTTGGTGGTCCTTCGCCCGTAGGTGTATGGTCTTTTGACGTGCCGCTGGCCCCGCCGTGCTACGCACGGCGGGGCTTTTTGTGCTGCGTCGATGCCCTGAGACGGACAAAACCAAGGCGTACTGCCCGCTGCGGATAGGTGGTGCACTTCCCTGCGTGCATTTTTGGGAGTATTCAACAAGCTCTTAAAAATGCATAACGTTGTGAATGGGCGGTAGTGATCCGCAGGCGCCCATCGACAGCCATTGTGGGCGGGCTATCGATGAGTGGAGGGGGTTGTTACTGAGTTTCTGCTTTGCGACGACCTGCAACACTGCTGTAACCGCGTCGTTTTGTCGTTCGTGATGGGGCCGTTGGGGCCCACGGTGCTGAATACTCCGTTTTTTGCACGGTCCAAGGTGGGGCACCCTGAGACGAAGCAAAAAGATGCCTCATTTCTATGCAAATACCAATAGGATTTATGCAAGATTGAGATTGTAAACCGTGCACGTGCACAAAACCGGTGCGGGGACGTCTGGAGGCGGCTCGGCTCCTGGGGCATTGCACGTGCAGAACGGTTAAAATCGGGACTCGGTCTTAGTTTTACTTGGAAGGATGCATATGACTTCTAATATTGATGCTTCTCTAGAGGAGACGCTCTCCTATATCGCAGGACAGCTTAAGACGCTGACTTCTATTGCCTCCCCTACCGGCTATACCCGTGCGGCGACTGATTATCTGATGGAGACCCTGCGCGATATGGGGTTTGGGCCTGAGCGTTCTAATAAGGGTAACGTGCTCGTTGAGCTTGGCGGCGAGGGTGAGCCGCTCGTACTGGCGAGCCATGTCGATACCCTGGGCGCCATGGTGCGTTCCATTAAGGACAATGGCCGCTTGCGTCCCACGACGCTCGGCGGGCATCAGTGGTCTACGGTCGATGGCGAGAACTGCACCGTCTACACGCGTGACGGCAATGTGTACACGGGTGTGGTCCTCAATACCGAGCCTTCGGCGCACGTGGCCGACGAGCCGGTCAAGACCATCGAGAAAAACATGGAGATCCTGCTCGATGAGAACGTTGACAGCAAGGACGATGTGCTCGAGCTTGGTATTCAGACCGGCGACATCGTCGCTATGGATCCGCGTACCACGGTGACGGAGAGCGGCTACATTAAGAGTCGCTTCCTGGATGACAAACTGTCGGCGTCGATTCTGCTGGGTCTGGCCCGCGCCGTTGCTGACGGCGAGGTGACGCTCTCGCGCAAGGTGTCACTGCTCTTTACCGTGTACGAGGAGGTCGGTCACGGCGGCGCCTTTGTGCCGGCCGACACGCGCGAGATGATCAGCGTGGACATGGGCTGCGTGGGCGACGACCTGGGCTGCACCGAGCGCATGGTTTCGATCTGCGCCAAGGATTCGGGCGGCCCGTACAACTACGACCTGGTGACCACGCTGTCTAATATCGCGCGCGAGCTGGAGCTCGATTACGCCATCGATGTGTACCCGCACTACGGTTCTGACGTCGAGGCCACGCTCTCGGCCGGCTACGACATTCGCCATGGTCTGATCGGCCCCGGCGTGTACGCGAGCCACAACTACGAGCGCAGCCACATCGACGGCGTGCGCAATACCTACGAGCTGGTTCGCGCCTACGTTCAGCGCTAACGATGCAGCGGCCTCGGCTGGCGCAGCAGTACCGACCGAGGCCGTCCTCTCTAAGTTGCGGTGAAATAGGGACTGTTTGGCGGTTTTAAACGCTTAAACAGTCCCTATTTCACCGCAACTTATGAAGGGGATGGGGCTACTTGATGGCTGCCGTAACGGTGCCGCCGCCCAAGACGACGTCGCCGTGGTAGACGACGACGGCCTGGCCGGGGGCGATGGCTCGTTGCGGCTCGTCAAAGGTCAGCAACATTTGTCCGTCGGCGCCACGTGTAAGGGCTGCCGCCTGGTCCTTTTGACGGTAGCGGTACTTGGCGCCCACGTGAATGCCGCCGGCATCGAGCTCTGCCTCCATGCGGTCGGCAGGGGCGCTCCAGATCCAGTCGTTGGCCGTGAGCACTGTGGCCGTCAGGTCCTCGGCCTCGCCAAGATGCACAATGTTGTTGGCGGTATCGACGCCCGTCACATACACGGGGTGCGCCATTGCGACGCCCAGGCCCTTGCGCTGGCCGATGGTATAGCGCAACGCGCCGTTGTGGCGCCCAACCACGCTGCCGTCGCGCCATACGATGTCGCCCGGTGTAGCGGGATGTCCGCACCGACGCTCGATATAGCCCGCATAGTCGCCATCCGCGATGAAGCAGATATCCTCGCTTTCGGCCTTCTTGGCGTTGATGAAGCCCTGTTCGGCGGCTATGCGGCGTACGTCGCGCTCCTTGTCCAGGCCTGCCAGCGGAAAGATCGTGCGCGACAGCCGCTCCTGCGTGAGCGAATACAAAAAGTAGCTTTGGTCCTTTTTGGGATCTTCGCCGCGATGTAGCTGCCAGGTGCCGTCTGTCGCCTGACTTGTTTTGGCGTAATGGCCCGTGGCGATGTAGTCGCAGCCCATATCCAGCGCCGCATCGAGTAGCGCGCCAAACTTAATGTGGCGGTTGCAGATGATGCACGGATTGGGCGTCAGCCCCTCCTGGTAGGCGGTCACGAAGCGCTCGATAACATTGCGGTCGAAGGTCTGCTGCAGGTCGAGCACATGGTGGGGGATCCCCAGGCGCTCGGCGACGGCCTTTGCATCGGCGATGTCGCGGTCGACTTTGCTCATGCCCGTGGCGGGGTCGGGTGCGGGACGGGTGAGGCGCATGGTGGCGCCGACGCATTCGTAGCCCTGGCTTTTGAGCAGGTACGCGGTCACGCTGGAATCGACGCCGCCGCTCATGGCGACGAGCACGCGCTTGTTGTGCATGGGGAGGTTCTCCTTGGTGGCATGTGGCCAAAAAAGAAAAGCGGCGCGGGAGGCTGGTTCCGCGCCGCAGACATTGTAGCAAGTTCGGACGACTCGTGGGACGCCCTGATGGGATGGGCTTAGACTGCCGGGAGAGAGGAGACCGATTCGTCCTGGGCTCAACCTATGGGCGAGGCCCTAGTCCTGGAAGAGTGCCGTGGACAGGTAGCGCTCACCGGTGTCGGCAAGCAGAGCCACGATGGTCTTGCCCTCGTTCTCGGGGCGCTTGGCCAGCTGCAGTGCGGCCCACACGGCGGCGCCGGACGAAATGCCCACGAGCACGCCCTCCTTGTGGCCCACGGCGCGGCCGGTGGCAAAGGCGTCGTCGTTCTCGACGGGGATGATCTCGTCATAGATCTGGGTGTCGAGGACGTCGGGCACAAAGCCGGCGCCGATACCCTGGATCTTGTGCGGGCCGGCCTGGCCCTTGGAGAGCACTGGGGAAGTGGCGGGCTCGACGGCGACAACCTGAATCTCGGGGTTCTGCTCCTTGAGGAACTCGCCCACGCCGGTCACGGTGCCGCCGGTGCCAACGCCGGCGGCGAAGATGTCGACCTTGCCGTCGGTGTCCTCCCAGATCTCGGGGCCGGTCGTGGCCTTGTGGATGGCGGGGTTGGCGGGGTTTACAAACTGGCCGGCGATAATGCTGTTGGGTGTCTCCTTCTGCAGTTCCTCGGCCTTGGCGATGGCGCCCTTCATGCCCTTGGAACCGTCGGTGAGCACGAGCTGTGCGCCGTATGCCTGCATAAGTTTGCGGCGCTCGACGGACATGGTCTCGGGCATGGTGATGATCACCTTGTAGCCGCGAGCCGCCGCCACCGAGGCGATGCCGACGCCGGTGTTGCCGCTCGTGGGCTCGATGATGGTGTAGTCGCCGCCGCGCACGAGCTTGCCGGCCTTCTCGGCCTCGTCGATCATGTTCTTGGCGACGCGGTCTTTGACGGACCCGGCGGGGTTGAAGTATTCCAGCTTGACGAGCACGCGGGCCTTGAGGTCCTCATCGGCCTCAAAGTGAGTGAGCTCCAGAAGCGGGGTGTGGCCGATAAGCTGATCGATGGACGTATAAACATTGCTCATGGTGAACCTCCAAAGTGTTCAAATGGCTGGATACCGTGTGGGTTCACGGTGTGTGTAGCAGCAAACCCACAAACTTTATGGGTTGTTCTTTTTGCTGTTGGCAAGCATAGTAGACAGTAAAGCCTAGTAACGCAATAGGAAATAGAAGATTATTGCGAGTCGATTAACCAGCTTGACGGGAATAGGTATTTTCAAAACCAATTTTTCGGCTAGAATTTCTACGAATTAAAAGACCGAAAGGCAGCAATATATATGTTGGTTTCCACAAAGGGCAGATATGCCCTGCGCGTTATGGTCGACCTGGCCGAGCACCAGGCGGCAGGCCGCATTCCCCTCAAAGAGATCGCGGCGCGTCAGGGGATTTCTGAGAAATATCTGGAGAACATTTTGGCTACGCTCGTCCGCGCCAATATGCTCTCGGGCATGCGCGGCAAGGGTGGCGGCTACGTGCTCACGCGCCCGCCCGAGCAGTACACGGTGGGCGAGATCTTGCGCCTGACCGAGGGCAGCCTGGCACCGGTCGCATGCCTGGACGGCGACTGCAAGGGCTGCTCGCGTTCGGACGAGTGCCCCACGCTCGACGTGTGGAAGAACCTGGACAAGCTCATCAACGACTACCTCGACGGTGTGACGCTCGATGCGCTCGTTGCCCCCAACGAGGGCTACGACTACGTCATCTAGTCCCACCTGCCATTGGGGGACGGGGCAGAAATGCCGGATTTTCTTGCCCTCTGAGGCTCGACAAATGACAAGGCCGCCCATCGTTGCGATGGACGGCCTTCTTTGGGTGTGTTGTGGCGGTCCGAATCCGGTCGCTTTAGTTCCTGGCGACGCTGTCGAGAATGCTGCGCATGATGGATACCAGGATGCTGCCCATAAAGGCCGATCCAAAGCTGGCAATGGAGATACCCGCGCCCAGCAGATTGACCGACAGGTAGCTGGCCAGCTCGAGCATAAAGCTGTTGACCACAAGCTGAAAAATACCAAGCGTGATAATAGTGAGCGGCAGCGAGATGACCGTCAGGAACGGCTTTACGAGCGAGTCGACTATGTTGAGGAACAGTCCCACGAAGGCAAAACACACCCAGGCGTCGGCCATGCCGAAGGGCTGAATGCCGGGGACGAGAAACGTTGCGATCGCGATGGCGATTGAGGTAAAGAGCCAGTTAAGCATAAAGCGCATGGTGTGAATCCTTTCTTGCGCAAGACGTGGCAAAGAGGCGTGAGAGGCACATGCCTTTGCAACTCGGATAGATGCGCGGGCACGGCCCTGTTTGGGCGCCCATTGTCTCAGATATTCGTGGAGCTTGCGTGCGTATTCGGTTTCAAAACGGCGTTCGTCCTAGAAAATGTGCCGCTGGCAGAGAGTCTTGTCGCTTTAGTTTGGTGGTGTGCTAAACTGCTACGGGCAAAAGCCACAGGCGTTGCCCTATTGCATAGAACGGGCGAGCGATGCCCGATGTCAGTATCAACTTCGATGCCTTTTGGCGGGTTTGGCGGTGATCGATGAATATCGAGAACATGTTTGACAAGCCTGATGTCAAGCAGCTGGTCCACGCATTTAGCCTTTTGGACGACGAGAAAGATATCCAAGCGTTTTTGACCGATATCTGCACGCCGCGTGAGATTTGCGATCTATCGCAGCGTCTGCAAGTCGCGCGTTACCTGGACGAGGGCGAGCCCTATGTCGAGGTTCAGGCGCGTACCGGCGCTTCGTCCACCACGGTGAGCCGCGTTTCAAAGGCGCTGAACGGCGAGTACGGCGGCTATCGCAAGATCCTCATCAAGCTGGAGGATGGCGAGTAGGCCAGCGACAACAAACGAATTGTGCAGAACCGTCCCTTCGGGGGCGGTTTTTATATGCCCGCAATCGGCTGGTGCGTTGGGGTCAGGTTGCTTTGCACCAAAACATGGAGCTGAGGTAGCAATCTGTCCGCGTGGGCGGGTAGGATGGATACATTGATTATTGCGAACAGTTTGAGCGGAGGACCATGTCTGTTCGAATCTATACCACCAATGCCGGCACGGATTTGAGCGATGCCGAGTCGGCGCTGCTTGCCGACCTTATTGCCCGCCACGGGCGTGCCGTGTTGCTGGCGCCAACGTTTGCCGAGCTCGACCTGTGCCGTCATGATGCGGCGGAAGCCGGGATTTCGCTGGGTATTGACTACAAGACGCCTACATCGTGGCTTCGCTCGCTTTGGGAGCTTTTGGGCGACGGGCGCGGTTTCGTCGACAACCTGCAGCGCCAGATGCTGTTCTCAGACATGGTCACGCGTCTCGACGATGCCGACCTGCAGCCGCTTTCGCGCAGCCAGGGCACGGTGCGCATGCTTGCGCGCATGGCCCGCGATGTGCTGCCGGGTGTGGCGGGGACGGCGGCCGAGCGATGCGGTGGCAACAATTGCCAGCCTGAGCCAAAAAGCGATGCCGAGGCTCGTGTGTTCGAGCTTTTGCGTGCCTACGCGGGTGGTTTGGACCGTCGAGATATGGTCGAGCCCTGCGAGGCGGCTGACATTATGGCCGGTGCCCTGGCCGATAACCTGCCGGCGTGCACCCGCGCCGTATGCGTGCGCGGTATCACGTCGTTTACGCACGGTCTGCTCGAGCTGCTGTCTGCCGTGGCGAACAATGGGGGAGAGGTCGTCGTGCTGCTTGCCCGCGAGCAAGCGGCGATGCGCGAGGAGCTTGCCGCGGCATTTGATGCCCGCGGTGTGCTGTTTGAGGTCGGGCCGCTGGGGGAGGGTGTCGGCGCGTCTGATGCCGCTTGCGGGACCGCCGCTCAGCCTGCCTTTATTGAGGTCGCCGGGCCCCATGCCCGTGCTCATGTCTATGCGGACGCCATCGATAAGTTGGTGAAAGTGCACAAGGAGTCCAAGGCCGATAAAGCTACTGCAACGCCCGCCGACCCTGTGCGCGTGCTCGTTGTTTCTGCCCGGGCACCCCAGCTGTTCGGTGAGCTCGCCTCTCGTCTGGCGGCTCGTCATATCGCCGCCGAGACAGCTGAGTTCACGGAGTTTTCCCAATCCATTGCGGGCAGGCAGTTTGCGGCGCTTGCCGGCCTAATCGAGCGCATGAAGGCCGCCGATGAGGGTGCGGCGTCAAAGACCGAGTGGTGGCCCGCGCCGGAGCTTACCGACTGGATCTACAGTCCGCTTTCGGGCGCTGATGCCGTCAATGCCCGTGCCTTCGATAAGAATATGCGTCTCTCGCGCAGCAAGACTACCGCGGGCGTTAAGAGCCTGCTGCAGAGTGTCCAAGGCCAGGTGAGGGGCGCGCGCAAGGCGGCGAGCGACGAGAACTGGTTTAAGAACGTGCCGTGTGTGGTCTCGGACGTGTTCCAGGCGCTGTGGCGTGACAAGCCCGTGACGGCGCTCAAGGCCATGCTTGCCGTTGCCGAGGCGTTGCCCGATCGCTCGCTGGGCAGCTTGGATGGCCAGGCCCGTCGCCAGGCGGAGGTGGCCCTGCTGCGCCACGTCATCGACATCCTTATGAATGGCGCTCGCGCGCTCGACGTGTCGCAGGCTGCGACCGTGCCCGTGCTCGATGGCGTTCGCACCAAGGTGGACAAGCGTAGCACCGCCTACGATTACGAGACCTACGAGGTTGACCGTGCGCCACGTGCTCAGGTTCGTTTTGCTTCGCTTGCCGATGCGGCGGCTCTGCGCCCCGGCAGCTACGATGCCGCGCTGTTTGCCGATGTCGATCTGGACAGCTATCCGCTCTCACATGAGGAGGGTCCGCTGGCCACGCTGGCGGCGAGCCTTGGTCGCGAGGGCGTGACGCTTGAGCCCGCGGCCTTGCTGCGCGTGCGCTTTGGCCACGCGATGCAGGCGGCACGCGGCCCGGTTGCGCTTGCGCGCGTGACGCACGATCGCCAGGCGCGCGAGTGCTATCCGGCTGCCGTGTGGACCGAGTTGCGGGCGCATGCCGAGGCCGCTGAAGCTGCTAAGGCCGCAGACGCCGACAAGGCAGCTGACGACGCTAAGGCCACTGACGACGACAAGGCCGCTGGCGCCGCCAAGGTTGCGTGCGTGGGCGAGGGCGGTATCGTTGCCGATTTTGATCCAGCGGCCGGCGAGGGCATCGAGTGCAAGCGAGTCGCATGCGAGGCTCCTCAGCATTTGAGTGAGGCGGCCGTGCCGTACCTGGTCCTGCGTCGCCGCGATGGCGAGGGCGAGAACGCACCGCTCGTGCCGCGTCTGACGTCCGCCTCGCAGATTGAGGCGTACTCGACGTGCCCACTGTGCTGGTTCGTGTCGTATCGCGTGAAGCCCCAGTCCATCGATGCGGGCTTTGGAAATATGGAGAAGGGCAACTTTGTCCACGATGTGCTGGAGCACCTGCATGCCCGCCTGCCCCAGGAGGGCATGGAGCGCGTGACGCCCGAGAATCTGCCGCGCGCTCAGGAGCTGCTGCGCGAGGTCTTTGACGAGACCTTGGCCGAGCACGCCGGCAAGCGAGGCACGGAGGGCCCGCTGGTGCCGCTTTCTGCGGTGGAGGAGCGCCAGGTGGCCGAGATCTTGCCGCAGTTGGAGGGCGTGCTAGCCTACGAGTCCGAGGCACTTGCCCCCTTTGCCCCGCGCTATCTGGAGTTCGCCTTCAACGAGCTCAAGGTCGAGTATGCCGGCTGGCCGCTTGGCGGGCGCATCGACCGCGTGGATGTGGATGCCGAGAATCGTGCTGTGGTGATCGACTACAAGCATCGCACGGGCGTTGAGGAGTTTAAGCTCGCCGACCCTACGGTGCGCGACGAGGAATCGGGCACGGCACCCATCGACGATCCGCGCTGGTTGCCGCCACATACCCAAACGCTCATCTACGCCCAGGCCATGCGCCGGGCGCTGGATCTGGATACCCGTGCGGCGCTCTATTTTTCGACCAAGGGCGGCAAACCGGCGCTGCGAGGCGCCGCGAGCGCCGAGCTGCTCGAGGAGGAGCGCGGCGACGGTCGCATCCCGGGCCTTAAGAAAGGTTTCCCCGGCGAGGGCGGCAGCATGGACTTCGATGCCCTGCTCGATCGCGTGGAGGCCGGCATCGCCGAGCGCCTGCGCGAGCTCGAGGCAGGCAACGTTGCCGCCGTCGACCCGACGTCGGCTCAGGCCGCGCATGCGCGCTGCTCGTATAACCACGAAGGAACGTTTGTAAGGAGGGACGTGTAGACCATGGATCTTTCGACTTTGATGCCGCAACAGCTGCAGATCGTCAAAACGCTCGACCGTCCGCTGTTTGTTTCGGCGGGCGCCGGTTCGGGCAAGACCTTTACCCTCACGCGCCGCATCGTCTACGCGCTCTCGCCCGAGTCCGGTCCGTTCGTTGAACATCTGGACCAGGTGCTCGCCATTACCTTTACCAAAGACGCCGCGGCCGAGATCCGTGACCGCGTGCGCCGCGCGCTCATCGACGAGGGCATGGACGAGGAGGCCCTGACTGTCGACGATGCATGGATCTCGACCATTCACGGCATGTGCTCGCGTATCCTGCGCGCGCACGCGTTGGAACTGGGCATCGATCCCGAGTTCACGGTGCTCACCGATACCGACGAGCTTATGGACCAGGCTGTTGAGCATGTGCTGGCCCGCGCGACGGCGCCCGATGCCGCCCCCGAGCTCGCCGCCTCGCTTAAGGCCCTCTACGCCTGGTATCCCATGGCGGGCGAGGGCGGTCCCTTTGGTGCCGGCACCACCATCAAGGGCCTGGTGCGCGAGCTGCTGGAGCTGTCGAGCCAGCTGCCGGGCGGCATGGACGACGTGCATGTGGCGCGCGGACAGGCCGACACCTCGGCGCTTGCCGATGCATATCGCGCAGCACTGGGTGCGAGCAAGGCCGCGACCGAGAAGGCACAGGTGGCACTCGACGCCATCGATGCGTTCGAGGCGAGCGGCAAGACCATGGCCGATGCGGCGCGACTCATGATGTCGTGCACCATGCCACGGGCGAGCAAGGCATTTCCTAAGGAGCAGGTCGAGCTGCTCAAGGCCGAGGCCGCCGATGCATTTATCAATATCGTGCTGGCTTGCGGTGGTCCGGCGCTCGATGCGCTGGTGGGCTTGGCCCGCTCTGTAGAGGCTGAGTATCGCGCGCTGAAGGCCGGCCAGTCTGCCCTCGACAACAACGACCTGCTGCGTATGGCCTACGAGGCCCTGCGCGATTACCCTGCCATCCGAGCGGCATACGAGGGCCGCTTTAAGATGGTCATGATCGACGAGTTCCAGGATACCGACCAGATGCAGGTCGATCTGATCCGCTACCTGACGGGTGCGGGGGAGCGCGCGCTGTGTACCGTGGGCGATGCACAGCAGTCGATCTATCGTTTCCGCGGCGCCGAGGTCGAGGTCTTCCGCCGCCAGGAGCGCAAGGTGGGCTCGTCTGCCGCGCCCGAGGCGACTGCCGTGACCGACGCCCCTGCTGGCGAGCTCGTCAAACTCGTACGCAACTTCCGCAGTCATGACGAGGTACTGCGCTATGTGGCCCGCGTCTTTGATGGCGACGACGGCGGCCTGATGCAGGGCTTTTTGGACCTTGAGGCAAGCGACGGCCGCAAGGACACGCTGGTGGCAGACGCCTCGCGTCGCCAGGCCCTCTTTGTTGCCGGCGGCAGTACGCAGGAGCGCACACAGGCCAAGGCCCGTGCGATCGCCGAGCGATTCCGCGCGCTTGCCGATGCCGGCCAGCCCCAGGGCGGCATGGTGCTGCTGCTGGGCCGCATGACCAACGCAGACGTCTACGCACAGGCCTTCCGTGACCAGGGGCTCGACTGCGTCATCGCGGGCGGCTCGGTCTTTGCGCAGGCTGCCGAGGTGCAGACGGTGCGCGCCCTGGTCTGCGCGCTCGCCAACCCGGCCGATACGGCGCAGGGCCTTATGCCGCTGCTGGCATCGCCGATGTTTGCACTCGGCGCCCAGGAGTTTTTGGCGCTTGCGACCAAGCTCGACGAGCAGACGGGGGAGACCTCGCGCCGCAACATCGATGCAGGCATCATGAGTGATTTCGACGTGCCGGGCCTGCAGGGCCTGCCGCTCGTGACGCGCGCCCGCGAGGTTCTGCGGTATGCGCTTCGTCGCGTGGGTCGCGATTCGTTCGCCGCCATCGCGCGCGACGTGGTTAACGCCTCCGGCTGGTTTGTGCGTCTGGCACAGCGTGGTCCCGAGGGCAAGGCCATTGCCGCCAACGTGCTCAAGGCGCTCGACGCTGTGGCCGAGGCGGAGGCCGAGTGCGGCAACTCGCCGCGTTCCATCGCGCTCGCCTTCGATCGCTTCCTGGCGGGCAAGGAAGCCCCGGGTGCCCTCAACGAGGAGGGCGACGGCGCGGTGCGCATCATGACGGTTCACGCCTCTAAGGGTCTGGAATATCCGGTCGTGGCGGTCGCCGAGTGCTTTGGCGTGCGTAAGTCCTCGGGTGCGGCACAGATGGGTCGCGTCGAGGGAGGAGCGCAGGTCGTGGCACTGCCGGCACGCTTCGATGGCGTTAAGCTCGCCGACGGAACCTTTGTGAAGGGAGACGACGTCAAAAAGCAGTTTGAGCACGCGTTTAAGGGCAAGGGCACGTCGCTGTGGCTGCCGCCGGAGCTCATGGAGGACGTCTGTGCGACGGGTTCTCCCGCCGAGGCATTTGCTCGCCTGCGCAACGACGACCTGCAGCTTTCGCTCGAGGAGCGGGCCCGCTTGCTCTATGTTGCCATGACGCGTGCGCGCGAGCTGGTGATCTTGGCGATGGATGCCGGCGTGAGCCGTGGCAAGGTGTGTGCGCCGACCTTCGATGTCGAGATGGATCTGACCTACGACGTGCTGCGCCGCATCCTGCCGACCGACAGTCTGGACATGCCGCAGCTCGATGCCGACCGCCTGGTGTTCGACAACTCCCAGCCGGGCGACTACGAGCTCATTTCGCTCGCGGGCTTTACCTTTGGCGAGCAGGCGTTTGAGGCCAACGCTTCGCTGGATGCCGAGGGCAGGCTCGTTCGTGGCGATACCGATGTCGCCGGTAATGCTGCGCACTCAACTGTGCCTGGTCCTGCCGATCCCAAGCCCGATTCGTTTGAACTCGTATATCCCCAGGCGGCGGGCGTGCGCATGGGCATCTGTCCGTTCCCGGCGCGTGATTCGTACAGCTATTCGTCGATTGCCGCGGCGCTGCATGCCGAGGCCGAGGACCGTGCCGCCGAGACGCGCGTGCCCATGGACGAGGCTGGCGATGATGCGGAGTCGGATGGCTCGGAGATGACGGATGCGGACGTGGCCGCCGTTGAGCTCGCCGGCAACCCCATGGCGCTGGGCTCGGCCTTCCACGCTGCCTGCCAGTGGCTCATCGAGATGGGTGCCGATGCGCTGCCCGCTGAGCGTGCCGACGCCCTGGCTCGCCTGTGGCGCCTGACGCCGGAGCAGTGCGAACGCTTCGACGTTGCCCTGGACCGCTGGCTCAAGTCGGCTGTTCGTGCCGACCTGCTCGCGTGGCCGTGCGTTCGCGCCGAGGTGCCGTTTTTTTTGCTGGGCTGCGAGGACGAGGACATCGCTCGCTACGGCGCCTATGCCGAGGGTGCCATCGATGCGCTAGCGACCGACCCGGCGGATTCGTCGCGCGCGCTGGTCATCGACTACAAGACGGGCGGCACGCCGGACGAGACGCCGGAACAGCTGCAGGAGAAGCACGCCCTGCAGGCGCGCGTCTACGCTGATGTTCTGCACAAGGCGGGCTTTGAGGCCGTGACCGTCAAGTTCGTTCGCGTGGAGCAGGCGAATCCAACCATCTTCGTCGAACCCGCCGAACCTCAAGTAGTCACCTACAACCTCTAGCCACCTCAGGCTTTACGGTGCTATTTGGTTAGTTTTGCGGCTGTAAAGCCCTCAATCGTCCAAATAGCACCGCAACGCATGGGAGAGCCTGGGGCGGTACAATGACTCGAACGGTTCAAACGAATAAGGAGCCATCATGCAGCTCACCAAAACGCTTAAGGTGACACCGGAGGAGCTTTTTGACGCTCTGGCGGGGTCCATCATGCAGGATATCGAGAACGCCACGGGCAAGCGTCCCAGCCGCAACAAGCTCAACGGCTATAAGTACGAGAAGCGTGCCCAGTCTGCAAAAGGCAAGGCCAAGGGCACGGCGATCAAGGTTAAGATCAAGCACTTTGACTACCCGTGCCTCTATGAGGTCCGTTTTCAGTATGCGGCGGGCATCAATACCATGCGCTATGAGGCTGCACCTGCTGGCGATGGTGCCTGCGAGCTCACCTATACCGAGGATTTTCAGGGTGTGGGTGGCAACACGTCTGGCACGCGCGGCAAGCTTGGCCTCTTCTTCTACGAGCGCAAGCTCAAGAGCCACGCCAACCAGACGATTGATCAAATCGTCAAATACATCGAGGGTGAGCGCCGCGTAAAGGCTAATCCCGCCTTCGCCGATGATACTGCCGAAAACGCTTCGGATGTATTCCATTGATACCCTGTGCAAAAGCTTTACCACTCTTCACATCAGCTGTGAACACTTCAGGCTTCGAGTCAGTAGCAAGCGGCCCGACAAAATTAGTTGATGGAAGTGCCAAATGAATAAGAATGCCGCTACGCAACTGCACATCTATTCCGTCTTTTTCGTTCTCGCGGGATTTGTTTTAAATCGGGGAGTGTTTCTACTTTTCCTTGCGGAGAAAGGAATGTCTGTCACGGAAATCGCGCTTTATCAAGCCCTGTTTAACATTGCAACGGTCGTCCTCGAGCTGCCAACAGGGCTGATAGGCGATTTCTTTGGAAAGAAGTTTTCGATTCAAGTGGGCGTGCTGCTGCTTTTCTTCCATACGGCTGGCATGCTGTTGCTCTCAGGTCCCTTTCTTGTCGTGCTTTCCCTTGTTGAGGCACTCGCCTACTCCCTTCAATCGGGATCCGAACAAGCACTTTTATATGAAATTGCCCGGAATGCCGGTCAAGGAGAGCGTTTCCTCACCATCAACGCTCGGCTGCTTGCCGCGCAATCAATCGCTACGGGAATGGCGATTGTGCTCGGATCTTTCATTGCCCAAGTATCTTGGAGCGCCCTCTACGTATGTGTCTCCGTTTTCTATCTCCTGCAGCTTTTCCTTCTGTATCCCATTGAGAGGACGGAAGCGACCCGTTCTGAAAGCTCTGAAAAGGGAAGGTTTGACGCGGCCAAGATGTTCAGACGCGAAACCTGGCGTGTTGGAGAATCCGCTTTTGCGGTATTGCTTCTTCTAATCGGCACAAGCATGCTCGATGGATTCTATGGGAGTTATTACAACTTGAATCAGTTGGTATTCGACGCATTTGATGCTCCCGTCTCCATAATAGGAATCTTTTTCGGTGCATCCTATGCAGTAAATGCGACGGCCTACATTGCAGCAGATTTCTTCTCATTGCGTTTCGGGAAAAGAAATACCATGCTCGGCTCGATGCTAATCGAGGCTGGCCTTTTCATGATTCTTCCGTGGTTCGCTTCAAATCCGCTGTGTTTGTTTGGCCTTAGCATGGTGCTTTGTTTTCTCCCAGAAGTGGTGTACATCACTTCGGAAAACTTAATCCAAGATGCGATAGCGGACGATCTCCGCGCGACGATCCTTTCCGTCGCGTCTCTGGTAAGGGCTCTCTTTTCTGCAGTGTTTTTCTCCATATTTGGACATGTGTTGGGGTTATATCCCATTCAGATAGCGCTCGGTATTATTGGTGCAATCGCGATAGCAATTACCGCCGTTGTTTCATTAAAAATGGTTGGAATACAGGTCTCCAAGAATTGATATATCGATTGACGAGCTATCCGAAGCGTCGAGCCTTCTTGATGGACATGACTATTCGTCACAAATCATTCCGCGCATCGCCGGGGTTCCAGTAATACTCGATATATCTGGATGCCCTCATTCCCCTTTTTGAAGGTCCCAAATTGACTACCCGTGTGGGTTTGGCTAGGTTCGGGTGCTGTCCGTGCCGTGGGGTAAAATCGTTCAGTCAGAACACGAACCCGCATCGGAGCTCATCACATGGCATTCGTCCATCTGCACAATCACACTGTTTTCTCCATGCTCGACGGCGCAACCCGTATCCAGGATATGGTCAACCGCGCCGTTGAGCTCGGCATGCCCGCCGTGGCCATTACCGACCACGGCTACATGTATGGCGTGCCCGACCTGGCGCTGGCCTGCGACGCCGTCAACCACAACACGCCCGAGTACAAAACGTGGAGCCACGACAAGGCCTTCTTGGAAAAGGACCGCCGCGACGAGCTGGTGGAGCCCGATCCCGAGGCAAACCCGCGCGAGCACGCCCAGTACGTCAAGGACATGGCCATGTGGGACGAGAAGGGCAACATCGACGAGCTCAAGCCGCCCCTGGTCATCAAACCCATCTTTGGCTGCGAGGTCTACTTTACGCCGGACGAGACGCTCGCCCGCGACCACAAGCCCGAGCTCTACCACATGATCCTTCTAGCCAAGGACCAGGAGGGCTACGTCAACCTGATGCAGACGGTTTCCGAGGCCGCCGTGCAGGGCTTTTACTACAAGCCGCGCGTGACGCTCGACAATCTGCGCCGCCATGCCAAGGGCATGATCTGCACGAGCGCCTGCATCGCGGGCATCATTCCCAAGTACATCGACCGCGGTGACATGGAAGGCGCCATCAAGTGGGCCGAGACCTTCCGCGACACCTTCGACCCCGGCGATTTTTACATCGAGATTCAGGAACACGGCATTACCACCGATAACGGCCTGACCGACGAGCAGATGGACCGCACGCTCATCGACATTGCCAAACAGGTGGGCGTCAAGGTCATCGCCACCAACGACTTCCACTACCTGCGCCGCGAGGACGCCCCCGTGCAGGACGTCATCATGTGCATTGGCATGAACGCCAAGGTCGACGACCCCAACCGCATGCGCATGACCGGCTCGGAGTTTTATATGAAGACCGAGGAGGAGATGCGGGCGATGTTTCCGTATTGCCCCGAGGCCTGCGACAACACGCTCGAGATCGCCGACAAGTGCTACGTCGAGCTCGACTGGGACTCCATCATCCTGCCGCGCTTCCCGTTGCTCGATCCCGGCGAGACGCACGAGAGCCAGTTCCGCCGCGAGTGCGAGAAGGGCCTGCGCCAGCACTACGGCGACGACTGGGCCACGCGCGAGATCGGTGGCGTCAACATCAAAGAGCGCTTTGAGTACGAATACAAGGTCATTTGCGACAAGGGCTTTGCCGCCTACTTTTTGATCGTCGCCGAGTACGTGCAATGGGCCAAGGACAACGGCATCGGCGTCGGCCCCGGCCGTGGTTCTGCCGCCGGCGCTATCGTCGCCTACGCCATGAACATCACCGCGTTCGACCCGCTCGAGAACGGCCTGATGTTCGAGAGGTTCCTGTCCCCGCAGCGTACCGAGATGCCCGATATCGATATGGACTTCGACGATGAGCGGCGCCTCGAGGTCGTGGAGCACGTTCGCCAGCTCTACGGTCCCGAGAAGGTCACTCACGTCATCACCTACTCGACCATTAAGGCCAAGCAGGCCATTAACGACGCCGCGCGCGTTCTGGACTACCCGGTCTACATGGGCCAGCGCCTGTCCAAGATGGTCTCGAGCGACCCCAAGGTCAAGCTCAAGCAGGTGCTCGAAAAGCAACCCGGCAAAGAGGATCTGTTTAACCCCGATTTTGCCGAGGCATATAAAAAGGACGACGACGCCCGCCGCATCATCGACACGGCGCTCTCGATCGAGGGCCTCACCCGTGGCGAGGGCGTGCACGCGTGCGCCGTTCTGATCTGCCGCGACCCCGTCAACGAGCACGTGCCCACCAAGCTCGACACCAAGGGCGGCGTCGAGATTACCCAGTACGAAGGCCATACCGTTGCCGACATGGGCCTGCTCAAGATGGACTTCTTGGGCCTGCGCACGCTGACGGTTATCTCCAAGGCCAAGGCAAACATCAAAAAGAACTTCGGCATCGACATCAAAGAGGAAGAGATTCCCTTTGACGATCCCGAGATCTTTAAGCTCATGGGCTCCGGCCACACCGCCGGCGTCTTCCAAGTCGAGTCCGCCGGCATGACGGCCACGATCAAGAACATGAAGCCCACCGAGTACAAGCACGTCGTGGCATTGATCGCCCTGTACCGCCCGGGCCCGCTGGGCGCCGGCATGGTTTCGTCCTACATCAACCGTATGAACGGCAAGGAGCCGGCCGTCTCTTACGACGACCGTCTGGACGACATCCTGGGCGAAACCTACGGCACCATGGTCTACCAGGAGCAGGTTATGCTCATCTCCGTCGAGATGTGCGGCTTCTCCAAGGGCGAATCGGACTCGCGTATCCGTAAGCCCGTGGCTAAGAAAAAGATCAAGCTGCTCACGTCGACGGTGCTCCACTGGGAGGATGGCTCGGACGAGACCACCTACGACCACTGGATGAACGGCGCCATCAAGAACAACTACACGCGCGAGGTCGCCCAGAAGATTTGGGACGATGTTCTCGAGTTCGCATCCTACGCCTTCAACAAGTCGCACTCCGCCGGCTACGCCATTCTGGTTATGCAGACGGCGTGGCTTAAGGCGCACTATCCGCACGAGTACATGGCGGCCGTTCTGACGTCCTATACGGGCAAGACCGACAAGATCGTTCATTACGTTTCGGCGTGCCGTCACGACGGTATTCCTGTGCTTTCGCCAGATGTCAACGAGTCCGGTACCGAGTTCACGGCTACCAAGGAGGGTGTGCGCTTTGGTCTGGCCGGCATCCGCGGCGTGGGCACCGGCGTGGCGCAGGCGATTATCGCCGAGCGCGAGGCGGGCGGTCCGTTTAAGACGCTGCACGACTTTGTTGAGCGCGTGGACTCGAGCCAGGCCAACCGTCGCGTGATCGAATCGCTCATCAAGGCAGGCGCCTTCGACTCCACGGGCTATCCGCGCCGCCAGATGATGCACTTTGTGGACAAGAACAACCCCGAGAACATCATCGATGCCGCGGTAAAGCGCCAGAAGGATCGCGCGAGCGGTCAGACGTCGTTCTTCGACATGTTTGGCGATGTTGAGGGCTCGGGCTTTGAGGTCAGCGTGCCCGATCCAGATGGTCAGGAATGGGACCGCCACCTTAAGTTGAGCCAGGAGAAGGAGGTTCTGGGCATCTATGTCTCGGACCACCCGCTGCGCCCGTTTGAGTATGCGCTAGCCAAGGCGCGCGACTTCTCGTTCTCGCAGATCGACACCGGTTACGAGGTGCAAAACCCTACGGGCGGTACCATCAACCAGGAGATTCCCGAGGGCAAGGCGCTGTGGTGGGCCGGTATGGTCTCGAGCGTGTCCAAGCGCGTGACGAAAAATGGCGACCCCATGGGCATCGTGCAGCTCGAGGACATGGAAGGCGAGGCCACGGTCGTGGTGTTCCCCAAGACCTACAAGGAGGCCGAGGGGTATCTGTACGGCGAGGTCGATCCCGAGACCGGTGCGCAGCTGTCCGATGCGTTTGTGCGCATTAAGGGCAAGCTTGAGCGCTCGGACCGCGGCGACCAGATCATCGCGCAGGAGATTGTGCCGCTGGAGCTCAACGAGGAGAACAACAAGCCCAAGGTGTTTGAGGTCATGGTGCCCAACAGCCGCTTTAGCCAGGGCAATATGGCGCGCCTGGCCACGGTGCTCACCGCTAACCCGGGCGGCGACCGTGTGGAGATCTTTATCGAGCAGGTGGACGGGCGCGTGCTGCGTGCCGAGGTACCTGCCAAGGTCAACGCGCGTTCGATTCCGCTGCTGGCCGAGGCCAAGGCCATTGTGGGTAACCAGGGCCGCGTGACGGTGATCTAAGCTACCCCGGGTGAGATTGGAGGAAGTGATGGCGCAGGGGACGTTTGTGCAGGCGCTTCGCAAAGAGGCGGCGTTGAGCGGCACCTTTATGAAGGGGCGTTCGCTCATGCTCAACGGTGCCGTGCTGTCGATTGAGGACAGCGGCTCGCGCTTCTCCAAAAACGTGACGATTGAGGGGTCGGTGCGCGGCTCGCGCGGCGACCTGTACAAGACGCACGTGGCGCTCGATATGGACGAGCACGAGGTGATCGACTACGACTGCGATTGCCCCGCTGCCTATCGCTACCCCGGCATGTGCAAGCACGCCATCGCCACGGCGCTGGCGTACCTGGACGCCAGCGGCATTGAGTCTGTTGAGGGGCTACGCACACCGGTTCGCACGTTTACGGCGCAGCCGAAACAGCCCGCGCGCAACGTGCCCAAAGCGCCGGCCGTCAATCCCAACTTTCCCTTTCCGGCACCCGTCCCCACGAGCCCCAGCCTCATGGCGGCGCTCTCCGATCTTTCGGACGCGCGCATGGATGAGCTGGCGAGCATGCGCCGCAAGCTTGCCGGTGCCGTTGATCCCGACGCCCCCAAAGCGGCGCTGGAGCCCTCGTTGGTGCCGTACTACAATCCGCTGTTCGCCGACCGCTTTAGCTGGGCGCTCGAGTTCCGCATTCGCTGCGGTTCGGTGTCCTACGTGGTCAAGGATATCGACGGCATGGCCGATGCCTATGTGCGTGGCGGTACGTTCTCCTATGGCAAGAAGCTTACGTTTGCCCATGTGCCCGAGGCTTTCGATGGCGTGTCGACAAAGCTGCTCGACTTTGTCGCAATGACGGTCGCCTATCTGAGCGACATCACGAGTTCGCGCTCGGCATCGTACGACTTTGCCCGCAGCGGCTTTGTTGCCGAGCGTCAGTTGCCGCTGTCCGAGCATAGCATCGTATATGTGCTGGACCTACTGCGCGGCCAGACCATCTCCTTTGAGCCCGCCTGGTCGCGGGGGACGACGACGCATCGCACCTATGACGTGGCGGTTGAGATGCCTCCGGAAGGGGAGGACGAGGCACCGTC
>DXMJ01000022.1:0-275 GCA_019414265.1 Collinsella sp. | reverse complement strand
CCCGCCGCTCCTTGCCGCCAAAATCGCGCCGGCGGCTGGTGGCAGCTACGATCTGCGCCTGCCGGCCGATGCATACTGCTTTGCTTCGGGCGACGTTGCCTATCTGGTCGACACCCGCCGCGCGCGTCGCACCGATGTAGCGTTTGCCCAGCATGCGGCGCCGTTCCTATCGCGCTTGCTGCCCTGTCGCACGCCGGTCCATATCGCTGCCGACCAGGTGGGGGAGTTCTGTCGTATGGCGCTGCCCATTTTGCGTGACTACACCGACCTTACCG
>DXMJ01000021.1:9357-33208 GCA_019414265.1 Collinsella sp. | reverse complement strand
CGTCGCCATGGGCCTGGACGAGGACCGCGGTCCTCGTCCAGGCCCATGGCGACGAGCGGAGCGATAACCTTATCGAGAGCGGCCATCAGCTCGGTAGCCTCCTCGTAAGAAAGCTCGGGCAGGAGCTTCTCCTTCTTGTTGGCAAGCTCGACCAGGCCCTCAGCGGCATCCTCGGCAGCGAAGACGACGATCTTGCGCATATCGCCCTCGGCGTCGTCGATGCGGCCGACCAGATCGGCAGCCTCGGCCTCGGCCATCAGGCCATCGAGCTCACGAAGGCGCATACCCAGCAGGTCGGACATTTCCTTCTGCTCCATCTTGGGCTTGAGGTCAAGAAGCTTGATGGCGCGCTCGATGTTCGCCATGCGCTCGGCCTTGGCCTCCTCCTCCTTGGAAATAGCAAAGCGACGGCTACGCAGCAGGCGGGCGGCCTTCTGCATCTTGTCCATCAGCTCTTCGTCATCGTAATCAACGGCGGCCTCGACAACCTCGGCCTCCTCCTCGGCGGAAACCTCGTCAGCAGCCTCAACCTCGGCAGCTTCGGTCTCCACGGTCTCGACTGCCTCGACCTCGGCAGCCATGGTCTCGTTCTCGGTCTCGTTCATGATCTCCTCGTTCTCAGACATGAGACTCCTTCTTGGCCCTCTCGGGCATCATCGCCCCATTCGCGGGGCCCGTCGCGCACTCTTTGCGCTTTAAACATTCATGCCTCTCGGCAAAACGTCCATTAGTTTATGGTGTCGCCATCCAATCTAGCTGCAGAATCTATGTGCACACATTAATGCGACATGTGCGACTCGCGACGAGCGTACACCAGCGACGTCGCGAACCCAACCACGGCAATTACAGCCGCCACACGCACGGCAGCTGCAAATCCAATCGCCTGGGCAACGTCCGTCGCAGCGCCAGCGACACCGGCAGTCGCCGCAGAACTCGAGAGCAGGCCGATAAACAGCGACGGGCCAAACGATGCGGCAATCATGTTCCACGTGTTGAGCAATGCCGTTCCGTGAGGATGCTCAGCGGCAGGCAGCGTCTCCAAGCCGGCCGTTTGCGAGGGGCTCAGCACCAAACCGACTCCGGCATACACCACAACGGTCAGCGCCACGACGACGCCGATGTTCATGCTTGCCGCCGTCATCGAGATGGCAGTCTGCCCCACGGCAATCAGGGCAAAGCCGACCGGCAGCAGCGGCCATGCGCCACGGGCGTCCATCACGCGTCCGCCCACAATCGAGGTC
The DNA here is from genome assembly GCA_019414265.1 of Collinsella sp. GTDB lineage: Bacteria > Actinomycetota > Coriobacteriia > Coriobacteriales > Coriobacteriaceae > Collinsella. The sequence goes on along the minus strand of DXMJ01000021.1, from coordinate 31,967 downwards.
ACGGCGTTGCAGGCAATCGCCGGCAAAATGAGCAAGCCCGCAACAAGTGCGGTCATTCTGTATGCGCCCTCAAAATAGAGCGGCAACAAAACGCTCATCGAGAACGTCGTCATCATCGACACCACCACAAGCAGGCACGCAGGCCAAAAGCGAACGCTCGCCATGGGACGCACGTTAAGCACCGGATGTTCGAGCTTGAGCTGACGGGCGGCAAACAGGCCGAGCAGCACAATGGCGGTGAAGAGCGCCACGATACTGGCAATCAGATTGGTCGAGAACTCGCCTACGGAATACACAAATGCCGTAATGCCGGCCGCGAGCAAAACAACCGACAGAATATCAAGCGTAGTGTTCGAGCGCTCTCCAACATTCTGAACAAGCTTTGCGCCCGCCACAGCGACCACAATGCCGCCCACCAGCGGCACTACGAACACCGCCCTCCAGCCAAACAACGTACACATAAGACCGCTGATCACGGGTCCAAACGCCGGCCCCAGCGTAATGCAGGCACCGCCCAGGCTCAGATACAGGCCGAGCTTCTCGCGCGGAGCGCATGACAGCACCACGTTCATCATGAGCGGGAACAAGATGCCCGATCCCGCAGCCTGCAAAATACGACTTGGCAGCAAAACGCTAAACGACGAAGCGACCAGGCACAGGACTTCGCCGGCGACCATGCATCCGCATGCGAAAAACAGCAGCTTGCGCGTCGAGAAACGGCCGGACAGGAAGGCCATGATGGCCGTAAAGATCGACGTCACGATCATGTAGCCCGAAACGAGCCACTGCGCCGTGGTGGCACTCACCGAAAAGGCCGCCATAATGTCGTGCAACGCCACGTTAATGATGTTCTCGTTAAACGCGGCGACAAAGGCTGCAATATACATTACGACGAGAAGCGCCGCAGTGCCCGATGGCGTTACTCTAACTTGTTGCTGAGATTTGCTCCCCATGCATTTCCTTCCTCTTGGAACGACAGTCGCATCGCCCCAGAGGAACAGTCCAGGGCGAAAAATGAGCCCTAGACTTACGCCAGACGCCGTACACGACGAGTCTGGCAACATGGTCCAACGTCGAAAGATTGTAACGCGGACGCGTAGCTTTCCTTCCGCGCTATTATTAAAAGTCCACGAAAGCATAAGACATGAGGAGCCCGCCATGATTAAGCCCATCATGAAATCCGAGTTCTTTTTGCGTCTGCCTTCCGAAGACGCGGGACCCGACGATGCCGCGACCGGGCAGGATCTCCTAGATACACTCCACGAGCATGAGCGCGAGTGCGTGGGCCTCGCCGCCAACATGATCGGCGTGCGCAAACGCATCATCTGCGTAAAGGACGGCAACAGGACGCTCCTGATGTACAATCCTCAAATTCTTGAGCAGGTCAATGCCTATCAGACAAGCGAAGGATGCCTCTCGCTAATCGGCGAGCGTCCCTGCACCCGCTATCGCCGCATTAAGGTTGAGTATTTGGACGAGAACTTTGTCCGCCGCATCAAAAACTTCTCGGGCTACACCGCCGAGATCATCCAGCACGAAATCGACCACTGCAACGGAATCGTTATTTAGTTCCACCGATTCAAGAAAGCTCCCTGCAGCCAAGCAACTGCAGGGAGCTTTCGATTGTATAGAGCCTCTATCCCTTAGCTTTGACGGTAATGATCGAAGAAGTCGGCGAGGTCTTCGAGCGACTCTTTGAGCACTTCCATGCGCGGCAGGTACACGATGCGGAAGTGATCGGGCTCGGCCCAGTTAAAGCCGCCGCCGCGCGTGATCAGAATCTTCTTCTCGTGCAGCAGGTCGAGGGCAAACTGCTCGTCATCGGTGATGTTGAACTTCTTAACATCCATCTTGGGGAAGATATAGAACGCCGCGCGCGGCTTGACCACCGAGATGCCATCGATCTTGTTGAGTGCCTCATACACAAAGTTGCGCTGCTCGTAGACACGACCGCCGGGACGGATGTAGTCGTTGACCGACTGATGGCCACCGAGCGCCGTCTGGACGATCGACTGGGCCGGCACGTTGGAGCACAGGCGCATGTTAGAGAGCATGTTGATACCCATAATGAAGTCGCTCATGCAGCGCTGGTTGCCCGAAAGCACCATCCAGCCAATACGATAGCCCGCGATCATGTGCGACTTGGAAAGGCCGCTAAAGGTAACGCAGGGCAGATCGGGAGCGAGCGAGGCAATCGAGACGTGCTCGTAGCCGTCCATGCACAGACGGTCGTAGATCTCATCGGCAAAGATCATCAGCTGATGCCTGCGCGCAACCTCGACGATGCCCTCGAGCACCTCGCGCGGGTAGACCGAGCCCGTGGGGTTGTTGGGGTTGATGATGACGAGGGCCTTGGTCGCGCTCGTGATCTTGGACTCCATATCCTCCAGGTCGGGATACCAATCCGCCTGCTCATCGCATAGATAGTGCACGGGATGACCGCCGGCGAGGGTTGCGCACGCCGTCCAGAGCGGATAGTCGGGGCTGGGGATCAAAATCTCGTCGCCATTGTCGAGCAGAGCGTTCATCGAAAGCTGAATGAGTTCGGACACGCCGTTGCCCGTGTAGATATGCTCCATCTGAACATTGGGCAGGCCCTTGATCTGCGAATACTGCATGATCGCCTTGCGCGCAGAGAACAGGCCGCGCGAATTGGAATAGCCTTCGCAGTCGGGCAGCTGCTGGCGCATGTCCTTGATAACCTCATCGGGCGTGCGAAAACCGAAGGGCGCCGGGTTGCCGATATTGAGCTTGAGGATGCGCTCGCCCTCGTCCTCCATACGGGCAGCCTCGTCGACGACGGGACCGCGCACGTCATACAGGACGTTATCGAGCTTGGTGGATTTAGAAAAAGTACGCATGGTGGTGCTCCTTGGAATTTGAGCTGAGAGACTAGGTTCGGATTTGGCAACGTTATGGGACGAGGACGTCTCGACTTGATCGGCGTCACTGGCGAGCAGCCAGGAAACATCGACCTCCAAAATACGGGCGAGCAGCTCTGCCACATCGCGCCGCGGGATCGTCTTGCCGCTCACATATTGGCTCATCTGACTCTTGCCGAGTTTTTTGCCGAGCATCTCCGATGCGCGGATTACATCCGACTGGCGAACGTCGCGATCGGACATGGTCTGTCGCAGGCGATCGCTAAACGTCTCTTGGGCCATTAGAACCTCCTTGCTGGCAAAGTTCAATTTATAGAACACAAATTGAACCTGAGTTCAATTTAGGCAGCAGTATAGCGCGGCGCATTATCCGAAAGTTCAATTTCATAAGAAAATGTACCGAACCCCGAGAATTGTCCCAAAGTAGACAACAGGTACGCGCTTTTAGAGATATTCAAGGAAACGAGCCGCCGCAAGCGAAACGTCAGCGGTGCGGTATATGGCGTTGATCTGCCGATGAGGATGTCCCTCGAGCGGGCGCACGGCAACATCGAACTGGCAGCGGCGCAAGATGAGCGCCGGAAGAATGCTCACGCCCAGACCGTCCTCGACCATGGCCATAATCGCATAATCATCCCAGGTCGACAGCTTAGAGCGTACCGCCAGGCCCGCGCGGCGAAACAGCGGCGTAATCTCATCATCTGTGCCGCGTTCCAGCAGAATAAACTGCTCGTTGGCCAAATCGGCAAGAGAGACGACCTCCGCCGCGGCAAGCAAAGAGCCTGTTGGCACTACCGCCATTAACTCGTCTCGCACCAACGGCCGCGACGCCATGCCGGCGCCGCGTGGTTCGCGCGGAATAAAGCCCAGGTCGCAGCGACCTTCCGCCACCCATTGCTCAATCTCGGAGTAATCACCCATCAGCAGCTCGTAATCGATGTCCGGGTGATCGGCGCGAAAGCGCGCAATCACCGGCGGCAGCACGTGGGTCGCCACGCTCGAAAATGTACCGATGCAGATTTTGCCGCGCATGAGCCCACGCATCTCATCCACCCGTCGCTGCAAGCGAGTGAATTCCTCGCATAACGCCTCAACAGCCGGCATAACTTGCCGCCCGTCGGCAGAAAGCACTACGCCCTCGCGGCTTCTATCAAGCACTTTAAAGCCCCAGTCGGCCTCAAGATCGGCCACCATACGGCTCACGCCCGACTGCGAATAGCTCAGCCGCTCGGCGGCGCGCGTAAAACTGCCGGCGCGCACGGTCTCGAGTAGGACCTGCATCTTTTGAACATTCGTTTCCACGGCACCCCTCCACATATGCATGAGCTTTTGTCATGCTATCTATGAATTATATTCGCTTTTCTTCTATAGCCAGTTCACCCATAGTGAACATGCTCGGATATAGAGGGGATTTCAGCGCATGAACAACGGACTGTTTGCGTACTTAGCAGCATTGCTATTGTTTGGCTCCAACGGCATCATCGCCGCTGCCATCGCGCTGCCGAGCTCCGATATCGTGCTACTGCGCACGTTTTTGGGCGCACTCTCGCTTGTCACCATCCTCGCCGTCACCCAACGCCATAAGCTGCAGGCGCCATCCCGCCCCCGCGAAGCCGCAGCCCTCCTCCTCTCGGGAGCCGCGCTGGGCGCCAGCTGGATTTTTCTGTTCCGCGCCTACCAGACGATTGGCGTCGGCGTATCCTCGCTGCTGTACTACTGCGGCCCCATCATCGTCATGGCGCTCTCCCCGCTCATCTTTGGCGAAAAGCTGACCGGCAGCAAAATCGCCGGCTTTATCGCCGTCGCCTGCGGTGCTTTTCTCATTGCGGCACAAGGTCTAGGCGGCAATATGCCCATTGCGGGTATCGCTTGCGGCATCGCCTCGGCCTTCTGCTATGCATTGATGGTCATCGCCAGCAAGGGTGCGCCGCACATCGAGGGCCTCGAGAACTCCGCGCTCCAGGTGAGCGCCGCCTTTTTGACCGCGCTGGTCCTTACGCTCCTCACGCAGGGCGCCCCCTCATTCCTGTCCGCCGGCGTCGCCGCCAGTATTGATTGGCGCGCCGTCGTCATGCTCGGCGTCGTCAACACCGGCATCGGCTGCCTGCTCTACTTTAGCGCCGTCGCCAAACTGCCCGTCCAGACCGTCGCCGTCGTCGGCTACCTCGAGCCGCTTTCGGCGGTCGTGTTCTCGGCCGTCCTTCTGGGCGAAGCCATAACACCGGTCCGTCTGATGGGCGCCGTGCTTATCATCGGCGGCGCGATCTTTTGCGAACTCGCCGGCAAACGCGCAAACGCCAAGGCTGGCATCGCCCAGGCAGCACGTGCTTAAAGCCCCTGCTTTGAAATGCTACCTGCGTACATAAATAATCCTCAGCTGGGGATTATTGTCTAAAATAACCTGATGTGCCAAACTGCTCTTGTATGTATAAAGACGGCATAAAGGTTATCTGTCCTAGACGGATAACCGGATGTCCAAGGGAGTCCACGTGGCACATAACAAACTGGAGGCAAGCCCCCAAGATCAGCGTGGTCAAGGCGGGCATGGAGCCATTCCCCTCTCCGCTGGCATGCTGCTCGTTACGCTCGGCGTCGTCTACGGCGACATCGGCACGAGCCCCATGTACACCATGAAATCAATCGTCGCCAACAACGGCGGCATCGGTACCGTCAGCGAGGACATGATCTTAGGAGCGCTTTCGCTCGTCATCTGGACCATGACGCTCGTGACCACGGTCAAGTACGTGGTTATCGCCATGAAGGCCGATAACCACAACGAGGGCGGCATCTTCGCCCTGTTTAGCTTGGTGCGCAAAGTGGCGCCGTGGCTGATCCTTCCCGCCATGATCGGCGGCGCGGCGCTGCTCGCCGACGGCATCCTCACCCCCGCCGTCACGGTTACCACGGCCATCGAGGGCTTGCGCACTATCGAGTGGGGCCATGCGCTTTTGGGTGACGGCCAGACCAACGTCATCATCATCACCATCATCATTATCTGCGGCCTGTTTGCCATGCAGCGCGCCGGCACCTCGTCGATCGGCAAGCTGTTCGGCCCGCTCATGACGCTGTGGTTCCTGTTCTTGGCTGGCGCCGGCCTGTTCAACATGCTCGGCAACCTGTCCATCCTACGCGCGCTCAACCCCATCCGCGGCATCATGTTCCTGTTCTCGCCCATCAACCACTCGGGCATCATGGTGCTCGGCTTCGTCTTCCTGTCGACGACCGGCGCCGAGGCGCTCTATTCGGACATGGGTCACGTGGGCAAGGCTAACATTTACGCATCCTGGCCGTTCGTAAAGGCAGCCCTCATCCTTAACTATCTGGGTCAGGGCGCTTGGCTGCTCGCCAACAATTCCAATCCCCAGATGCTCGCGATGGATATCGTCAACCCGTTCTATATGATGCTCCCCGAGCCCCTGCGCCCCTTTGCCATCGTGCTTTCGGCCGTGGCGGCCATCATCGCCTCGCAGGCGCTCATCACCGGCTCGTTCTCGTTGGTTTCGGAGGCAACGCGCCTCAACCTTATGCCGCATCTGCGCATCCACTACCCCAGCGACACCAAGGGCCAACTCTATATTCCGCTCGTCAACAACATCATGTGGGTCGGCTGTATCTTCATCGTGCTGCTGTTCCAAAACTCCGAGCGCATGGAGAGCGCCTACGGCCTCGCCATTACCGTGACCATGCTCATGACCACCACGCTGCTGACGAGCTATATCGCCGGCATTCTCAAGCGCAAGCTGGGCGCCTGCGTCTTTGCCCTACTTTTTGGCGCCATTGAGCTGTGCTTCTTCGCCTCGTGCCTCACCATGTTCTTTGACGGCGGCTACGTCATGATCTTCTTGGCCTCGCTGCTGTTTGGCCTTATGTACGTGTGGCGCCGCGGCACCGCCATCGAGCGCACGCAGACGATCCTGCTGCCCGTCTCCAAGTACATTGACCAGCTCGACCGCCTGCGCAACGACGAGACCTACCCCGTGCTCGCCGACAATCTGGTGTTCCTTACCAACAGTCCCGACCCGCTCACGCTCGACCGCGACGTGCTCTATTCCATCTTGGATAAGCATCCCAAGCGCGCCAAGGCATACTGGTTCATCAACGTGCACGTTACCGACGAGCCCTATACGCACGAGTATTCCGTCGAGACCTTTGGCACGGACTTTTTGTTCCGCGTGCGCTTGGACCTGGGCTTTAAGGTCAACCAGCGCATCAATGCCTACCTGCGCCAGATTGTTGGCGACTTGATGGCATCGGGCGAGCTGCCGCCGCAGCACCACACCTACTCCATCTACGAGACGCGCGGCAACGTGGGCGACTTCCGTTTTTGCATGCTGCGCAAGATGCTCGCCCCCGAAACGGACATCAACCGCAACGACCATCGCGTCATGGCCATCAAGTACGCCGTCCGCCGCGCCTGCGGAAGCCCGGCACGTTGGTATGGTCTCGAGAACTCGGCCATCATCATCGAGTACGTGCCACTGTTTGCCCGCATGCGCCCGGCCGTTAAGCTCGTGCGCACCCAGGTGCCGCTCGAGGTTCAGATCGAAGAGGCCGAGGAAATGGAAGTCGATATCTTCTCGGACGACTTGGTCAACGGCAACGAGGCCGGCAAGAGTATGAACGTCGATCCCACCGAGCTGCTCGAGAGCGTCGCCGATACGCCCGAACAGCAACAGCTCGACGGTCTTGAGAACGAACAACTCAACGACGCCAACTTCTAGCGGCATCGCGCGTCAAAACGACAGCGGCCCTGCACCTCGCAAGAGATGCAGGGCCGCTTTGCATTGCAGCAAAGCCGTGGGCTACGAACGACGCGGCTCGGGAACCACGAGCCTATCGGGGCTCGCGCCCTCGGCATCCATCAGGCTCACGTAGCGAATCGATGGGTCATCGTAGGTCGCGTAGTAATAATTGCCCGTGCGCGCGCTAAAGCATCCAGTGTAGATGGTCTTCTCGAACTTGCCATCGCCCATCTTGGACGCCCCCTCGATCATCGCCACGCCCTCGAGCGAACGGAACATGCGGACGACGTTTTCGGCCTCGCTGCCCTTTTGCGGGTAATTGGCATTGAGGTACGCCGCCTTTACAAAACGGCTCGGCGAATAGCAATCGCCCGGAATGCCGCGCATGCCGGCACCGGCTCCATAGGGCTTAAGCTCGGCGCCACGCCATGTCGCCGTCTGCGGAAAATCGCTTGTGGCGGTGATATAGGTGCGCAGGTTTTCCATGTGCCACGGGAAGGTCGGCTGGTTGGCAAGGGTGTCGACCGGATCGTCGTATACATGCAGGCCGTCAGCCATCATCTCGACCACGATGCTGCGCTGGCTGTCGCCGATAATCCAATGGAGCAGCGACACGCCCAGCCCCTCTCCGGCAGATTTGGCGACAATCACCGTGTCGCGCAGCGCGGCCTCGACCTCATCGACCGTCGAGAACGTCGCTGCCACCCACAGGGGAAACTCATAGGCCGCGATATTGGTCTTTCCATCAACCGGGCCCTCGGCATACTCGGCATAGCCGGGAAAGTTGAGCCCCGCCACAGCCAGACCCGCATCGTTACCACAGTCGAAAAACATGGGATAGTTCTTGTAATCGATGCACATGCCGATTACCGCGTGTGCCGCCGACGCATCGTCGATAAACGAATACGGGATGTGAAACCCGCGCGGCATCACGCGAACCTGTTGGCCGTAGTCAAAGCTCCAGTCGAGGTTGCGGCCCAGATACATGTGGCCAGAATTATCGGTAAATCGAATGCTCGTACACATAGCGCCTCCTAGCTTTACGTTCCTGCTAAGGTTATTGTCACCAAACAAAAAGGCGCTAAACACAAAAGCCCGGACATGACAACAATGTCACGCCCGGACCATAAGAGACGAAGTGCGGTGCTTTGGCCCCCTTAGACCAACTTTCCAAGACAGTGATCGATCATATGCTGGATCATCTGTGCCTCAAAGCCCGCGTAGTCGCGGCGGCACTCCTTCATCTTGCCGTCGACGATCTGATCAAAGGCGACCTTGCACTTGATGTAGCGCGTGGACTTGGTGACCTCCTCGTGCGTCAGGCAGCTCTCCTCCATCTTGCTGGCGCCCAGGCCAAACACCAGACGGGGGTTGTAGAGTACGTGGGGCTCGCCGGCGTCGTCCAGATAGACGCAGACCTTCTTGGTGACGCCGATCTGGTTGGCGGCCAAGCAGCCGGCATCATCGAGCGACTTGATGGTATCAATCAGATCCTGAGCGACCGACTCTTCCTCGACAGTCGCAACCTCGCAACGCTGAGACAGGATAGCCTCGTCGCGGCAGAGCTCTTTAATCATACGTTCCTCCATAGGGGTCGTTGTAACCGCTAAGTATACGGTACCTACACAATTTCATGCGAAAGATACCACCCGTCCGTTACAAACCGCCGAACATCAACATGTGAGGAACACCAACTTCACAAAGGCGATATAGTGGGTGAGTTCGTGTCAATCGGCCTAAACTCGGGGCCGAACAAGGAAAGGGTATGCATGGACGAACTATTTCACGTCAGTGAGCGCAAGTCCACAATCGGGACCGAACTCCGCGCTGGACTGACAACATTCCTGGCGATGGCCTACATCATCGCCGTCAACCCCGCGGTGCTCTCGGGCGCTGGCATCGATGCGGGAGCGCTCGCCTGCGCCACCTGCCTGGGCGCCGGCATCATGACCATCTGCATGGGCATCTTCGCCAACCGCCCGCTCGCCTGCGCGTCGGGCTTAGGCGTCAACGCGATGATCGCTGGAATCGCCACCACCGTCTGCGGCGGTGACTGGCACGTGGCCATGAGCGTTATCTTCCTCGAGGGTATCGTCATCTTGCTGCTCGTGCTTTGTGGCCTGCGCGAGGCCATCATGGACGCCATCCCGGTTGTCCTGCGTCACGCCATCTCGGTGGGTCTGGGCCTGTTCATCGCCATGATTGGCCTGTGCGATGCCGGCATTATCACCGCTGGCGCCGGTACACTCGTCGGTCTGGGCGACATCACCTCCCCCACCTTCATCGTCGGCATCATCTCCATCCTGGTGACGGTCGCCCTCGCCTGCCGCAACGTCCCCGGCTCGCTGCTCATCGGCATCATCGTCGCCGTTATCGCCGGTATCCCCCTGGGTGTGACCCAGGCTCCGACCGGTATCATCGCCCCGCTCGACTTCTCGAGCATCGGCGGCCCCATCGCCGACGCCGGCGGCGTGCCCGCCATCGTCAAGGTCCTTACCGACCCCGCGCTCCTCGTCATCTCGTTCTCGCTGCTCATGAGTGACTTCTTCGACACCATGGGCACCGCGATGGCCGTGGCCAAGCAGGGCGAGTTCCTCACCGACGACGGCAACGTCGAGAACATCAAGGAGATCTTGATCGTCGACTCCGCCGCCGCTGCCGTGGGCGGTTTCATGGGCGTCTCCTCCATCACCACCTTCGTCGAGTCCACTTCTGGCGCCGCCGACGGTGGCCGCACGGGCCTCACCTCCGTCACCACCGGCGTGTTGTTCATCCTCGCCGCGTTCTTCTCCCCCGTCGTCTCCATCGTTTCCAGTGCCGCCACCTGCGGTGCTCTGGTCTACGTTGGCTACCTCATGATGAGCGAGGCCTCCGAGATCGACTGGTCCGACGTGTCGCAGGGTTTCCCGGCGTTCATGATTGTCGCCGGCGTGCCCTTCACCTACTCCATCTCTGCCGGCATTGGCCTGGGCTTTATCGCCTACGTGATCGTCGCGCTCTTTAAGGGCGAGGCCTCCAAGATCAAGCCGCTCATGTGGATCGCAGCCCTTGCCTTCCTCGTCTACTTCTTCGTGGCGTAACAGCATAGTCTGCTAAAGCAAAACAACAAGGCGCGGAGTCGCATCGAGCGGCTCCGCGCTTTTCTTTTAAAGCCAGGCAACGCACGGACGCGTGATGTATTGCTTCCCAAGTTTTGGACATTTTGCCCTCCAAACGGCACTACCGCTGGCTACATCTTGCAGATATGCTGAGCGTAATCGCATAGGCCCTATGAGGATGGGAGTAACCATGGCCGCCTTGTTCACGACCCCCAAGCGCAATGGCAAAACCTCTGGAGCCCATTTTATCGAGCCCGACGTACGCCGTCGCACGCTGCTCGCACACGGCAGTTGGCGCCGCGTGACACGCCGCATCGTTGTAGGCGCCGTATGCGCGCTCACGGTAAGTTCGCTGCTCATGCCGAGCGTCTCACTCGCGGCCGAGTGGGTCAACGTCGGCGGCACTCAGTACAACACTGCAGCAGGCGACGAGGCCGGCACCTGGGCCTGGGACGGCGCCGACGACATGAAGCTCAACGGCTATAACGGCGGCGCGATCGAGGCAGCGGGCAAGCTCAACGTGAGCTACGAGGGCAACAACACCGTCACTAACGACGACGGCCGCGGCATCAAGGTTAAGGATGGCGCGAACGAGAACGCCGAGCTTAATATTCAGGGCAACGCGTCCAGCACGCTCAACGTGACATCTTCTCGTGACGCCATCACTTCCGTCGGCAACATCAACATCGACGGTGCTGGCACTGTCAACGCCACGAGCACCGAGCACGATGCCATCGATGCCGGGGGCGATGTCACCATCAAAGGCTCGGGAAACGTTAACGCCACGGGCGATTCGGATGGCATCAGGGCCGACGGCAACATCACGATCGACAACAGCGGAACCGTCACCGCCAAGGCCACCGAGGATCAGGGTATCGATGCTAACGAGAACCTCATCATAAAGGGCGGCGGCAAGGTAGAGGCAAGCTCTATCGAGGACAATGCGATTTGGGCCGACGGCAGTATCGAGATCTCGGGTGGCAGCCAGGTCAAGGCAAGCTCCGAGGAAGACGCCGCCATCGACGGTAAAAACAGCCTCACGGTCACGAACGCTTCCCTCAACGCAAGTGGCGTTGGGTATGGCATCTATGTCTACAAGGGCATCACGCTCGATGGCGCGACCGTGACGGTCCGCGCAAGCTCAGATGGCGGGGAAGTCAGCGCACTCTTCACCGATGAGGACGACATCGTCATCAAGAACGGCTCGACTGTGGATGCGCTCGCAGAAGGCAGATTCTCGGTTGCAATCTCCACCAGTAATTTCTACTCCGGCGAAGCGGGTGGCCATATCTACATCAGCGACTCCGTTGTCAAGGCCATAGCCCGCTATGCCGAGACCGGCGGCGACGGCCCCGACCACTACAGTGGAGACCAGGATGGCGAGATCGCCCCTGAGCGCAGGGGCGTGAACTTCGGCATCTTTGCCCGGACCAAGGAGGGCATCACGCCCGCGACCATCTCGATTGTCCGCAGTAAGGTCACGGCCGAGGGAGACACGGCGGCTATCTTCGCGCTTGCCATGAGCGCGGACGGCGAGGCGATCGGCACCATCGAGATCGAAGGAGCTCCCATCCAGACGCCCACAGGCGGCAAGATCATTGGCTATCGCAACAAGGAAGAACTCGACGACGGCATCTTCTACGCGGTGGGTCAAACCATCGGCACGGGCGACGCTGTGATCGACTCCCCCTATAACGAAGCTGTCGCCAGGAGCACGGTCATCGCGCCTCCCGAGGAGATCAAACCCGAGGAGAAGCCAGGCGAGACCAAGCCCGAGGGTTCCAAGTCCGAGGGCACGAAGACGACCAAGACCGTTGCAGTTGCAGCCACGGGAGCCAAGATCGCCGGCAAACTCGCAGCAACCGGCGACGCCTCGAGCGCAGCCATCATAGCGACCGCCCTTGTAGGAACGGCCGCTATCGTCACAGGCGCCCTGGCGAGTCGCAAACGCTCGTAAACACTTTTTCGTACAGGACGGGTGGATCGCGGCTCTTGCCTTCCCCGTCTACTTCTTCGTAGCGTAAGGGCAAGGCTGCAAAAGCTGAACAATAAAGCGCGGAGTCGCCATGCGGCCCCGCGCTTTTCTTTTAGCGTCGGTCCCTGCGCCGGCGTGCGGCCTATTTCTCCCCCATTTTGGCCATTTTGCCCTCCAAACGGCACTACCGCCGGCAACATCCAGCAGATACGCTGAATCTAGCCGTATAGGCCCTATGAGAACGGGAGCAACCATGGCAGCCTTGTTCACGACCCCCAAACGCAATGACACTACCGCCGGAACCCATGTTGCCGAACCCGACGTTCGCCGTCGCATAGGACTCGCGCACGGCAGCTGGCGCCGCGTGACGCGCCGCATCGTCGTAGGCGCCGTGTGCGCGCTCACGGTGAGCTCGCTGCTCATGCCGAGCGTCTCGCTCGCGGCGGAATGGGTCAAGGTCGGCGAAACCAAATACAACGCCGGCACTGCGGCGGGCGACGAGACCGGCACCTGGTCGTGGGACGGCGCCGACGACTTGAAGCTCAACAACTATAACGGCGGCGAGATCCAGGCCGCAGGCAAGCTCAACGTGAATTACTCGGGAAACAACATCGTCACTGCCGACTGGATCGAAGGCATCAAGGCTTCTCATGGCAATAATGAGAACGCCGAGCTCAATATCCAAGGCGACGCGGGCAGCACGCTCAGCGTGACATCTACTGAGGACGCTATCCTCTCCACGGGTAATATCAACATCGACGGAGCCGGATCCGTCAACGCCACGAGCGCTGGGTTTGATGCCATCGACGCCGAGGGCGATCTCGCTATCAAAGGTTCGGGCAACGTCAACGCCACGGGCGTATCGGATGGCATCAGGGCAAACGGCAATATCACGATTGACGACAGCGGGGCCGTCACCGCCAGGGCTACCAAGGACAAGGGTATCGGAACCGACAAGAACCTCACCATCAAGGGTGGCGGCACAGTCGAGGCAAGCTCAGCCGATGGTGAGGCCATTTGGAGCGGCGGCAACATCAATATCTCGGACGGCAGCCAGGTCAAGGCGAGCTCCGAGAAAGACGCCGCCGTCGAGGCCAAGGGCAGCCTCGCAACCACAAACGCCTCCCTCAACGCAAACGGTGTTGAATATGGCGTCTATGCCCACAAGGGCATCACACTCGATCATGCAAACGTGACAGTCCGCACAAGTAAAGGCAGATACGGTGGCGCCATTGCCCTCTTCACCTACCAAGACGATATCGTCGTCAAGAACGGCTCCACCGTGGACGCGTTTGCGGAAGGCGAGGTTTCGGCTGCATTCTCCACCAGAAACGATCGACCCAACGAGGAGGGTGGCCACATCTACATCAGCGACTCCGTTGTCAAGGCCATAGCCCGCTATGTCGAGAACGGCGACGGCCCCATCCCCTACAGCGAAAACCAAGATGGTGAGACGAGCCCCGAGCCCCAAGGCGAGAACATCGGCATCATCGCCCAGACCAGCGAGGGCGTCACACCCGCAGTCATCTCGATCATCCGCAGCAAGGTAACGGCCGAAGGAGATACAGCGGCAATCTTTGCCCGTGCCATGAGCGCTGACGGCAAGACAATCGGCACCATCAAGATTGAGAACGCCGCCATCCAGACGCCCGAAGGCGGCAAGGTCATTGACTATCGCAAGCTCCGTGACGGCATCTACGAGGCAGGCCAAGCCATCGGCACGGGCGACGCTGTGATCGACTCCCCCTATAACGAAGCTGTCGCCAAGAGCATGGTCATCGCACCTCCCGAGGTAGCCAAGCCGGAAGACCCCAAGCCCGACGAGACCAAGCCCGCAGAAAGCAAGCCCGCGGAGTCCAAGCAGAACCCCAAGCCTGAGGGCTCAAAGCCGACCAAGGCCGTTGCGGCTTCAATCACGAAAGCCAAGACTACCGGCGTGCTCGCGGCAACCGGCGACACCTCGGGTGCGGCCATCGTGGCAACCGTCCTTGCGGGAACAGCCGCTATCGCCGCAGGCACCATGGCGAGCCGCAAGCGCTCTTAGACGCCTCTGCGCACATGGCAGCTCCCGCGAAGGCCCCGAGTCCCAGCACCGTTTAACAACGCCACCGCCGAGCTCCCCTCCGGCGGTGGCGTTTTCCATATGCGTCCGCAGGGTATGCACGAGATTGTCTTTGGTCTAGCCCAATCTGCATGAGCCGGCGTGCGACAATGGGGGCCGTCGATATCACAACGCCGAGAGAAGCCCGTCATGGAAGCGCATCAAAAGCAGATAACCGTTCATGCACAGCATGCCGAAAGCGCACCAGTCATCTATCTTCCCGTGGTCATGGGCGACGGCACGGAGGTTTATGAACGCTGCCGAGAGCTCAACTGCCCGCCCTTCACGCTTGTCGGCATTGGCAGCCTCAACTGGAATCGCGAGCTGAGCCCCTGGGGATGCGACGGAACCGTGCGCGATGCCGAGCCCTTTGGCGGTCAGGCATCCGGATTTCTCGATGAGCTGTTGAACTGGATAATCCCAGAGGCCGAGTCGTCGCTTCCTCAGCCGCCCACCTGGCGCGGCATTGCCGGCTACTCGCTCGCGGGCCTCTTCGCGCTCTGGTCCCTCTGGCAAACCGACGCCTTTAGCCGCGCCGCAAGCGCATCGGGGTCGTTGTGGTTTCCCGACTTTGTCGATCGCGCCAGCACGACCCCTTTTGCCGGCAACCCGCAGGCCGTCTATCTGTCACTCGGCAAAAAGGAAACCAAGACGCCCAACCGCATGATGCGGCACGTACTTGACGACACGCGCGCAATGGAAACGTTGCTCGTTGAGCGCGGCATCCTCACAACACTGGAACTCAACCCCGGCAACCACTTTGCCCAAACCGACCTGCGCATGGCGCGTGGCATCCACTGGGTTCTTGCGCACTAAGAAGCCGGCCATGCGCATCGGACGCATGGCCGGCTTTTTTAACTGAGTTGGACACAGCTGCTATTCGGCAGACCCTTCGAGTTCCGAGACATCAAACTCAAAGTCATTACCCGGCAGAATCGCATTGAGCACGATACCCACCAGCGAACCCACGGCAAGACCCGAAAGCGAAATCGTCACGCCGCCCAGCTCCAACACGATGGCGCCGGCGGTGCTGTACGCGATGCCGAGCGAAAGCACGAGCACAAGAGCGGCCACCAGCACGTTGCGGTTGTTCTGGAAATCGACCTGGTTCTCAATGAGGTTGCGCACGCCTACGGCACTGATCATGCCGTAGAGCACGAGCGACACGCCGCCGATTACACACGCCGGCATGGCGGCGATGACCGCGGCGAACTTGGGACAGAACGAAAGCACGATGGCGCAGCACGCGGCAATGCGAATCACGCGCGGGTCGAACACGCGCGTCAGGGCGAGCACGCCGGTGTTCTCGCCATAGGTGGTGTTGGCCGGAGCGCCAAAGAGCGAAGCCAGGATCGTGGCAAGGCCGTCGCCGAGCAGCGTGCGATGCAGGCCGGGATCGGCAATATAGTTGCGCTCGCAGGTGGAGCCAATAGCGGAGATATCACCGATATGCTCGATCATGGTCGCAAAGGCCAGCGGCATGATGGTGATGATGGCCGTCGTGGCAAGACCGCTATCGAACTGCGGGCCAAAGAGCGCAAACACGGTGTTGTCCCACACGATGGGCAGACCGACCCACGGAGCGGCGGCAACGCCCGAAAAATCGACCTCACCCAACGCGGCCGCAACGGCATAGCTCACCACGACGCCCAGCAGGATCGGCACGATCTTGACCATGCCGCGACCCCAAATGTTGCAGATCACGATAACGGCCACGGCGACAACGGCAACAAGCCAATTAGTCTGGCAGTTGGCGATAGCAGAGCTTGCCAAGATCAGGCCGATGGAAATGACGATGGGGCCAGTCACTACCGGCGGGAAGAAGCGCATAACGCGCTTGGCACCAAACGCGCGGAAGAGTGCCGCCAGCACCGGGTAGAGCAGACCGGCGCAGGCAACGCCCAGGCAGGCGTAGGGCAAAAGCTCGGCCTCGCCGTTGGGCGCAATTGCGGCATAACCGGCAATAAAGGCAAACGATGAGCCCAAAAATGCCGGTACCTTACCGCGCGACAGGAAGTGGAACAGCAGCGTGCCCAAGCCGGCAAACAAAAGCGTTGCCGACACCGAGAGACCGGTGAGCACGGGCACCAGCACCGTGGCTCCAAACATGGCAAACAGGTGCTGCAGACCGAGCAGGAACATGCGCGGGCGGCCAAGCGACGATGCATCGTAGACGGCATCGGTGACGGCGGGCGTCGAGGATTGGGACATGGATGTCCTTTCGAATGGAAGGGCGATCGGGCATATCGGATAACCTGCCCGAACGATACGATCCGAACCATTGTACGCGATACGCCATGTCTCGCACGCGCCGTCACCTGCGAACGTTACCGCTATTTCCAAACGCGCCTGGCAACGCGCTTGACCAGCGCGATCTTTGCCCACTGTTCGTCCTCGGTCAGCTTGTTGCCAATCTCGCAGCTGGCAAAGCCACACTGGGGCGACAGGTACAGGTTCTCGAGCGGCACGTACTTTGCGGCTTCGCGGATGCGCTCGACGATAACATCCTCGTTCTCGAGCTCTGCCGCCTTGGTGGTTACCAAGCCCAGCACGACCTTCTTGCCCGGGGCAACGTACTCGAGCGGCTCAAAACCGCCGGCGCGCGGCGTGTCGAACTCCAGATAGAAAGCGTCGACGTCCTCATGCGCAAACAGATATGGAGCGATGGGATCGTAGCCGCCTTCAAAAGCGTAGGTGGAGTGGTAGTTGCCGCGGCATACATGCGTATTGATGACCAGATCGTCGGGCTTGCCCTCGATGGCGGCGTTGTTGAGCGCCACGCCCAGCTCGCTTACCTTTTGCAGGTCGACCGGGCTCATGCCGGTTTTGGCGACAAAATCGGTATCGCAATAGATGCCCCAGGTGCAGTCATCAAATTGAATGTTGCGGCAGCCTGCGGCATACAGGTCGGCAATCACGGTGCGATATGCTGCGGCGATGGCATCGGCAAGCTCTTCGTCGGTCTTATAGACAGCGCGCAGGCTCTCCTGCTGGCCGTCGCAGCGATCGAGCGTGACCTCAGAGAACGTCTGGATCGGCGCCGGGATGGTTTGCCGTGCGACCTGGCCCTCGCCCTCAAGTGCCTTGACAAACTTAAAGTGCTCGACGAAGGGGTGGTTCTCGCCGCTGATGGAGCCGGTCACCACGGCGGTATCGGCCGTGGTCTCCTCGTCGTGGAACATATAGCCCGTACGTGAGGTGCGGCGCTCAATGCCGTTAAGGCCCCACATAAAATCGAGGTGCCAGTAGCTGCGGCGGTATTCGCCATCGGTAATTACCTGTAAGCCGGCTGCTTTCTGCTTGGCCACCAAATCGCGAATGGCCTCGTCCTCGACGGCCTTAAGGCCGGCGGCGTCAAGCGTGCCCGCGGCATAGGCGGCACGTGCATCCTTAACAGCCTGGGGACGGAGAAAACTGCCGACGATATCGGCGCGAAACGGCGCGTTCGGTTGAATCGAAGTGCTCATGGATATCTCCCTTTGCATTGGTTGCTTTACTGGGACAGAGTATGAGCGCTCATATGGCCATCGTAAAATATATGTTTATAACAGTTTGATATAGATGCTTCCTATATCAGCTAGGACTGCCATAAAGAGATTTGATCCGTGCAGGACGCAGCAGCCTAGATATGCTGACGAATCGCGTCGATATAGGCCTGCCCATAGCGCGTAAGCGTCGTATTTTTGCGCGTGATAATGCCGATCTCCATGTATTCGTCCACATCGAGCGGAATGGAGATGATACCGGGGCCGTTAAGTTCATGGCTGATCACGCCCGAACACACCGTGTAACCGTTAAGGCCCATAGCTAGGTTGAACAATGTCGCACGGTCACGCACGCGGATATTCTTGCGACGCTCAAAGGTCGAGGTCAGTTCCTCGGAATAGTAAAACGAGTTATAGCTGCCCTGCTCATAGGACAGGAACGGGTAGTCTTCCAAGTCCTCGAGCGTCACGCTGGAGCGGGCCGCCAGCGGATGGTCGGCGCACACGAAGACATGCGGCGTGGCACAGAAGAGCCCCTCGAATACGAGCTCGTTGGCCGCCAGCATGCGCTCGATGACCTCGCGATTGTGCTCCGACAGATACAGGATGCCGAGCTCGCTTTTCATGTGCGCGACGTCCTCGATAATCTCGTGGGTCTGCTCCTCGCGCAGGGTGAAGTCGTAACGCGCGGCATCGAACTCGCGGATCACATCGACAAACGCATTAACGGCAAAGGAATAATGCTGGCAGCTCACACTAAAGTGCGGCACCTGCTCGGACGCGCCCTTGTACTTGCCCTCGAGCAGATCGGCCTGGTCGAGTACCTGGCGCGCGTAGCCCAAGAAGGTCTCGCCCTCCTCAGACACAATGACGCCCTTGTTGGTGCGCTCAAAGATGTGCACACCCATCTCGTTTTCGAGATCGCGAATCGATGCGGTAATCGAAGGCTGCGACACAAAGAGCCGGCGCGAGGCCTCGGTGATGCTGCCGCATTCGGCAACTTTGACGACATACCTGAGCTGTTGAAGCTTCATGATGGCCTCCCTAGACGTCCGCGATACCCGAACCCACCGCATCTGCCTGACGCATAAACGGCGGCATCTCCCCCGTCGCGGCGCAGGCGGCAATCTGATGCAGAGCCCCGGCAACCGCATCGTCTGCCGCAGCGCCGATATGCCAGCGCGCGGCAGCCGTGACGGCCTCGTTGGCATTGGCGACTGCAACGGAGTTGGGGACGGCACCGATCATGGGCAGGTCGTTATCGGAGTCGCCAAATACGGCCACCTCGTCGGGCGTTAGGCCCAAAGCGCGCGCCAGCTCCAGTGCAGCGCAGCCCTTGTCCCAACCAGCCGGAAGGATGTCGAACAGGCGCACGCGGTTGTTGGGAAACACAAGCGAGAGCTCCGGCACCTCGGCGGCAACGCGCTCGCGTAGCTCCGCGAGCTCCTCACGTGAACGGGCACTCCAAATATTCGCCTTAAACACCGGGGCATCATCGACAACAGGACGGCACGGGGCCTCTTCGCCCTTGAGCCACGCGTTGCCGCCCGACTCCATGGCGCGGCGTACGCGCTCGGGGTCGTTCGTCACGCAATAGGCATCGTTATCCCAAAAGTCATCACCCAGGCTGTAGACCTTCAGATACGTATCGTCGGTCTCTTGCTCGAGGTAATCGGCCAGACGCGTCAGGGCATCGTTGTCGGTCGCATGCGAGGCCACCGCCTCGCCGTCCACAAACATGACCTGGCCGTTGCAGAACGCGCCGGTCGAGAAGCACTCGACGCAATTGCGGAACATCCAGCCCATCGCGGACGGCTGGCGACCCGAAACCGGGCCAAAGTGCAGACCCGCCGCCTGCATGGCATGAATGCCCTCGATGGCGTAGTCGCTGGCGCCGTCATGCCCGGCTGGAATCAGCGTATCGTCCATATCGGTCAGCACAAGTTTAATCATAAGGCCCCCATTCGTATCGGTCCTACCTATTGTAACGACCTGCCAAAATAAACCTGTCCCTTTTTGGCAGGTGCGCTAGTATAGGGAACAACAGATTCGATGCGGGAGTGCCGGCGGTGCAAACCACAAGGCTGAGAGGGCATGGGGCCCAATCCTTTGAACCTGTCAGTTAATGCTGGCGTAGGGAGCATGCCGCCTTTACAGGGGCGCTGTCTATGCACAGCGCCCCTTTTCTATGCCAAGGAGGCATGTGCAGTGATTGATTCGGAAAAGCTTAAGCAACGTATGGTCAAGGCCGTAGAGGAGATTCGAGCCACCAATCCGATGGCCGGCTCCATCACCAACACGGTGACGATCGACTTTGTCGCCAACGCGCAGCTCGCCGTGGGCGGTTCGGCCGCCATGGTCTATCTGCCAGACGAGGGCGAGGCACTCGTTGCCGGCGGCGGCGCCATCTATCTCAACATGGGCACGCTCTTCCCCATCTACGAACAGACGATTCCCCGCGCGGCCAAGGCGGCACACGACGCCGGCAAGCCCTGGGTACTCGATCCGGTGGGTCTGGGCATCGGTAGCCTGCGCACCCAGCTGGTAAACGAACTCAAGCAGTACAAGCCCGCCATCGTGCGCGGCAACGCCTCCGAGATCATCGCGCTCGCCGGCCTGTGGGGTCTTGAGGGCGAGGCGGCTAATCTGAGCCGCGTGCGCGGTGTCGACACCACCGACACGGTCGACGCCGCCCGCGCCGCCGCTGTGGCGCTCGCTCGTTACACCGGCGGCGCCGTAGTGGTCTCGGGCGAAGTCGACCTGATCACCGACGGCACGACGGTGGCCAAGTCCCACGGCGGCAGCCCGCTCATGTCCAAGATTACCGGCTGCGGTTGTTCGCAGGGCGGCGTGCTGGCTGTGTACGCCTGCGCCGCCGACCCGTTTACGGCAGCCATCTGCGGCACCGCCGTCTACAACGTTGCCGGCACGCGTGCCGCCGCTGTCGCCGATGCCCCGGCAAGCTTTAAGGTCGCCTTTATCGACGAGCTCTATCGCGCAACCGCCCAAGACATCGCCGATAACCGACTCGAGCTCGAGGAGGCATAAACCATGTCCGAACCCGCAACCAATGCCGGCATGAACACGCTCATCGCTGTGGCCATCGCCCCATGCGGCACCGGCGATGAGCTGTCCGCCGAGGTCGCCGAGGTCGTGCGTGTCATTCGCGAGAGTGGCCTTCCCAACCGCACCACCTCGATGTTCACCGAGATCGAGGGCGACTGGGACGAGGTCATGCAAGTCGTGCGCGACGCGACTTTTGTGTTGGCGAGCAAGGGCATCCGTACCGAAGTCGTGCTCAAAGCCGATATTCGACCCGGATTTACCGACACCATGACCGGCAAACTCGAGCGCATGGAAGCGCAGATCAAAAAGCAGGAGGAAGCACGATGAGCATCCGCGACAACCTTGATATCTCGGCTTATCTGGTACTCGGCCCCGAAAACACGCTCGGACGTCCCGTGGGCGATGTGGTGGCCCAGGCGCTCGACGCCGGCTTTACCTGCATCCAGGTGCGCTCCAAGGTGGCAAGTGCCCGCGAGATCATCGCGCTGACCGGCGATGCAGCGCAGGCTATCGCGCAGGCTGGCAAGACCGGTCAGGTCGCCTTGCTGATCGACGACCGCCTTGACTGCGTGCTCGCCGCGCGCGAGCAGGGCATCGCTGTCGACGGCGTGCACGTGGGCCAAAGCGATATTCCCGTCGAGGTCTGCCGTAAGCTTCTGGGCCCCGATGCCATCGTGGGCCTTTCGGCCCGTTGCGAGGAGATGCTCGAGTACGTCAAGACCGCTGACATGAGCCTAGTCGACTACCTGGGAATTGGCCCACTCCACGAAACCGAGACCAAGCGCGACTGCGGACGCGCGGACGACGGCTCCATCATCACCAAGAGCTTTGAGGACCTGGCCGCACTCCACGCGGCAAGCCCCGTGCCCATCGTGGTGGGCGGCGGCGTCAAGACGGCCGACCTGCCGCAGCTCAAGGCCACCGGCGTCGATGGCTTCTTTGTGGTGAGCGCCGTCTGCAGTGCCGACGACCCCCACGCCGCGGCCAAGGAACTCGTCGACACTTGGCAGCAGGCATAGACATAAGCCGAGCGGCTGATTCGCAGCCTCATATCTTCAGCAACGGAAAGCGCATCCCAGTTTGGACCTCCATTCTGGGATGCGCTTTCCGTATAGAGGGCCAGTGGGAAACTGCATCCCAGTCTGAACACATATTCCGGGATGATCTTTCCGCCACGGGCCTCTCGCGGAAACCGCATCCCATTCCAAACGCTCATTCCGGGATGCGCTTTCCGCCGCAGCCCCTACTCCGCCAGATACGC
>DXMJ01000021.1:0-9347 GCA_019414265.1 Collinsella sp. | reverse complement strand
CCATTCCGGGATGCGCTTTCCGCATGCGACCCTTACCCCGCCAGATACGCTTTCAACGCCGGCAAAGTCGCCTCCGCATCTCGACGACCGATCTGATAGATGCGCTCGAGCTCATCCGGTTCGCGGCACAGCGACGGCACCTTCACCGATTCGCTCGGCCGCACCACAAAGATCTCGCCAGCGGCTTCGCGACGCACCAGGTCATCGAGCGTGGCATTGTAGACCTCATGCCGATGCTCAAGCGCCGCAACAAACTCCGGATAGTGACGATACACGCGGCGCAGCATAGGCATCACACTGTTGGGCTGCTTTACAAAGCCCGCCGGCTGCGTCAGCACCACCACGTTGCGGTCATAGCCCTGCGCAAACAGCCAAGCGCTGGGGATGGAATCGGCAACGCCGCCATCCAGGTACTTACGACCCTCAATGGCAACAGGCCGCGTTGCCACGGGAATTGCCGATGACGCGCGAATCCACTCGATATCGCGCTCGTCACCGTAGGGCAGGTCATGGTAGACGGCTCGTCCCGTCTTAAGATCGGTACACACGCACGTAAATCGCATGGGGCAGGCGCGATATGCTTCCAGGTCGATGGGATCGCGCTCGATAGGCACCTCGTGATAGGCAAAATCGGCATTGAACATATCGCCGGTTCGCAACCAGCTCGTCACACTCGCATAGCGCTTGTCGGCGCAATAGGCCTTGTTGTAGCGAATGGCGCGGCCGATCTGGCGCGATTTAAAGTTGTAGCCAAACGCCGCGCCCGCCGAGACGCCCACCATATGGTCGCAGGTCAAGCCGTGCTCCATCCATACGTCGAGCACGCCCGCCGTATACATACCGCGGTAGCCGCCTCCCTCGAGCGCAAGCCCCACCGTGCGCGTCATATTTGACTGTGCCATGCGACCATCTCCGTCCCCGCAAATTTAAACGGAACAAGTATACCCGTCAACATATACCGCCCCAGTCGCATTTTTATCGAACATCGCATCGTCGCGCTACCGCTTGTCGAATAATAGCCGTCCACAGCATGCGCACCCATATATAATTGTTCGCTGTTGTTTATACTACTCAGCAGTTATCAACAGCGAACATTAGCCGGCAAAGTAGCCCAACAACGCAGCAAGGCGGGGGCCTGGATACACGCAAAGCGCTGAGCAACGACGCGTGTACACAACGAGCTCGCCCGACGCAATCCGCCCCGACCTCAGAAAGCCGCTTAGACCATGGATACTATCAGCAATTACACCGAAACGCTCGAAAAGACCGTTCGCGACCTTCTCGAGCGTCAGGACGATCTGATTAGGACGGCCTTTACCGACCAGCTTACCGGACTTGGCAACCGTGGCGGCTTTGCCCGTTCCCTCGAGGAGCTCTGGGACCAGGACACCCCCGTTACCATGGCGTTCATCGATATCGATAACCTTAAGCACTGCAACGACGTCTTTGGCCATGACGAGGGCAACCGCTATATCTTGCAGGTAAGCCTCTATCTCAAACTGTATATGAAAGTGGACGAGGCGGCGTTTCGCATAGGCGGTGACGAGTTTGCCATCCTATCTACGATTGCGACAGAGGACGACCTCGCCGAACGTCTGGAACACTGCCGAACGACCCTGCTCAAAAACAACGATTCCGAGATGCCTCACTCGTTTAGCTACGGAGTGTCACACGCCGACCCCGCCCTGGGCGAAGCCTCCAATCGTATGACGCTCGATGCCGACCATCGCATGTACGACTACAAGCTGCGCCATGCCGTGCGCCTTGATCGACGCAATATCACGCAAGTCCACGCCGACGACTTCGAAGTTAGCGATCGCACTTTCGACGCCCTTTCGATGCTCAACGAAGGCCGCTATTTCTTTATCGAAAACCTGGACAAACATCGCACCCTTTGGTCACAAGGCGCTATGCGCGATCTTGGCCTTCCTTCGGAGCATATAGACAACTGCCGCGATTACATGAAAACGCGCGTCCATCCCGATGATCTTGAGGCCTGGATCAACGATATCGATCAAATCTATAACGGCTCCAAGCACCGTCGCGTCATGCAATACCGCGTGCGCAATGCCACTGGTGACTACGTCCTTTGCCGCGCTCGCGGGTTTCGTGTCGACGGCGACGAAGGCGTCCCCTCGCTCTATGTCGGCGAGCTCGTCAACCACTCGCTTGCCGAGACCGTCGACGCCGCCACGGGCCTTGGAACGCAGCGCATGTTGCTCAACGCTATCGATGCCTGCCGTCGCGACTGTTGCGAGACGGGACTTATAGCGGTGCGCGTTCGCGGCACGACAAAGCTCAACGAGCTTTACGGAGCCGAGGCTGTCGACAACATGCTCGCCGAATACGCAGGCCGCATGTTGTCGATCACCCGTGGCAGGAGTCGCGTCTACCGCTCACGAAGCGTCCAGTTTGTCGTGCTCAGCAACGATTTGGACCACGAGGCATTCGAGCAACTGGTCCGTCATCTAAAAGAGGCCGTTTTCGCTCCCGTTCGAATCGCGGGCGATACCATTACTCCCGTCTGTCTTGTCGTCCCGGCCTTCTACGAGCGCCTAGCCAACCAAGCGACCGCCGTTTTAGGCGAACTCGACCGTCGCCTTCGCACGGCCGGCGGACTTGTCCCCAACGACAGCCTCCCCATACCCGAGATAGAGCGCAAAAGCGCCATCGCCGAGCGCATCGATATGCTCACGGGCCTCTGTCGACCCAGCGAGTTTATGCGGCGCGCCAACGAATTTCTCCAGACAAGGCGCGACGGCGTCTGGTGCATCGCCACCGTCGACATGGGACACATGCGACTGTTCAACGAATGGCACGGACAGGCCGAGGGCGACCGCGTGCTCGCCGACGTAGGTACAGTCCTCAAAGACATCGAGAATGCCGACATGGGCGTCGCAGGATACTGGGGCCAAGACGACTTTTGTATACTCATTCCCTTTGAGCGCGACACCGTCCATCGCATCTATAGTCGCATTCGCGAGGCCGTGGCCAAACACGATGACGGCGTGGGTTTCTGGCCGTCCATGGGCGTTTACCCCATCGACTCCAACGAGGAAATCACCATCGATGCGCAGGCTAAGGCAATGTTTACCAATCGACGCGCCAAAAACGACTTTAAGGAGCGCATTGCCATTTTCTGCCCCGAGGAGTACAAGCGCGAAGTCGCGTTCCACCGCACCCTCACCGAGTTCCAGTACGCGCTCTCAGATGGTCGTATTACCTACTACTTGCAGCCCCAGGTCGATATGGAAACCGGTGAGATTATTGGCGCCGAAGCACTCACCCGCTGGATTGACAAGGACGGCTCTCTCATTTCCCCCGCAACGTTTATCCCCGCACTCGAGGAAAGCGGCTTTGTGGTGACGCTCGACAAGTACATTTGGCAGGGTGTCGCCTCGTGGCTGCGCGAGCGCATCGATCGAGGACTTCGTGTGGTTCCGGTTTCGCTTAATGTGTCGCGCGTGGATATCCTTACCTGCGACGTTGCCGAACATATGGGGGCGCTCGCCACCCAATACAACCTACCGCCCGAGCTCATGCATATCGAGATCACCGAAACGGCTTATACGGGAGAGTCCGAAGCCGTGGACAAACTGACAGCCGACTTGCACACCCGCGGCTTCTCGACCTATATGGACGATTTTGGCACCGGCCAGTCCACGCTCGCGATGCTCAAGAACGTCAACGTCGACGTCATCAAGCTCGACCGCACCTTTGTGCCCACCGACCGCGATCAAGGCCGCAGCGCGCAGATCGTGTCATCGATGCTCGAGATGGCGCAGTCGCTCCATCTGCCCGTCGTGGTCGAAGGCGTCGAGACAAATGAGCAGGCGAACATGCTACGACAGATGGGCGCCCGCTACGCTCAGGGCTTCCTCTACTACCGCCCCATGCCGGCGAAGGATTTTGAGGCATTGTTCGATGGTGGCAATAACAACTGATACGCTCGCGCGCAAAACACCACCGTCTAGGGGAGCATTTGTCCCCATTGGCTAACTCATATCCCCAATTCAAACCGAATTGGGGATATGATACGGAGCATCCTGTCACCTAAGGAGGTTATCCATCATGAACGAGTCGTATCGCCTGGGCGAGCAATCAATCATTGCCCATCTTCAGCGACTCGCGAACGGGGCCTCAACCGCCGAGCTCGACGTTGACGCGCTGCCCCCGGAGTTGCGCGCCGTCGGCGAGCAACTGCAGAAAACGCTCGCCGTCTTGCAACAAGAACGCCAGCTGCTTGAGCGCAGCGCCTATATCGATTCGCTCACCAATCTTGGCAACCGCGGTGGACTCGACCACCATGTCGATCAGCTCTGGCTCAAAGGCGCCCCCTTCACCTGCGCCTATATTGACATCGATCACCTCAAGCACTGCAACGATAAGTTTGGCCACGCCGAGGGCAACCGCTATATTCTGGGCATCTGTCGTGCGCTCACCGAGACCATGGAGCACGATGACCTGCTGTTCCGTATCGGTGGAGACGAATTTGTACTCGTGTCCCCCACGACAGGCGAAGCCGAGCTCGAGCAGCGCTTGGAGCGGACACGCACCGATCTTGTCGAGGCAACATCGGACGGCAAGGCGCCCATGATCGCCAGTTTTAGTTTTGGTTGCTCGCACGTCGACCCGCTTGCAGGCGATTCGCGTCGCCAGATGACAATGGATGCCGATCGCAAAATGTATCGCTACAAGCTCATGCACCGCGTGCAGCAACCGAAAGACAATGACGTGCCACAACACCCAATCGTCGATCAGCTTCCCTGCAACGACCGGGTGTTCCAAGCGATCTCCATGAGCTCCGAGACGCGCTATCCGTTTATCCTTAACCTCGATACGGGAGAATCGCAATGGTCGGTTAACGCCGTGCGCGATTTTGACCTGCCCTCCCAGCACCCTTTTAACTCGGTCGATATGTGGCTTGCTCGCGTCCACCCCGAGGACCGCGACAACGTACGCGCCGAGCTCGACATGGTGATAAACGGCACATGGCACTTCCACTACATGCAGTACCGCGTTATGGATGCTACCGGAGCGTACGCGCTTTGCGACTGCACGGGCTACCGCTTGGACGGCACCGATACCGAGCCCAACATGTATGTGGGCACTATCATCAACCGAAGCCTAGCAGATACGACCGACTCGGTAACGGGTCTGGGCGATGTCCACGCCCTGGTCAACGCTATTGGAGAGATGCGCCGCGTGCCGCGCGAGGCTGGCTTTATTGCCATTAAGGTCGACGATATCGCCGAGGTCAATGCCCGCTTTGGATTCGACGCAGGCGACCGCGTGCTCGCCGAAAGCGCCGCCTGCCTCATGGATTGTTCGCGCGGCAAGGGCCGCCTGTTCCGCTCAACGGGGCCAACGTTCGTGGCACTCTTCGATGAGCTCGGCCCCGAGGCAATCGACGAGATCGCAAGCGACATCGAACGGTTCCTGGGTTCTCCCGTGCTCATCGGCTCGCTTGAATATCAGCCGCCCATTCGCGTGGCCACGCTCCATCTGGACGCTGTCGATCGACAGCCCGTTTCCATTTTGAACGAGCTCAAAGCGTTGCTCGGGAAAGCCGTGCAGGTGCCAGGTACCAAACTGGATTAGCACCGCGCCCGCACCGCCTCCCCCATCGTGCGATAATCCTCTGCAGAAGTCACCAACAGCAGAGGGAGTTTGTGATGAAGGTTCTTTTGGTCAACGGTAGCCCCAAGGCAAACGGCAACACCGCCCGCGCGCTCGCCGAGGTCGCCGAGCAATTGCATGCCGAGGGCATCGATACCGAGGTGTTCCAGCTGGGCACCAAGCCCATTCGCGACTGCATTGGCTGTGGCCAGTGCGGCAAGCTCGATTGCCGCTGCACCTTTGACGACGACGTGGTGAACGAGCTCATCGCCGCCGCCGAGCAGGCAGATGGCTTTGTCTTTGGCTCCCCCGTCTACTATGCGCATCCCAGCGGACGCATCCTCTCGGCTCTCGACCGCGCATTCTATGCTGGCAGCAAGGCCTTTGTGCACAAGCCGGGCGCCGCTGTCGCCGTCGCCCGTCGCGGCGGCACGTCGACCACCTTCGATGTACTCAACAAGTACTTCACTATCAACCAGATGCCCGTGGTGGCCTCCACGTACTGGAACAACGTCTTTGGTGCCATGCCGGGCGAAGCCGCCCAGGACGCCGAGGGCCTTGCCACCATGCGAAACATCGGCAAAAACATGGCCTGGCTCCTGCGTTGCATCGAGGCGGGCAAGGCTGCCGGCATCGAAGCCCCCGAGGCCGATCGCGCCAGGACCAACTTCATTCGTTAGAACGGCGGAACATTATATGAACGTGCAAATTTTTGGCACCAAGAAGTCCTTCGACACTAAGAAGGCCCAGCGCTATTTTAAAGAGCGCCGCATTAAGGTGCAGTTTATCGACCTTAAGGAAAAGGAGATGAGCAAGGGCGAGCTCACGAGCGTGATGCAGGCGGTCGGCGGCATCGACAAGCTGCTCAACCCCAAGGCCAAGGACGAGGAGATGCTCGCGCTCATCCAGCACCTCACCCCTAACCAGCGCTTCGACAAGCTGCTCGAGAACCAGCAGGTTCTAGCCGAGCCCATCGTGCGCAACGGCAAAAAGGCCACCGTCGGTTATTGCCCCGATGTATGGGGAGCCTGGGAGTAGCCTGTGTTATTTGCCAGCGCGTGGGTATAAGAGCAGGCGTTTGGCATATGATTCAACTGTAAGCCATGTCTAACAAAGGAGGGCACATGCCCAACAAACCCGTGAAGATCATCATGCTTACCGGATACCTCGGTGCCGGCAAGACCACGCTGCTCAACCACATCCTCGCTAACGACGGCGGCATCCGCGCCGCCGTGATCGTCAACGATATCGGCGAGATCAACGTCGACGCCAGCCTCATCGCCGACGGCGGCCTTTCCGAGACCGACGACCTCATCCCGCTCACCAACGGCTGCATCTGCTGCACGCTTTCGGATGACCTGGCCAACCAGCTGCAGGGCATCGCCGATTCGGGCAACTTCGACTACATCATCATCGAGGCATCGGGCATTTGCGAGCCTATCCCCATCGCCTACACCATCTCGAGCTTCTGCGACGAGGCTAAGGTGGGCGGCGAGCCCAAGCTCGCACTCGACAACATCGTGGCTGTGGTCGACTGCGCCCGCATGTACGACGAGTTCAACGGCGGTCGCGACCTGCTGGCCGAGGATATCGACGAGGACGACATCGAGAGCCTGCTCATCCAGCAGATCGAGTTCTGCTCCACGCTGATCCTCAACAAGACCGACACCGTGACGCCTGAGCAGATTGCCGAGCTCAAGGCCATCGTGCGCAGCCTGCAGAAAGACGCCGTAATTGTCGAGGCCCAAAACGGCGAGGTCCCCATGGAGGAGCTGCTCGATACCGACCGCTTCGACTTTATGCGCGCCTACAACTCCGCCGCCTGGATCGAGGCCATGGAGCATCCCGAGGAGCACGACGACCCCGAGGTGCTCGAGTACGACATCGAGACCTTTGTGTACTCGCGCCGCAAGCCGTTTGACCTGCAGAAGTTCACCGATTTTGTTGAGCAGGAGTGGCCCGACGAGGTCATTCGCGTCAAGGGTCCGCTGTGGCAGACCGGCGATCCGGACATGTGCTACATGTTTGAGCAGGCCGGCCACCAGATGCGCCTGATGGAAAACGGCCTGTTTGTCGACTCCGCGCCCGAGGGCGAAAAGCAGAAGATCATCGACGAGAACCCCGAGATCATGCAGATTTGGGACGACGAGACGGGCGACCGCATGACGAGCCTGTGCATCATCGGCCGTCACATGGACAAGGACGCGCTCATCGCCGCCCTCGATGCCTGCCTGACCGACTGGCACCGCGCCTAGGTTTATCGAGGCGGACGTTTGCCCGCAAAGTAGTCGCCAACCACCACGAAGGTGCCTGTCCCTTCGTGGTGGTTTTTTCTAAGCCAAGGAGATTCATGTTCAATATCGTGCTGTACGCGCCCGAGATTCCGGCCAATACGGGCAATATCGGCCGTACCTGCGTGGTCACCGGCGCCCGCTTGCACTTAGTGGAGCCGCTGGGCTTTTCGCTCGACGACAAGACGGTGCGTCGCGCCGGTCTGGGCTACTGGCAAAACTTGGACGTGACGACCTATGCCGGCTGGAAAGATTTCCTTGCACGCAACGGTCTCTCTTCCGCCGATGGTCGCCTGCACCTGCTGACCAAAAAGGCGCGCCGCGCCTATGCGCAAAGCACCTACCGCGACGGCGACTATCTGGTCTTTGGCAGCGAGAGCTCGGGGATTCCCGAAGAGCTGCTCGCCGCGGCGCCTGAGCGCTGCGAGCGCATCCCGATGCTGCGCGATTGCGACTCGCTCGATAACGCCGAGGTTTGGGAAGCCCACGAGGAATCGCTCGGGCATACCGAGGACAGCCACGAGGCTATCCTTCAACAGGACATCTGCGGCAACTTCGTCAACCCGGACGACTACCGCATCAGCGCCCTCAACCTCTCCAACAGCGCCGCCATCGTCCTCTACGAAGCCCTGCGCCAAACAGGCTTTCCGGGAATGTGACAAAGGGACCGTCCCTTTGTCACATATCGCAACTACTAATTTAAATGGAATTAACCGGTTTTAAACGCTTTTAACTAGAAAAATTGCCAGTATATTACTAGCTTTTACTGAGTTGCACCGTATGGGTTTATACGCTTCCACCCCGTAAAGGACAGGAACCCCGCAGCAAATGGTCCCCACACATCAGAATTCAACTTCAAATACAAACGATTGCCGGAGTTCTCGCTTAGCTTGGCTTGTCAGGCTCGAATTCGCCCTTATGTTCAGTTTGCTGCATGCCTCGTCGATAGCCATAGCAAGTGATACAGACATGGTCATGGTCGTTTCACTTTTCAATTCGACCCGATAGCTCTTCGCCTTGTTTTTATCCTCTCCACCACATCTCGTCTCAATTAACAAGAGAACATCTGAGTCATGGGCATACCAATGGAGCTCAGGGCGCTGTGGAACCATGTCGCCCTCAAATTCCTGTGTAAACAGAATTTTCTTCTCACTTCTCGTTGAATCGCTCAAGGAACCGTCGATTCGAACCGAGCCCCTCTTTCCCGCCTTGGCATTTCCCTTAACCTGGCGGCCTCGCCGAGTTTCCTCGTACTCCGTCACCTCCAGCTTGCAGCGCTTCGCGCCAAGCATGAACGCAATCCGTCTCAACTCGGCCATCTTGTCTTGTTGCATGGTTGCAAAATAAGAGTCAAGGTCAACAAAGCGAGACCGGTCAAATGCGGTGACGCATAATTTCTTTCGCAAATTGACAACCGCATAGCGGAACACGGCCCGC
>DXMJ01000020.1 GCA_019414265.1 Collinsella sp. | reverse complement strand
GCCGCGCGGCAAGGAGATATATTGCCAGACCGGAGGGGCGCCGGGGGCGGGAATCTGGGTGTACACATTTCCTACACAATTTGGGATCCGACTAACGTTTGCCAGCCGTTAACTACCGCTCACCGAGCATCTCTTTATATAAGGCAGTCTCATGGTTAAAGCGGATACGTTCCCCTAGCTAAAGCACAGCCAGCATCGAGCAACTCATCACGTTCTTCCACCGAGAACCCCTCGGCGTAGACGCGCACCACTGGTTCGGTCCCGCTAGGACGGACCAGCAGCCACGTGTCATCCTCGAATGCTAAACGCAAGCCATCCATATGACTAACGTTTTGCGGCACCTTGCCACAAATCGACTTGGGGTTTACGCCCGGCAGCAGGGTTCGTAACGTTTCGGCATCTTCGGCCTCAAGGCGCAAATCGCGTCGACCGTAACTCGTCTTACCAAAACTGTCCTCGAGTTGGTCGACCAGAACGCCCAAAGGCGCGTCCGTCTTTGCCATAAGCTCACACAGAATCAGACAGGCGAGGATTCCATCGCGCTCGGGCATATGCGCGGCGATGCCGATACCACCGGCTTCCTCGCCGCCTATGAGGACGCCACCCTTCTTCATCTCTGCCGCTATATATTTGAAACCGACTGGTTTGACGGTCACGCGGCAGCCAAGCGCCTCGGCAATGCGACGCACGAGCGTCGAGCACGAAAGATTGACGACGACGCGTCCCTCCAAATTACGAAATTGAACCAAGTCGCCCAAAACGAGCGCCATGATCTGATGCGGATGTATATATCTGCCGCGCTCGTCAACCGCGCCGATACGGTCGGCGTCGCCGTCGGTCACCAGGCCAGCGCAAGCTCCGTCCTCGATAACCGTATGCTCGCAAGCGTCCACCCACGGCTCAACGGGGTCGGGGCAGATATCTTCTTGGTCAGGCGCCTGCCCGGCGTGAATCTCGTGCACCTCAACGCCAAGCTCGCGCAGCAAGTCGGCTAGATAGCCCTGGGCTGCGCCGCCCATGGGGTCAACAACCACGCGCAGGTGCGCGGCGCGGATGGCTTCGGCATCGACAAACGATGCCACCGCTTGCATATAGTCAGGAATGATATCCGCGGTGCGATATTGCCCCTCGATCCCCATTGGCTCGGGAGCCATGGTCTCTTCGAGCTCTTCGATGACATCCTGGTTGGCGGTCGAGCCGTCACCCATGCGAATCTTGAGACACAGATAACCCTGCGGATGATGGGACCCCGTCACCATGAGCGCGCCGCACGCCTCACCGTCATAAGCCGCCGCCCACGTAAGGGCAGGGGTCGGAACAGGTCGCGAAGCGAGCACGGCGTCTAGCCCGTGCGCTGCTAGCACACCCGCCGCAAGCTCAGCGAACTCGCGCGCCAGGGGCCGAGTGTCGAACCCTATATATACCGTTTTGCCCGGATTGGTCTTTTGCCACAACTCGCCGACGGCATCGGCGATACGGGCAACGTTATCGGCAGTGAAGTCCTCATCGACGCGAGCACGCCAACCGTCAGTTCCAAAATGAATTATCGCGCACACGCGCAGACACCTCACAGTGTTTGGATCATGGTACGCATGAGGTATACCCGCGATACACGCTCGGCAACCTGCCGGCACCAGCATTCACCATTTGGGCAAATGCTGCCGAGGACATGCAGGCAATAAAAAAACCGCCCCGTATGGAGCGGTTTTGCCCTTTATATATCGAGCGCCTCGGCCATCGCTGCCGTAGTGATTGCCGTAGTTCCACAGCAACTGCCCACCATTGCGGCACCGGCATGTCTCCATTCGATGCATGCGCGCGCGAAAGCTTCGGGGTTCTCGTGCCATACGGGGCCATCCTGAGTCTGGACCGGATCGCCCACGTTGGGACGCACCGTGACGGGAGTAGTCGCCGATGCAACCATCCTGCGCACCGCCGCGTTCGCGGCCGCAAGCGAACAGCAATTAACACCAACCGAGTTTGCGCCGTGTTTTTCGGCGTACAAAACGGCTGCCTCAATGTTGAGGCCATCGCCCAACAGGTCGCCCTTATCGTCAACGACAAAACTCACCAGAACAGGCATGCCGTCGGCGGCATCTCGGGCGCCGGCAAGCATGGGCTGCAAATTACGGATAGACGTCACCGTCTCGATCAGCAGACCGTCAACACCAGCATTGAGCAAGGCGTGCGCCTGTTCGCGCGCAATGCCTCGGATCTCACGAAACTCGGCCGAGTCCTCGGCAAACCACTCAATACCGATCGGACCCATCGAGCCCAGCAGCAGCTGAGGGTGCGCCTGGCGGGCATCGTCGACGGCCCCGCGATTGACCTCCGCCACGGACGGCGCAATCTGGTCGTGCTTGAGGGCATAGCTTGATGCCTGAAAGGTATTGGTAATGAGTACCTGCGCGCCGGCGGCGACATACAAGCGATGGATACGAGAAACGGTCTGCGGCTCTGCCAGATTCCAAAACGCCGGTGGAATATCGGCGGCGTCGTACTCACTCAACAGAACACTGCCCATGGGGCCCTGCGCCAACAAGGTCTCGCTCGACAAGCGGCGCGTAAGTTCCTCGGCACCAAAGCGATTGTAATAACTCGTATCCATATATATCCCGCTATTCCTCGACGCTGATTCCCTGCTTTTCGAGATAGGCGAGCCAGCGGTTCATCGTGTCCTCGGATAGCGCATGCTCCATCATGCAGGCCTCGGAATCGGCTCGCTCAAATTCGACACCGAGCTCCTGAACCAAAAACGTGCGGACGAGGCGATGACGGTACCAGATAGCCGTGCCAACCTCGCGGCCGCGATCGGTCAGGACTACCTTGCCGTAGTGCGATTGCTCGACAAGCTCGGATGCCTTGAGCGCCGAAACCGCTTTATTGACCGATGCCTTGGAGACGCCAAGGCGCTGCGCGATGTCGACCGATCGCACGCCGTTGGTTTCCCCCTCTTCGCTTTCAATGCGAACCATGCACTCCAAGTAGTCTTCGTTCGCCACCGTCAGATGTAGTTCGCGCGAGCTATTTGTCGTATCCATGATCTTCCGTCCCTTCTGCATTCATTGGCTGATTCTACCCCATCCAAGCGTCGCGGTATGCCGTGGCATACCGTGCTAGAGTTCTTGTTGCACACGACGACCAAGATTGGAGCGGTCTTTATGGAAAACACCACCACGAACCCCGATGTCCTCGAGCGCTTTTTGCGCTACGTCCAGATCAACACGCAGTCCGAGGATGCAAACTGCGACCAGGTACCCTCGAGCGCCGTTCAGTTTGACCTTGCCAACGTGCTGGCTGAAGAGCTGCG
The DNA here is from genome assembly GCA_019414265.1 of Collinsella sp. Classification (GTDB taxonomy): domain Bacteria; phylum Actinomycetota; class Coriobacteriia; order Coriobacteriales; family Coriobacteriaceae; genus Collinsella. The sequence goes on along the minus strand of DXMJ01000020.1, from coordinate 32,710 downwards.
CGAGCTTGGTGCGGAAGATGCCCACGTGACCGAGCACGCCTATGTCTGCGCGCATATCCCCGCAAGTGTGGGCGCTGAGGACAAGCCCGCCCTGGGCCTGATCGCCCATCTCGACACCACCGAAGTTGCACCGGGCGCCGGCGTGAAGCCGCACATCGTGCACTACGAAGGCGGCGACCTGGTCTGCGGCACGGTTGACGGTAAGCCCGTTGCCATGAGTACCGCCAAGCTTCCCGCCCTGAACGACCTCGCGGGTGAGGACCTGGTCTGCAGCGATGGCACCACGCTGCTGGGCGCGGACGACAAGGCAGGCGTCGCCGAGATCATGTCGCTTGTCGCGCGTATCGCTCAGGACCCTTCTCTGCCCCATCCCGCACTCGGCATTTGCTTCTGCCCTGACGAGGAGATCGGCCACGGAGCCGAGCTGTTGGATATCGATACCTTTGGCTGCAAGTATGCCTACACGGTCGACGGTGGCCCCATCGGCGAGCTGGAGTGGGAGTGCTTTAATGCCGCTGAGGCGACCGTCTGCTTTGAGGGCCAGTCCATCCACCCGGGCGACGCCAAAGGCCGTATGGTTAACGCAGGCAATCTGTTCTGCGACTTCAACGCGTTGCTCCCCTACGTGCAGCGCCCGGAGTATACGGAAGGCTACGAGGGCTTTTATCACCTTGAGGGTGTATCTGCAACCGTCGATCACGCCACAGCGCGCTATATCGTCCGCGACCATGACGCAGCCAAGTTCCAGCAGAAACTCGACCTTATTGATGCCGCCGCCTCGATGCTCAACCAGCGCTTGGGTGACAAGCGCGTGACGGTCGAGATTAAGCAGCAGTATCGAAATATGGCCGAGATCGTTCGTGACTATCCCGAGCTTATTGATGTTGCCAAGGAAGCCTACCTTGCCTGCGGCGTTGAGCCCCAAGTGCTGCCGATTCGCGGCGGCACCGACGGCGCGCAGCTGTCGTTCCGCGGTCTGCCCTGCCCCAACCTTTCCACCGGCGGCTATTGCTACCACGGCGTCAACGAGTTTGTCCCGGTCAGTTCGCTCGTCAAGATGACCGACGTCCTGCAGGAGCTCGTCGCCCGTTTCGCATAAGCCTGGCTGCATAAGCCCAAAAGACGATTCGCCCCGTCCTCAACCGAGAACGGGGCGATTTTTTTGCTGCAATGAGAACAGGTTGACGCACGCCAACCTCTTAACGCAAGGAGTGTCCCAAACTGCCGGCACAAAAGGAACGTCCCCAAGTGCCAAGTGCATCAAGAGTGTCCCCTTTGACCAGTCGTTTAAGAACGTCCCCAATGACTAACGTCGCAGGTTGAGGACGGGCAGCGAGCGGGTCGCATTTGAGACAAGGTGACGTGAAACGAAAGGGCGCTGACCTTCTGGTCGCGCCCTTGAAGTTGAACGTCAGATTGTCCAAATGCGGCCCGCGCAGCGTCAAGCGGTTACGCGGTTTGGTAAAACCGCGTAACCCTAGTAGTTGGCTTCGTAGCCGTTGCCGTCGCCGGTGGGCTCTTCGTAGTAGTCCGAATCGCTCGAATCGCTTGAGTCATCGGAATCGTCAGAGCTGACCGATGAGATTGCGGTACCGTTTGCGTAGTCGTCAGACGTGTTGTTGTTCAGGTCGCCGATCGTAGAGCTGGAACCGTTGGAAAGACCCATGGTGTTGGGACCCTTGGGATCCTTGCCGGCATCGACGCGCTCCATCATTTCCTTGAGCTCGTCCTCGTAGACAAAGACGTAGCTCACGCCGTCGATCATGGTGCTGTCGTCGGCGTACGAGGGCAGGTTGGCCGAGTAGATACCGTCGACATCCATACCGCGCATGGCGTTGACCGTAGCCACGATATCCTGAACGCTCATATCGGTTACGAGCATATCGGACAGCGAATTAACCAGGCCAAAGATCTTCGTGGCATCGAAGTTATTGAGAATCTGGTTGGCAAGGGCGCCAAGCACCTGACGCTGGTGGCGCATGCGTGTGTAATCGCCGTCGGCATAGGTGTAGCGGCAGCGGGCATAGGTAAGGGCGGTGGCACCGTCCATATGCTGCTGGCCAGCGGTAATCTTAATATCCAGGTGCTCGGGGTCGTCAACATCATCGGTTGCGTTAATGTCGATACCGCCAACCGAATCAATCAGCGCCTGCATTCCGTCGAAGCTGACCTCGGCATAGTGGGAAATCTGAACACCGCACAGCTCGTTGACCGCCTCGACCATGGCCTCGGCGCCGCCAACGGTATGGCAGGCGTTGATCTTCATGGTCTCGCCCTTGTACTCGACCTTGGTGTCGCGCGGAACGGAAATGAGCGTCGCCTGCTTTTGCGTGGGGTCGATGCGTGCCAGGATAATCGAGTCGGCACGATACGTATCCTCGCCCGGACGGCCGTCGGTGCCAAGAAGCAGCACGTAGAACGGATCCTTTGCCTCATCGGTGTCAACCAGAACCCGACGCAGATTGTCAGTAATGACATTAGAATCGCCGAGCTTGCCCATAATGGTGGCAAACCACAGGCCGGCAGCGGTAGTGGCACTCAGCAGCACGCCAAGCACGACAATGAGCGCGACGTGACGAATCGTGTGGCTACGACGACGTTGGCGAGCGCGCTCGGAATAGCGAGCCACGTTATCGCGACTGTAGATCTTGGCCTGCGCACCAGTTGAGGGTCTTCGGGTGGTGGTATCCGCGAGGGGCTTTTTATTAAACATAGGCAACCTGTATTAGTAGATGACGGGATCGGGGACGGTAGCATGCTCGACATGCGCGCCAAGCGCCTGCAGCTTTTCGACAAACTGCTCGTAGCCGCGCTTGATGTGATGGATAGCCGAAACCTCGGTCGTCCCGTCGGCGATCAAGCCCGCTACGACGAGGGCCGCTCCGCCGCGCAGATCGGGCGAGGTAACCTGTGCACCCGAGAAGCCCTTGACGCCATGAATCATGGCATGATGGCTCTCGATACGAATGTCGGCACCCATGCGCACCAGCTCAGAGGCAAACATAAAGCGATTCTCGAAGATGTTTTCGGTAATAACAGAACTGCCGTCGGCAAGGGCGGAGAGCACCATAATCTGCGCCTGCATGTCGGTCGGGAAACCGGGGAACGGAAGCGTCTGGATGTCGACCGGCTTGATACGCTCGGCACGGTTCACATGGACGCCATCCTCGACGCGCTCGCAGTCGATACCCATGAGCTCCATCTTCTTGAGCACCATGCCCAAGTGAATGGGGCAAAAGCCCGTGACATCGACACCGCGATCGTCGGCCATCAACGCACCGGCAACGATAAAGGTACCGGCCTCGATGCGGTCGCCCACCACGCGATGGGTAACGGGATGGAGCTCTTCCACGCCTTCGATAGTCACGACGGGCGTACCGGCGCCAACAATCTTGGCGCCCATCTCGTTGAGCATGTTAGCGAGATCGACGATCTCGGGCTCGCGGGCGGCATTGTCGATAACCGTGGTGCCCTGTGCGCGCACAGAGGCCATGATGAGGTTCTCGGTCGCACCGACGCTGGCGAACTCGAGCGTGACGGTGGTACCGCGCAGACCTTGGGGCGCATTAGCGTTGATGTAACCGTGGGCGGTATCGAACTCAACGCCCAGGGCCTCAAGACCAAGAATATGCATATCGATCTTGCGAGCACCCAGGTTGCAGCCGCCCGGCATGGCAATTTTGGCGCGATGGAAGCGGCCCAGCAGGGGTCCCATGACGGCGGTGGAAGCGCGCATCTTGGCAACGAGCTCGTAGGGGGCCTCCCATGAATCGACCTGAGAGGTATCAATCTCGAGCGTGTGCTCGTCGAGAACATCGATCGTAGCGCCCATGCCCTTGAGCACCTTGCCCATCACGTGGACATCGGAAATATCGGGCACGTTCTGCAGCGTCGTCTTGCCCGGTGCCAGAAGCGTTGCCGCCATGAGTTTGAGCGCGGAGTTCTTGGCGCCCGAGACGGGCACGGAGCCTCCGATGGCGTGGCCACCCTCAACGCGGATAATATCCAAGGTCTACCCTTTCAAAAAGCATGCCCGGGGTGGCTGGGCCATCCCGGGCATGATGTGTTCGCAAATGGTCGAACGCTAAATCGTTTGACTATTGGGCAAGCTTGAGCTTACACCATGCGATTTCATTATAGAGGTAGGCGCGGCGTGCATCATCCTCCGACAAATTACCCAGCTTCTCTTCAAAACCTTGAATATCAGCTTTAAGCTTGTCGGCATCGACAGTCGCCAAATCGCAAGCGCGCTCGGCGAGAACGGTCACGACATCGTCCGCAACCTGGGCATAACCGCCGGCCACGGCAAACGTGTGGTCGACAGTGCCCATGGCCTTATCGGAAACGCGAACGTAGCCGCGGTCGATCGTGCAAATCTCGCTGGAGTGAGCAGGCAGGACGCCAAACTCGCCATCCGTGGACGGAATCGACACAAACGCAGCGTCGCCCTCATAGGCGCAGCTCACGGGGCACACGATGCGGATACGCATAACCTACTTCTCCCCCATCTTGCGGGCGCGCTCGCGCACGTCCTCAATCGTGGAAGCATAGCGGAAAGCCTGCTCGGGCAGGTCATCGGCCTTGCCGTCGACAATCTCGGCGAAAGAGCGGACGGTATCCTCGACGCGGACGTAGACACCGGGGTTGCCGGTGAACTTCTCGGCGACGTGGAAGGACTGCGAGAGGAACTGCTGAATCTTACGGGCACGGTTGACCGTAAGACGCTGCTCCTCGGACAGCTCGTCCATACCCAGAATGGCGATGATGTCCTGAAGGTCGGAGTACTCCTGCAGGAGCTCCTGGACCTTGACGGCGACACGGTAGTGCTCCTCGCCAACGATCGAGGGATCGAGAGCGTCGGAGGAAGATGCGAGCGGGTCGATAGCCGGGAACAGGCCGAGCGACGAAATGCTACGCGAAAGAACCGTGGTGGCGTCGAGGTGCGTAAACGTCGTGGCAGGCGCCGGGTCGGTCAGGTCGTCTGCGGGGACGTAGACAGCCTGGACGGAGGTAATGGATCCCGTCTTGGTCGAGGTAATGCGCTCCTGGAGGTCACCCATCTCGGTAGCCAGTGTGGGCTGGTAACCAACGGCGGACGGCATACGGCCCAGCAGTGCGGAAACCTCGGAACCCGCCTGGGAGAAGCGGAAGATGTTGTCGATGAACAGCAGGACGTCCTGGCCGCGATCGCGGAAGTACTCAGCGGTGGTAAGGCCGGCCAGACCGATGCGCAGACGCGCTCCAGGCGGCTCGTTCATCTGACCATAAACCAAGCAGGTCTTGTCGATAACGCCAGACTCGCTCATCTCGAGGAACAGGTCGGTGCCCTCGCGGGTACGCTCGCCGACACCGGTGAACACCGAGGTGCCGCCGTGCTCCTGGGCGAGGTTGTTGATAAGCTCCTGAATCAGAACGGTCTTGCCGACGCCGGCGCCGCCGAACAGGCCGGTCTTGCCGCCACGGATGTAGGGCTCGAGCAGGTCGACGGCCTTGATGCCGGTCTCGAAGATCTCGGTCTTGGTGGTGAGCTCGTCAAAGCGGGGCGCTGCATGGTGGATGGGGTAGAACTCCTCCACCTCGGGCATGGGCTTGCCGTCGACGGGCTTGCCCATGACGTTCCAAATGCGACCGAGCGTCTTGGGACCAACGGGCATCTTCATGGGCTCACCGGTATCGGTGGCGATGAGGCCGCGCTGCAGGCCGTCGGTCGAGGACATGGCGACCGTGCGGACGACGCCGCCCGGAAGCTGGCTCTCGACCTCAAGGATCGTGCTCAGATGACCGATCGGGGTCTCGGCCTCGACCGTGAGCGCGTTGTAGATCGGGGGCACCGCGCCGTCAAACTTGACGTCGACGACAGGGCCGATGATTCGCACGATGCGACCATCACCGGCAGTCGTCTTCTTGGTGGCTTCCTCGACCGCAAGCTTTACGGTGTTATTAGCCATTACTGTTCCTCCAATGCTGAGGCTCCGCCGACGATCTCGTTGATCTCGGTCGTGATCGAAGCCTGGCGCACGCGACTATACGTGCGGGTAAGGGTCGAGATGATCGCGGTGGCGTTTTCCGTCGCGGAGTGCATGGCCTTGCGGCGTGCACCCTGCTCGGCAGCCGCCGAATCGATCAGGGCCTGGTAGATGACCGTCAGGATATAAGACGGCACAAGCTTGCCGAGAACATGCTCGGGAGAGGGCACGAACTCGAACGTGGACGAGATGCGCTTAGGGGCGTCGGTCTCGTTCTTACGCGGACCGTGGGCCATAGCGATCATCTCGGGGTCGAGCGGCAACAGATGCTCGACGCGAAGCTCCTGATCCACGCGGTTCTTGGCGTGGTGGTAGACAAGCTCGACACGGTCAAGCTCACCGGCACGATACGCATCGCAGATATGAGAGGAAATCATGCGGGCCTGATTGAAATCGGGCTCAGAGGAGTTGCCCTCAAAGTGCATGACAACGTTTGCGCGGTCACGGAAATACGTGACCGGCTTACGCCCGCACGCGATGATCTCGCACTCGATGCCGTCGTTCGCCCAAGAAGCGGCGAGCTTTTCGGCCGTGCGCTCCACCGTCGTATTGAAACCGCCGGCAAGGCCGCGGTCCGAGGCAATAACGACAATCAGGCCATGCTTGACGCTCTCATGCTTCTGCAGCATGGGATCGGTGCCCGAACAGGAGGCGTCGCCGGCGACCGTCAACATGACGTCGGTCAGCGCCTCCTTATAGGGCTCGGCCTGCTTGGAGCGATCGAGGGCACGACGGATCTTGGCCGTAGAGACCATCTCCATCGTGCGCGTGATCTGCTTGGTCGTGGTAACCGAGGAGATTCGCTTCTTAATGTCGCGAAGGTTGGCCATGGGGCTTAGTTCTCCTCTGATCCAGAAACATCCGAATGGTGCTTGGCCATGAACTGCTGCTTGAAGTCGCCGATGACGCGCAAGAGCTCAGCCTTGGTGTCATCATCGATCTTCTTGGCGCGAACCTTGTCGAGCAGCGAGCCAAAGCCATTGTCCATGTACTCGATGAGCTCGGCACGGAAGGGCAGCACGTCGGCGATCTCCAGGTCATCCAGGAAGCCCTCGTTGCCAGCGAACAGCGTAACGATCTGCTCGCCAACCTCAAACGGCTTGTAACGCGGCTGCTTCAGGAGCTCGGTCATGCGAGCACCATGGGTCAGCTGCTTCTGAGTAGCCTCGTCGAGGTCGGAGCCGAACTGCGTAAAGCCAGCGAGCTCCTGGTACGAAGCGAGGTCCAGACGGAGGTTGCCGGCGACCTGCTTCATGGCCTTGGTCTGCGCATCGCCACCGACGCGGGACACGGAGATGCCCACGTCGACTGCCGGGCGCTGACCTTGGAAGAAGAGCTCGGACTGCAGGTAGATCTGACCATCGGTAATGGAAATGACGTTGGTCGGAATGTAGGCCGAGACGTCGCCGTCCTGGGTCTCGATGATCGGCAGTGCCGTCATGGAGCCGTAACCGTTCTTCTTGGACATCTTGACGGCACGCTCGAGCAGACGAGAGTGCAGGTAGAAGATGTCGCCAGGATAGGCCTCGCGTCCGGGCGGACGATGCAGCGTCAGCGACATCTGACGGTAGGCCACAGCCTGCTTGGACAGGTCGTCGTAGATGACGAGCACGTGGCCGCCGGGGTTGGTCTCGCTGGCGGGCTTGCCGTCCTCGCCGTTGTACATGAAGAACTCGCCGATAGCGGCACCGGCCATAGGCGCGATGTACTGCATAGGGGCGGAATCGGCAGCGGTGGCCGAAACGATGATGGTGTAGTCGAGCGCACCGTGCTGAGCGAGGGTCTCGCGGATGTTGGCAACCGTGGAGGCCTTCTGGCCGATGGCGACATAGATGCAGACCATGCCCTTGCCGCGCTGGTTGAGGATAGCGTCGATGGCGATGGCGGTCTTACCGGTCTTACGGTCGCCGATAATGAGCTCACGCTGACCGCGGCCAATAGGCACCATGGAGTCGATAGCGAGCAGACCGGTCTGAACCGGCTCGCACACCGGGGTACGATCGATGACGCCGGGGGCCTTGAACTCGATGGGGCGACGGTGCGTGGCGACGATGTCGCCCAGGCCGTCGATGGGCTGGCCGAGCGGATTGACGACGCGGCCGAGCATGGCACGGCTCACGGGGATATCCATAATGCGGCCAGTGGTGCGGCACTCGTCGCCTTCCTTGATGGAGTCGACGGCACCAAACAGAACGGCGCCGACCTCGTCACGGTCAAGGTTCTGGGCAAGGCCGAAGACGGTCTCACCGGTATCGGAGCTCTTGAACTCCAGAAGCTCGCCTGCCATGGCGCTCTTGAGGCCGGAGACGCGCGCGATGCCGTCGCCTACCTCGTCGACCGTTGAAACCTCATGCGTATCGACCGTCGCGGAGAGGCTCGTGAGCTGCTCCTGCAGTTTCTTGGCGATATCCTGGGCATTGAGGGTTTCGGACATTAGGCTTCACCTCCGTACGAATTAGCAGAGTTTGCGAGGGTCTCCTGCGCGATGCGCAGCTGCGTCTTGACGGAAATGTCACGACGCTCGCCGCGGGCCTCGAGCACCAGGCCGCCCACGATAGACGGGTCGACCTGCTCGATAAGGAATACCTTGCGGCCGAAGTCCTGCTCGCATTTCTTAGTGATGGTTTGACGCAGCTCGTCGTCGAGCGGGATCGCCGTGGTGACGGTCACGCCCACTACATCCTCGTCTTCCTCGGCAACATACTTAAAGGCAGCTGCCACCTTGGGAAGAAGGTCGAGCTGGTCGCGCTTGGACATGGTGTCGAGCACGGCGATGATCTCGGGGCTGGCAGAAGCCAAGCGCTCGATCATCTCGAGGTCCTCGAACACATGGTTCTCGGCCTTAGCGGCTTCCAGAAGGGAGCGCGCGTAGGTCTCGAGCACCTTGTCCTGATAGCGGCTAGTCGGCATTCAGGCTACCTGCTTCCTGGATGTAGCGCTCGATGAGCTTCTTCTGCTCGGCATCGTCCTCGAGTGCCTCGCCCACGATCTTGGTGGCGACGGCAACGGACAGGTCGGCGATGGAGCTCGCGGCACCGGCGTAAATGGACTTGCGCTCGTCCTCGACTGTCGTATGGGCCTTGGCGATGATCTCCTCGGCCTCCTTGTGAGCAGCCTCGATGATACGGGCGCGCTCGGACTCGGCGTCCTTACGGGCCTCGAGAACGATGTCGGCAGCCTGACGACGGGCGTCGGTGACGATCGAGTCGGACTCAGCGCGCTTGGCGATAGCCTCCTGCTTGGTCTTCTCGGCCTCGTCGAGGCTCTCCTCGATCTTCTTGCCGCGCTCCTCCATGGTTTTCATGATGCCCGGCAGGGCGACCTTGGCCAGCACGATCCAGATAATCAGGAAGGCGATAAGCGCCGGGATGAACTCCGCCATCTTAGGGATGAGGATGTCCGCACCGGCAGCGCCGTCCTCGGCGAACGCGGAAACCGGCATGAGCAGCGCGGCCGCGGACGCGGAGAGTGCGATCGCGCTCTTCTGGGATGAAAGATTCATACTTGACGCTCCGTGCTATTTAACGATCAGCGCGACAACGAAGCCGATCAGAGCCAGAGCCTCGCCGAAGGCGGAGCCCATGATGAAGACGGTGAACACGCGGCCCTGGACCTCAGGCTGACGGGCCATAGCACCCGTAGCACCCAGAGCAGACAGGCCGATAGCAAGACCAGCGCCGATAACACCGAGACCGTAACCGATAACTCCCACGATTCCTCCTTTGTCGTGCGTGTCTTATTTCACGCAGGATAACCTTTTTATAACTGCCGGGCTCCATGGGTACGGGCACCGGCGGTTTAACGAATTGCCTTACCTTTAAGGCGCGAACGGAAGGCTACTCCTCCTCCGCGACCTCCTCTGCCTCGGAGACATACACGGCGGTAAGGACCGTGAAGACGTAAGCCTGGATGGCGCCGACCACAAGCTCGATCGCATAGATCAGGATGAGGATGGCAAGCCAGGCCAGCGAAGGCAGGGCGCCGACGGCGTGGGCCGCGGAAACCTGCTGAAGCAGCGGCTGCATGAACATGCTCGCCATGATGGCGAACGAGCCCATGACCACGTGTCCTGCGAACATGTTGCAGAACAGACGGACGGCGAGCGTGATGAGGCGCAGGAAGGTCGAGAAAAGCTCGACGACCCACACGAGCACGTTCATCGGGAAGCTCACGCCCTGCGGGGCGAGGCTCTTGATGTAGCCGATCACGCCGTGAGCCTTGCATCCGTAGTAGATGAAGTACACGAAGGCGAAGATGGCGAGTGCGGCGGTGGAGCCGATTGCGCCGGTGCCGGGCTTCATTCCCGGGATCAGGCCGATCATGTTATTGATCAGGATGAACAGGAAAAGCGAGCACAGGAACGGGAAGTGCTTCTTCCAGTTCTCACCCACGACACCCTTGCCGATATCGTTCTCGACGTACTCGATGATGTACTCGAAACCGTTGACGAAGAAGCCCTTGGGAACCAGGGTCTGCTTCTTCTTGAACACGGCCAGGACGATCAGGAGCACGATCGTGGAGACGATCAGCCAAAACGAGTACTGCGTGATGCCGCAGCTCAGATCGCCCACGACAGGGGTGGAGCTGAACTCGCTGACCAGATGATTAATCTCATCAGGCAGCTTTTCAAAAATTTCCACGACTTACCTTTCGACCTCATGAGGATCTCGCAGCGCCTTGGCGACGCGAACCGTGCAGGCGGCCATAAAGGCCACGAAGCCGATCGCCTCGCCCAGGAGGAACATGCGAAATGCCTCTCCGAACAACACAAACACAACCAAGGTAAAGACGAGCAGGGCGATTGCCGAGACCGCCAGACTCACCATACCCTTGAGCATGTCCGCATTCTGTCTATCGTCAAGAACCGGCTTGAGCGTAAAGACAAAGGGAAGGAAGGCGATCGCGCCCGCGATGGCACCTGCAACGATAGCGAGCAAATCGGCTATCTGAAACACTGGCGTCCTCACTTTCCCTTTTTAACGCTTCACAGAACAGTTCCCGCCAAACATTGGTGACTATTGTACGAGCCAATCGCTAAAGTACAACCGAAAAAGCATCGGTTAATACGCACCTGTTCGTTTTCTTAAGACCTTCTTTATGCCGCAGGTACGGTAATACGTTTTTCTCGAACCCTGCAGGGCAAAACGTCCGTTAACAGGAGTGCGCGCGGTCGCCTTCTGTTCGTCCGCGCGCACCGTTTCTTCGTATTTGCAGCCGCGGTCGTCTTAGTCCAGCGACTAGAGCGTGCCGTAGATACGGTCGCCGGCGTCGCCCAGGCCGGGAACGATGTAGGCAGCCTCGTTGAGATGGTCGTCGATGGCGCAGGTATAGATATGCACATCAGAATCCTTCTCAGTCAGCGACTTGAGGCCCTCGGGGGCCGCGACGATGCACAGCATGCGGATGTCCTTGACACCGCGCTCGCGCAGGTAGCTGATGGCCATCTCGGCCGAACCGCCCGTGGCGAGCATGGGGTCGACAACCAGGCAGATGCGCTGGTCGATATCCTTGGGCATCTTGCAGTAATACTCGTGCGGCTCGTGGGTGACCTCGTCGCGCTCCATGCCGATGTGGCCCACGCGAGCGGAGGGCACCAAGTCGAGAATGCCGTCGACCATTCCAAGGCCCGCACGCAGGATGGGCACGATGGCGAGTTTCTTGCCGGCGAGCTGTTTGAACGTGGCGGTAGTGATGGGGGTCTCGACCTCGACGTCTTCCATAGGCAGGTCGCGCATGGCCTCGTAGCCGTCAAAAAGCGCGAGTTCGCGCACGAGCTGGCGGAACTGGTTGGTGCCGGTGTTTTTGTCGCGCAGGATCGACAGCTTGTGCTGGACGAGCGGGTGATCGACAAGCGTCACACGGGACGTATCGTAGGTGACGGTCATGGGTTGATTGCCCCTTTCGTTGCGGCCGCAATACGGCCTTGCTGACAAGGCGCGCAGCAATGTTGCCGCCGCACGCCATGCATTAGTTTAGCGGTTTGTTGTATCGAGCAGCCCATCGCAGCCCTACTGTGCGGTACTGAGCGAGCGCCTGACTGCATCACGCCAGCCCGCAAGGTTTTGTTCGCGGCGCTCGGCGGACATGTGGGGAAGGAAGGTCCTAACGATCTGGGCATTTTGCTCCAGCTCTTCTAGGTCTTCCCAATAGCCGACGGCAAGACCCGCCAAGTACGCGGCACCGATTGCCGTGGTCTCCACCGTCTCGCATTGCAGCACGGGGATATCCAGCAGGTCGGCCTGGAATTGCATGATGAACTCGTTGCGCGAGGCACCGCCATCGACAGACAGGCGCTCAATCGAAAGCCCCACGTCCTGCTCCATGGCGCGCAACACGTCGTAGCTCTGATATGCCATGGATTCGCAGGCGGCACGTACGATGGTCGCACGGCTCGAGGCGCCGGTCAGACCGCACACGATACCGCGGGCATGCGGGTCCCACCAGGGAGCACCCAAACCCGCAAAGGCGGGAACGAAGTAGCAGCCCTCGTTGTCGCTAATCGAAGCGGCGAGTTGTGCCGACTCGCTCACGCTCGAGATGATGCCCATGTTGTTGCGAAGCCAGTTCATCGTTGAGCCGGCGGCAAAAATAGAGCCCTCGAGCGCATAGCTGACTTTGCCGTCCGCAGCGATACCGATGGTGGAGACCAGGCCATTCTTGGATTCGACGATCTCGTCGCCGGTGTTCATGAGCATAAAGCAGCCCGTGCCATAGGTGTTTTTGGTCTGACCGGGACGGAAACAGCAGTGGCCGAACAGCGATGCCTGCTGGTCGCCCGCCACACCCATGATGGGCGGCATGTTGGTCATGATGTCGCTCGCGACGCGGCCGTAGTCGCCCGAGCTCCAGCGAACCTCGGGCATCATGGAACGCGGAACGTCAAAGAGTGCCAGCAGGTCGTCGTCCCAATCGAGCGTATGGATATTAAAGAGTGCCGTGCGGCTGGCATTGGTGTAGTCGGTGGCAAAGACCTGGCCGCCGGTGAGGTTGTAGATGAGCCAGGTGTCGATGGTGCCAAACATGAGGTCGCCCGCCGCCGCGCTCTCGCGTGCGCCGTCGACGTTGTCGAGAATCCACTGCACCTTGGAGGCCGAGAAATACGGGTCGAGCGTGAGTCCCGTGCGGGAGCGCACCAGCCCTTCTGCGCCCTGCTCGACAAGCTCGTCGATCAGAGGTGCGGTACGGCGGCACTGCCATACGATGGCGTTATAGATCGGCTGACCGCTCACACGGTCCCAGACCACCGTGGTCTCGCGCTGGTTGGAGATGCCGATGGCGGCAATGCGGTCGGAGTGGATACCGCTCTTAAACTGGACTTCCATCATGACCGCGATCTGGCTGGCAAGGACCGCCATGGGGTCTTGCTCTACCCAACCGGGACGCGGAAAACTCGTTTTTACGCTGCGACGTGCCTGCGCGACGATGCAGCCGTACTCGTCGACGATGGTCGCAAGTACCGAGGTGGTGCCGCAGTCGAGCGCCATGATGTAGGAACCGCCAAAGTCAAACGAGGCATCTTCCATGCCCAGGCTGCCCAGATTCAACGACATCGCTTAAACCTTTCTATTGCATCGGGTCGGACAGGACCCGTTCGATCTCTGATGCGGGAAGTGCGCCTTGGCGCAGGATCTGGAGCCCGCCGTGCTGAAACGACACGATGGTCGAGGCGTCGCGACACGGGGTCTCACCGGCGTCGACGGCAACATCGACCCCCTCCAGGATGCGACCCTCGACGGCGGCAAAGCTTGCCGGCGAGGGCGCGCCGTGCGTGTTGGCGCTCGTACAGGCAAGGGGGCTGCCGCAGGCGCGAATGAGCGCTTGGACCACGGGAGAGGCCGAAGCGCGCAGGGCCACGGTGTCGTCGGCAGCGCGCATAAAGGTCGGCACACAGGGAGCTGCCTTGACCACGATAGTCAGGGCTCCCGGCCAGCATCGTCGCGCGAGTATGCGGGCATCTTCCGGGATATCCACGCCATAGCGATCGAGTGCTTCGACGCCATCGACCAGCCAAGCGACGGTTTGCGTGAGCTCACGTTGCTTGAGAGTGAAGATACGGCGATAGCCGGTGCCGAGCGCAGGAACTGCGGCGCCATTGACGGCAGCCTGCGGATCGCGCGGCCACGATGGGAATTCGCTTGTATCTTGGGGCACGGCGTCCGAGAAGGCGCTGACTGCCACGGCGACACCGTAGACGGTCTCGGTCGGGATCAAAGCCAGGCCGCCGCGGCCGAGCACCTCGGCCGTGCGCTCGACGGCAAGCCGATGCGGCTCGCGCGTTCCCTCGTATACCCGATAGACCGTCTGCATGTGTATGCCAGCCCCTTACGCTCTGGTGCAAGTTTGTTTACTGTGGGGCATTCTCGCACGAAACGTTCAATCTATTTGCCCAGAGCGCATGTTGGTTTGGTGAGCGGCTCTAGTAGTCGGTGAAAGTGAGGGGGTTATTGGACTGCGACGAACTTCTTTGGCCTGCCGGCGTGGCGTTCTTGGGCGGCGTAGCGCTCGATGCTGTCTATCGTTATCATCCGACGGCCGTCGACGAGTTCAACATCGAGCTTTCCGGCTTTGACCAGCGCGGTAATCCGCGGAGCGGAGACTTTGAGGTCCAGCGCTGCGTCTTTAAATGTTCGGCACGCCGCTTCCCGAGCGTCCTCGTGGTCGATTTCGACTGAAAGGGCCACGACCTCGGCCGAGCGTTCGTACCCTGCCGGAGTCAAACCGTTGTTGAGGTCGTCGGCCAAAAACGCCATCAGTGCCTCGGTGGCATGGGCAATCGCGTCTTCGCGCGTATCGCCATCGGCAAAGGCGCCGGGAATCTGCGGGAAGCTGGCGCAGTAACCGTCGTCTTCTTTTATGAGAACGCAGTCATAGGTAAATCGCTGCCTCATTTTGCCTCCAACTACCGTCCAGCTTGGCGACGAATACTTGCCCACGTGCCCTTCTTTGGTCGATCACCACCAGAGCCGTTCACGGTGACAACACGATCGTTAGAAACATACTTAGCATGACTACCGACTTGCGCGACCTTCACGAATCCATCGTGCTTGAGTAGGGCAATGATTTCCCGAAAGGTAAGAGGTTGCATGGACCGACCTCTTTCAGCCGTCCTAATTATAAACTAATTTATAATTTTTGTTAACCAGTTAATAAATATTAATGGCGCTGCTTGGGCTCGGTGACGATGGCTCGGACGATGCGGGGGCGATCGGTAAGGTCATGGACGATACGTACGTCCGAAAGGCCTGCCTGGCGACAGAGCTCGGCCGCGGCATCGAGGGTACCCTCGTAGAGCTCACAGGCAAACAGGCCGCCGGCGCGCAGCATGTAAGGCGCCGCGTTGAGCAGGCGGCGGAAGATATCGAGGCCGTCGGCGCCGCCCTCGAGCGCCAGGTCGGGCTCAAAGTCCTTGACCTCGTGCGGCAGCGAGCGCATGACGTCGGTCGGGATGTAAGGTGGGTTGGAGACGAGCACATCAAAGGTGCCCCACTCTTCGCGGGGAATGGAACTCACCAGGTTGGTGAGGCTAAAGGCAACCTCATCTGCCGTGAGGCCGAGGGCGTCGCGGTTTTTGGTGGCCAGATCGATGGCGCGCGACTCGATATCGGTGGCGGTGCAGGTAACGTGGCCGCGGCGCTCCCAGGCAAGGGAGAGCGAAATGCAGCCCGTGCCGCAGCCGACCTCGAGAACGCGGGCAGTGCAGGGCCCGGCTGGGGCAGGCGCAGCGGTATCCTGAGCTAAAGCCGTCTCCTGGTCGGCACCCTCGATGGCGATGTCGTATTCGTCGAGCTCGGGCTCGGCGGCTTTTGCGGCTTCGGCTTCTGCTGCTTGCGCGGCGGCTTCCTCGGCCTCGCGATCGGCAAGCTCCTCGGCATAGGCGCGGCTACCGAGCACGTCGCTACCCAGCGCAGCCTCATCGGCGGCCGTCAGGTTGGCAGCACGGCGCTCGGCGGTCGCGCGTTCGTCGGCCAGCGCCGCCTCAGCTTTGCGGGCCTGCTCGACCTCATCGTTCCAAGGCAGCTCAACACGCTGACGGGCAGCGGCCTCGGGGCTCAGCACCTCGGCATCCAGATAATTGAGGACTTCCTCGACGAGCATCTCGGTTTCGGGGCGCGGAATGAGCACACCGGGAGCGCACGCGACGTCAATCATGCGAAACTGCGTGCTGCCGGTGATGTACTGCAGCGGCTCGCCTTTGGCGCGACGAACGACGGCCGCATGCATGGTCTCGAGCTGGGCCGCGTTAAGCGTCTCGTCCATACGCATATATAGGTCAATGCGCGCCAGGCCCGTGGCGGCGCACAGCAGCCACTCGGCGGAAAGACGGGGATGCTCCTCGCCGCGCTCGGCCAGGTACTCCTTGGTCCACTCGAGACAACGCTTGATGGTCCAGATCTCGTTTGCCATGGGGCCCTCCCCTCTTAAGCGCCGGGCGGCGCGCGAATGTCGGAGCAGATTGTAAGCGAGGCCAGCGCTTGGCAAGGGACGATTGAAGGCGATTATCGAGAATCAGCCCAGAATTTTGCTTGGAGCCTGCCTAGAGTGTTCATTCGTCGACGTCTAAATCTGCATCCGTCAAGCTTTTGGCAAGGTTGCCCCAAAACTGACCAATATCTAACCAAGAACTTGCCAAATCACTTGACGCGCGACCCATCAAAAATCGCCCCGCGACTTCTTGGACAATTTTTCGAGCAATATTTTCGATAGCAGATATATGCCGTCAATTACCTTAAGCAGGTAAGCAGCTCAAATGACATCACAGCCGACTGAATAAAATATCAAGGCAATGTCACCAATGACTCCCTACGGATCATTTGACAACCAAGGAAACGCCGATGTTTTGGCAATGTCAGCGAGCGACGTCCAGAGCGACAAGTTGGCATGAAAAAGGCAGGGCATAGACCTTCTGGTCATGCCTTGCCTTTTGAATGACAAATTGTCGCTCTGGGCGGCGCGCAGCGTCGAGCAGTTACGGCGTTTGGTAAAACGCCGTAACTTAAACAGCCTGTGCCAGCTTCTCGGCTCGCTCGGCGGCGGCGAGTGCCTCGATGACCGTGCCGAGCTGGTCGCCCAGGAGAACGCCGTTGTAGGTGGAATTGAAGCCGATGCGGTGATCGGTCACGCGGTCCTGGGGCTGGTTGTAGGTGCGGATCTTCTCGGAACGGTTGCCGTGGCCGATCTGGCTCTGGCGCTCGGCACCGAGCTCTGCCTGCTGCTTCTCGAGTTCCATCTCGTACAGGCGGGCGCGCAGCATCTGCATGCAGACCTCGCGGTTCTGGATCTGGGAGCGCTGTTCCTGCGACTGCACCACGGTGTTGGTGGGAAGGTGGGTGATGCGCACGGCGGAATAAGTGGTGTTAACGCACTGACCGCCAGGGCCGGAGGCGCAGTAGGTGTCGATGCGCAGGTCGGACTGGTTGATCTGGACGTCGATCTCCTCGGCCTCGGGAAGCACGGCGACAGTTGCCGTGGAGGTCTGGATACGGCCCTGGGACTCGGTCTTGGGAACGCGCTGGACGCGGTGCACGCCGGACTCGAACTTCATGACGGAGTAGACGCGGTCGCCCTCGACCTTGAACTCAATGGACTTAAAGCCGCCGGCCTCGCTGGGGCTGGAGTCGAGCACGGTGGTCTTCCAGCCGCGCGACTCGCAGAAGCGCTGATACATCTTGTACAGGTCGCCGGCGAAGATGGCCGCCTCGTCGCCACCGGCGGCGGAGCGAATCTCGACGATGGTGTTCTTGTCGTCGTTGGGGTCGCTCGGGATGAGCATGTACTTAATGTCTTCCTCGAGCTGGGGAAGCTTGGCCTCGTTTTCGGAGATGTCCATCTGGAGCATCTCCTTCTCATCGGCATCGGTAGTATCGTGGAGCATTTCCTTGGCAGCCTCGATGTCATCGAGCGCGCCGATGTACTCGCGCGAGGCGGCGATGAGGTCGGACTGGTGCGCGTACTCCTTGTTGAGACGCGTGAACTCCTTGATATCGGAGGCGACGGCCGGGTCGGAAAGCTTCTTCTCGAGCTCCTCGTAGGCCTTGATAATCTTTTCGAGCTTGTCGCGCATGGCGGGACTCCTTTATATGCGTGAAGGTGAAAATCGGCAGAGCTGATGGGGCGCACGGCGCCACTGCGGGGGTAAGCCCGGCTAGAACATGTCGATCTTCAGATACATGCGCATCCCTTCGCGTATGGGGTACATAGTTGCGGTCTAACCCATACATGATAGCGTGCGCAGGCAAACCTGCATATAACCCGCACGGAATGAGTGGACGTAGCCGTTGGGGACGTTCCTTAACGGCTAGTCGTTTAAGAGCGTCCCCAACGGCTAACAAAGAGACTGTCGCTTTGTCACATTCTAGAGCGTTTGAAGCAGGGCGATGAGGAAGCGAACACCCTGGAGGTAGGCGCGGCGGGTGATGCGCTCGTTGGTGCCGTGGACGCCGCGGTTGCACTCGTCATCGTCGACCACAAACGCCGAAAAACGAATGCATTCGGAGCAAATGTGCTGGTAGTTGGCAGCGTCGGTCGCGCCGATCACGGTCGAGGGGACAATCGCCAACGGCTCGGATGATCCGTTTTCCTCCGTCCCCTTTGGATCGCGGAAATAACGGGCGGCGATGGAGCGAACCGCCTCGAGGCCGGGACCACCGATGCGCGGGGACGGCGAGGGCTCGGAGCTGCCGGGGGCCAGCTCCACTTCGACACGACCGGCAAGGTCCGCCCCGGCAACCGCCTCACGGCAGCGCGCCACAACGTCGGCCACGCTCGTGCCCTCGAGCATGCGGAAGTTAATGTTGGCCCACATATCCTGTGGCATCACGTTAGCGCCAGCGCTGCCGCCCTCGATCTGCGTGGGCGCGCAGGTAGTGGTCACGAGCGGGTAGAGTTTTTTGCTGGCGAGGCACTCGCACACGATGGTGTCCTTGTTGGAGGCAATCTCGTCGGCCGAGTAGAGCCCCAGCTCGACAAGCTGTGCGGCAAGCAGATCGGTCACACGCGTCGGCCACTCGATATCGCAGATTGCGGCGATAGCGCGGCTCAGTACCTCGAGCGATGTGCCGCCGTAGGGGTTGGACGAATGCCCGCCCTCGCTCTTCGTCTTGAGCACAATATCGGCGTAGCCCTTCTCGGCAAGGTCGGCATGCATAAGCCAGCCCTCGCCCGCGCCGTACTCGGCAGCCGAAACGATACGGTAGTCACCCTCGTCGATCAGGTATTCAAGTTCAATACCGCGCTCCTCGAGCACGCGACCGATCGCCCCCGCGCCGTACTGCGTGGTTTCCTCGTCCTGGCCAAAAGCCAGCAGCAGCGAACGCTTGTGCTCCCAACCGTGCGCCAACGCATACTCAACCGCCTCGAGAATACCTGCGACCTGGTCTTTCATGTCGATAGCGCCGCGACCCCAAATGTAGGTGTCGTCCACCTGTCCGCTAAAGGGAGCATGCGTCCAGTCGGCCTCGGTGCCCGGCACCACGGGGACCACGTCCATGTGGCCCATGAGCATGACGGGTTTGAGGGCGGGGTCGGAACCGTCAAGCGTCACCAACAGCGAATGGTCGACAAGCTCGACCTCGCCCGCCGCGAACACGCGCGGCCAGGCCTGCTGCATATAGGCGCGCAGGTCGTCGAAGGGCTGCCAGTCCACCGCCTCGGCATCCATGCTCGAAATGGTCGGAAACGACAGCACGCGGCCCAAGCGCTCGCACGCGCCGACCTCGTCTATATCGGCAAAATCGTCCTCATGCGCAAAGAAGCGCCAAACCTCGGCCATGACATCCTTTCGATTGTGACGACAAAGGCCGCCCCACGGGAGCGGCCCTGCAACGTAAGCGTTTGCGGTCGGTTATTTGTCCTCGAGATAGCGAGAGAGGAACTCACGAGTGCGCTGGTGTTTGGGGTTGCCGAAGAGCTCGGCCGGCGCGGCATCCTCGAGCACCACGCCCTTGTCCATAAAGACCACGCGGTCGGACACCGTGCGGGCAAAGGCCATCTCGTGCGTGACGACGACCATGGTCATGCCGTCGGCGGCGAGCTTGCGCATGACCTCGAGCACCTCGCCCACGATCTCGGGGTCGAGCGCGGAGGTCGGCTCGTCGAACAACATGATCTGCGGATTCATGCACAGGGCGCGGGCGATGGCCACGCGCTGCTTTTGGCCGCCGGACAGACGACCCACGGCGGCGTGCGCGAACTTTTCGAGCCCCACGCTCGTCAGATGCTCCATCGCGACCTTCTCGGCCTCGGCCTTGCTCATCTTTTTGAGCGTGACGGGCGCGAGCGTGCAGTTGTCGAGCACGTCCATATTGTTGAACAGGTTGAAGCCCTGGAACACCATGCCGATGTCCTCGCGCAGCTTATTGATATTGCAGCGCTCGGCCGTGAGGTCCTGGCCGTGGAACCAGATATGGCCGGCATCCGGAGTCTCGAGCAGGTTAAGGCAGCGCAGAAACGTCGACTTGCCCGAGCCCGAGGCGCCGATAATGGTGACGACCTCGCCGGGATTGACGGACAAGTCGATACCCTTGAGTACCTCGAGTGAGCCAAAGCTCTTGCGCAGGCCCTCGACGCAGATAAGCGGCTCTTGGTTTTGCACGGCTGCTGCAGTGCCGGTAATGGCGGTATCTGCCATGATGATTCTCCTCGTCTTAAGCCTAGTTAGAGCTGGGCAGCGTGGCAGGAGCCTCGGCGCCGAGCTTTTTGCCAAAGGCCTCGAGCAGGCGGCTCGCCACGAGCGTCAGGATCAGGTAGACCACGAGCGCCACGCAGTAGACCTCCATCTGGCGGTAGTACACGCCGGCGACCGTGGTAGTAGCGTACATGAGGTCGAACACGCCGATGACCGAGAGCACCGACGAATCCTTGATGTTGATGATGAGCTCGTTGGTGAGCGCCGGGATCGCGTTTTTAATACCCTGGGGGAACACGACCTTGCGCATAGCCTGCCACTGCGACAGGCCCAGCGAGCGCGCTGCCTCGGCCTGGCCGGGATCGATGGACTCGATGCCGCCGCGCAGGACCTCCATCATGTAGGCGGTGGAGTTGAGCGAGATGGTGACGAGGCCGGCGGTGAAGGTACTCCAGATCTGGTTGGCCTGGGCGGTCTCGAAGCCCATGCCGCGCAGAACGGTAAAGCCCGCGTAATAGATGAGCAGGCCCTGGACCATCATGGGCGTGCCGCGCACGACGGTGGAATAGACGGTCGCAAAGCCTCGGCCAATGCTCTTAAAGAAGCGCACCAGGTCGTTGTCGACGCGATCGAAGGTCTGGGTGCGCAAGAACACAAAGAGCAGCGCCAAGAAGAAGGCGATGACGGTGCCGAAGGTGGCAAGCGCGATGGTGATCTCGATACCGCGGATAAAGAAGTCGCCGCTCTTGTAGGTCATGTAGACCAAGCTCGACAGAAAGTCGCTGGGATTGGAGTCCGAGACAATGCTCACCTGCACCAGGTCGACAAACGACATGACGCAGCGGTCGATAAAGAAGATCGCCGCGATGGCAACCACGACATAGCTGCCCAGGCGCGCGCCGCGACGGCAACGCTCGGATGCGAACGGCGACGTTTCGCGATAGTCGTTCCAGTGCATAAGCTTGGTGACGAGCGCTGCCACCGATACGACGATCCAGGCCCACAGAATCGCCCAGAGACAATCCTGGAACACGCCCGTGGGCGCCAAGAAGCTCAGCGGCGTTGGGTTGCGCTGGCTAAACGCCAGACCGAGCGCCGCGATAGCGCTCGTGCCCAGATACACATAACGGTGGTCGGCCTTGATAAAGGAGGCCAGACGATTGATAGCTTTCATGCTGCCTCCCTATGCCGGCTGACGGTCGAGGCACGCGTCCCACATCTGGTCGCGCTCCTCCTGGCTGATGCCCTTGAGCGTCTTATCGATAAGTTTGAGCAGCTTGTCCGAGCCCTTGCGGCAGCCGACGTTTGTCGTAACCTCCTGCTTAAAGCCCTCGCCCTCCGCAAAGCGAATGGGCACGATGCCCGGGTTTTGGGCCATATAGCCCTTCTCGTTTTCGGTGTTGTAGGTCACGGCGTCACAAGTGCCCTGCAGAAGATTCGAGAACACCGTGGGGACCGAATCGACCGGGTTTTTGTGCACAACGCCCGGGATTTCGTCGATGACGGTATCGAGCATGGTGTCCTTTTGGCCGAGGACCGTAGCGCCGCTAAAGTCGCTGAGCTTGGTCGCATTTTGGTAGGGCGAGCCCTCTTTTACGAACAGGCCAAAGTAACCGATAAAGTACGGGTCGGAAAAGCCGACGGACTCCTCACGCTCGGGCGTGGCGCTCATGCCGGCGATGATGAGGTCGATCTGGCCGTTGTTGAGCGAGTCGATGAGACCCGAGAAGCTCTGCTTGACGGCGACGGGCTCGCCGCCGAGGGCCTTGCAGACGATCTTGGCAATCTGCACGTCGTAGCCATCGGCGTAGGCTCCCTGCACGTTGTCGATGGGGATGGTGTACTCACTGGCTTCGGAAACCTGCCAGTTGTACGGGGCGTAGGCCGCCTCCATGCCGATACGGATCTTGTCCTTGCCGATAACGGAATCGGACAGGTCGTCGCGGCCGCCGCCCGTCGTGGGCTGAACCACCTTGAGCGTGGACGGGCGCTGGCAGCCGGCGAGCGCGCCGGCGACAACGGTAGCGCTCGCAGCAAGCGCACTGCCTAAGAAGATACGACGGCTGCACACCGGCTGGGTATGCGCACCGCGCTGTAGTCGAGGTTGCATCTGGTGCCTTCCCTATTTTGTTTTGCTGACAATAAGACAGGATATACGCCCGCAACCAGCAGCACGGCATGTGCGCGAAAAATTAATAGACACGCGAGGACAATTGGCGCAAAGTAGCCTGCCCCCCATGCACCGCTTGGCATAAAAAAGGCAAGGCATAGACCTTCTGGTCATGCCTTGCCTTTTGAATGACAAATTGTCGCTCTGGGCGGCGCGCAGCGTCGACCGGTCCGCCGTTCGTTAGAACGGCGGAGCCTCTAGAGCAGGGTAACGCTAAAGCTGCGGACGTCCGTCTCGCCCGGCGCCAGCGTAATGGTGTTGACCTTGTGCTCAAAGACGTCGTCCTCGGTGTCCATGGTGGTGTGGCCGGTCCAGGGCTCGAGCGCCACAAACGGGGCGTCGTTGGCGGCAGACCACACGCCGATGTACTTAAAGCCCTCAAAGTCGATCTTGACGCCGTGGCCCGACTTGCGACCGCGCAGCGTGAGCGTGGAGCCCGGGGCATCGGTGAACATGATGGCGTCGTTATCGAAGCTGCGGTGCGTGATGGGCAGCACGTCCGAGTTGTCGGGGGCCTTGTGGCTGCCCTCGAACGTCATAAGGCCATCGGGCGTGATGATGGGGGCCTCGTTAGTCCAAGCCTCGGTAAACGCCAGCTCGTAATCCTCGAATGCCTCGTCCTCGGCACCAGGAGCGGGCACGTTAAATGCGGGGTGACCGCCCACCGAGAACGGCAGGTCCACGTCGCCGGTGTTCGTAACGGCAACGGTCTGGGTAAGCGTGGCGTCGCCGGTCAGGGCATAGGTCATGTTGAGCTTAAAGTGGAAGGGGAACGCCTTGAGCGACTCAGGCGTGTCAGTGATCTCGTAGGTGACGGACGAACCGTCCTCGGAGACCTCGACCAGCTTGTGCTCGACAATGCGCGCGAGTCCGTGGCGCGGCATCTCGCAGGTGCCGGCCGCAGACGTTGCCGTGTTGTTGCGCAGCGATCCCACGATGGGGAACAGAATCGGCGCATGCTTGCCCCAAAAGGCGGGATCGCCCTGCCACAGATACTCGTTGCCGTTGAGGGCAAGGCTCGTGAGCTGGGCACCCATGGAATCGATGGCCGCGGTGAGGCCGCCGCGCTTGATGGTAGTGACGGTGGACATGTTACTTCCTCCAAAAGTAAACAATAGTGTCGAGGGCTATTGTCCCACTCTTGGCGGCAAGGAGAAGCGACAGGCACAGTTATTGAACGATTGCGTAAAGGTCGAACCCGCCCTGCGGCGTGCTGTCGACCGTATCGGGCGCCTGTGAATTAAAACTCACCGGAACCATGCGCTTTGAGGCACGGTAACGCGTGCCGTCGGTGGCGACGGGCGGCTCATCGACCGTGAGCTCGTAGTCGCCGGGCTTGAGCTCGATGCCGTCACCTTCGGAATTAACGTATTGATACTCGTCGATTGCTTGTCCCCTGAGCGTGCGGCCCACAATATGGACGAGCATTTGGCTATCGCCGCGCGCGGTATCCCACGTCGCGCCGTCCTTAACCTCGACCGACACATGCACCGAGCGCGTGCGGCTGAGCGATTGCTCGACAGACATCTCGACCTTGGCGGCGTCCTTGCGCTGTTGCTCCACGTGGCTCCAGACATTTCCGATCGCCGAGCAAGCGATGACGCCGGCCATGAAGGCGATGAGGATGGGGCCGAGCGGTGAGCGGCGGGCCGCGTCTTCCTCGCGAGCCAGGTTGGGGCGACGCGTGGGGGCGGGCGCCTGGGCACCCTGCGCGGGCACGTCGAGTATGCTGAAGGATGCCGTGCTGCCGGGGTCGATGGTGTGGCGCGGCTGCGGGGTCTTGGCCGGCGAGATGGACATGTCGGCTGGCTCACCCAGCGTGGCCGTGGCATCGGCCTTTGCCTCGTCGGCCTCGGCCTGGGCCCAGGCCTGCTCGAAGGTCAGGGGCTCGGCGGGGTCGGAATCGGCATCCGAGTCAAGCGCATCGCCAGCATCGGAGTCCACATCGGTCCCGTCGCTCAACTCATCACTTGGCAAGGGCTCGTCCCACACCTCATCCGGAGCCTCGCCCTCGCTGTACCACCATTCAAAGCTATCGATATCCATACGGGGCGCCCCCTTGGCCTCGCAAATAAACACTTGCTAGCCTTATACCCCCAGACGGCACGGCGGCTCGCCGGCACAGATAGGAAAACCATCACAACATTCGACGCTTTTCCTCGTTTTCGAGATTTTCATCGAATGTTGTGACGGTTTGGGCGGCAGCCATGCCGCGAATGTGACAAAGGGACTGTCCTCTTGTCACATCTGGAGGGCTACGGGGATTTGGATGCAGCAGAAGTCCTCTTGGTGGGACTCGTCGTAGCTGGTGGTATCGAGGTAGCAAAAATCGAAGGCATCGCCGATGGGCTGGAGTGCGTGCTCGTCCATGCAGGCCACGATGGCACGAAT
The DNA here is from genome assembly GCA_019414265.1 of Collinsella sp. GTDB lineage: Bacteria > Actinomycetota > Coriobacteriia > Coriobacteriales > Coriobacteriaceae > Collinsella. Next base: position 7,500 of record DXMJ01000020.1, on the reverse strand, counting down.
GCCCTCGGGTTCGTACGGCATGCCCCAGCGGCTCATGCACAGGTATGTGCCCTCGGGCAACACCTCGACGCCAATCTCTGCCAGCTCGGCAGGATCGCTCGGCAGCAGCTCCTCGGCACCGCGCGGCAGCACGGCAAAGGAGCCGGCACCGGCGATGGGGTCGTCGGAATGCAGCGCCTCGCGACGCAGCATGGCGCCCCAGCCGCGCATGGGGCGCGTGCCCGTGAGCGCACGCATGCGCAGAATCGCGCGCATGAGCGTGGGGTGCAGCATCGAACGGCCGCGCTCGATATCGGCCGGGAACTCCTCAAAGACCACGAAGCGGCGCTCGAACTGCTTGAGCTCCGGTTTGCCCTCGCGCTCGCGCCAATAAACCGCCTCGTCGTAAAAGCTCAGTCGCTCCTGCACGCTCGCACGCTCGGCTTTGAGCCCGGCAATCTGCCCATCGAGCGCCTGAACCCGCGAGCGCAGGTGATCGGTCATCTCGCCAATGTCGAACGTCGAGGTCAGGCGGTCAATCTCGTCGAGTTCGAGCCCTAGGTCGCGCAGCATGCAGATCAGACGCATGAGCGGGATCTGCGTGGGCGAATAGAAACGGTAGCCTTTTTCGTTAACCACGGCGGGCTTAAACAGGCCGATCTTGTCGTAGTAGATGAGCGTTTGACGCGAAACGTTAAACAAGCTCGCCATCTCGCTAATCGCATACATACCCGTCTGCATAGGTCCTCCCGACACATCCTTTGACGCGAAAAGCCCGCCGCCCACAGGGGCAGCGGGCTCAAACACTCCTCGTATCCTACCCTAAATGCGCCTATGACCAGCGCTTATAGTTTGCACATGACACGCCGACGGCCTCGAGCGCCTTGGCGGCGATGTGATGCACCGCATCGTCGAGCGTGGCGGGGCCGTTGTAAAACGTGAGCATGGGCGGCATGAGCATGACACCCGGCACACGCGCCAGGCGCGCCATGTTGTCGACATGGATCGCACTGAAGGGCGTCTCGCGCACCATGAGTACCAGGCGGCGTTGCTCTTTCATCTGCACGTCGGCCGCACGCAGCAACAGGTTTTCGCTGTAACCACTCGCGATGCCGGCAAGCGTCTTCATGGAGCAGGGCGCCACGATCATGCCATCGACCGGATAGGTGCCGCTTGCAATGGCGGCGCCGATGTTCTTGTTGTCGTAGACCACATCGGCATGCGTGGCAAACTCGTCGAGCGTCATGCCGAGCTCCTGCTCGATGGTGATCTCTCCCCCGCGCGTGACGACAAGCGCCGATTCGGCGCCGGCCTGGCGCAGGCATTTGAGACACTCGAGGCCCAGCGCAGCGCCGCTGGCACCAGATACGCCAACGACAATGCGACGGGGACGGACAGAAGACTCAGGCATGACAACTCCTTACTTAGTTACTCGGTAGGGTTACTTACTAGAAAGCAATCTCCTTGGCCCACTTGTCACGGTCGATCTCCATGAACTGCGAGCGGATGAAGTTCTTCTTGAGGTCGAACGGAACCGTGCAGTCGAAGATGGCCTTGCAGGCGATGCCGTGCTCGCGGATCGAAGGATCGAACGCGGGGTCGTTGGACGGGTCGAGCACGTGGCAGTGGCAGCCGGGGATGGTGATGAGGTCGACGTCGGCCTGGAAGCGCGTGGTCATGGCCCACATCACGTCGCTCATGTCGAAGATGTCGACGTCTTCGTCAACCAGGATCACGTGCTTGAGCTCGGAGAATGCCGAGAAGGCGAGCATGGCGGCGTTGCGCTGACGGCCCTCGTCATTTTTGCTCGACTTCTTGAACTGCATGATGGCAACGAACTTGCCGCCGCCGCAGGGGGCGGCGTGAACGTTGAGCAGGCGGCCCGGGATAGCGGTCTCGACCATCTTGTAGATGGAAGCCTCGGTGGGGATGCCCGCCATGGACACGTGCTCGTGCGAAGGACCGATGCAGCTCTCCATGATGGGATTGACGCGTGTGGTGACGGCGGTGATCTTGATCACCGGGCAGACCTTGGCGCCACCGGTGTAGCCGGGGAACTCGGGCATGGCATAGCCGTGGCCGTTGACATCCTCGTTGATGGTCTCGTCGTGCATGAGGTAGCCCTCGAGCACGTACTCGGCATTGGCAATGCACTTCTGCGGAACGGTGATGCAGTCGGCAAGCTCGACGGCGTGGCCGCGCAGGGCGCCGGCGATCTGCAGCTCGTTAAAGCCGAGCGGCGTGGTGGGAGCCTCGAAGCCGCAGCACATGTACACGGCGGGGTCCAAGCCGATGGAGATGGAGATGGGCATGTCCTCGCCGCGCTGGCAGTACTCGTCAAAAAAGGCGCCAAGGTGACGGCTGCCCGGGGTGATCCACATGGCGAGCTTGTCCTTGTCGACACAGGAGAAGCGGTGGATGGTCACGTCGGACTGGGAGCCGTCGGGGCTCGTGCCGTAGGCGAGGCCCATGGTGATGTAGGGGCCGCCGTCGACGGGTGTGTTGGTGGGAGCGGGAACGATCTTGCGCAGGTCAAAGCCCTCGTCGGTCGCCTTGTACACGACCTCCTGGCAGTCGACGTGCGCGCCCTCGGCGATCTGCTTAGGCGCAATCAAGCTCTCGAAGCGCTTGCCGATCTCGAGGCCCAGGTGCTCCTCGTCAAGGTCGAGCAGGGCGGCAACGCGCTTGCGGCTGGCAAGCATGCCGATGCAGACCTTGGCATCGTCAAAGCCCTTGACGTTGTTGAAGACCATCGCCGGACCCTCTTTGGTCGGACGCATAACGGTACCGCCGGCACCGACGTGGCGATAGACGCCCGAGACCTCGGCGTCCGGGTCGACCTGGGTGTCGGTCTCGAGCAGCTGGCCCGGCATCTCACGCAAAAAGTCGAGCGCGGAGCGCAGGTCGTGGATCTGGGAAGCATCGGTAGTGGACATAGCGTGCTCCTTTCGGGAGAGTGCCCGGCGACGGGAGTGCCGCCGGGCTGGGTAACGTAGTGGGGCCGCAGCGCTTATAGATGGAGCGCTTGGCAACTCGCGGTTCAAGCACTCGGCTGTTTACAGCCCAAGCGCTCGGCCGCTTACATCAGGCCAAAGAGATGGAACCAGGCGGCCTCGACCAGCACGACGATAAAGACGACCGCGGTGAGGGGAATGCCCATGCGCATGGCTTCTTTGGAGGTGTAGCCGCCGGCGTCCTTGCCCTCGCCGATAAGGATCGGCAGGTTATGGAACGGCAGGATGTAGTGGATGTTGATGGACGTGAAGACGATGAGTGCCACGGCGAGCGGGCTCACGCTGGAGCCGGCCGCGAAGCTGATGAACGCCGGCACGCACACGCCGAGTACGGCCATGACCGAGCCCATGAACATGTGGATGATCATGGAGAGCGCGGCGACAAGCAGGGCGAACAGGAAGATGTTCTCGGGCACGGAGCTGGGAAGCACGACGTCGGCGATCCAGGCGTTCATGCCGGTGGCACCGCCCACAGAGCCTACGGCCATGGCGGCCGTCAGGAACATGAGGGACTTGATGTCGACAGCATTCCAGCTGGCGGGGGTGAGGACCTCGCCGATGACGGGCATGGCGAGGCAGACGCCGATGGCCAGGGTGACCCAGCCGATGTAGTCGCCCGAGACGGTGAGCCACAGCGCAATGGCGATGACAAGCCACACGATGGTGCGGATCTCCTTGACGGAGAGCTTGCCGAGCGCGGCCTGCTTGGCCACGATCTGCTCGCGATCGTAGACGAGCTCCTTGCTGGGCTTAAAGAGGAAGAGGCCCAGGAACAGGGTGCACAGCAGCGCGACCAGCATGGGCACGCTCATGTACAGGAACCAGTCGACGAAGGACGGGCTCATGCCGCCGGCCTCGGCGCTGTACTGCGCAACGAGCGGGTTGAGCGTGGAGTCGCCCGTCAGGAAGAACATGGAGCCCGGGGCGGCAGCGGCAAACACGAGGAAGCCGAGCTTGCCGCGGTCGTCGTCACCGTAGCCGGCGGACTCGGCGATAACCGAGACGACGGCGAGGATGAGGAAGGCGCGGGGGAACGGATGCGGGATCAGCAGCGACAGCACAAAGGTGAGCGCGAAGATTGAGATGATGAGCGACTTGGCATCGCGCACGAACTTGAGCATAAACGCATAGGCGATGCGCTCGCCCAGGCCCGACTCCTTGACCGCGCTGGCGATGAGGTAGGCGCCGATGACGAGCCACATGGTGGCTTTGGTCCACGAGCTAAACGTGGAGGCGACCGTCGCCGAGATGCTCGCGGCACCCGTGTCGTCCACGCACACCTTGAACAGAACGAGCAGCGCGCAATAGAGCAGGCCCACAAAGCCCGGCTGTGCCACGCCACACGCCCAGAACACCACCGTGGCGAGCGTCAACGCCAGACAGGTCTGACCGCCGACCGTAAGCTCGACCGTCGAGCTCAGCTCCGCCAAAGGAAGAAACTTCACCAGCAAAAAGACAACGATACCCAGCACAAAGCCAATTTCGCGCTTGGTGATCTTAAACGCCTTCTTTTCCGCTTCCATCTCCCCACCTTTCTTGTTGGGGGCGCTCCGGATTCGCGGCCACGTTGCCACTTAAAAAGGGGCGCCCGTTATCGGACGCCCCTTACGTTGCGCTGTGTTGTGGCAATACAGTCAAGCGGGATTTTTGGATGAGAAGCGATCCTCTGGACAAAAAGCGTCACAACATTCGACGCTTTTCCTCGTTTTCGAGATTTTCATCAAATGTTGTGACGGTTTGGATGTGGCAAAGGGACTGTCTTTTTTCACATAGCGAGGGCTGCGCGGATGGAGGGGACCTCCAGAGCCTCGCGGAGCCAGGGGGCCAGCTGCTCGGGGTGACCCTGCAGGTAGCCTTTAAGCTCGGACGGGGCCACGCGGCGCACTTCCGAGATCTCCTCTTGGTTGATATGCAGCTCGCCCGGCTCAACATGGGCAAGGTAGACCTCGCACCATTCGCACTCGCAGCGGCCGTCGCCGTGGTCCTCGCGGTACACCACGTGTCCGAGGTGCTTGAGCTGATCGGGCTCGCGCGTGATGCCAAGCTCTTCGTTGATGCGACGTGCCGTGGCGGCCGCGACGTCTTCCCCGGGGAGCGGATGGCCGGCACAGTCATCGGCCAGCACCCCGCCCCACAGGCGTTTGAGCGGACTGCGACGACAGAGCAGCAGGCGCGCGTCTTCGCCCTGGCCCTCGACCAGAAGCGTCAGAAATGCCTGATGCAGGATTCCCTCGCCGGTATGGGCCTCGATGCGGTCGACGGGGCCAAGCGCCTCGCCGGTCGCGGCATCGACCGCCACGACCTCGGAGCCTGCGCCGCCCTCATCCCAGCCGGCGCGCAGAATGCGGGCTGCGGCCTCCTCGAGCGCGGCGATGAGTTCCTTGGTGGTATCGAGCATGCGCCGCAAGTCGTCCGCGGTCGCGTTCTCCACATGAAAACCCGTGCTTGCAACTACCGGCACGCCAAAGCGCGTGGCCAGCGCCGCCGCAATATCGTGCGCCGGAATTTCGTCTCGATGGCACGGAACGGCCAGGATGCTCACCGTCGCCGTACGGCCGGGCTCGGGGCGAGGAATGGCCTGCGCCGTGGCGCCCAGGTGCGCAAACTCCGGCGAGCAGGCGTACACCGCCATGCCTCGCGGCGTCACCGTCAACTGGGCCTCGAGCGCAAACTTGCCCTCGCCCACTACAACCTTTGTCGTGTGCATACCCATGGGATCTCCTGTCGCCCGCAATGTACCTGAGACCATCTTCGCCTGTATTGCGACTATACAGGCAAGCGCAGCCTGCGACAAAGGAGGCAGGCACCTGACACATTCTGTTAGAGTTGCAGGGATTGAATCCCGCTTATTCATGCGACATTGGAGTGACAACCTTGACCGCCGCAACCACGCCTAAAAGTAAGTCAACCGCCGCCGCGCTCTCCCCCGCGCGCACCAGGCTCTGCCTGGCGCTGCTCGTGCTGTTGGGATTCTCGCTCGGCTGCTCCGAGTTCGTGGTCATCGGCATCGAAAGCGACCTGGCGACGGAACTCGGCGTATCACTTGCCACTGCGGGCCAGCTCATCAGCGTGTTCGCGCTGGTCTACGCCATCGCGACGCCGGTGCTTGCGCTCAGCACGGGGCGTTTCCGTCGTTACCAGCTGCTCGTGTGCTACAGCATTATCTTTGTGCTCGGCAATCTGGTCATGGCGTTGGCGCCCAACTTCCAGGTACTGTTTATCTCGCGCATTGTCCTGGGATCCGTCTCGGGCGCACTGCTCGCCGTGGGTGTGACGTACATCCCCGAGCTGCTGTCCCCACAGCAAACCTCACTTGCCATCTCGGTGGTATATGGTGCGTTTTCCGTGGCAATGGTCTTTGTGACCTCGATCGGCAAGTTCGTGGCCGACACGCTCGACTGGCACGTGGCCATGTACGGCACGCTGACCTTTGCCGTTCTGATCTGCGGAGCGCTCGTGGCGTTTATGCCGCGCGCTGGGCAAACCGATGAGCCTGCCACCTTTCGCGAGCAGGCGGGTCTGCTGCGCGAGCCGAGCATCATCACCGGCATGCTCATCTTTTTGTTTGGCGTAGGCTCGGTCTATGTGTTCTACGGCTACGTGACGCCTTATCTTGAGCAGGTGCTGGGTATGGGAACCGTTCAGGCGAGCACCACGCTTATGGCCTACGGCGTGTTCTGCCTGGTCTCGAACATCTTGGGCGGATGGATCGACGCGCGTTTTGGCATGAAGGCACTGCTTGTGACGTTTGTACTGCAGGCTGCGGCGTTACTCGGGCTGTTTGCCGTGGGCGGCACCATGCCGCTCGCGCTGGTCTTTGTCTTTAGCTTGGCGTTGCTCATGTACCTGTTCTCGGTGTCGTGCATCACGCACTTTATGGACGTGGCACGCAGCCGCCATCCCAAGTCGATGGTACTCGCAAGTTCGGTTGAGCCCATGGCGTTTAACGTCGGCATCTCGTTTGGCACCGCAGTGGGCGGCGCCGTGGTAAGCAGCGTTGGCATTGCCTACGTTGGCGCGGTTGGTGCCGCGTTCTCGCTTGTGGCCTGGGCGCTCACGCTGGTGACGATTAAGCTGGCTCGCTGGGAGCGCAAGCGGGCGAGAGCGTAAGCACAGATGCGATACTCGAGCTCGATGATGGCGATCGAAAGGAAACCGCATATGCAACGCGTACTGTTTATCTGTCATGGGAATATCTGCCGCTCGACGATGGCTGAGTCGGTGTTTACCGAGCTCGTGCGCCGCGCTGGGCGCGAGGCGGAGTTTGTCATCGATTCCGCAGCGACCTCAACTGAGGAGATCGGCAACCCGCCGCATCATGGCACGGTCGCCAAGCTGCGCGAAGTCGGGATTCCCGTCGTTGCGCACCGTGCCCGCCAGGCGCGTCGAGCAGAGTATGGCAACTGGGACCACATTGTCTATATGGATGCTGAGAACACGCGTGGCCTGCGTCGCATCTTTGGCGACGACCCCGACGGCAAGATTACGCGCTTGCTCGATTGGACCG
>DXMJ01000002.1:9862-129572 GCA_019414265.1 Collinsella sp. | reverse complement strand
GAGCGGGCGATCCCCCACGCCCCGCCGAACCCGGCGAGCAGCTCCAGCCACCGCCGGTCCGACAGGTCGACCGCGGCCTCGAGGGCCGGGCAGGACTCGAGCAGCACCGCGCGCAGGCGGTTCTTGTCCCTGGTCGCGCAGGCGACGACGTGGTCGCGCTGCGACGAGAGGGCGCGGGCGGCCTCGAGGGCCTCGCCGCGGCCCGGGACCCCCGACAGGGAGTCCGGCACGCCCAGGGCGGTCCGCGCGATCACCGCGGCGTCGCGCTCGTCGGTCTTGGCCTCGCCGGCGAACAGGCCCGCGGCGCGGCTGGCGGCGAGCCCGGGCAGGTGGGCGACCCCGAGCCCCGCGGCGCGGGCCCGCCTCACGGCGAGGGACCCTATGTTGCGGAACTGGTCGACGACGACGAGCGTGCCGGCGGGCGCGGAGGCGAACAGCGCGTCGAGCTCGGCCTCCCTGTTGCGGACGGGGGCGCTGGCCAGCACCTCCCCGTCGCGGTCGATCAGGCAGGCCCAGTGCGATGACTTGCCGACGTCCAGGCCGAGCACGGCCGCGGGCCTGGTGGATGGCGCTTTCACGGTGGTATCCTTCCGGTAGTCGTTCGACCGGATGGCCTCCCCCTCGGCACTCACATTACCAGCCGCGGCACCTGCCCGGCACTTTCCTATCAGCCGTCGGGGGCGGCGCGTCCCGCGCCGGCAGCACCCAACGGGCCCTCTCGGGGGCAGGGACGTTCGGCCGTGCGCGGGCGCCCGGTCGGCGGCCCGTTCTGGGCGCGCCTCAATCGTAGCCCGAGACGGGCCCGGGCTGACAATTTCGACTGTAATGGACGTTCTTAAACGACTAGTCAAACAACAAGAACGTCCCCAACAACTACTTATAAACGGCAGACTATCCACTCTCATTCTGCGAGCACTCATTTAAGTCTGTCCCCAATGAGTGCCCTGGAGCAGGACAACTCCGCAGGTAGAGGACGGACAGCGAGCGCCGTCCAGAGCGTACAAGTTGGCATGAAAAAGGCAGGGCATTGACCTTCTGGTCATGCCTTGCCTTTTGAATGACAAATTGTCGCTCTGGGCGGCGCGCAGCGTCGAGCCGTTACGCGGGTTGGTAAACCCGCGTAACTAAACACGCTCCGCGATCTCGTGGATCAGATAGTCGGTCTTTTCCCAGCCCAGGCACGGGTCGGTGATCGACTTGCCAAAGACGCCGCCGTCGACCGGCTGGTTGCCATCCTCCAGGTAGGACTCGATCATAAAGCCCTTGACCAGTTTGGAGATGGATTCGTTGCGGCGACAGCTGTCGAGCACTTCCTTGCAGATGCGATACTGCTCCAGCGGGCGCTTGCCCGAGTTGTCATGGTTGCAGTCGATAACCGCCGCCGGGTTGGCGTAGCCGGCGTGCTCGGTATAGCGCTCGGCAAGGCGCTCCAGGTGCTCGTAGTGGTAATTGGGGTAAGTGCGACCGTCGAGACCGATGTAGCCGCGCATGACGGCGTGCGCGAGCGGGTTGCCGTCGCACTCGACCTCCCAGTTGCGGAAGATAAAGCTCTGGTGCGCCTGGGCGGCGTAGATGGAGTTGAGCATGACGGTAGTGGAACCGGCTGTAGGATTTTTCATGCCCACCGGCACCGAAATGCCGCTCGACACCAGACGGTGCTCCTGGTTCTCGACCGAACGCGCACCCACGGCGACGTAGCTCAACAGGTCGACGAGGTACTGGTAGTTGGACGGGTAGAGCATCTCGTCGGCAGTGAAGAAGCCAGTCTCCTCGATGACGCGCAAGTGCATGTGGCGAATGGCCTTAACGCCTTCGAGCAGATCGTCGGGCGCCTCGGGATCGGGGTTGTGCAGCAGGCCCTTGTAACCGGTGCCCTTGGTGCGCGGCTTGTTGGTGTAGACGCGCGGGATGATGATGAGCTTGTCCTTGACCTCCTCGGCGGTTTTGGCCAGGCGGTTCATGTACTCGAGGACCGAGTCCTCGCGGTCGGCAGAGCACGGTCCGATGATGAGCACCTTGCGCGCGTCCTCGCCGGTAAAGACCTTGGCGACCTCGGCGTCGAATGCCTGCTTCTTAGCAGTAAGCTCAGCGGACAGCGGCATTTCCTCGCGGATCTCCATGGGGATCGGCAGCCTGCGTTTAAATTCCATGGCCATGCGGGGCCTCCTCAATCAAAGAAGTCTAAGCTTGAATCGTCGAATGCTCGGCATTATCCGCTGTCGCACGCTAAAGTGCAAGCACGACCAACCAAAAAGGGAATGGATAACGCGCGGGTCGCTTACCACGAGAGTGGATAATCTCCCGTTTTTGGCCTAGGATCGCGCTGAAAGTGGGAGATTATCCACTCTCGTCGAGCAAGCGTCCGAAAATCCTCGCTCGTGGCCCCTTTTCCTCCGTCCCCGAGGGAACGGGACTCGTCTGCCGAATGATTGATGCGGCGACGGCGCGCCCATGTCACACTCAGAGGTGGCCTGACCCACCTTGGAAGGAGCCTCCATGAGCCTTGACAACGTAACCCTGCGCGCCGCCACGCTCGACGACCTGGCTGGCATCGCCGCCATCTACAACCAGCTGTGGTGCAACACGCTGCGCAACCGCGGTGACGTCGAAGCTGCCGATTTCTGCGCGCGCTTTAACATCACCATGCAGCTACAGCGCTCACCTATCGCGCTTGTCGCCGAGGCCGAGGGCCGCATTATCGCCGCCTGCTGCATCGGCATCTTCGAGGACGGCAAGCCGCGTACCAATCCCACGTGGGTGCCCTGCTACGACGAGATGTTCGCCCAGGCAACCGAGATGGCAAAGACCGCCGACGCCAAGCTCGAGGGCTCGCTCTTTGGCGACAGCCGCGAGAAGGCCACGGCCGACCGCTTTGCCGCCACGGGCAATGAGTATGCCCAGGGCTCATCATCATCGTGCCCGAGTGGCAGGGCAAAGGGCTCGGCCGCGCGCTCATCGACCTTGCCCGCGCCGAGCTCGCCCGGGCAGGCTGCACCAAGTTCTTCCTGATGAGCGACTGCAACTCTGACTGGCAGTTCTACGAGCACCTCAACATGAAGCGCATCCTAGAAGATCACAGCCAAGACACCGGCGACGGCTTTATCGTCTACATGTACGGAGGCGACACGCAGGATTAGCCTGTGTGCCGCCTCATGGGCTTTCTCCAAGACAGCCCAAACCGGTCAGCCATACCAAATAGAGACCTGCCAAAAAGGGACAGGTTTATTTTGGCAGGTTTTATCTGGGAAAACACCAAGGCCGCCGCGAGGGAACTACTTTCCCTCGCGGCGGCCTTCTAACAGCAAAAACCAAGTGAGTAGATTTTTTGCAGGAATCCGAGCACACGCCAAATCGCCACAGCGCTGACCTGCAGTTTTACCGAGCATTTGTCGCGATGTGCTCGGTAAATCCAAAAAAGTCTACTCACTTGCATCTGAGGCGCACCGGATCGGCAAAAAACCGCCGCGAAAGGGATCCGGACCCTTCGCGGCAGTTGTTAATACGCCGAACTTGTTATCGCAAAAGCCAATCACGCGCCGAGACCACGCTACAGTCTTTCGACTCATACGTTGAATCCACGCGGGCCACAACATAGCGCGCATCTTTTGCAATGTCGATCTCATCGCATACAGCCTGTAAATGGCGGGCGTACTTATCGTGATACGTTCTGGATGATTTTATTTCGATAGCCTTGGGACTCCCTGAGTTTGTGCAGTCGAGCAAATCGATTTCTCGCTTGCCGTCGTCCCTATAGAAATACAACTCGGGATTCTCGCCCACGTTGAGATGGCTCTTCGCCGTTTCGGAAACGATGAGGTTTTCGAAAACTGCCCCCAGATAAGGGCTCTCCAAAAGTTGCTCCAGTGATCCAATTTTGAGCAAGTAGCAGAGCAGCCCCGTGTCGTAAAAGTAAAGCTTGGGCGTTTTAGTCAAACGTTTCCTGGCATTTGCATAATAAGGCTGCAGTGAAAACGTCAGGTAGCTCTGCTCCAGGATAGACAACCAGCTTTTAATGGTCGATACGTTCACACCCGTATCTCGAGAAAGCGAAGATATATTAATGAGAGCACCGGCGCTCTGGGCAATTATGGACAGTAACTTATGAAACTCCGCTTTATTGCGCACGTCAAGCAAGCCCACAACATCGCGCTCAACATAGGTATCAATATAGCTGGGGAAATAAACCGAGGACGGCATTCCGGCGGAACGCAGGCGAGGGTATCCCCCTTCGAGCGCAAACAAATCCACTTCCAACTGCCCCTGCTGGCCCCTCTCCGCTTCTCGAAACGAAAATGGCAGCAATTTTAAGATCCCGACTCGCCCGGCAAGAGACTGGCCGATGCTTTTCATCATCAAAAAGTTTTGCGATCCCGTAAGGATGTATTGACCGGCATCTCCCCGCTCATCCGAAACAACCTGGATCATCGAGAACAAATCCGGGGCGTATTGCGCCTCATCGATGATGAGTCCGCCCTTTCGGTTGCGGATAAAACTCACCGGATCCTCCAAGGCCGCGCGCCTCGTTTGGGGGTCCTCAAGCGTGACATAGGAATAGTCGGGAAAGGCATGCCTAACCAGCGTAGACTTTCCGCTCTGCCTAGGCCCCGTCAACGACACAACAGGAAACCAACCCGCCATGCGAATGAGCAACTCATGCAAATCCCTGTTAATGTACTCGGCCATATCAACGCCCCTTATAACGCTGTTACCATAATCGTATAGTATCATTTGCCATAATCTCGCAGTAGCGTTTTCCATAATCTTGTAGTAGTGTTTTCCACAATCTTATAGTAGCCCAGTTCAAAAACGTTATTTATAGAGCCGAAATCTCAGACCCTAAATAACAATAGCCACCACAATGGGAACTGTCCCCATTGCGGTGGCTTGCAGGCGAGTTGACTTATTCGACTATCGCGGGCCGGCCGTGTCCGAGTCTAGAGCGTGGCAAGTCGCTTGGATTCGCGGACGGCGAGGGCGATGGAGATAAGACCAGTGATGGCGTCAGCCGCCACCAAGGCAAACCAGACACCCTGAACGCCCATCATGTTGCCAAGCAGGTACATAAGCGGCACGGAGCAGATCACGTAGCGGAGCAGACCGGTGAACGTGGCGATACCCACCTTCTCAACCGCCTGGAAGTACATCGACATGGTCATGGCAAGATAGCCCAGGGCCACGGCCAGGATAACGATGCGCGTGGCGTTGGCGGCAACCTCGACGAGCGCCGGGTCGCTACCAGCAAAAAAGGCGCAGACCGGCGTTGCGGCCACCCATAGCACAGCAGACACCGCAGCAAGCGTCACGACCTGGTACTTAAGCGTGCAGGAGAGCGTTTCCTTGAGGCGCGCCCACGCCTTGGCGCCGGCGTTGAAGGCGGCAATGGGCTGCAGGCCGTACGAGAAGCACTGGGCGACCATCATGGTAATGTAGAGGATGTAGCCGTTGATCACACCAAAGGCCGCGATGTAGAGCGAACCCATGTCGCCGCCGAGCTGGCCAAGCAACGAGTTGGCAACGGTGTTGAAGATGAACGTGGCAGCTTGCACCAAAAAGAACGGGAAACCAATCTTAATGATCTGGCCGCAGATGGCCATGTCGAGTTTGAGGTCGGCGGCGTTGATCTGGAGCTGCGACTTCTTACCGCCGATGAACCAGAAGATACCGATGGCCCAGATACCGATGGAAAGACCGTAGTACACGCCAGCTCCCATAACGCCAAGCTTGAGCACAAACGTGGAAAGCGCAAGCCAGCAGATAGCGACGATGGCAGACACGGTCATGAGGTTGGCCTGGATCTGAACCTTCTCGTCCATACGCATGACGGCGGTGACCATCTGACCAATGACCGTGAGCGGCAGCAGCACGGAGAAGGTGCGCACGCCGGCAACGGTATCGGTCATGATGTCGGGCGTGGCGCCGAAGAATGCGCAGATGGGCTCGGTAAACACAGCCATCACCACAGCAAGCAGCACACTCACAATCGTGGTAAGCCAAAAACCCTGGCTAAACGCCTTGCTGGCGCCCTTAATGTCGCCGGCACCCAAAAGGTTGCCCACCACGGCGGGCACGCCGGTGCCAAACAGGTTGCCAAAGGCCAGGTTAATGTACTCGACCGACATGATGATCGAAACACAGGCCAGGCCGTGTGCACCCAGGCCCCAACCCATCACGAGGCCCTCAAGGACCACCATGATAATCTGGGCGAGCATACCCTGGCCGGTGATGATGGTGTACTTGCGCACCAGGCCGGGAATCGGCTGCGAGGCAAGCTCACGCTCCTCCTCAACAGCGGCGGTTGTCTCTTCTGCCATTGTTCTCCCCTTTCCATGAGAGATTGATGAATGGATGGATGAATGGATGGGCGGCACGCACAGGCTGTGGCACCGCCCAGCGATGCAGCAGCCCCGCTAGGCCTCGTAGACCACCTTGCCGGCAATCATCGTGAGAGACGCCGTGGCCTCGAGGACCTCAGCCGGTTCGCAGTCAAAGAGGTTGCGGTCGAGCACACAGATATCAGCCTGTTTGCCGCATGCGAGCGTACCGATGCGATCCTCGGCATGCATGGCGTAGGCGCTGCCGTAGGTGTAGGCGCGCAGGGCCTCGGCCATGGTAATGCGCTCCTGGGGGAACCAGCCCTCGGGGTTGGAGCCGTCCTCGAGCATGCGGAAGACCGCGCCGTACACCTCCTCCATGGGCTCCAAGCCCACAACGGGGAAGTCGCTGCCCAAGTGCACCACGGCACCGCTGGCAAGCAGGCTGTGCAGGGGCCACGAAAGCGCTGCACGCTCGGGGCCCACGGCATCGTCCTTGGCAAGGTCAGCCATATCGAGCAGCATGTGCCACGGTTGCATGCCGGGGCATATACCAAGCTCCGCGTAGCGCGGCAGATCCTCGGGCTGAACCGTCTCGTTGTGCTCCATGGAGTGGCGGCAACCCCGCTTACCATGCAAGCGCTCGCCCTCCTCAAAGCAATCAAGCACAAAACGCACCGAGCGATCGCCGATCGTATGGACGCGCGTGTCAACGCCCCATTCCTGCGCCCTGACAATGGCGGCACGGATGCGCTCTGGATCCTCCGCGGGCTCACCGCAGGTATCGGGCGCATTGCTATAGGGTTCAAGCATCCAAGCGGTGTGGTCGGAGCACACGCCATCAAGAAACTGCTTAAAGCCGTGCCACTCGACCTGCGTACCCGAGAAGGCGTATTTCTCCTTGATCTGCTCGAGCGTTAAGGACTCGTTTTCGAACAGATCGGTGTACAGGAACACGCGCAGTGGCAAGTCGCCCTTGGCATTAAGACCTGCCAACACCGCATACGGGTTTTCCATGCTCACAAACGTAGGATTGACCATGCCGACCGTAGTGATTCCCAGGGCATTGGCGCGCCGGGCGGTTTTTGCAAACGACGCGTCAACAACCTCGGGCGCTGGGTCGTAGACCTCGTCCATAAAGAAGACGCCGGCGTTGTTGGAAAACACGCCCGTCAGATTGCCCTCGGCATCCTTAAGGATCTTGCCGCCTGCGGGATCGGGCGTCTGCGAAGTTACTCCCACCTTGTTGATGGCGCAGGTATTGGCACTAAAGGTATGCAGGTCAACCTGCTGCAGAAAGACCGGGCGGTCCGAGATGTACTCATCGATCATCGCGGCTGTGGGCATCTCGGGGACATCCCACTGGAACTGGATAATCTGGCAGCCCAGAATCCACTCGTTATCGGGATGGTCGGCCGCAAACGCCACGACACGTTCCATCGCCATCTCAAAACTGGTGCAGTCGATGAGGTTGACGGCAAAATCGGGGTCGGTCATAAACGCGCCCTGGGCAAAATGCGTGTGTGAGTCGATCAGGCCGGGCATGACGAGCTGGTCGCCAAAGTCGCGCACCTCGGTATCGGGACCGATAAACGGTGCCAGGTGAGCATCGTCACCGCAGGCAACAATCTTATCACCGCGCACGGCAACGCCGCCCTTAAACGGCTCGAGCCCATCGCCGGTAAAGACGGCGTTGCTCTTGATAACTACATCAGCCTTGTCCATGTGAGCCTCCTCAGGCATCTTTGGTTGCAACGCGGACGCACCGCCCGCGTGGGCACTCGGTTGGGAGCGTAGCGCTCCCGCATCGGCGCGTGCCTACAAGCCGTGCTCGGACGTCTGTCCCACGTCCGCGGCTTCGCGCTACACCCATTGATACACAGGGGCAAATCCGTGCCAAGGCCAGGGATCGCAAACGGTCAGTTTAAGCAGGTTTACACGCTTTACCTGCAGGTTTATTGTCTGAGATTATTACCGCGTCATTACGCCCAACGGCGTGCCCGCCCACACGGCAAGACCCGCATGCAAGGAAGAATAGGACTAGGAACGCCAAAAGGCATCTATGAGGTCATCTCGGTTGGAGACACCGCTTTTAACGTAGATGCGATGCAAGTGCGCCTTGACAGTGCCAGGGCTGATGACCAACTCGCTGGCGATGTTTTGGGCGTCGTTGCCCTTCAGCACCAGCGTGAGCACCTCCTGCTCGCGCCGCGACAGCTTACGGGCATCGGCATAGATCACAACGCGTGATGCTAGATCGTCCCCAGAGCGTGCGCTCTCGGCCGCCACGTCCTCATCGGCACGCGGATGACGGGCATACACGCGCAGGATATGGCTAAACTGGCAAAAGAGTTGGACCGCGCATGCCACGAGCAGCACGTTTTCGGAGATATTGCGCTCGGACAGATACCACAAAAAGAGGCTGATGACGGGGTTTTGAGAGTCGGGGCGGCAGAGCAAAATCATGTAGGTGTCCTCGGCGATTACGCAAAACGCAAGAACGAGTGCCACCTTCCAAAAGAGCTTTGAGCGGTCGAGGTCGAGTTTCTCAACACGCGTGGCCCTGTGCCGGTAATGCCAGGCGGCATAGGCAAGACATCCTACATTGCCCAGGTCACGCGTGAGCCAAAAGAGATACTGCTGCATCTCTCCGGCAGCACCGCTGCGAGGCACCAGCACCAATTGCAAGATTGAAAACGGCACGATAACAAGTCCGAGCATGCGCGACGTCGGCCTTTTGCGCAAGCGCGCAAACATCCACAGCACAATGCAAGCATAGATGGCAATACCGAGCACGCAGCGCAGCAAGGGGTGCTGCAGCGGCTCGCTAAAGGTAACGGCGTAGTCATATTTGAGCCGAGTGTACTCGTCAAAAAAGATGACCGACATATCGAGCATGTAGAGCAAAAAGCCCGCCGCGGCCACTAGGCTGTCGCGACGGTGCGTCATGAGCCAAACCACCAATGCCACGGCACTGGTCACCAGAGCCACACCCATGATAATCGTGGTGTAGATATAGAACGCGAAACTCATGCCCGCCTCCCCTGTCTAGATGCTGTGAGGATGTTGACAGATTCTTTGCCGCAAGATTAGACTCACCGATTAAACGTACTGTATCGTTTAGATAAACAAGCTGTGTCTCACCGATGAAAGGAGATGCCATGGCACCGATCGCTCCGCTCAAGATGCTCGTCGCGCCCGCCGCCAAGGCCATCACCCGACTCGGTTCTTCCATGACCTACGACGATGTCCCCTGCGCCGTTGAGGCGCGTTCGGACAGCTGCCCCTACCTGGGCCACGTCCCCTACTTTGCACCCAAGCTCGCATCTGATCCCGAGCAGCGTGAGCAGTAATCCAAGATGCATCTAGCACCGCACAACTCGCGGCGCTACTGTTTTGGCGCAAAGCGACCTGTCCCCCTTGCGCCAACGCCGGGATTGTCGATGCTGCGGCCGCGGCGCGATATGAGGCGCGAAACCTCGCCCAGCAACACGCCGATCACCACACCCATGAGGATCGGCAACTTTGACATCTCGGCGGGCGAGCTGTTAAGCGGCACGATTGTCGCAACAATCGAAAGCACGAGCTCTACCACCGGCACCGCAAGCGCTACCGCAAGCACCTTGCCCTCGAAGGGCGCGCGGAACACACGTGGGCGGTCGTCGTATTTACGCAGGCGCCAAAACGCCGGGAACATCGGGATATAGCTCATGAGCAGAAAGACGACGTTCATCGAGAAGAAGACCCAAAAGACGTCGGAACCTTCGCCCAGCGGAATCTGAAGTAGCAGCACCAAGCTGGCAAAACAACCGTTAATGAGTGCTGAGCCGTTGGGCATGCCGGTCTTCTTGGACACCAGCGCAAAGGGGCGCGGCATGTTGCCGTGGCGCGCGGCATAGCTCGCCACGTTGTTGACGCCAAAACTCCAGCAGATCATGTTGGCGAACAGCGTCACCAAAAAGGCCACGCCCACGACCATCGTCAGCGGGTGAGCGCGCCCCACCATGGCGGCAACCGCGTCCACAATGCCCGAATCGAGTGAAAGCTGCTCGGTGGGAACCGCGGCTCCAATACCGATGCCACAGATAATGTAGATCGCCGCGATGGCAACGCCACCGGCGATAACCGCCTTGGGGATATCGCGCGATGGGTTCTTCATCGTGCTGGCAAAGGTCGCGACCACCTCAAAGCCCATAAAGTTGAATAGGATGATTGAAAGATACGTCAGTGAGTTAGTGTCTCCCAGATCGGGGACAAAGGTCTTAAACGACATATCGTTGGCAAAGCCGTTATTGCAGGCAAACCAGATGCCGACGATTCCCACCACGGCGGTAATGAGCACCTTGATGACGGCGCCGCCATCCATGACCCAATCGGCCTCGGCCACCGGCTGCATTGCCATGACCGTGACGCCCCACACAAAGGCAAGCTCGATGGCAATTCGGACCCCAAGCGAAAATTCGATGCCCCATACCGCATTGATGACACTGGGGAACATGCAGGCGATACTTGCCACCCACAGTGGAAAGTTGACCCAATAGCACCAGGAGCAGCGGGCGCCCCAACGGTCGCCCAAGCCCAGGCGAACCCAATCGTACAGACCGCCCTCGGAATCGAACGCCGTACCGAGCTCGGCCACCACCAGGCCATAGGGAAGCAAAAACGTAATGATGAGGAAGATCCACCAGAAGAACTGCACGTTACCCATGGCAGATGCCGGAGCGGCCGCCTCGATGGTAAAGACAACGCAGATAACCGAGAGGATGACCTCGAACAGGGAGAACTTTTTACCTGCCACGACACGCTCCCCCTACAGCAAAAAGGATGGCATCTGTACCGAAGGCGCAGCCCAAGGTAGGGTTGCAGGCCGCGTCACCGGTGCAGGTGCCATCCCAAAGAGAAGAGAGGATGCAATTGTTGGACCAACGCTCGCGGAACAGGCGCGTGTAGATAACGATACGCTGGTACATAGATACTCCGATCAAAACGGCCGCGATTGCGACCGGAATCTTTTGGCAATTGAAGACGCGTCTGACCTGGGATATTCAAGCGAACAATTGGCCTAACCCGCAATAAATCCCAGATCAGACGCGTACTCAATCAAAGAGGCGGGCACTCCGAAGTGGAGGCAACGGAGTGCCCAAAGAAAAACCCAGCCGACCAAGACATCGAATAAACCGACCATCAATGCCCCGAGATGGTCACGGTGCGATTCATCGACTGTCCGATTGATCGGCTGGGTTTCCGAGGTGCGGCAGATTGCCCTGAAAGAGGAGGGCATAGACCTTAAGGGTCATGCCCGACGATTGAAGGGCAAGGTGCCGTGCCTCGGGAAGCCAGACAATTACGCGGACGGCTCCTGCTGCGTAATGCAGTGGATGTTGCCGCCGCCGAAGACGACCTGCTCGGACTGGACGCCGACGCACTTGTAGACGCCCTCGCCCCAGACCTCGTCATAGATCTTCTGGAGCGTGTCGACGGCCAGCTGGTCGTTCTCGTCGCCGTACTGCGGGACGATGACGCCGTGGTTGGTGACCAGGTAGTTCATGTAGGACGCGATCAGCGGCTCGTCGGGGACGCGCGGCTCGGCGTTCTCGTCGGCGTCGATGGTGTCGCAGGAGGCCTGGTCCATGAACAGCGGGTTCACGGGCATGCAGAGCTTGTAGACCTTCATCTTGCGGCCCTTGGCGTCAACGGCGTTGGAGAGGGTCTCGTAGGCAGCGTGGCACTGCTCGTAGAACGGATACTCGGGATCGTCGGTCCAGATGCAGGCCATGACGCCCGGAGCGATGAACGTGGCAACGTCGTCGATATGACCGTTGGTCTCCTCGGGGTCGATGCCCTCCTTGACCCAGATGACCTTCTCGACACCCAGGTAATCCTTGAGGTGCTCGTCCATGTAGGCGCGAAGCTCCTCGCTCCAAGGCTCAAACTTCTTGTGGAACTTGGGCCAGATGGACTCGGGATCCTCTTCCTCCTCCAGAACCGCAGAGCAGGTGCGGCCCGGGGAAAGCAGGCACTGGTCGGTCACGACAAGGGTGCCCTCGCCGTCGACGGTGATGGAGCCGCCCTCGAGGATCATGTCGTCGGGACGATAGCGACGGCAGCCGGAGAGCTCAGCCATCTTGAGGGCGATCTGCTCGTCCTTGTCCCACGGAAAGTACAGGCCGTCGACGAGGCCGCCGTAGGCGTTGAAGTGCCAGTGGTTGGCGCGCTTCTCGCCCTTGCCGTTGATGACGTAGGTGGCGGCGGTGTCGCGGAACCAGGCGTCGTCGGTGGTCATCTCGATAACGGTGACGTTCTCGTCGTTCTCGAAGACGGCCTTGCAGTTGGCATAGTCGACCTGGTTGGCGCACATATAGACCGGGGTGAACTCGGAGATGGCGCGGGCGATGGCGGCATACTGCTTCTGAGCCGGCTTGGCGCCGTGGGCCCAGGTGTCGGTGCGGTGGGGCCAGCCCATCCACACGCGATCCTGCGGGGCGAACTCGGCGGGCATAAAGAAGCCGTCGGCCTTGGGGGTGGACTCGGACTCGGTGATCGTACGCATAAGATTTCCTCCAAATCGAACGATCGTTTGCCGCGGGCGGATTACCCGCAGCCTAAAACCAAGAGATAGTGGGCGCCCGTCCCCCGGCAAAGGTCGGGGCGCCCGGTGCCGGTTTTCACGGAGCCGCACCGACGAGCGGCAACGTAACCAAGTGCGTGGAGACAAACGCACGAAGGATACGAGAGAGAGGTTGGGGCGGGCGGTGGTTACCGGAGCTATCGCTCGCACCCGCCCCAGGAAATAGTGAGCAAATTTGTCGCTTTGGGCACGCCCTCGAAGAGGCTAGAGTGCCTGGAGTCGGGAGCGACAAGCCCGACGAAGCGCACGTTGGTACGCGAGGAGGGTTGGAGCCCCAGAACCGGGTGCTCTAGTTCTCCTCGGCCTCGGCGGCCTCCTCAGCGAGACGCTGAGCTGCCAGCTCGGGAGTGAGGCCCTTGTACTCGGTCTCGCGGCCCTTAGCGCTGACGACGCGGACAACCTCGCCGATGAGCAGAAGCACGATGAAGATAACGATCATCGGGAGCTTGTCGCCAATTTCAGCGGCAGAGAACGGCACCAGCGTTGCAACGATGGCCAGGATCAGCTCGATGCAAGGGATGGCCAGCATGACCTTCATCATGGCACCCTTAAACGGGAACGTGAAGATGCGCTCGCGGTCGGGGTCGTTCTTGCGAAGGTTGAGGAACGCCGGGAACATCGGGATGTAGGTCAGCAGCAGGAAGACGACGGAGGTGCCGAAGAGCATCCAGAAGACGCCGTTGGAGATGGCATCGATGGGAACGAGCTGCAGGCACAGCACCAGGGAGGCAACGACGGCGTTGACCAGGTTGGCACCGTTGGGCATGTCGTCATCAGAGATCATCGAGGCGAAGACCTTGGGCATGTTGCCGTGCTCGGCAGCGTAGCGAGCAACGGAGTTAACGCCGAAGGACCAAGCAGCCATGTTGGCGAACAGGGTGATCAGGAAGGCAATGCAGATGACCTTAAAGATCATGGAGTCGCCCACCATGGTCTGGACTGCATAAATCATGCCGTAGTCGGGGTCGATGGAATCGGCCGGCACAGCAGCGCCGATGCCAAAGCCAGCGAACAGGTAGATCACGGCGATGGACAGGCCACCGACGATGATAGCCTTGGGAATATCGCGAGCGGGATCGGCCATGTCATCGGTCATGGTGCAGATGACCTCGAAGCCCATGAAGTTAAAGATGATGATCGACAGGTAACCGAGAGCGTTGGTGTTGGTGAGCTCGGGCAGGAAGGTGGCAGCGGACATGTCGTTCGCAAAACCGTTCTCCATGGCATACCAAATGCCCAAAGCGCCAACGATAACGGCGACGGCGACCTTGATGATGGCGCCACCGTTAAGGACCCACTCGGAGTCGGCCGCCTTGGAGCGGCCCATGAGGTAGACGATCCACACAAAGGCAAGATCGATACCCATCTTGGCGATCAAGTTGAACTCAACGCCAAAGACCATGCCCAAAATGTCGGGGAACATGGTAGCCAGCGAGGCAATCCACAGCGGGTAGTTGACCCAGTAGTAATACGAGATGCGGGCGCCCCATTTGTCGCCCAGGCCATCGCGTACCCAGTCGTAAATGCCGCCCTCGCCGTCATAGGTGGTGCCGAGCTCGGCAACAACCATGCCATAAGGAAGCAGGAAGGTCAGGATCAGGAAGATCCACCAGAAGAACTGCTGGTTGCCAATGGCAGCAGCAGGAGCGGCGGCCTCGCAAACGAAGACGACGCAGATGATGGTCGAAATGACCGTCAAAAAGGAAAGCTTTTTCTTTCCGTCGCTCATGATGAGCTCCTTCGCTCAGTCTTGGACAGATCCGAGGCCCAAGGTACTAAGGCAATTGCCTGAGCCTCGGTGAGCGGGCGACAGGAGACGAGCATCCGCCGCCCGCAAACGTGCGTTTAGCAGGCTTAAGGCTTAGAGCTGCTCGAGAGCCTCGAGAGCGGCGTGAAGCTCGGCCTTGGCGGAGTACTCGACACCCTCGTCGTTGAGCGGGGTGCGCTTGCCCAGGGCAGCGAGGAGAGCACGGATGGAGTGCTTGCGGTTCTCGGCCTCGACCCAGCACAGGGAGCGCTCGGGATCGTCCATAACCTCGTCGACGACTTCCTCGTTGCGAGTGGCCGGCAGGCAGTGCATGAACTTGGAGTTGGGGCCGGCGAAGTTCATCATGTCCATGGTGACCTGATACTTGGGGTAGAACACGTCCATGTAGTTCTCGCCCGAGACCTCCTCGTCGTACAGGCCATACCACACGTCGGTGTAGATGAAGTCGGCGCCCTTGATGCACTCGATGTCGTCGGAGATGACGACGGAGCCGCCGGAGACCTTGCAGTTCTCCTCGGCGATGGCCATCATCTGCTTGCCGAACTCGGCGCGCTCCTCAACGGTGCCAACGTGCAGGCCGCCGTCGGGGATCTGGTGGCCCTTGGGTCCAAACTGGACAAACTTCATGCCGACCTTGGAGGCGATGAACATGAGGGAGACGCAGACCTGGGTGGCGTCGCCGATGAAGGCCAGGGTGCAGTCCTCGATCTTCTTGCCCTCGGGGAGGTTCTCGAGCATGGTCATGAGGTCGCCCATCTCCTGCGTGGGATGGTTGAACTCGGACATGCCATTGATGACGGGCACAGCGGAGCCCTCGGCGAGGCCGACGACGTCCTTGTGACGGTCAACGCGAGCCATCATGATGTCGAGCAGCGAGCCCATAACGCGAGCGGTGTCGCCCAGGGACTCGTGACCGCCGAGCTGGATGGTGCCAGGGCCATAGAACTGAGCATGGCCGCCGAGGTCGGTCATAGCGGTCTCGAAGGAAAGACGGGTGCGGGTGGAAACCTGCTGGAAGATCATGCCAAGGCTCTGGTTGCGGAGCAGGTGCGGATAATAACCGTCAACCTTGATGGCCTTCTTCATTGCCAGGCCAAGATCCTCGATAGCCAGGATCTGCTCTTTGGTGAAGTCGTTGGTGTCGATGAAATCCTTAGGCAGCGCCATGTCGATTCCTTTCCGCCGGTCGTGCCGACTATTGCTATGAGGCGCTCGAACATCACGCCTCGTGTTGACAAGACCATCATTCACCCGTATGCAATTTTTACCTAGTTTATTCGGGATTAAAGACCGTTCACGGAGTTACACCCCCTCTAAACCAATATAAACCCGCAGGTAGCCAGCTTGCAGGGGGTTTACTATCTAGAACCGCGAACGGTATACGGCTATGCTGTATCTCGGCGCCTAATCCGCAATGGAACGAAGGGTTGAGACGTCTATATCCCACAAGGTATACAGGGCTCGGCCATAGATGAAATGAGATGGGACGGTGACAGATGAACACCCTGATGTTCTTCTATACCCTAGCGATACTCGTGATCTGTATTGTGACGGCAGTGCTTTCGCTTGCCGCCTATGCCTCGTCTCGTCGACGCTTCTTTATCTATGGCAGCGGCGTTTTTATTTGCTATACCATCGAGATGACCGAGATCTTCTTTTTTGAATACACGTTGCAAAACCAGAGTTTTCCAGCCAGCGACTATTACTCAATTACCATGCCTGTGTTGCGGACCCTTGTGGCGACCGCTTCACAAGCTTTTATCTGGCTCATTGCCATGGACTTGCTCGACAAACATTCAAAAAAGCAGTTTGTTATTCCCGTCGCAACGTTCTTCCTGAGCGAGCTGCTGGTCATTGTCGCTGTCCCCTACGGCCCCATGCATCAATGGCTCTACTACACGATGCGTCAGGTATTCCTTGTATTTGTGGGACTGTATATCTTTTGGACGGCGCATAAAAGCACGCAGGTCGAGCTTAAGGCGCGCGTCAACAATCAACGAAAGCACCTCATTATCGGCGCCATTCTGGTCGGGTGCATCGTTGCCGAGGATTTCTACAACATCCTTGTTGTTCCCATGAGCCTGGCACCCTCTTGGCTGCAGCTGTACCTGTCCGAGCGCAACTTTAGCGAGAACATCTTTGCGTGCTACTTTGCGATTCTGCTGATCATCTATGCCTATCACGTGCTTTCGATTCGCATGCAGGAGGCGCCCGAGGAAAAGAACGTCAGCGATCTTGATCGACACATCGAAGAGCAGATGCCCTTCTATCGCAACGCCTACAAGCTCTCCAACCGCGAAACCGAAGTCATGCGTCTGGTTGTGTTGGGCAAATCGAACCAAGAGATCGCTGACGAGCTCTTCCTTGCCGTGGGCACCGTCAAGACCCATATCCACAACATCCTGGTCAAAACTGAGCAGCAAAACCGCACGACGCTCATCCTCCACTTTTGGAAACGATAACCTACCAAAAAGGGACAGGTTTATTTTGGCAGGTTTTATCTGGGCAAATGCCAAAACCGCCGCGAGGGAGCTACTTTCCCTCGCGGCGGTTTTCTAGCAGTAAAACCAAGTGAGTAGGCTTTTGGCGGGATGCCGAGCACGCCCCAAAACACCACCGCCCTGACCTGCGGTTTTATTGAGCGTTTGGCGCGGTGTGCTCGACAAGTCCAAAAAAGTCTACTCACTTGCATCTGAGAGGCATCCGATAGACAAAAAACCGCCGCGAAAAGGGTCCGGACCCCGTTCGCGGCGGCTGTTCGCGTTGGTTTTGCGACGGTTTTGCCCGCTTGTTACTCGCTGTAGCGGGTGGCGATGGCAGCTTGTACCATGCCGGCGCTCATGAGGTACGTCACCAGGAAGTAGCCACCATAGGCTGCCAGGAAGATCGCACAGGTGAGGCCCACGGTGCCGCCGATGCTCATATTTCCGAATATGCTCACCAGCTCGATGATCACCTTAAGTGCCACAAAGGAGTGCGCTAGGCCCACTGCCAGCGGGAACAGGAAGAATACCGCTTGCTGCGCCATCACCGAATGGCGAATCTGGCGGTCGTCGCAGCCGATCTGTGCCAGCACACGATAGCTGCGGCTGCCATCGGCCACGTTGGAGAGTTGCTGGATCGACAGAATCGCCGCGCATGCAACGACCAATACAAAGCCGATGTAGATGGCTAGGTAGCTAATAAGACCGTTCATTTGCGCTGCTTGCGTGTACATCTCGGAGCGTGTGATGAAGGTTCCCCACGACCCCGGCTTCTTGCCGTCAACGAGCAGATCGTCGAGCAGAGTGTATTTAATGCTCTCGTCTGCCTCGGTCGTATCCATCCCCTGTTTGTAGTTAACGAGCAGGCTACTGGAATACGGCTGCAGATTAAGTTGGGACAACAGCTCGTCGGCAACGACGACGGTACCCGGATTACTGCCCATCGCCGAGTTGGCGATGGCCGCCGTATCTTCGTCCGACTTATCGGTTGCGGGCTTGAGCGTATGCCCGCCCAAGGTAAGGGCATGGCCACCAGCCATATACTTGGTGTACAGGTCGACCAGCTCGCCGCCCATATCACACGTGAGCAGATACTGGTCGTGACCGATGTGCACCGGCTCCTCACCCATCATCTGACGCAGTTTGTTGTACTGGCTCGCCGGCGTCACAAACAGACCCATCGTATCGGCATTGCTACCCCCGAACGCCTTGGGAAGCTTTTCGCCCATGATCTTGCACATCTCACTTGGGGTCACCGAAGGATTCGAGCTGCCAAACGGGTAACTCAGATACGAATCGATCTGCACATGCTCACCGGCAACATCGGCGATATCGACCTTCTTGCCGGTCTCGTCGTTGTTGTCCGCCGAACTGTCCCTGCCGTGCCATGCGGGGTACAAATCGACCGTTGTATCGGCCGGCACCATGCGATCGGCTTCATCAGACGGATTGACGTACTCTTTGTAGTAGTCGAGCGTATCGGGCGTGTAATAGACATACGTCTGTGACACGTCAACAGGGTTATAGCGCTCCAGGTTTTCGTTCATCACATTGGCAATCGACATACCGCACGTCACCGAGGTGATGGCCAAAAACAGGAGCATCGCGATGACGCCCATCGAAAAGCACACCGTGTTGACCTTGGCCGCAAGCTGGCGCACGGTAAACATGTTGAGGCCGCGCCAATACACGCCGCGCAGGCTCTGCAGCAGCTTGATGAGCATGCCCGAGAGTCCCCAGAACAGGGCAAAGGTGCCCACGGTAACCATAGCGGTCGTAATGCCAAACTGGTTCATGGCCTCTTGCAGCTTGCTGTCCGTCGCGGTTAGCGGGAACCCATCACGTAGCAGACGGTAATAGGCCACACCCACAAGCACCACGCCCACGGCAAAGATGGCAATCGCAATCCAGGGGTTGCGCGTCTTGATGCTCTCGTTGCGACGCTCGGCACCCATAAGCTCGATGAGTTTGGTACGACGCACGGCGCGAAGGTTCAGCAGTAGCGTAAGCACAAACATTACGAGCATGCAGGCAAGGGTCAGATTGAACGCATGCACCGAGAAAAAGAAGTGGAAATTGGCGATCTGTGTCTTAAAAAGCGAGGCCGTAAAGAACGTCATGAGCTGGGAGAGTCCCACACCCAGCACAATGCCGGCGACAAAGGCCACGACCGAGACAATCACCGTCTCGAGCGCCATGATCGTGGCGACGCGTCCGCGCCCCATGCCGAGCACCTGATACAGGCCAAACTCCTTCTTGCGGCGTTTCATGATGAAGTTATTGGCATACACCATCAAAAAGGCCATGACACCGGCCAAAAAGTACGTCAGGTCGCCGAGCATGCTGCCCATAACCTGCGCCAAGCCCTCTTCATCGATTCCGGCAATGTCGACCTGCATCGAGACGGTATTGAAGGCATAGAAGACCGTGACACCCAGGGTGAGCGTCAAAAGGTAGACGAGGTAGTCGCGGCCGGCGCGGCGGACGTTACCCCAAGCGAGTTTACAGAGCATCGGAGCCCTCACCGCCCATCATGGCAACGACCTCCATAATGCGGTCGAAGAACTCTCGGCGATCGGTGTCGCCGCGGCGCAGCTCGGTGAAGATCTTGCCGTCGCGAATAAACAGCACACGGCTCGTGTAGCTGGCGGCAAAGCTGTCGTGCGTGACCATGAGCACGGTGGCGCGTAGACGGCGGTTAAGAGCCTCCAG
The DNA here is from genome assembly GCA_019414265.1 of Collinsella sp. Taxonomy (GTDB): domain Bacteria; phylum Actinomycetota; class Coriobacteriia; order Coriobacteriales; family Coriobacteriaceae; genus Collinsella. The sequence goes on along the minus strand of DXMJ01000002.1, from coordinate 109,670 downwards.
GCTCTCGAGCAGCAAACGGGCGCTCTTGGAATCGAGGGCGCCGGTGGGCTCGTCGGCCATAATCATAGTGGGGTCGGTGACGAGCGCGCGAGCCGCGGCAACGCGCTGCTGCTGACCGCCGGACATCTGGTAGGGATACTTGTCGAGCACCTGACTGATGGACAGACGCGCGGCCACGTCCTGCACGCGGGTCGAGATTTCGGCCGAATTCACACGGGCGATGGTGAGCGGCAGGGCTATGTTCTCGCGTGCCGTGAGCGTATCGAGCAGGTTGGAATCCTGGAAGATAAAGCCGAGCTCCTCGCGGCGAAACTGCGAAAGCTTGGCCTGCTTCATGCGCGTCACGTCCTGGCCGTTGATGCGGATCGTGCCACTTGTGGCGCTATCGATGGTCGAGACGCAGTTGAGCAACGTCGACTTGCCCGAGCCCGAGGCGCCCATGATGCCAACGAATTCGCCGCGGTTGACGGTAAAGCTGACGTCGTTGAGCGCGCGGGTCACGTTGCCCAGCGCTCCATATACCTTTTCGAGATGCGCGACCTCCAGTACCGGGGTCGCCATGTGCGTGGTTTGCATACCGAGTCCTTTCTTGCGATTAGTCTACGGCATCTATAGTCGCAAGAAGACGAGTCGGCTACCATCGATATGGCTTACGCTTGCCTTACCGTTGTGTAAGGTACGGGTAGCTAGCCTGTCACTTGTTGATGTTGAGAGAGGACTCCTGTTGAAAACTGTTCATGTTGCCGCTGGGATCATTCGCAAGGAAGGATCCGACGAGCTGCTTGCCGTGCAGCGCGGCTACGGCGACATGCAGGGACTTTGGGAATTCCCAGGCGGCAAGCTCATGCGCGGCGAGACGCCCGAAGACGCCGTGCGCCGCGAGCTCATGGAAGAGCTGCAGGTGAAGGTCACCAACCTGCGTGACTTCTACACCGTTGAGTACGACTACCCCGATTTCCATCTCTCCATGGAGTGCTACTACTGCTCGCTCGCCGATGAATCCGATGAGCCCCAGAAGCACGACCGCCAGCTCGATATCCGCTGGATTCCGCGCACCTCGCTTGCCACGGTGGAATGGATGCCCGCCGACAAAGGGCTTATCGATGCTCTGATTGAGTTGAAGGAAGACCGGCTTGAGGCCAATGGCGCTGCCAACGACGCCGAGGCCGCCACGACCGAACACCCCGCCGCCAAACCAAAGCGCGCACCTAAGCGCCGTAGCAAAAAACGCCCCAAGCCAGGTCTGCTCGACGGCATCGATACCTCGGACCTTTCCGCCGACGAGCGTGAACTGGTGCGCCGTCGCGCCGCCATCAAAAAGTCCATGAAGGGCAACAAGCGCGCCAACACCAAGCCCGAGCTGCTCGTTCGCCAGCGCCTGCGCGCCGCGGGCCTTACGGGCTATCGCTTGGAATGGAAGGTTCCCGGCAAGCCCGACATCGCCTTCCCCGGCCGCAAGATCGCCATCTTTGTCAATGGTTGCTTTTGGCATCGCTGCCCTAAGTGCAATCCGAGCCAGCCAAAGCGCAATGTTGAGTTTTGGGAGGCAAAGTTCCGTCGCAACGTCGAGCGCGACCGCGCTGCCGTGGCTGCACTCACTCAAATGGGCTGGACGCCCATAACCATCTGGGAATGCGAGCTCAAAAAAGACCGCATCGACGCCACGATGGAAAGGGTCATCGAGCAGGTGCGCGCCGCAGAGTCGCAGCGCTAACAGCGAGCATTCACACGCTCCGCACGTCCGCGCCACATCCACGTCACAAACCTTAGAAAGCCCTTAAGCTCAAAACCTTTCAAGAGTGTTACTCGATACCTCTGACCTGCAGTTTCATCGTAACACCAAACCAGGTTAAGCCTTTCTTTAGCGCTTCTTTGCGGCAGCCGCGTCATAATACAGCCAACGCACGGGACCTAGCAGCACACCCCGTGCGCAACCTTTTGGTGGACATCGAGGAGGCCGCATAAGCATGCATTCTTCCAATGACGCAGCACAGCAGCCATCCCTAACACATGCAAACCTTTTCTCCTTCCCCCCGACACAGAGAAACGGCCTCCTCGACTCCCCAACCTCACAGCAAAAGCGCTCAGCCGATCAGAGCCTCAACCTGCGAGCATCCTTCGAAAAGCTCCAAGCATCCCTAGACAAGGCGTTCCCCGAACAGGCAAGAGCAATCTAAGCCCATCGCGCTTTATACTGATGTCATGCGAAACATGGATCACATAGAATTGCACCGCGGAGGACGCGAGGAAGCGTTTCCCGAGACCGCCGAAGACTGGCCCTATATTGCCGAACGCGCAGAATTCGCTCGCTATCCGGGCAATTCCGTCCCCTGGCACTGGCATTCCGAAGTTGAGCTTTTCTACATGGAGCAGGGAGCGATTGACTATCGAACGCACGCGGCTCATGAGCACGTACGCTTTGAGGAAGGGTCCGCCGGCTTTATCAACGGCGGCGTTTTGCACAGCACGCTGCAATCACCCAATTCGGCGCCAGCCATTCAAATGCTGCATATCTTTCAGCCGTCGATGCTCGGCGATCCCGCGGGACGTCTCCAAAAGCGCTACATCAACCCATTGCTTCAATGTCGAGGCGTCGATGTGCTCAAATGGTCGCCCACCAATCCCGACGATATGCCCTTTATCGATTTGCTGAAGAGCTCCTTTAGCCACGACCTTCAACAGCCGCAGAACGAGATGGCGCTTCGAAATAGTTTGTCAGAGCTCTGGATTCAGATTAACGCCAAGACCGAACCGCTCTTTTCTTCCGACGGCGCCTCTTGGATGACCAGCCGCGACGTACAGTTCAAGGCAATCCTGGACTTTATCCGCGCAAACTATGCAGCCGCTATAGATGTGCCCCAGATGGCATCTGCAGCCGGCGTAAGCGAAAGAGAGTGTTACCGCATTATCGAAACTTGTGCAGGAACGACCCCGGCGGCATATCTACGCGCATACCGCATAAACCGTGCTTGCGAACTTTTGGCACACACCACGCGAACGGTACAGACAGTCGCGCGCCAATGCGGATTTATAACAGCAAGCCATCTTGGCCAGGTATTTAAAGAACAAATGGGGTGCACTCCTTCGAGCTATCGAGCAGCGAGGCAGAATCTCGATAGCACCAGACAGAAATCCCGCTAGCCCTTCTTCTGTCACTGCATCAAACTTGCAGGCAAACAACAGAGAGGAGCAATCATATGAAGCACTTTGACCATATCGTATTTGACGTTGATGGGACATTGGCAGATACAGAAGAAAGCGTTCTGTCATCGCTTGTCCAGATTGTCCAAGAAGAGACCAGCAAAACGCTTCCCCGACACGAGCTTGACTTTGCCCTCGGCATACCCGGCAAGGATGCCCTTGAGAAACTTGGGATCTACTCGCAGGCAACGTTGGATCGCTGGTGCCAAGTTGCCGCCAGCTTTAAAAGCACCATCAGCGTGTTTCCAGGTTTGCTTGAAGTCATCGCAACACTCGCCGATAGCGGCTGCAAACTTGGCATCGTCTCCTCACGTGCGCGCGACGAATACGCAAAAGAAATTGCACCCCTTGGTTTCGATAAGTATTTTGAGCACATCATCCTTGTCGAAGACACAACCGAACATAAACCCGCACCCGCACCCATGCTCGAATATCTCCGACGTGCGGGCGCGAATCCTGGCAACGTCGTCTACGTTGGCGACACCGTCTACGACGAACAATGCGCAACTTCAGCAGGGGTCAGTTTTGCCCGAGCAGCATGGGGATCACACCAAGATATCCCAAACGCCACCTACAACCTCAAAACCCCCAACGACCTACTAACCCTAACAACCAAATAACCCACGCGTCCCACCCTTTCAGCCCCAACACCACAAGGGCGATTGAGCAGGACGGTTTGGGCGGGTCCCCGTACTTAGTTTCCAAAATCATTCCGCAGCGCGAAGGCTTCTTATTATTTTCAGACCTAACGCCACAAGGGCGACGACCTCGAGTAGGTCAACCTGGGAGGGACGAGGGCTTAGTTCTCCAATCTTTCCGCAGGGGGCAAAAAGCCTCGCCGCACGAAGTGCGCAGCGAGGCTTTTTGCATGCCCGAGGACGATTGGGGAACTAAGCCCTCATCCCTCCCCGGGATCTATTTTGAGTCGGAGTACCCTTGCTGTTACTCTGCTTTGCCCACAGAGTTGAGGTTGGTCATACGGATCTTAACCAGTTCGGTGATCTCACGCATGCCCTCCTTGGCCGGCTTCTTGGGATCGAAGCAGGCGGGGTTCTCGGCCATGTAGGCCATGAAGCCCTTGGTGTAGGCCTGACGCAGCTCGGTGGCGTAGTTGACCTTGCAGATACCGTTCTTCACAGCCTCGGCAACCTGCTCATCGGGCACACCAGAGGTGCCGTGCAGAACCAGCGGTACGTCGACGGCGTCGCGGATGGCCTTGACCACGGACTGCTCGATGTGAGGATCGCTCGTATACACGCCGTGGCTGGTGCCAACGCCAATGGCCAGCGAGGTGCATCCAGTGCGCTCGACGAACTCCTTGGCCTCGGCCGGATCGGTGTAGGGGCTCTCGCCCTCAACCGCGGGACCGTCGTCCTCCTTGCCGCCAACCTTACCGAGCTCAGCCTCGACGGGCACGCCCATGGCGCGGCCAGCATCGGCGACGGACTTGGTCAGAGCGATGTTGTCCTCGAAAGACTCGTGCGAACCGTCGATCATAACGGAGGTGTAGCCCGTGCGGAAAGCCTGCATGCAGCGGTCATAGCCATCGCCGTGATCGAGGTGCAGGGCGACGGGCACGGAAGCGCGCTCGGCAGCGGCCTTGACCATGCCGTAGAAGTAATCCAGGCCAGCGGTCTTGATGGTGCCCGGGGTGGTCTGCATGATGACGGGGGACTTGGTCTCCTCGGCAGCAGCCAGAACGGCCATAACGAACTCGAGGTTCTCGACGTTGAACGCGCCAACGGCGTAGTGGCCGGCCTGGGCGTCCTTGAGCATCTTTTCGGTGGTAACAAGTGCCATGAGCGTTTGCTCCTCTCCATCGCCCGCATCTGGACATCGGGCGTACGTGTCCGCAAGGCGTTTTACCTTGCGTTTTGCTGCGTTCATTGTATGAAATTCAGCGGGTATGCATGTGCGAGATATTGTCATCGCGCGAGGTCCAACCTTCATTTTTGAAAAGCAAACGGAAGGGGTCGAACCCGAGCGTGCGTGTTCGAAATTGAGTTTTGAGCCTTGATCATCTTTCTTTTATAGAAAAAGTAAGTAATCGAAAGGTGTTTTCTTACTCAAAAAGAAAATGAACGAAAATAGACTCAACACAATTCCTACAAATTTAGCCGAGAATGGAGCAGATATGGCCCACGCAACAACCCGAGCTTTCGCCGACGAGCGTCGTTCCGCCATCATGGAGATGCTCGAACATAACGCCTCTGTGCAGGTGGCAGAAATCGCCCAGACCTTTGGCGTATCCTCCGTCACCGCCCGCGCCGACCTGGACGCGCTAGCCGAGTCCGGCAAGTTGCGCCGCACGCACGGCGGCGCCGTGTCGCTCCAGAAGCGACTGACCGTATCCACCCAGGATCGCCGTATCAACGTCAATGTCGCCGCCAAGCAGGCCATCGCGCAAAGCGCCATCGAACTCGTCAGCGACGGTGACACCCTGCTCGTCGACTCGGGCACCACCGCGCTCGAATTTGTCCGCCTGCTCGACCAGCGCGACGGCATCACCGTCATCACGGCCGACATCACCATCGCCGATTATATCGACGAGAGCATGCCCTCGGTCGATGTCGTCATGCTGGGCGGAGCACTGCGCAAAGGTCATCGTTATTTGTACGGTCCGCTCACCATGCAGGCGCTCCAAATAATCCATGCCGATCTGGCCGTCATGTGCCCCGGCGCTTTTGTCCCCCGTTGCGGCTTTACGACCGACTTTCCCCAGATGGCCGAGACCAAAACGGCCATGATCGCCGCAGCCCATCAAAGCGTCGCCCTCATGGACGCCAGCAAGGTTTACGGACGCGGCATGTACCGTTTTGCTGAGCTTGCCGACGTCGGCACCATCGTGATGGACCGTGACCCCGATCATGCCGTCGCCACCTCAATCGCCGAGATCGTCGACAACGCCCGCCCAAATCTCGTCATCGCCGGCGCTTAAACAAAAACCACCACAAAGGTGCCTGTCCCCTTTGTGGTGGTTTGAGCGTTAAAAGTGAGCGTATCGCTACTTGGAGAGCTCGTCAGCGAGGGCCTCGATCTGAGCGCGCGAGGCGTCGTTGAGCGAACCCAGGACAGTCACCTTGTTCTCCGTCAGGGTGATGTCCTTCATGCCCTCGAGCTCCTTGGTCATAACCTTAGCGGCGGCAGGTGCCCAAGAGCCGGCCTCAACGAGCGCCACGGTACGGTTCTGGTAGGCATGCTCGGCGAGCGTATGGATAAAGGTGCTCATAAACGGGAAGATCTCGCCCTGATAGGTGATGGAAGCGAGCACCAGACGGTCATAGCGGAACGCGTCCTCAACGGCCTCGGCCATGTCGTCGCGAGCCAGGTCAAAGACGGAGACCTTCTGGCCGCGAGCCTCGAGCGCTGCGGCGAGCTCCTCGACGGCGGCCTTCAGGTGGCCATAGACGCTCGCGTAGGCAATGGTGATGCCCTCGTCCTCGGGCTGATAGCTCGACCAGATGTTGTAGGTGTCGAGGTAGTAGCCCAGGTTCTCGGTCAGCACGGGGCCGTGGAGCGGGCAGATGATCTGGATGTCCAGGTCGGCGGCCTTCTTGAGCACGGCCTGCACGAACTTGCCGAACTTGCCGACGATGCCAAAGTAGTAGCGGCGCGCCTCGCAGGCCCACCCTTCCGGATCCTCGATGTCATTGGCACCAAACTTGCCAAAGCCGTCGGCACTAAAGAGCACCTTGTCGGTGGCCTCGTAAGAGAACAGCACCTCGGGCCAGTGAACGTTGGGGGCGCCGACAAACGTCAGGCTGTGGCCGCCCAGGTCGAGCACGTCGCCCTCTTTGACGACCATCTTGCGCTCGGGATAATCGGTGCCAAAGTAGTTGACCATCATGCGGAAGGCGCCCATGCTGGCCACAATCTGTGCCTGGGGATAGCGCTCCATAAAGGCGGCGATGCCGGCGGAGTGATCGGGCTCCATGTGATGGATGACCAGGTAGTCGGGCGTGCGGCCGTCGAGCACGGCCTCGAGGTTGCCGAGCCACTCGTCGACAAAACCGCCATCGACCGAATCGGCGACAGCGATCTTCTCGCCCAAGATAACGTAGCTGTTGTATGCCATACCGTTCTCGGACACATCGTACTGGCCCTCGAACAGGTCAATGTCGTGATCGTCAACGCCAATGTAGCGGATATCCTTGGTGATCTCCATCAGGCAAAGCCTCCTAGATAGACAAATGAACCCGTCTATCATAGCACTCGCCCGCATCCCAACAGCTATCTGCCGGCATCCTTACCGATTGTTATTGAAATGCGATAAATCGCCGTTTACCAGCACAAACTATGAGCGCGGTATCGCCGTGCTATGTCGAATGATGAGCTGGCCGGGAATACGAATGGCAACGGTTTTGCCCACCGTACCCGCCTCGGGAACCGCATGCTCAAACACCTCGCGTCCGCGCTGATGCAGATCGAATCGCACGGTCGTGAGCTCGTTGTGCGCGACAAAGTCGTCGAGCGAATCGTCGACGCCCACCACGCTCACGTCCTCGGGCACGCGCAAACCGCTATCACGCAGCGCGGCAATCGCGCCATTTGCCATCTGATCGTTTGCCGCATAGATCGCCGTCATGGTGCGGTCGTGCTCGGCCAGGTACCTGCCGGCTTCGTAACCGCTGTTGGCAGACCAGTCGCCTTCGAGCGGCTCTGCCGGCTCGATGTGTTTACGCTCGAGTGCATCTTGCCAACCGGCGCGACGAAATTGCTCGTCGACTGAGAACGACGGGCCGCCAATATAGCGAATCTGCTCGTGCCCCAGCTCAAACAGGTGATCCATAAGCAATAGCGAGCAGCCGTAATGATCAGAGTCAACTGTGGTCACGCGCGGATGCGCGTACATGGTAACGATGACCGTGCCAATGCCCGGCAGTGGATCAAACGTCTCAAAATCGGGCGCCATGCGACTCATGCCGATAATGATGCCGTCCACGGGCAGCGCGGCCATACGACGCGTGGCCTCGGCAAGCGAAAACTCCTCGGTCTTGGACATCTCGACCAGCGTAATGGCGCAATTATGCTCGCGAGCAGCGCTGGCGATGCCGTCGATCATCGTCAGGTTGCCGAACTTGGTGACATCGTTGACGCACAGGCCGACCGAATGGTAACGGCCGTCGCGCAGCGAGCGACCGGCATAGCTCGGACGAAAGCCAAGCTCTTGCATCGCGGCCTGCACGCGCTGGCGCGTCTGCTCGTTGACGTTAGGCAAGCCGTTGGCAACGCGCGAAACCGTCTGCTGCGAAACGCCAGCAGCGCGAGCGACGTCGGCCATGGAGACCGGACGCGTACCTGTATCGTTGGACGGGCGCCTTGCCACAGGATCACCTTCACCCTTGCGAGATCTGAATAGCGTGAATGCCTGCCCGGGCAGAAATACGCCCCGCGCCGAGGCCCGCTATCGTCGGACGCATGTTAACGTACTCTACTTTTTCTATCTGCATCTTTTCTGCTTTATAAGTCCATACGGCAGTACCGTTCACGGCTGTATTTCTACCGATTACCAGATTCTCAAAAAGTGACAAGCGATGTGTTATGAGTACGTTAACATAGCCCGTAACGTGCGGTATCGTGAACACCTGGTTCATGCCGCTTCAAGTTGTTAACGTACTCATAACGACGCAAAACTCACCCGTGCGCGCCAAGGAAAGGACTCCCATGACCACCCCCGACGAAAAGACATTCGCCACGCTCACCAAGCTGTTTGAGGAGGAGTTTGGCCCCATCGGCGATCGCCAGGTGCTCTATGTGCACGCGCCCGGCCGTTCCGAGATCAGCGGCAACCACACCGACCACGAGGGTGGCCACGTTATCGCCGGCTCGCTCGATGTCGCCGTCGATGGCATCGCCGTGGCAACCGATTCCAACAAGGTCCGCGTTGCCGACGAGGGCTATCCCACGTTTGAGATTGCGCTCGACACGCTAGACGTTCAGGAGTCCGAGAAGGGCACGTCCGCGAGCCTCGTCCGCGGCATGGCCCACGAAATCGCTGCTCTGGGTGTTGAGCCCCAGGGCTTCGACTTCGCCTTCACCTGCTCCGCTCCCTCGGGCGGCGGCCTTTCCAGCTCCGCTGCCGTCGAGGCCGCATACGGTCGTGCCATGGAAACCCTCTGGGGCGCGCCCGCCATTGAGCCCGTCGCGCTTGCGCAGATGAGCCAGCGCACCGAGAACAACTACTACGGCAAGCCCTGCGGTCTGATGGACCAGGCCGCTGTGTGCCTGGGCGGCCTCGCCTACATGGACTTTGAGGATCAGGCTCAGCCTAAGACCCAGAAGCTCGAGCTCAACTTTGAGGATCACGGCTACGCGCTCGTGCTCGTTAAGGTCGGCGCCGACCACGTGGCCGCCACCGATGACTACGCCGCCGTTCCACGCGAAATGCAAGACGTCGCCGCCGAGTTTGGCAAGGCACGCCTGTGCGAGGTAAACGTTGCCGATTTTGACGCCAAGCTCCCCGAGCTGCGCGCCAAGCTGGGCGACCGTGCCTGCCTGCGCGCCGTTCACTACTGGTACGAGAACGGCCTGGTCGATAAGCGCTGGGCTGCCCTGAACGCCGGCGACATCGACCAGTTCCTGGTCCTGACACGCAAGTCCGGCGCCAGCTCTGCCATGTACCTGCAGAATGTCGTTGCTAAGCTGGGCTCCGAGCAGCCCTCGATGTATGCCCTGGCACTGGCCGAGCACGTGCTCGACGGCCGAGGCGCCGTCCGTATCCACGGTGGCGGCTTTGGTGGCACCATCCAGGCCTTCGTGCCGCTCGACCTGGTCGACACCTTCATCGCCAAGATGAACGGCTGGCTGGGCGAGGGCTCTGCCCGCCACTACGCAATTTCTGACAAGGGGGCCTACGCGGCATGGCTGTAATGACTGACGTGCGCGAGGCCGCGCAGAACCTGATCGAGTACGCCATCCACCGATCGATGATCGGCCAGGACGATCGCATCTGGGCGTATAACACCATTCTCGAGTGCATCGGTGCTACGGGCCCGGCGCTCGACATGGCCTGGGCGCTCCAGGTCGAGAAACTCTCGCTCTTGCACCCCGATACCCTGCCCAACTTTGACCTTGAAGGCACACTTGCCGCGCTTGCCGAGGCGGCTGTTGCCAACGGCGCCGCCGAGGACACGGCATCGGGCCGCGACCGCATTGCCATGCGCATCATGGGCGCGCTCATGCCGCGCCCGTCTGCCGTGATTGACGAGTTTACCGGCCGCATGGGCGTCAACGAGCCCCGCGCCGCGACCGACTGGTTCTACGGCCTGTGCTGCGACGCCGGCTACGTGCGCCGTGCCGCCATCGCGCGCAACATCAAATGGAGCACCCCCACCAACTGGGGCGATCTTGAAATCACCATCAACCTGTCCAAACCCGAGAAGGACCCGCGCGATATCGCCGCGGCAGGTGCAGCCAAGAACATGGGCGAGAAGTATCCCGCCTGCCAGCTCTGCATCGAGAACGAGGGTTACCCCGGACGCTCCGCCGCGGCTGACGGCGGCGCTCATCCCGCCCGCCAGAATCTGCGCGTTATCCCCATCCAGCTCGACGGCGAGCGTTGGGGCTTCCAGTACAGCCCGTACGCGTACTTTAACGAGCACTGCATTGCCATGAGCTCCGAGCATCGTCCGATGCACGTCGACCGCAAGGGGCTGACCTGCCTGCTCGATTTTGTGGACCTGTTCCCGCACTACTTTATCGGCTCCAACGCCGACCTGCCCATCGTGGGCGGCTCGATTCTGTCGCACGACCACTTCCAGGGCGGCGCGCACGAGTTCCCCATGATGCATGCCACCGAAGTCTCGCAGTTTAGCGTGCCCGGCTTTGACCAGGTCAGCGGTACCGTGTTGCAGTGGCCGCTTTCGGTGCTGCGACTGCGCTCGCACGACCGCGCCCAGTTGCTCGACGCTGCCGAGAAGATTATCCTCGCCTGGCGCGAGTGGACCGATGAGTCTGTGGGCGTTATCGCGCACACGGCCGACGGCGTAGCGCACAACACCGTGACGCCCGTCATCCGCCGCGTCGACTTCCGCGGCAATGCCGGTGGCGAGATTTACGAGGCCTACCTGGCACTTCGCTGCAACATCACGACCGACGAGCATCCGCTGGGCGTTTTCCACCCGCATGCCGAGTATCACCATATTAAAAAGGAGAACATCGGCCTGATCGAGGTCATGGGCTTGGCCATTTTGCCGCCGCGCCTGGTTCCCGAGCTCGGCGCTGTCCGTGAGCACCTGTTGGCGGCCAAGACCGATGCCAGCTACGACCTTGCCGGTGCGCTCGAGGGCGACGACCTTTGCCGCAGCCACGCCGCATGGGCCGAGGACGTCTTTGCCCGCCGCGCCGACGAGCTTACGGCGGACAACGCCATCGACATCCTGCACGAGGAGGTCGGCGTGGTGTTTGGCCACGTGCTCGACAACGCCGGCGTCTTTAAGTGGGACGAAGCCGGCCGCGCCGCCCAACAGCGCTTTATCGACTCACTGTAATGATCCCTTGGGGACGGAGGAAAACGGATCACTTCGTCTTCAAGACAACGGCGCCCGCCGGCAACATCGCCGGCGGGCGCCGTTTTTTGAGTGTAGTCATTGGGGTCATTCTTAAGGGGCGTTCTTAAACGACTAGTCATTAAAGAGCGTCCCCAATGACTACTTGCGACCAAGGCAACGCCGGTGTCTTGGCAACGACAGCGAAAACGCCCCTAAGCGAGCAAGGTGACGTGAAAGAGGAGGGCATTGACCTTTTGGTCATGCCCGACGATTGAACGTCAGATTGCCGCTTAGGGGCGTTTGCAGCGTCGCGCCGTTACGCGGTTTGGTAAAACCGCGTAACCCTACAGTTCAGTCACGACAACGCTGTTGTAGATCTCGTCCCAGCGGTCCATGACCAGGTGGCCAGTCTTGGGATCCATGGCGTTGAGCTTGCCGCAGGTATTGGCGGTCTTGAGCACCGTGATGTCGTCGGCACCAGCAGCAATGGCATGCGCAAAGCCGGCGATGGTCGAGTCGCCGGAACCCGTCGCGTTCACTGCCGCAATCGCGGGCGTCTTGGCGCGGAACGCGCGACCCTCATGGAAGCCCACCGAGCCGGCAGTGCCCATCGAAACGACAACCCAAGGGATACCGGCAAAGCGGCCATCGGCGGCAAGCGCCTCACGCAAGGCATCGATATCATCGGTCGTAAAGGACGTACCTAGCAGGCCATTAATCTCGGTCAGGTTGGGCTTTACGAGCTCAGGCTTAGCGTCGGACTCCAGCGCGGCCTCCAGCGATGCACCCGAGGTGTCGAGCAGCACCTTAGCGCCCGCCTCCTCGGCGATCTTGACGAGCTCGGCATAGTAGCCGGCATCGACGCCACGCGGCAGCGAGCCCGAAAGCGTCACAACGTCCGCCTTCGCTGCAAGCTCGGCGAACTTGGCCGTAAAGGCCTCGAGCTCGGCCGGGGCGATCTGCGGGCCGCTCTCCAGCAGCTCGGTCTGATTACCCTCGTGCAGAATATTCAGGCAAATGCGCGTCTCACCGGCGATGGGCACAAAGTCATTCTTGACGCCATCGGCATCCATGAGCTCGGCCATATAGGCACCCATGTGGCCGCCAAGCAGGCCGGTCGCGAGCACGTCGTCACCCAGCTGCAACAGCACACGGCTCACGTTGAGGCCCTTGCCACCAGCGGTCTTTTCGGGCATCACGCGGTTAACATCGTCGATGATCAGCTTGTCGAGCTGATAGCGCGTATCAATCGACGGGTTCATGGTAACGGTCAGAATCATGTTGGACTCCTGTTTAGAAAACCGGCCCGCGCCCCTCACAGAAACGCGAGCCGTCAATTAAAAAGCTGCAGAATGCCGGGTACCGCCAAAACGACGCACACGAGCTCAGCAAGCAAAAGTTTTATCAGAGTAGCTCGCCCGCCAGATGGCTTCGCAGCGTCGACTGGTCTGGCGTTCGGTAGAACGCCGGAACCTCCTTAGTCGTGGTATTCGCCGCGGTCCCACTTCTCCAGGAACTCGTCAAAGAAGTGCGGGTCGGCCTGAGCCTCGGCGTCGGCCTTATTGCAGGCATCGATCTTGGCGATCAAGGCATCGTGCTCGGGAGTCTTGTCGTAGGGCTCCTCCAGGAAGGCAAGCATGATGTCGGCCATCAGGAACTCGCCGGTGATCTTGCCGCCAAAGCCCACGATGTTGGCGTTGAGCTCGCGACGGGCATACAGGGCAGAGGTCATGTCGCGAACCAGGGCGCAGCGGGCGCCGGGAACCTTGTTGACGGCGTTGGTGATGCCGATGCCGGTGCCGCACAGGGCCACGCCAAAGTCAGCCTTGCCGCTGGCAACAGCCTCGCCCACGGCCTTGCCGTAGATGGGGTAGTGCGTACGGGTGTGGCTGTAGGTGCCGCAGTCGAGCACCTTGTAGCCAGCCTGCTCCAGGCGGTCGGCCAGATAGATCTTCTCGTCCGTAACGATATGGTCGCAACCGATTGCGATGGTCTTCTTCATCAGAACGTCCTTTCGTCTGAATTCACAAGTTGAGGTAGAAGTTCGAGTTCTCGGTGGCTCTCGTTAGGCCATCTTGTTGAGCATGTCGACACGGATCTGGTGACGGCCGCCAGCATACTGGGCGCGCAGGAACTCGCGGGCGATCTTCTTTGCGACCTCGGTGCCCACAACGCCCGGGCCCATGGTGACCATGCGCGAGCCGTTGTGCTCGCGGGTCATGTAAGCGGAACGCTCGTCGGAAATGTTGGCGACGACCATGCCCTTGATCTTGACGGCGGCCATATAGGAGCCGACACCGTACTTATCGAATGCGAAGCCCTGGGAATCCTTGTGCTCCAGCAGGTCCTTGGCAACGGCGGTCGCGGAATCGACAAAGTCCGCGGCAGGGGTCTCGGAATAGTCGACGACCTCGTGACCGTCGGCGATGAGCATCTCCTTGATGGACTCCTTCATCGACATACCGTCGGCATCGGAAGCGATTACAACTCTCATGACATCCTCCTTGAGAGATACGCAGGTGCGTAGTTTCTGTTTGGAAGTGTTGAATCGCGTTCAGGTCCGGGCATCTGAATGTGCGGTTCTTCACTGTTCATGTTTATTTGAACACATTCGAACAGTAACTGCAACAACTATTTGTTTATCTTTGTTCTTTTTTGAACAAATATCGTTCACGGATGATTGCTGACCGTTTGAGCCGGGCGCGGACGTAGCGACCATGTGTTCAACAAATCAGAACCACCCTTAAAAAGGGTGGTTTGCTCTTAGGGTATAACCCACGGGCCCCGGGCTCGCGTCTAAAGGCGCGGGCCCGGACTTCGTCCAGGCCTAGTGCATCTTGACCCGTGGCGCGCCGGTCGAACCGGCGGGATCACCCCCTCTTGAAGGGGTCCTCGTACTCCTTCACGCTCAGCTTGTCCAGCGCGATGTCGTGGGACTCCTGCTCCCTGATGTACTTGGCGATCGTCGCCTCGTTCAGGCCGACGGTGGACACGTAGTAGCCCTCCGCCCAGAACTTCCTGTTGCCGAACTTGTACTTGAGGTTGGCGTGCCTGTCGAATATCATCAGCGAGCTCTTCCCCTTCAGGTAGCCCATGACGCTCGCGACGCTGTACTTCGGCGGGATCGCCAGCAGCACGTGCACGTGGCCGGGCATCAGGTGCCCCTCGATTATCTCGATCCCCTTGTACTCGCACAGCTTCCTGAGGATCTCCCCTATGTCGCTCCTGATTTGGTTGTAGATCACTTTGCGCCTATACTTCGGCGTGAACACGACGTGGTACTTGCACATCCACTTCGTGTGGGAAAGGCTGTAGGCCTTCTGGGCCATGGCGACCACCCCTTCGACTCGAATTCTTGACGGCCTGAACAATCGTCAATATCGGTCGGAGGGGTGGCTTTGTAAAGCCGTTTGTCTCCACCCGCGTAGCGGGTGGTTCAAAGCTGGCCGCTGCGCGGCCAGCAGACTAAAGTCTTGAAAAGAAAAAGCCCTGTCGCGAGTCTGCGGCAGAGCTTTTGGAAGGGGACTTGGTTGTGCGGACTCGTTAGGCGAGCTTGGCCTCGAGCTCGGCGATGCGCTTGTAGGCATCGATGGTAAAGCGGGTCTGCTTCTCCAGGATCATAGTGGTCATGAGAGTGTCCTGAGCGTGAGCCATGATGAAGGTCATCTCCATCTCGCCACCGCCGGCCTCCTGCGAAAGCAGCTTGGTCTGCGTGTCGTGGGCACCGATGAGCGCATCGCTGGCATCCTTGTGCAGCTGCTCGGCCTTCTCAAAATCACCCTCGCGAGCAGCATCGAGCGCTGCAAGCAGATCGGTCTGGGCGTCACCTGCGTATGCGACGATCTCGAATCCAACCATCGAGATTTCTTCTTTGGTTGCCATATTGCGTTCCTTTCACATATGAACCAATGGAGAGCATCGCGTCCGGGCATACGCGCTGCGTTCTGTATGGCAGAAACATTAACATTCAAACAAAAAAGAACAACGCAAAACATAATTTCAAGCTATGAACGGTCAATTTTCACCCGTGAACGGTTTCCAAACCATTTCGAACAATATCAAACATGATTAACGGAAACCCAAACAGGACCGCGCCCTAGCGCAAATCGCGCACCGTATCGCCCTCTACGAGCACGCCGGGGATCAGCATGTGCTCCACGCCAGACGCACCCCCCTCGGCACCGGCGATCTTATCGACTGCCCACATGCCGACACGCCTGTTGTCAAAGCGCACGGTGGTCAGGCGACGGTCGGGCACGATATCGCCCAGGCTGTCATCAACACCCACCACGCTCACGTCCTCGGGCACACGCCTTCCGCGCGACTCGAGCCCGCGAATGCAGCCGTAGGCCATGGCGTCGTTGGAGGCATAGATGGCAGTACAGGTCGGATCGTCCGCCAGAGCCTGGCCTGCGGCATATCCGCTCTGCGCCGTCCAATCGCCACGGATGAGTCGCGGCAGCTCAATACCATGTGCGCGCAATGTCTCGCGCCAGCCTTCCTCGCGCTGCATGCCCGAAAGCGAGCGCTCGGGGCACGAGATAAAGTGCACGGTCTTGTGCCCCTGCCCCAGCAAGTACTCGACCACCTGGCGCGAGCAATCGAACTGGTCGTTATCGACCGTAGAGCACAGCGGGTGCTCCAACATCGTAACGAGCACCGTCTGCATACCGGGCAGCGGCTCGAAGGTGCCAAAGTCCGCCGGCATGCGATTCATGATCACGACCACGCCGTCTACCGGCAGCGCGCTCATGCGCGACGATGCGCTCTCGAGGGTATAGGGATGTCCATCTACTTTAGTGAGGGTGATGGCGTAGCCGTGCTTATCGGCGGCGGCGGCAAAGCCCTCCATACGGTCGAGGTTGCCGGTACCGGTAATGTTGAACATGGCGACGCCGACGGTCTTAAACTTGCCACGGCGCAGCGATCGACCGGCAAAATTGGGGCGATACCCCAGCTCGCGCATGGCGGCACGCACGCGCTCCTTGGTCTCAGGGCGTACGCTGGGCGAATCGTGGACGGTGCGCGAGACTGTCTGCTCCGAGACGCCCGCGAGACGCGCCACATCCTTAACGGATACCGATTTTTTAACAGCGGCCATAGGTCGATCTTTCTATGTCAACGATGCCATTGGTGGCATCCTGCGCAGTCAAATGAAACGTCTTCAAGTATATCCAACGCCTCCCCCACCATACGCTCACCACCCAAAACCTACCGTTCACCGACATTTTTGCTTCCCCGAACGGCTTTTGTCGCCCAAATGTTAACGTTGCCATTGTGCAAACACAGAGCCACCGGGCGGCTCAAACGTTTACGCGCAAGGAATCGACGGTTCGCAGGCACAGGGACCATCGGTTCGCGTCTTATTTTGTGTCACAAAATGGCAACGTCAACATTTTGGCAACCGAACGCCAAAAGCTACCATCGTTGTTAACCCACCGACTCTTAGGAGCATTGCATGGAGCAACTTATCGCCATCATCGAAAAGGGCCAGCCCTTTTTCAACGCGATCGCCCGCAACAAGTACCTCAAGGCGATTCGCGACGGCTTTATCTCCGTCATCCCCATCATCATCTTCTCGTCCATCTTCTGCCTGGTAGCCTCGGTCCCCAACATCTGGGGTTTCTACTGGCCCGATGACATCAACAACGCCCTGTGGAAGTGCTACAACTACTCCATGGGTATCCTGGCCATCGCCTGCGCTGCCACCACGGCCAAGCACTTCGCCGACGCTCAGAACCGCGATCTGCCCAAGAACAACCAGATCAACTTCATCTCGTGCATGTGCGCGGCCATCATCGGCTTCTTGCTCCTTTCGAGCGACACGATCGCCACGGACGCTGCCAGCGGCTTCAACACCACCTACCTTGGTTCCAAAGGCCTGCTGACCGCCTTTATCGCTGCGTTTGTGACCGGCATCATCTACAAGTTCTTCATTAAGCGCAACATCACCGTCAAGATGCCCGAGCAGGTTCCGCCCAACATCTCGCAGACCTTTAAGGACATCATCCCCTTCTCCGTCTGCATCACCGTCTTTTGGGTCTTTGACATCGTCTTCCGCGCTGCCTTTGGCTTCTGCTTTGCCCAGGGCGTCATCCAGGTGTTCCAGCCCCTGTTCACCGCTGCCGACGGCTATATCGGTCTCGCTGTGATCTACGGCGCCATGAGCCTGTTCTGGTTCGTCGGCGTCCACGGTCCCTCGATCGTCGAGCCCGCCATCGCCGCCGCCCTCGTTGCCAACATGACCGACAACCTGGCTGCGTTCCAGGCCGGCCAGCACGCTTCCGCTGTCCTGACCCAGGGTGCCCAGTACTTCGTCGTCTGCATGGGCGGCACCGGCGCCACGCTTGTCCTGGTCTTTATGTTCTGCTTCCTGGCCAAGTCCCAGGAGATGCGCGCCGTCGGTAAGGCCGCCATCGTTCCCGTCTGCTTCGCTGTCAACGAGCCGCTGCTGTTCGCCGCGCCCATCGTGCTCAACCCCGTCTTCTTTGTCCCGTTTGTCTTTGCCCCGATCGCCAACATCTGGATCCTCAAGATCTTTATCGACTTCTTGGGCATGAACGGCTTTATGTACACCCTGCCCTGGACCGTCCCCGGCCCCATCGGCACCATCATGGGCCTGGGCTTCCAGCCGCTCGCCTTTGTGATGCTCGCCCTTATCCTGGTTGTCGACTTTGCCCTGTACTACCCGTTCTTCCGTGCCTATGACGCCCAGAAGTGCACCGAGGAGGCCGAGATCTCCCAGGAGGAGCTCGCCGCCAAGAACGCTGAGAAGGCCGCCAAGCTCAACGACGCCTTCCAGGGCAAGGCTGACGCCAAGAGCGTTGCCGCCGGCGCTGCTGCCGAGGCCGTGAAGGCCGACGCCCCCGCCGCTTCCGCAGCGCCCGCCACCGAGGCTGCGACCGCCAGCGACCTCAACGGCAGGCGCGTGCTCGTACTCTGCCAGGGCGGCGGTACCTCGGGCCTGCTCGCCAACGCGCTGGCCAAGGCTGCCAGGGAGCGCGGTATTAACCTCGAGACCGCTGCCGAGGCCTATGGCAACCACGTTGACATGCTCCCCGACTTTGACCTGGTCGTCCTGGCCCCGCAGGCCGCAAGCTACCTGGCCGACCTTCAGAAGGACTGCGAGCGCGTGGGCAACAAGTGCGTCGCCTGCCGTGGCAAGCAGTACATCGAGCTCTCCCAGAACGGCGACAAGTCTCTCGCCTTCGTAAGCGAGCAACTCTCGAAGTAAGTAACGCTCAGGGCCAGCCGACCATCCAAGACCGGCTGGCCCTTCAATTTAGACGATTGGATCATCATGTCCGTTAACCCTGCTAGCGTCACTAACCCGCCTGCGCAGTTTCCCGAGGACTTTGTCTTTGGCGGCGCCACTGCTGCCTACCAGGTAGAGGGCGAGACCCGCACTCACGGTAAGGGCAAGGTTGCCTGGGACGACTTCCTGGAGGCCCAGGGGCGCTTTTCCCCCGATCCCGCTTCGGACTTCTACAACCAGTACCCCGTCGACCTGGAACTGTGCGAGGAGTTTGGCATCAACGGCATCCGCCTCTCCATCGCCTGGAGCCGCATCTTCCCCAACGGCACCGGCGAGATCAACCCCGAGGGCGTCCAGTTCTACCACGACCTCTTCGCCGAATGCCATAAGCACCATGTTGAGCCGTTCGTCACGCTGCATCACTTTGACACGCCGCTGCCCCTCTTTGAGAAGGGCGACTTCCTCAACCGCGAGACCATCGACGCATTTGTGGACTTTGCCACCTTCTGCTTTAAGGAGTACGCCGACCAGGTGACCTACTGGTTCACCTTTAACGAGATCTGGGCGAACGCCTCCAACACCTACATCGAGGGCACCTTCCCCGGTGGCGTCAAGGCGCATCTTGCCGAGGCCTTCCAGTGCGAGCACAACATGATGCTCGCCCACGCCAAGGCCGTACTGGCCTTCCACAACGGCGGCTTTAAGGGCAAGATCGGCGTCATCCAGTCGTTGGAGTTTAAGTATCCGCTCAACGAGAACGACCCCGCCGACATCAAAGCCGCCAATAACGAGCACGTGCTGCAGAACCAGTTCTTGCTCGACGCCACCTTCCGCGGCGACTATGCTCCCGACACCCTCGAGTGCGCCAACCGCCTGGCTGCCGTCTCGGGCGGCACCATCGAGATCCCGGACGAGGATCTGAAAATCATGCGCGAGGCCGCGCTCTACAACGACTACTTGGGCGTTAACAACTACCAGTGTCGCTTCCTCAAGGCTTACGATGGCGAGAACGACCTGCACCACAACGGTACGGGCGAGAAGGGCACCGGCCGCTGGCGCGTTAAGGGTATTGGCGAGCACGTAAACAAGCCCGGCATCCCCACCACCGACTGGGACTGGATCATCTATCCCGAGGGCCTGTTCGACCTGCTCGTCTACATTAAGCAGCGCTACCCCAACTACAAGCAGATTTTCATCACCGAGAACGGCATGGGCTACAAGGACCCCTGCAAGGACGGTTTTGTGGACGACCAGCCGCGCATCGACTACATCGAGCAGCACCTGCGCTGGCTGCTCAAGGCCATGGAGGTGGGTGTCAACGTGGGCGGTTACTTCCTGTGGAGCCTGCAGGATCAGTTCTCCTGGACCAATGGCTACAACAAGCGTTATGGCTTCTTCTACGTTGACTTTGAAACCCAGAAGCGCACGCCCAAGGCAAGCGCCTACTGGTATAAGCACGTAGCGCAGACCCGTCGTCTGGACTAGCGGCTTGCGACCAGCGGAATTGCCCCGCTCACATAACCTGTCCCCATTTCTCAGCCGGGGGCGGCACGTCACACGACGCGCCGCCCCCGGCCTTTTTTGGGCAGACCGTACCGCACGTTTGTCTCAATCTGTAACATCTAGCTGAGTTTTTCGCTCCAAGCTGTTACAGATCGAGACAAACAGAACGCCCGAGCAGAGATATCTCAATCTGTAACATCTAGCTGAGATTTTCGGCCCTACCTGTTACAGGTTGAGATGAACGAGCCGAGCACGCCTACGCCCGCAAATCCCGCACGCTCGCACGCTCGACCAACACGCCCGAGACAAGCGTACGACTTCTGGAGCTCGGGGCTTCCAAACCCGCAACGACCTCGTTAAGCGCACGGATGCCCAGCTCGCGGTGGCGAAACTTCACCGACGTCAGAATCGAGTTGGGAATCGTCTTGTAGAGCTCATCGTCGAAGCCGATCACGGACACGTCGTCGGGCACACTGAGCCCTTTGTCACGTAGAGCCATCATCACACCGTTTGCCATGCAGTCGTTAGCAGCGAGGATCGCCGTGCAATCGGGTTTATCGGCAAGCACAAGGCCCGCGGCATAGCCACTATCCGCATTCCAATCGCCTTGCAGAGGCTCGGACGGCTCAATGCCACGTGCCTCGAGTGCCGCACGCCAACCTTTCATACGGCACTGGCTCGACAGCGACTCTTTCTTACCCGAAACGAAGTACACGTTCTTGTGACCGTGGTCCAAAAAGTACTCGCACGCCATACGCGCGCCGCCCTCTTGGTCGTCACTGACGGTAGAGCAGGTAGGATGTTCCATCGGTGTGATAATCACCGTCTTGAGGTCTTTCGGCGCCTCAAAGGTATCAAAGTCATCGACCATCTGGCGCAGATTGAAGATCATGCCATCAACAGGCAGCTGCGACATCCTGCGCGCTGCGTCGGCAAGGGTCATCTTCTCCCCTGCCCGCTTTTTGATCATCGTGAGCGCAAAGCCGCGTTCTTCGGCGGCATCGGCGATACCGTCAATCATGTCCACGGCGCCGCCCGACAAGTGAAACATCACCACGCCGATGCACCCGTAACGGCCCAACTTGAGCGAACGCGCGGCAAAGTTGGTTCGAAACCCGAGCGCCTCCATTGCGGAATGGACTTTATCGCGTGTCGACTCTCGCACGCTATCGGGCTCGTTGATCACACGCGACACCGTCTTGAGAGAAACACCTGCGGCAATCGCCACATCGTTCATCGAGACGTTTTTCTTGTCCATCGTTGCCACTGCTTCTCCAGTCGGTTTTGCATCGCTTGTTTTTTGTGTTCTAGCATACACTACCTGCCCGACTGACAAATCAGCCGTTTATCGGACAATATCGACCGTTCACCCGTAAATCCTTGTTGCTCTTCCAAAAATGTCTTACGTTGTCATTAACGAAATGACAACGTTGTCATTTGGCAATGCCTTCCTTAAGCAGGAAGGTTTCCGGGCAGTCCTGACCATCCATCGACGACCAGTTCCATCCACATGCGTCGCGCATTAAGTAGCAAAGGAGCTCTATGGACGCCATCGTAAAGATGCTCGAAAAGCATCAACCGTTCTTTGAGAAGATCTCGAGGAACGTCTACCTCCAGGCCATTAAGGACGGATTCCTTGGGTGCATGCCCATCGTCCTCACCTCTTCGATCTTCCTGCTGATCGCCACCCTTCCCGGCGTAGTCGGCATCACGCTGCCCCAGCCGCTTATCGACTGGTGCAACAAGCTGTACAACTTCACCATGGGCGTTATGGGCATCATGGTTGCTGGCACCACTGCCAAGAACTTCACGGCTTCCATGAACCGTCGCATGCCCGCCGGCAAAGTGCTCAACGACGGTTCCACCATGGTGGCCGCCCAGTGCAGCATGCTGCTGCTCGCCGTTACGCAGTTCACCACCAAGTTCAACGGCTCCGAACTTTCGGTCTTCGATTGCACCAGCATGGGCACGCGCGGTCTGTTCTCGGCCTATATCGCCGCGTTCATCACCGTGTGGGTCTACAAATTCTGCGTCTCGCGCGATCTGACCATTAAGCTGCCCAAGGAGGTCCCGGGCGCCATCGCTCAGAACTTCCGCGACATTATCCCCTTTGGCGGCGCCGTCATCATCTGCGGCATCATCGATGTCGTCGTGCGCAACCTCATGGGCGTTCCGTTCTCCGAGCTGCTTATCAAACTGCTCTCCCCGCTCTTTACCGCTGCAGAAACCTATCCTGGCCTTATCCTTATCCAGGCAGCCACCGCGTTCTTCTGGTTCATCGGCGTCCACGGCCCCTCGATCGTCCAGCCGGGCATCGACCCCATCCGTCTTGCCAACCAGGCCGAGAACCTGCAGGTTCTGCTGGCAGGCGGCCACCCCGCCCACTCCCTCACCTTTAACATGTCGCTCGTGGGTGAGTTCGGCGGCACCGGCGCCACGTTCATCGTGCCGCTTCTGCTGATTCTCTTCATGAAGTCCAAGCAGCTCAAAGCCGTCGGTAAGGCCTCGATTGTCCCTGTTGCCTTCGCCGTCAACGAACCGCTGCTCTTTGGCGCGCCGATGATCCTTAACCCCTACATGCTCATCCCCTTTGTTGCCGCCGGCTGCGTCAACGTGAGTGTTGCCAAGTTCTTTATCGACAATGTGGGTATGAACGGCTTCTCCTTCGTGGTGCCTTGGGCTACCCCTGCCCCCATCGGCATCTTCATCACCACGAACTTCCAGCTTATCGCCCTGGTATTTGTCGCGATCATCATCTTGCTGGACGCCATCATCTACCTGCCGTTCTTGAAGGCATACGATAAGCTGCTCTGCGACCAGGAGGCCGAGCGCGCCGCCGAGCTGGGACTCGAGTCCGATGGTGCCGCTTCCGTCGCCGCCAACGCCTCTACGCCCGCTGTCGAGCAGGCCACCGCTTCCGTCGAGACGACCGTTGCCGCCGCCGACAGCAAGCCTGTCGCCGATCAGCCCGAGCCCGCTGCCGATGCATCCGCCAAGAAGGATGTCGATGGCCTGAAGGTCCTCGTCCTGTGCGCCGGCGCCGGCACCTCTGCCATGCTTGCCAACGCCATCAAGGAAGGTGCCGCACAGACCGGAGAGAACATCGCTTCCTCCGCAGGCGCCTATGGCCAGCACACTGCCATCATGGATCAGTACGACGTCATCGTGCTCGCTCCGCAGGTTCGTAGCTACTACAACGACATGAAGGCCGACACCGATCGTCTGGGCATTAAGCTGCTCGCCCCGCGCGGTAAGGAATATATCGACCTTACTCGCGACCCCGCTGGCGCCATCAAGTGGCTCCGCGAGAACCTCGACTAGTTCCTCCCTCTGTTGGTGCCCGGATCCCCAGTTCGGGCACCTCTCCCTATTCGTATCCCACAGAAAGGATGACTCATGACCAACCCCATGCAGTTCCCCGACGGCTTTGTGTTTGGCGGCGCCACCGCCGCTTACCAGGTTGAGGGTGAGACCCGCACGCACGGCAAGGGCAAAGTGCCCTGGGACGATTTCCTGGCTGCTCAGGGTCGCTTCTCCCCCGACCCCGCAAGCGACTTCTACAACAAATATCCGGTCGATATCGACTTGTGCCAGCGCTTCGGCATTAACGGCATTCGCGTCTCCATCGCTTGGAGCCGCATCTTCCCCAGTGGCACCGGCGAGATTAACCCCGAGGGTGTCGCTTTCTATCACGAGCTTTTCGCCACCTGCAACAAAGCTGGCGTTATCCCCTATGTCACGCTCGATCACTTCGATACGCCCGAGGCCTTTTACCAGAACGGCGGCGAGGGTTTCCTGACGCGCACGACCATCGACGCCTTCGTCGAGTACGCCAAGTTCTGCTTTGCCGAGTTCACCGAGGTCAAGCACTGGTTTACCTTTAACGAGATTCCCGCAACCGCCGAGGGCAGCTTTATCGTCGGCAACTGGCCGCACGGCGAGAAGTACCGCCTGGACAAGGCCTTCCAGCTCATGCACAACATGATGGTGGCCCACGCCAAGGCTGTCGTCGCCTTCCATGAGGGCGGCTTTGAGGGCGAGATCGGCATTGTCCAGAACCTGGAGCCCAAGTATCCCCTCGATCCCAACAGCGCTGCCGACTGCGAGGCGGCTCGTATGGCCGACGTCATCAACAACCGCTGGGTACTCGACGCCACCTTCCGCGGCCACTATGCAGCCGACACCATGGAGGCCGCGACCAAGCTGGCCCATATCGCCGGCGGCGAGCTCGACGTCCGCGACGAGGACATCGCCGCGCTGACCGCCGCGCTCCCCTACAACGATTGCCTGGGCGTCAACACCTACAAGTGCCAGTTCCTGCGTGCCGCCGAGGGCGAAAACGACATCAACCACAATGGCACCGGCGACAAGGGCTCCTCGCGCTGGTTCCTCAAGGGCGTGGGCGAGTCATGCGTGCGCGAAGGCGTACCCACCACCGATTGGGACTGGATCATCTATCCCGAGGGCCTCTACGACCTGCTGCTCCGCATTAAGAACGATTACCCCAACTACAAGAAGATCTACATCACCGAGAACGGCATGGGCTATAAGGACGACTTCGAGGACGGCTTTATCGACGACGCCCCTCGCATCGACTACATGCGCCAGCATCTCGCATGGATCCTCAAGGCAATCGACGGCGGCGTAAACGTCGACGGTTACTTTGTGTGGTCGCTGCAGGACCAGTTCTCCTGGACCAACGGCTACAACAAGCGCTACGGCCTGTTCTACATCGACTTCGAGACCCAGAAGCGCTATCCCAAGGCGAGCGCGTACTGGTACAAGAACGTCGCGGAGACCGGCCTGCTCATGGCCTAATTCAAGCCGCATACCCCCTGTCGGCCGCATGCGAATCCCTCCACGGGTTCGCATGCGGCTTTTTTGTTTTGGCTCGACCCGAGCAGGCCGTTTGTCTCGATTTGTAACATCTAGCAGGGATTTTCGGCCCCAATTGTTACAGATTGAGATGAACGGGGGCACCCGGTTCGAAATATCTAGATCTGTAATACCTAAGCTAGCAGATGACCTGCGCGTGTTCCTCGATGGCGGCGCGATTCTCGGCGGCGATGCCCGGCTCGCACACCACGGCGTCCAAGCTGTCCAGGCGGCAGAAGGTGTAGAAGTCGCGCTTGCCGATCTTGCTTGAATCGGCGATCAAGTAGCGCGAGTCTGCCTTGCTAAAGGCGAGCTGCTGGATACGGCCCTCGTCCATATTGGACGTAGACACATCGCCATCCAGAATGCCGTTGGCGCCGATAAACGCCGCGTCGATGCCCAACGCACGCAGGGTATCCTCGGCCGTTGGTCCCACAAAAGCGGCGGTGCGGCGACGGTACATGCCGCCCACGAGGCACAGGTCGCAGTCTTCGCGCGCCTCAAGCAAGTTAAACACCGAAAGCGAATTGGTCACGATGCGCAGGCGAAACGCCGGCAGCATCGAGGCCATCTGCTCAACCGTGGTGCCCGTACCCAAAAAGATGGTCGAGCCCTCCTCGATGAGCTCAACGGCGCGGCGCGCGATCTGCAGCTTTTCCTCGGCATGCTTGGTACGCTTTTCGCTGTGCGAATACTCGTGGCGCAACATAGCATGTGGACGGCCCTGCGCGCTACGGGCTCCACCGTGCACGCGCTCAATCTCACCTAGGCTCGCAAGCTCCTCAAGATCGCGGCGGATCGTCATATCCGAGACGCCCAGTGCGTCCGAGATCTCCTTGACCGAGACCGTGCCCTGTTCCTCGAGCAGCTGACGAACCTTATCCTGTCGCTCCGCCTTAATCACGATGAATCCTCGCCGTTCTTTGCGCACATATCATTCAAACAGTAACGAACAAATTGTATCAGACTCGTGCGCGTCAAAAATCAACGCCAGCACAGCTCCAATCATCACTTTTTTGAGAAAAATACCCCCTGCTTTAGTGGGGTGTAGTGATAATCTCACCTGTTCGCGCTACAGTTTGTCGGAAATACCTCGATGTTAGGAACCAAATGATCACTTCCGAGCTTTTCGGCACCGCGCCGTGCGGTACCCCCGTTCATCGTTACACCCTCAACGGGCCCGAGATCTGCGTTCGCATTATGGACTATGGCGCCACCGTGCTGGGTATCGATGTGCCCGACATTCCCGGCAACGTGCGCGATGTGGTGCTGGGCTTCGATAAGCTCGAGGATTACTTTGACAACCCCGCCTGCTTTGGCGCGACCATCGGCCCCGTGGCAAACCGCACCGCGGGCGCCACGATCACCATCGACGGCACGGACTGGCATATGCCGGCCAACGAAGGCGTCAACAACCTGCACAGCGATCTTGAGCATGGTCTGCACAAGCGCGTATGGGACGTTGAGCTCGACGAGACTCACAACGCCGTGCGCATGACCACCTCGCTTAAGGATGGCGAGCTGGGCCTGCCCGGCAACCGAATCTTTACGGCTGTGTTTACCGTTACGCGCACCGGAGTCTTCCGCATCGAGTATGGTTGCGAGAGCGACCGCGCCACCTACGTGTCCATGACCAACCACACGTACTTTAACCTTGCCGGCCATAACGCCGGCATGGACTGTGAGCACTTCTTTATCGCCAACGCTGCCCACTACTTGCCCATTAACGAGCAGAACATCCCCACCGGCGAAATCGCTCCGGTCGAGGGAACACCGTTTGACTTTCGCGAGCTGCGCCCCGTCGCACCCGGCATGGAGGCCGACGACCCGCAGATTAAGCAGGCCCGTGGCTACGATCACTGCCTGTGCATCGATGGCTATCAGTACGGCCGCAACCTGCGTCGCGCCCTACATGTCGAGGAGATGTGGACCGGTCGTGAGCTGGACTACTACACCACCGCCCCGGGCGTGCAACTCTACACCGGCAACTGGCTGGGCGACGAGCACGCCAAGGACGATGCCAACTATGGCTGGGGCGCCGGCTTTGCCCTCGAGGCCGAGATGTACCCCGACACGCCGCACCAGCCGCTGTTCCCGCAGGGCATTGTGGGTCCGGGTCACCCCTACAGCAATATGATCGAATACCACTTTATGAGGCACTAGGCCCACAACGCGACATCTCGCACAGCAGCGCCCGCCGGCACCACCGCCGACGGGCGCTGCTTCATGCCTAAATCCTTCTTTTCGATGCCACCGAATTGGTGACATAACAAAACTATGCCGAATTACTACGATGAACCCACTATGTCCGACCACGCGCTGGTTTATAAAAAATTAGCAACTCGTCTACCTGCGGTTTTATTCTCTGCAAATTTGGCATGCTCGGCGATAAGCAATTCATCGTAGTAAACCGGCATAGTTTTGGCGGACAGCGCCACACAGATCCCCTACGAAGGCAAAATGATCCGTTTTCCTCCGTCCCCAAGGGATCAGTTGAACAGATTGCCGATGGGGTCGGGGGCGGAACTGGGGAGATAGCGGATTTCTAGTTCTATGCCGAGCTTTTGCAGCTCTCTGAGAACAGCGACGTCTGTGTCGTCTACGGCAACTGCGGGCGTTGCGGGACGCTTGCCCTCCCCTGCCTGCATATGACCAATGCTGATCTTGGTGATCGGCACACCGCCCTTAACCAGCGCGAGCGCATCGGAGGGTGAGGCCACCATGATCAGAATCAATTGGCGAGGCGTTGCGGTATGAATGACGTCGATGGTCCTTTGCACCGAGAAAAACCGCGTCCAAACGCCTTCTGGCGCCGCCACCCTCATGGGTGCCCATTGGCGCGAATCTGCCGCGATCTCATCGTTGACGATTAGGACAAGGTTGGAACCCACGGCTTCGTTCCACAGCTCAACGTCTTGTCCGTAAATGAAACGGTCGTCGATGCGTGCGAGAAGAATCTTGGGTTGAGTCATCGCTGCCCCATTCTGTTTGAGACCCGTAAGAGCAAGACATCGCGTCTCCAATATTAGTGCATTTAAAGTGAGAAAAGCCGTCAGAACACTTGCGCGGATTTGCGATGTCCCGTATCATAGACAGCCGTTGACGCCTCAGTTGCGCCATCACATGGCCGCCAGCGTAGCTCAGTTGGTAGAGCACCGCTCTCGTAAAGCGGGGGTCACCGGTTCGAGCCCGGTCGCTGGCTCCATTGCACAAGATAGCCGCCTTCGGGCGGCTTTTTTGTTGCTGATTTCGGGCGCGCTTCCGCCAATCCAAGCACAACGCCGCCGGAAACTCTCCTACTCAACAAAAGCCCCGCCAACCGCAATCCCCAAAGGAACCGCGTTCAGCGGGGCCCAAGCGAGCTCCCCCAAGGGATAACGCTCGCAACACGAACAGCTCAGCCGAGCAGCGCGCTACTCCTCCCAGTAAGCATCTGCAAGCAGCTTAAAGCAAATCTTCTTGACCGGCTGCGCGCCATCGCCCTGGAACTCGAGCGTGGGCATGTGAGGCTCGCCGGCAACAAACAGCGCAAACTTGTCGTCAGCAAGATCGCCGGCGATCGAGGCGTCGGAATCGACCAGATCGTAGTCGTCCTTCTCGTCAAACTCCTGAACCAGCGTCAGGCTGCCCGTGGCAACCTTAAAGGCCTCGCGACCCTCGACGTCGATCTGCAGGTCGTGATAGCGCTGATGCGTCTCATAGTGAGCCTCGGCTTCGGGACGCGTCGTGGGAGCCATGACGTTCGCAAAGACCTTGTCGCCCAGAATCGGATGGCTGCCGACCTCGAGCTTCGCCGGATCGTTCTCCTCGAGCCAGTCGATCAGCACGTCGAGGCCCTTGAGCATTCCACGGTACTCCTCGATATCGCCCAATGCACCGTAAATCATCTAAATCCCCTCTCGGATCGTTTCTTTGGCGGCTACTCGGCAAACGCATTACCGACGCTGTTGCCACCCACATGCGTCTCGACCAGGGTAAGGTCGGGATTGAACACGACAGTGTCGGCGTCGCGCCCCGGCATAATGCTACTGCACTTGTCGTCGACATGAGCTGGCAACCGATGCCGGGGCCGCAGCACAAGCTCCTACAGCTCGGTCACGACAACGCCGTTGTAAACCTCGTCCCAACGATCCATAACCAAGTGGCCAGTCATGGGATCCATGGCATTGAGCTTGCCGCAGGTGTTGGCGGTACGCAGCACCGTCTCGTCGTCGGCTCCGGCAGCAATCGCATGTGCGAAGCCGGCAATGGTCGAATCGCCAGAGCCCGTAGCGTTAACGGCGGGGATATCGGGGGTCTTGGCGCGGAACGCACGGCCGTTATGGAAACCAACGGAGCCGGCAGCGCCCATGGATACGACGACCCAGGGGATATCGGAGAAGCGGGCGTCAGAGGCGAGCGCGGAACGGAGCTCGTCCACATCGTCGGTGGTAAAGCTCGTGCCCAGAAGGCCGTTAATTTCGGTCAGGTTAGGCTTAACCAGCTCAGGCTTGACCTCGGACTTGAGCGCAGCCTCGAGCGAGGCACCCGAGGTATCGAGCAGCACCTTGGCGCCGGCGTTCTCTGCAATGCCCGTGATCTTAGCGTAGTAGTCCGCCTCGACGCCGCGGGGCAGCGAACCCGAGATGGTAACGACATCGGCCTTGCTCGCAAGCTCGGCGAACTTGGCGGTAAAGGCATCGAGCTCCTCGGGGGCAATCGTCGGGCCGCTCTCGAGCAACTCGGTCTGGTTGCCAGCATGAAGGATATTGAGACAGATGCGAGTCTCGCCCTTGATGGGCACAAAATCATTCTTAATGCCGTTGGCATCCATGAGCTCGGCCATATAGGCGCCCATATGACCACCAAGCAAGCCGGTTGCCACAACGTCGTCGCCCAGCTGGCCCAGGACGCGGGCCACGTTGAGGCCCTTGCCACCGGCGGTCTTTTCGGGCGTCACGCGGTTGACGTCGTCGATAATGAGCTCATCGAGCTGATAGCGCGTATCGACGGACGGGTTCATCGTAACGGTGAGGATCATTTCTAGCTCCTTATCTCGCAGGCTCCTTATGCCTTGCAAAACGAATTGGCTACATGCGACTACAGAATCTCGATTGTGAACGAGCGCACGATGGTTTCTTTGGGCTTGGCGATAAGGCAGCCGCGCTTGTGCTCAAGCACGTCATCCTCATCGGAACAGGTCGAGAGGCCGCCCCAGGGCTCAACTGCCACAAAATCACCCTCGGGCTTGCTCCACACAATGAGGTACGGGAAGCCCTCAAAGCTCAGGCGAACGCCCTTGTCCTCGCCCTTTTTGGAAAGCGTGACCTGACGGCTCTCGAGCACGTCAAAGATGGTCTCCGCAAAATCGAAGAGCTCATGTGACAGAGGCAGCGTCTTTCCCACCATGGGGTTCTTGGAGCGGTTGGTCACGTCAATCAATCCGGTCGAGGGAACGGCGGTGCAGAGCTCCGCAGCCTCGTCTTTCTCAAAACGCAACTCGTAGTCCGTATAGGCCTCGCCCTCGTCGAGCGGACACCTAAAGCCGGGGTGTCCACCGATAAAGAACGGCATGTCCTCGGTGCCCTCGTTGGTAACCTCATAGGAGACACGCACGGCGGCGTCCTCGAGCGTATAGCGGGCGACAAGCTTAAACGGATACGGATAATCGCTCAGCAGCGCGGCGTTATCCTCCGAAGCCAGGCACATCGCCAGCTCGTTCTCGCTCTGGCTCAGCAGCTTCCACTCCTGTTTGCGCGCAAACCCATGGCGAGCGAGCTTTACATGATGCCCGGCAAACGTCATGGCGTTGTTATCGCGCAAGCCTCCGCAAATCGGGAAGCAAATCGGTGCCTGGCCGGACCACACGGCGGGATCGCCCTGCCACAGATACTCGCGACCTCCGGCCTCGATCGAGGTAAACGAACCACCGGCCGTGGAGACCTTGATAGAAATCGAATCGTTGGAGAGAGCGTATTCCATTGTCCATCCTTTCGAACAACTGCTTTTTGCTCGCAAGAACCCGTCTCGGCCCTGACCAAAGGACAAACCCGCACGTTCATCGATGCGTCCGGTTTCCCAGCCATGCAACGGGGTACCATACAGACATTGATGCAATTACAGCTGAAAGGCCTTCTTATGCGAACCATCATCCTTTATGCCTCACGCCACCACGGCAATACGAAAAAGCTCGTGGACGCCATCGTCGAGGCGCACCCCGAAATCGATACCCTCGACGTGAGGTCACTCGGTAAAAACGAGTACCCCGACCTGCACGAATATCATCTGATCGGCGTCGCCACGGGCATCTATTACTCCGAGATCGACAAAGATATGGCGCGCGTGCTCACGAACGTACTGCAGCCGCAGGACAAGGTGTTTGGCCTTATGACCTACGGTGGCAAAAACAAGTGGTACGGCAAGGATATCGATGGCATCTGCCGCATGAGACAGGCCATCTTTATGGGTGTCTACGGCTGCCCCGGCTTTGATACGTGGGGGCCGTTCAAACTCACCGGCGGTGTCCAAAAGGGACACCCGACCGCTGAGGAAATTAAGGGCGCCGTCGACTTCTTCGACAAGATCGAAGACGAGTACGGCGACATCATCGTCGAAGAGTATGCCAAGCGCGAGAAGCGTCTAGCCTACGAGAAGGAGCATCCTGCAGGAGGCCTGGTGGCCGGCGTCAAGCGCACGGCAAAGAAGATCGTTAACAAGCTGTAACTGTTAAGGTGCTTTTGAGCGTTTAACCCATACGGCGGGTCCGAGCAGATTCGGGCCCGCCGTCTTTTTCTATCGTTAATCGGTAAAGGCGTTGCCGACGCTCTGGCCGCCAACATACGTCTCGACGAGGGTGAGCTCATGGTCGAACACGACAAAGTCGGCGTCGCGACCCGGCATGATGCTGCCGCACTTATCCTCGATGTGCGCAGAGCGAGCCGGCACCTCGGTTGCCATGCGAATGGCGATATCAGCGCTGGCGATGCCCCAATCGACAATGTTCTTGACGCCCTGGGCAAGCGTGAGCACCGAGCCGGCAATGCTTTTGCCGTCGGCGAGCCAGCACAGGTTGTCCTTCATGATGACGTCCATACCACCACTGGTGTAGCTGCCCTCGGGCATGCCGCCGCAGCCCAGGCAGTCGGTGATGAGCACCGTGTGCTGCCAGCCCTTTGCCTGCAGCAGTGCCTTGATGGCGGCAGGGTTTACGTGCTTGCCGTCACAGATGATCTCGGCGTAGGTCTCGGGCGTGGACATGGCAGCACCCACGACACCGGGCTCACGGTGATGCAGACCGCGCTGGCCGTTATAGGTATGCGTAAAGCAGCTGGCACCGGCATTGATAGCGGCGATGCACTCATCGTAGGTGGCGTCGGAGTGACCGATGCTGGTCACCACGCCCTTGGCGTTCAGAGCAGCCGCATAAGCAGCGGCACCGTCGCGCTCGGCGGCCATGGCGCTCTTAACGATGCGACCGCCCGCAGCCTCCTGCCACTGGTCGAAAACCTCCTCGGAGGGGTCAATCAGGTAAGCGGGGTTCTGCGCGCCCACGTGCTTCATGGTAAAGAAGGGGCCCTCCAGGTAGATGCCCTGAATGCGGGCACCGCAGAAGTCGGGGCCGCGGCCCTCGTCCGCCTTGGCGATAGCAGCGCAGGCGTCCTTGATCTGTTCGACGCCATCGGTGAACGTCGTGGGCAGCCAGCTGGTGGTACCGCGACGGGCGAGCTCGGTTGAGCTGATATCGATGCCCTCGGGATCGTTATCGGTAGTTGAGTGGTTGTAGAAGCCATGGATGTGAGTATCGACCATACCCGGTGCGATCCACGATCCCGTGTAGTCCTTAATCTCGCAAGAGGGCTCGTCGGCCTGCCAGGCGCCAAAAACGCCATCCTCGACCATAAGATAGCCGCCCAGTTGCGGGCCTGCCGGCAAGAAGAACTTGTCAGCCTTAATTGCGTACGTGCTCATATGCACTCCTCGCTTCTAAAGCAGTTGACTGTGGTAATGCTTATACCCAGCTCACGTAAAACAAAAAGCGCCCGCCCGCCGTTATGAGCGGACGGGCGCCCTTACAGGGGGACGCGATTAAGCGGTGAAGGGGTGAATCGTCACGCCCTTAACCACGCGGTTGACCGTGCCGGTGGGGCTCGGCGTATCGGGCGTGTTGCCCACGCGGACGGAGTTGAGCAGGCTGATAGCCTGGGCAAACATCACGAACGGCAGAGCAAGGTAACCCTCGGGGAGCGCCTCATAGCCCTTAAAGGTGAAGGACTCACCCTCGTAGACAGTAGCGCCATCCTGCTGAACGGCAACGGTGTGCTGAGCGATCTTGTCGCCACCGATCTCGTTGAGGATGTCGATGTCGTACTGACGGGTGTAGGCGTCGTTGTTCACGAATACGAAGACGAGCGTCTTATCGTCGACGAAGGACTTGGGTCCGTGACGATAGCCCATGGAGGTGTCGTAGGAAGTGGCAACCAGGCCATGAGCAAGCTCGAGGATCTTGAGCTGGCTCTCCTGAGCAAGGCCGCCAAAGGAGCCGGAGCCAAGGTAGGTCACGCGGTTGAAGTCGCCAGCGAGGTAGTCGGCAACCTCGGACTCGCGAGCGATGACCTCCTCGCCCATCTTGGCGATGGTCTCGACCCACTCGGCCTTCTGCTCGTCGGAAGCCTCGTCAAAGATGAGGGTAGAGAGCAGGGTCATGCAGGTGTAGGAACCGGTCATGGCGAAGCCCTTGTCGTTGGCGCGCGGAATGAGCAGCGTCAGCGCATTGGGATCATCGGCAGACTCGACGGCAAGCTTGCCCTCGGGAGCGCAGGTGATGTTGAGGAACTTGACGTTGTGGACGAGCTCCTTGGCAACGGCAACGGCGGCAAGGCTCTCGGGGCTGTTGCCAGAGCGGGCAAAGGAAACCACGAGCGTGGGATCCTCGGCGCGCAGGAAGTCGCGCGGGGCGCTCACGATGTCGGTCGTGGCGATGGGCTTAAAGTCGTAGAGATCAGTGTTGCCAGCGTGACGCAGGTACGGGGCGCAGGTATCGCCAACGTAGTCGGACGTACCGGCACCGGTGAAGACAACGGACAGACGACCCTCGCCCATAGCGCGAGCCTCGGCCAGGAAGGCCTCGATGGCCTCCTTGTTCTCGCGATAGATGTTGAGCGTATCACGCCAAAGCTCGGGCTGCTGAGCAATCTCGGCCGTGGTGATCTGGGCGCCGAGCTCGGTGAGCTCCTCGACACTCTTCTCGAACATTTCTAATACCTCTCTCTAGAAGTAATCCTCTGACGTGCAATTATACACTTCGGTTGGTTATCTGGTAGTAACCAGTTAAATGCAAAGAATCACCATATGGAAACGATGCGAGCACTAGTTACTGCGCTGGTGGTAAACCTTGTATTTAAACTGATCGGCACGAGCAACCGAGAGTGTGTACTCCACTACCTCGTTTGACTCGTTATACGTAGTCCTGACCAAATCGAGCACAGGCGAGCCCTCGACAATTCCCAAAAGGTGGGCATCGGTGGGACGGGCTATGCTCGCATAGAACTCCTCTTCGGCCACGCGAATCTTTTGCTGAAAGTCCTGCTCAATCACATCGTAAAGCGGCTTACGCTCCAGCAGCGGTCGCTTTAGGGACAGAAATTGACGAACCGGTAGATAGCTGCGTTCGACCATCATGGGCATGTTGTCGGCAGAGCGAAGACGCTTGAGCTTAAAAATGCGATCACCGATGCGCAATCCCATATGCTCGGCCAGATTCTTATCGGCCTCCATCTCGCAAAACTCGAGAATCGTGGTCTCGGGTTCTCGACCCATCGCGCGCATCTGCTCGGTAAAGCTGTAGGACTGCATAAGATTGGTTGCTTTTGCCGAACGGTCGGTCACAAAGGTACCGCGACCGTGCTGCCGAACCACCAGTCCTAAACGCTCCAGTTCCTGCAGAGCCAGGCGTACCGTAGTGCGCGAGAGACCATAGCGCTCCGAAAGTTCGCGCTCGGAAGGAATCATGTCACCGGCGCGATATTCATGGTCAATCTTTTCGGTCAGAATATCGACCAGCTGATCGTACAGCGGTTGCTTACGCGCTCCGATCGCCATCCTATCCTCCCTTTTGCTCGAATTCGGCTAACTACCTAGGGTGTTATGCATTATCTGTCTGCCACACCCGAATCATTAAGAAAACAAAAGCCGCGCGCTCTTTCGAGCACGCGGCTTTTAACATACACATGGCTTAAGGGGTCGGGGTGTGAGCCGCGTAGGGACACACCCCTCAAGCTAGAGCCTTACCAGATGCTCGGCCAGAGACCAAGCGGGCCAGCGCCCAGGATGCCAAGGACGAAGAGCAGGAGAATGCCCTTGGTCGGGGTCCAGCTGTGCTTAGCGAACATGTAGTAAAGCAGCAGCGTAAGCATAAGCGGGACGAGCTTCGGGACGATGGTGTTGAGGGTGTCGGCAACAGAGAAGTTGACCGGATCCTCGGTAACGGTGCCGTAGGTCACGGACTCCATGCCGTTACCCAGATCGGTGACGCCGCACTCGACAGCGTTGCCGTCGGCATCGGAAGCGGTAAGGGCGTTGCCGTCCTTATCGGTCATGGCGATGGTACCGGCCTCAGCGGTCTCGGTATCGATGCCCTCCATTCCGGTGAAGTTCTCGGCCTCCTTCTCGGAGACGATCACGGTAGTAGCGGAGAGGCCACGGGTGGTGCCGTTGGGGATCTGGAGGTTGATCTGGGTGCCACCCATGGTGACGACCAGGCAACCGACGACGAAGACGCCCATGATGGAAGCGGCACGCGTGAAGGCCTGCATGTTGGCGGTCAGAGCGTCAATAGCGCTGGTGCCAAGCTTGTAGGACCAGTTCATGAGCCAGAAGCGCAGAGCGAACTGGACGACGTTGAAGATCACCAGGAAGATGATCGGTGCAGCGGCGTTGCCGTTGATGGCCATGTTGGAGGTGATGCCGGCCGTGATAGGCACGAGCGTCAGCCAGAACAGGGCGTCACCGATACCACCGAGCGGGCCCATTGCGGCGACGCGGACGGCGCGGATCGTGGGGATGTCAACCTTGTTCTGCTCGAGCGAAAGCACGATGCCCATAACAAAGGTGACGAGGAACGGGTGGGTGTTGAAGAACTCCAGGTTGTGGCTCATGGAAGCCGCGAGGTCGTTCTTGTTGGTGTGGATCTTCTCCAGACCGGGGATGATGGAGTAAAGCCAGCCAGCGGCCTGCATGCGCTCGTAGTTGAACGATGCCTGCAGGAAGCAGGAGCGCCAAGCCATCTTGTTGAGGGTCTTCTGGTCGAGCTGCGGAGCAGGAGTGAGATCCTCGTAGTGCTCCGGGATCACATACTCATTAGATGCCATCTTCGAAGTCACCTCCGTCAGAAACAGCTGCACCCTTCAGCTCGGTCTGCTGCTGGAAGTCCCAGAAAGCGATGCCGAAGCCGATGAGAGCGAGGATGAGCAGAGCAGGGGTTGCCAGCGAATCGTTGGCAACGGTGATGAGCGCGAGGCCAAAGCCCATGAGGAAGAAGCCCCACATATCGCGGTTCATCATAACCTTGAGCAGGACGGCGAAGCCGACAAAGCGCATCATGCCGCCTGCAGCGGAGAGACCGGTCTGCAGCCAAGTCGGGATGGCAGAAGCGATGGTCTGACCGATGGTAGCGCCAGCGATGAAGAACAGGGTGACGACGACAGCGAAGATCAGGCCGAGCAGAGCCATGGCGAAGTAGTTCAGGCGCTCGATGCCCTTGGTGTCCGCGTTGTGAGCCATGTTATCGGCCGTGGACATAAGCGGGGACATAAGCGTGAAGACCAGGGTAACGCCAAGCTGGCCAAGCAGAGCGAACGGAATGGCGAGGCCGACTGCCGCGTTGGGCTCGAGGCCCGTGGCGATAGCGAGAATGGCTGCCATGATGCCGCCGATGACGGCGTTAGGCGGCTGAGCGCCTCCGATCGGCATGTTGCCGATCGTCATGAGCTGATAGGTACCACCCACGAGAAGACCGGTGTTGAGGTCGCCAAGGATAAGACCGATGACGGCGCCGGTGACGATGGGCTGATAGAGAGACTCGAGGAAGTCAAACTGGTCGATTGCCGCGATGAACGTGACGACGAAGACCAGAGCGATCTGGATGATCGAGTATTCCATCTTGCTCCTCCTTTCAAAATGTATGTACGCACTTTGGATTTCACGTACAGAACGTCAGGGTTTCACTCCTGACAACGTGGATCACGAGGATTACGAGAAGAGCTTGCTCGTGTCCTCAACAGGCGTGCTCGGAACGCGCCTGATCTCCAACTCCACCCCCAATTCCTGCAGCTCTTTAAACGCAGCGACATCCTCGTCGTTAACCGCGACGGAGGTGGCGACTTGGCGCTTTCCTTCCGACATGTGCATGTTGCCGATGTTTACCTTCTTTATAGGCACACCGCCCTTGACGAGCGTAAGCACGTCTTCCGGTGTTTCGGCCACGATGAAGATCTTCTGGCGCGGGCTCGCCTTGCCAATGACGTCGATGGTCTTCTGCAGAGAGAAGAAACGCGTAGCGACGCCGGCGGGAGCGGCCATCTTCATGAGGTTCTGGCGCATGGTGTTGGACGCCACGTCGTCGTTGGCGACGAGGATGAGGTTGGAGCCCAGGGTGGAGTTCCACTGGGTGGCAACCTGACCATGAACCAGTCGGTTATCGATGCGGGTAAGAAGAATGTTGGGTTCTGCCATGTTGATCAGCTTCCTTTCGTTATTTGCTGACGACAGTTACTTGATCTCCTGAATCGCGTAACGCGAAACATCTACGACGGCTCCGGATCGGACTTTGATCTGGACCTTCTCGCCTTCGATGCCTTTGACGGTTCCGTAGATACCGCCGGCGAAAAGAACCTCTTGACCCGGCTTGAGCTCGGTGTGCAGCTCCTTGAAGTACTTCTGCTTCTTCTTCATGTTGATTTGCGACCAGATGGTGTAAATCAAGCCCATGATGACAAGCAGGCCTAAAAGGGCGACCGAGGAGCTCAGGACGTTGGCTCCGAAATCGGCCATTAGATGCCGTCCTCGTCGCCGAAGATATCCTCTTCCTCGGAGCCGGCAACGGATGCGACCGTCTGGGCGGTGACGCCCGTCTGGCCAACGGTCACGGCCTGCTCGCCAAGCTCGGCGAGCGTGGCATTGCCGCGGAGGAACAGAAGCTCAATAACCATGGGAAGGTTGGTGCCAGTCAGAACCTCGACGTTGTCGACATCCTGGGCAATCATCATCGACTGGTTGAACGGGGTGCCGCCAAGCAGGTCGGTAAAGACGAGCACGCCATCGCACTCCTCGCGCATGGCGGTAATAGCGGCGCGGAGATCCTCACCGTAGGAAGCAGCCTGGTCGCCCTCAAAAGGAACGACGGTAAAAGCGGGCTGGTCGCCGGCAACCATAGCGATAGCGCTAGCTAGGCCGGGTGCGAACTGTCCATGACCGGTAAGAATAAAGCCAACCATTCAAATATCCCTTCCGAAGGTGTGTACAATCTGAGTCCGATGATTTTCGGAAGCCAGCGGGCGCTCGCCCTTAAAGCTTCTTAGAAAGCGTTCTTTGAAGACCAGTGGTTTCTAAACTGGTAGTAACCACGTGACGTGTTGTTGTCACTATATCACCCCAGAAGAGATCGCTTTCGTTGATTCATACGGTAAAACGTTTTTGCACCGCTCACGGTGATAAATCGACCGTTTACCGGTCGTTAACACTTCTACCTGCGGTTTTGAAACCGTTTCGAAATGCTTTGGCAAAAGATCGGAACTTTTCCTGTCCCTAAACAACGCAGGGCGGCTAAAAATAGCGTGTAGAAAAATTGCAGGTCATTGTGAAGATATGTGAATTGGTCTTTTTGACTTAATACCAGTTAGAACCAGTTTAAAAATTATCGGTGAACGGTAGTTTTTGACCGTTCACCGGTTATTTGCAGTCGTTTGCAGCCGTTTTTCTAGATGAATTGGGGAGACCCGATGAAGCACTTGCGCGGTTGCAGGATATTTCAATACTCGTCCATCCCCCGCGCGCCAAACTCCCACTCCCTGAATGTGCCATAAGCTCTCGCTATTCGTCTTATAAACATTACTTACTCTAATCTGTAATTGTTTATCGTTTATCGTTAAGTATGTTATAAAATTTAGTATCATCCAAGACATTGGTTGGAGGAGCTATGATCCGCTGGAACGCATCCAAATCGAATGAAGCCATCGACCGTGAACAGGCAATAGCCAAACTGAGGAAGCTCACTCGCTACTGCAAATGGGCCACAATCTGCACCGCCGTGGCGCTCGCTCTGGGACTCCTCGCAGTCATTGCAATCTACGATCTACTCATATTGCCTAGCCTCTCCCAAGGGTTCTGTCTCCAATCCGTAGAGCTTGAGGCTGGCGAAGGGCCAATTCTCGCTCTCGTCGGCGCCGATAAACACACCCCTCTTATGCTTGTCGCGCACGACGGTCATACTGCCATAGGGAGCGCCATGATGACATGCCTTGCGTTTGCCATCGTGCTAAGCGCATACAAGTTTTTCTCCGCCATTGAAAAGGCGGGCAGGCCCTTTGACCTCGAATGCATCCGCATACTACGTCAAATAGGACATTTGTTCCTTATTGGCGGCGTTGCTGTGAAGCTTCTTGGTGCCATAGTCACGGGGCTGATACTCTCAGGATTTGGCGGCAACTTTACGGATGCGCTTGGCGGCCAGCACCTCGACCTCTCTATGGTCTTTGCAGGCCTGATTATTAGCCTGATTGCCAGCGTCTTCCAGTACGGGTGTATCCTGCAAAAACAAGATGACGAGTTGCTCTAGGGGGAATCCATGATTATTCTGCGGCTTGACCGCATGCTCGCCGAACGCAAGATCTCATCCAAAGAGCTTGCGGAACGCGTGGGCATCTCCCAGGTCAATATGTCACGCATTAAGACAGGCAAGGTTTCTGCCATACGTTTTTCAACTCTTGACGCGATATGCCGGGCACTCGACTGCCAACCGGGCGATGTTCTGGAATACATACCTGACGA
Source organism: Collinsella sp. (assembly GCA_019414265.1). Classification (GTDB taxonomy): domain Bacteria; phylum Actinomycetota; class Coriobacteriia; order Coriobacteriales; family Coriobacteriaceae; genus Collinsella. The sequence continues at coordinate 69,326 of DXMJ01000002.1, read as the reverse complement.
TGAAGCCGATAGCCTCTTTGGGCTTAAAGATTAATAGGCATAATGTAGCCACCAGCGCCCAAACGCAAATAGCCCGCTAGAACAACATCCGTTCTAGCGGGCTATTCAGATATTTCGGCTACGAGCTCGGTGGCTCAGACAAATCTTTACGCAAACAGGCCGTAGATGCTGATGTTGGCCTTGGCGTAGAGGCCGTTAGCATACTCGGTCCACTTGGAGCTGGCGCTTGAAGCCTGCGAAGAGTACTGCTGGTAAGCAGTGTAGTAGGCGGTCATGGCCTGCTTATAGGTAGCGCTATCGGCCGTAAAGGCATCGTCGGCAAAGGCCTTAGCGTAGGTGCTGTCGGCGTCCTTCCAAGTGCCCTTCTCGCTATCCCACTCGTCACCGGCAAGGTTGATGATGTAGTCGGCGTAGTCCTTGCTCGCGGTCTCCTCGTTGCCGTCAGCAGGCTCGGTCGGAGCGGTCGGCATGCTTGCGGAGCTATCGCCCACCTTCTTCTTGTAGAGCTTCTGCAGCGTCGCGGACTGGCGGACGATCTGCTTGGCCTGGTCCTTGGACACGCCATACTGCGTGGCCATGGTCTTGTAGTCCGAAGTGCCGATGGAATCCTCGGCGTATTTCTTCATCTCCTTAGAAGAGACGGTGATGCCCTCGTCCTCGGCAGCATCGAGCAGGATCTTGTTGCGCACGTAGGACAGGATGACGTCGGCAGACGGAGCGGTATAGTTGCCGTCGTCGTCCTTGACGGTGTCGAGGCTGTACTGGCTCTCGATGGCCTCGCGCGCGGTGATGTCACTCTTCTTGCCGTTGTAGCTGTAGCTTGCCACGGTCGAATCGAGCTGGTCCTCGGTCAGGGTCGACGAGCCGACACCCTTGCCGCCAAAACCACCATTGCCAATAAAGAAGCCAATCACGGCAGCAATCACGACGGCAACCACAAAGGCGGCAATCATCGTCTTCTTGTGCTTGCAAGTGTGGTCATCCACGTCGGAGTCGTCGTCCTCGTCCTGCTCCTCGGGCATCAGATCCTCGTCAGCGGCATCCGCGGCAATCTGAGCCTCCAGACGGGCGTCCTCCTCCTCGGCCGTCGTACCGGCAGCAATGTGCTCGGCAGACGTACCGGTGACCAGGTCGATCTTCTCGTCCTCGTCACCGTCGGGGCCTTCGCCGCGCTCGATGATCTGGATGCCGTCGATCTCGTCCTTCTCGTCCTTCTTTTGAATCAGACCCATATCGGTTACTCCTTGTTAGGAAACATAGTCTTCAATAGAATACGCCCGACAGAGTGCCGGGCGTATTGATTCTTAGGTTATACGCAAACACTTAAGTACTATTTAGGCGTTTGCAGCGTGCATACCTTAGGCCAGGTGCGCGATAACGGCATCGGCAAAGGCCTGCGTGCCCACGGCGCCCTCGACGGAGCCGGTCTGGGCACGACGCACGTCACCGGTAACCTGCTCGCCCTCGTCGAGCGTGGCAGAGACGGCGGCGCGAATGCGATTGGCAGCGTCGTTCTCGCCCAGGTGATCGAGCATCATCGCAGCAGAGAGGATCTCGGCCGTGGGGTTGGCGATATCCTGGCCAGCGATATCGGGCGCGGAGCCGTGCGTTGCCTCGAAGATGGCGCAGTCAGCACCGATGTTGGAGCCGGGGGCCATGCCTAAGCCGCCTACCAGGCCGGCGCACAGGTCGCTCACGATGTCGCCGTACAGGTTGGGCAGCACCAGAACATCGAAGTCGTTGGGGTTCTGGACCAGGCCCATGCAGGTGGCGTCGACAATCTTGTCGTTGAACTCGATATCGGGATAGTTGGCGGCCACCTCGCGTGCCACGCGCAGGAACAGGCCGTCGGTCGCCTTCATGATGTTGGCCTTGTGCACGGCCGTCACCTTTTTGCGGCCGCAGCGGCGGGCATACTCAAAGGCATACTCCACAATACGGCGGCTCTTGGCGATGGAGATCGGCTTAATTGAGATGGCGGAATCAGCGGCGAAGGTCTTCTGACCCGAGCGCTCGACAAGCTGCGAGAGCTCCTCGACCTCGGCAGCACCTTCATCGAACTCGATGCCGGCGTAGAGGTCCTCGGTGTTCTCGCGCACGATGACCAGGTCGACGTCGCGGAAGCGCGAGCCGTCACCCGGCTGCGACAGGCAGGGGCGCACGCAGGCGTACAGGTCAAAATGCTTGCGCAGGGCCACGTTGACGCTGCGGAAACCCGTGCCGACCGGCGTGGTGATGGGGCCCTTGATGGCAACCTTGGTCTCAGCGACCGCATCGAGCACGTGCTGGGGCAACGGCGTGCCAAACTCGTCCATGACGCCGGCACCGGCCTCCTGGACGTTCCAATTGATCTGGACACCGGCAGCCTCGACCACGCGGCGCATGGCCTGCGTAATCTCGGGACCGATACCGTCACCGGGAATCAGGACTACATCGTGCGCCATAATCTGTTACTCCTCGTCTTCGGCGTCGTCAGATTTTTTAACGCTAGCACGCTTCTTCTTTTTGGAGAGATCCAGGCCAAAACGTTTAACAAGCATTTCGCAAATCTCGCTCGAACGGGCCTTGAGATAGCTGCCCTTACCGTTCTCGGCATCGAACTTAAGGCGCAGCGCAAGCTTCTCGGCAACCTCGGCGTCAATCTCGCCCTGGCCAAACTCGTACAGGCAACCGAGCATGTCGCGATACTCGAGGTCGCCGTGGTAGCACTGGATGGCCTCGTCCAGGATGGGCCAAGCCTCGCGCGAACGCTCGACGCTCGTGGCGCCCCACACGCACAGCAGGCGGAAGGCAGCATAGCGCAGCGTGGAGGAGATCTCGTCGAACAGTGCGGTCTCGGCACCCTCAAAGGCATCGCCCAGCTGCTCGGGGCAGGTGGTGGCGAGCGCCGTCAGGGCATCGAGGGCCTCCCAGCGGGTCTGAGCCTCGGGGCGGTCGAGCGCCTCGATCAGCGCGGGCACGCAGGGCACGACGCGCTGCGGATCGCGCTCGGCAAGCAGGTGCAGCACGCGGGCGGCAAACTGGCGGATGCGGCGCGTGGGGCAGCCGAGTTCCTTGACCAGACGGTCGACGGCGTTCTCGTTCTCCTCTGCCAGCTGAAGCTGTGCCAGCTCCTCGTCGGCGAGCTGTTCGTCTTTGTTTTCTGCCATAGTTACCTCTTCTTACTATTTCTTAGCGTGCTTGCCAGCACCCTTGCTGTCATCGGTGACCGAGATGAGCTGTCGATCGGCCGCGCCATTGCGACGCGCACGGCGGCGTTCCTCGGCGTCGCCCGCGTCGGCGGCGGCACGGTGAGCCTTGTTGACGTTAAAGACCTCGTCGTGCTTGCGCCACGGACCGACGGACTCGCCAAAGCTCATCTTAAGGCCGGCGATAAAGCCGCCGAGCCAGCCGATCGGCGCAAACTGCACCAGCGGGAACAGCGAGAACACCCAGGTCAGCAGGACGACTGCCACCGCACCCGCAAAGTTGGCAATCCAGTAGTCGCGCTTGGTGATCACGCGCTTTTCGCACGCCCACTGGCCGCACAAAAAACCGATGTAGATCGCAAAGAGAAAGAGCGCCAGCGCAAGCACCACGAACGTCCAGCTCATGGGCGTTACTCCTCGTGATGGTGGCCGCAGCAGCACTCGTGGCTGTCGTCATGGCCGTGGCCGCCGCAGCACTCGTGGCCCTCGTCGTGGTGGTGGCCACAACCGCACTCGTGATCGTCGCCATGCTCGCCGCAACCGCAGCCTTCCTCGTGAGTACCATGCTCCTCGGGACGATACTGCGACCAGTCCAGACCGGCGGCGATGGCGTCGGCCTCCTCCTTGTAGAGGACCGTGATGGCCTGGGTACCCAGCTTGGCGCCACCGATGGCGTCGAGCATGTCGTAGAGCGTAAAGGCCACATCAGCGCCGGGCAGCGCGAGCTCGCGGTCATCGGCGTAGGCGAGCGCCAGACGCAGGTCCTTAATGAAGTGCTCGACCATAAAGCCGGGCTTGTAGTCGCCGTCGAGCGCCTTGGGAGCCAGGCTCTCCATGGCGCCGGACTTGCCGGTACCGCCCAGGATCATCTGGCGGGTCTTCTCCAGGTCAAGGCCGCTCAGCTCGGCAAATGCCATGGCGTCTGCCATGCCGACCATGCAGGCGCCCAGCGACACCTGGTTGGCGAGCTTGGCAGCCTGGCCCTTGCCGGCGCCGTCGAAGCAGCAGATGTTGGCCGCAAAGGTGGCAAGGATGTCGCGGACCGGCGCGATGTCGTTCTCGGTAGCGCCCACGATAGCCGTGAGCGTACCGGCGATAGCGCCCGACTCGCCGCCGGTGACGGGGCAGTCAAACGCCATGCGACCAGAAACCTGGGCGGCCTCGGCAATGTCACGGGCAAGCTCGGGCGAGCTCGTGGTGAGGTCGATCAAGACCGCACCCGGCTTGGTGCACGCGAGCAGGCCGTCGCCCGCCAGGTAGAGTTCCTCGACCTCGGAGGGATAGCCCACCATGGTAAAGACGACATCGGCGTTCGCCGCGGCATCTGCCGGCGTATCGGCCCAAACGGCACCGCGCTCGATAAGCGCGACGGCCTTGGACTTGGTACGGTTGTTGACCGTGACGGGATAGCCGGCATCCAGGATGTGGCCGGCGATGGGGGCACCCATGATTCCGGTGCCGATGAATGCGACAGAGAGCTTGTTTGCCATGAAGCCTTTCCTTTTGGGTTGGGTGTTATTACCAGGTTGAATACTCGGTGCCAGCGTTTGGGCTGTGAGTTGGGATCGATTACGGCCGCGTTACTTGCCTACTGACCGCGCACGCGGCGGGCGATGCGGTCGGAAAGCGACGCCTTGTCGGCGCGGTTCTTACCCCAAAACGCGCAGGCCACCATGCCGGGGCCCACGTGCGAGCCGATGGTAGGACCGACGGAGCTGCGAATGATCGTGACGTCGGCGCAACCCTCCTCCTTGCGGATGGCAGCTTCGAGCCAGTCGCCGTCCTTTTCGGCATCGGCCGTCATAATGGCGATGGGCATGGTGCGATCGGGCACATAGTTCTCGCGGAACGACTTGAGGATGGACTTGAGCGCCTTCTTGCGGCCGCGGTTGACGCCGATCAGCGACAGCGAGCCGGCAAGGTCGTAGGAAAGCTCGGGCTTGACGTCGAGTTTTGCCGTGAGCTGCGCCGCCGCGGGCGGAATGCGGCCGCCAGCAGCCAGTGCGTCGAAGCTCTCGAGCGTAAAGTAACCGTGGACATAGGTCTTAGCCTCGTTTACCCAGTCGACCAGCTGCTTGGCGGTCAGTCCCGCCGAACGCTGGCGCACGGCCTCGAGCGCCAAGAGCGCGCCGGTCGCGCAGGGCAGAGCGTTGTCGACCACGTAGAGCTCAAAGTTGGGATACTCGGCGCGCACGGCATCTGCCGCCTGGCACGCGGAGTTGTAGCTCGACGACAGCGCCGAGGTAAAGCACAGGTAGACCGTGGGCGTGCCCTCTTTGGCGCACTCGGTAAAGAACTCGATATAGCGACCGAGCGACACAGCCGAGGTGGACACGCGGGCACCGGCGCGCATGCGGTCGTAGAACTCCTTAGGGCTCATGCTCGACCAGATGTCGTCCGTACGCTCCTCGCCATCGATAATGAAGGGGAAACCCAGGATATCGACATCGAGGTTCGCGGCGACCTCGGGGCTAAAGTCGCAGCAGGTATCGACGACGATGCGGCAACGGTCCGAATGACCGGCGGATGCGGCCTTGTCCATCAAAGCGACTCCTTACGTAAAAAGGCGGCCACCCGCATGGGATGGCCGCCAGCCGTTAACTCATGCAAGTTAACGTATTTTACTCGTCAAGTGTTTCGATGCGGGGCTTGATGATGCCATATCCACCATTCTTACGGTGATACACCACATTGATAAGGCCGGTCGTCGCGTTCTCGAACACGTAGAAGTCGTGACCGAGCAGATCGGTCTGCACCAGCGCCTGCTCCTCAGTCATCGGAGTGACGTCGATAACCTTCTCGCGGACGAGCAGGTCGTCTTCCTCCTCGGGCAGCAGCAGGTCGGCCAGATCCTCGACGCGCTCGACCGGTGCGACATCCGCGGCGCTGGCACCACCCTGGCGGTTGTCCACGACCTTAGTCTTGAACTTGCGCAGCTGGCGGGTAACCTTATCGGCGGAGAGGTCGATGGCGGCATACATATCTGCGCCGTGCTCGGCAACGCGAATCACAGAGCCGCGGGCACGAACCGTGACCTCGACGATTGCCGGGTTGGGGTTCGAGGGGTTCTTCTCATAACGAAGCACGACGTCGACTGTCATGGGCTCGATATCGAAAACCTTGAGCGCCTCGCCGATCTTCTCATCCACATGCGCACGCAGAGCATCGGTTACCGTCGTCTTGCGTCCAGAAACCTTGATATCCATACGTGGCTCCAATCTGCCTCGGGGACTTACTGTACTGGCTATGTACCCATTGCCGTGCATTTAATCACGCGGATTCCTAAAGACCCGAATAACGATTGCTTGATACCGCATACCGAAGTCTCGCACTTTTCTGTGGCAAAGTGCGCTATGGAAGAGCGACGGCGACTTTGCTTTTGCACCTAAAAAATGTCTTTGACCTGCTGGTTTTTTGGAAACGAAAAAGCCGGGCTCCCCTGTTGGGAGAGCCCGGCGATGCGTGTTGAAACCGTGAAGAGGCGTCCCTCCTAGCGCGTAGGAGACGCCACCCCTAGCAATAACTAGCTATTGAGCTTGTTAATGTCGTCGTCGGTGATAGTGTCTTCCTGGCTGGACGATTTGTCTTCGGAGGATGCGGTCTCATTGTTGGAATCGGAGGACTCGCTGCCGGAGGATGCGGTCTCACTGGACTCAGAGTCGCCCGGCTGCACGTTAGCGCCCGAAACCGTCTTAGTGGTGAGGTCGTAGGGCATCCTGCCATACCAGACAGAGTGGACCGCCTCGAGCGTGCCGTCGGCCGTAATACCGTCGAGGGCATCGCTCACGGCACGGCACAGTTCGTCATTGGACGAGAGGCCCGCAACACCAAGCGTCGAGGGCGCCTCGAGCGAACCGGCATAGGAGACCTCGCTCATCAGGCGTGCAAGGTAGCCGCCGGCCGTGGAGTCGCAGATTACATAGTCGACCTCGCCGGACTCGAGTGCCTCAAAGCACTCGTTGATGTTGGAGTAGGTCTTTTGGTTGGCGGTGATGCTCTGCTTAGCAAGCGCCTCCTGCGAGGCCGAGGACATCTGGACACCCAGAGTAGACGTGTTAAGGGTATCGGTGGAAACGCTTAGCGACCCACCATCGCTGGTTTTACCGAACACGGAAGCGGCATCGTACAGGCAGGTGCCGAGCGAGCTAACGTCCCCATCCGTGGAGTTGATCTCGCCGATAAAGATATCAGCCTTTTTGTCACCGAGCGCGGAACCTGCCGAGGACGCATCGACAAAGGCGACCTTAAGGCCCATGCGGCTTGCGAGGGCGCGGGCAGCGTCGACTGCATACCCCGTGAGCTCGCCGTCAGCGCCCTGCATGGCCTGCGGCGCATCGGAGGTATCGAGGGCAACCGTCAGGGTACCGGGGGTGACCAGGGCATCATCCGACACCGCGGACGTGACGGTCTCGTACTCGATCTGGTCGATCGTGGGAGTCGTGAACGTAGACAGCGGGTTGAACGCGCATCCGCTCAGGCCCAAAACGGCGATGACCGCTGCGGTCCCAGCACCTAACCGAGCCGCGTGCATCAAGCTGCCCCTCACCATGTCCACTACCCTGCCTTCTGTGTCGTATACGATCCGTGCGTTGCACGAAATATCAGATTGTTCCCACCAGCTGACCTGGTATTTGACCCCACACTTGCGCACCGGGGTGTTTGCTCGGGAGGCCGCAGCCACCTTCACGACTGGCCCGCTCGCCCGCGAGGCGGTATTGCCCCAAAGAAAGTAGAACGGACGGTGCGGCTTACATCTAGGACGCGCCATGATCGCGCCGCGCGCACGCGGTCGCTTACGTGGATCCCTTTGACCGCGTCTGTCTTGGACTAGGACGGGCATTTCGTCCGTCCGCAACCACAGCCTGGTAGGAACGTAGCGCATTATAGCTAAGTTCAAGCTAAAGTTTAAGGTTAGGGGCGTCATTCGCATCGCGAGTACAGATTTCGCAGGTCGGAGTGGGCTATTCGTGCCTCTGTGAAGCCCGGAGCTCCCCTATGGGGAGCTCCGGGGCACCCTTCCTAGGGTGCCGTGGCCAAAAAATGGCAGATATGAGTACTGTCACCAATTTAGTAACAGGCAATTTTGGCCTCTCGGACAGATTTTGCGCTCAATGTCGCTAACCTGATGCTTAGTTATTCCACATTTGTTTATTATCTTCTTACTTTATGCCGCCTCCGAGTCCTAAATTCCTTGATTTTGCTGTTACTGATTTAGTGACAGTACTCATATTTGCCATATTTTGGCCAGGGCATATGATTAACCCCCTATTTTCGACGTGAATTAGACCGGCTTAAGCCCAAAACACGCCCGCAGCGTGTTAAGCAACGCCTCTTGCTTCTTCCTGCGGGCATCGACACGATTCCGGTACCGCTTTCGCATACGCTGGTGGATGCGCCATGCGAGCGCTTCCATCGCTTCCATGTCGCAGAGCATTTCGTTGTTGACCGTCGCGACCTCGATTCCCATAGTAATCAAGCCCGTGTTGCGTTTTTCATCATGGATACGTCCCCTCCGGGAGGAATGGCCCAGCTCACCGTTGTATTCAAGGTCAAACCGGGCTGCTTCCTGATACGCATCGCAAACTGCATGCGGCATCCCCGAGATTGCCTGCGCGCGGTCATCGAACTCGATCTTGTAGTCGGTCTTAAAGGGACCGCAGTCAAATCCGCCATAGGAAAACGGAAGCGAAAACAGAGCGAGCATGATGCACTCCATGGGCGAGAGCAGGTTTTCTGACAGGTAGGGACACAGACGCAGCAGCTGTTTGGCCACATTCCCCTTGCATGCCGCAAGGTAATCTGCCAGGCGATCGGGCGTCAGCGCCGGCTCGACTTCAAAGTAGCCCACGTCTGCTGGCTGGTCCTTGTCCTTTGCAAGTTTATTCGTAACAGGCGAGGTGTAGGGAGGCAGATACTTCCCGCGGTCGCTCAGTGAAATCTTAGAGCACAGCTCCTGGGCCAGGGCAAATGCCTGGATACAGCCAAGTTCGCGCGCAACGGCAAGGCAGAGGGCCTCGGGAGACAAGCTGTACACCCCCGGTTCCACCTCTAGAATCGAGCCGGCGGGCAACCCGGAACACACGGACCAGCCTACGCTAGGCATGCGGCGGCGCTGCGCCGCAGATCCCACCAGCAAGCACAAATCCTCTTGCACCTCGCCGCTTGCGGCTCCAATTCGCACCAAGTCGGGAAGATAGATGTCCTCGGTCGAGGGCGACGACGTGCGCAGCACACGGCGCTCTTCATCGGGATTGAGGTCCTTCCAGCTGATATAGCCCATCTGCCGGCGCTCGGCGCGCATCATGCGCAGCGCTGAAGCGCCTGTTAGGATTACGGAAGCCGCTAGCTGTTCGCCTGTCGGCTCGTTGCGCCGCTCAATCTTCACTGCCACAAAACCACCCCTACCAAACACGTGCGATAGCGAGGCCATCAACGGCCGCGGCGCCGGCGCGCTTGAGTTCCGCCGAAGCCGCTGCCATCGTCGCACCCGTGGTGATAACGTCGTCGATAAGCAGCAGGCGGCGGCCCCGCACGTCCTCAACGGTCTCGTACATGCCTCGGACGCGTTCACGGCGTTCTTCACGGCCGAGTTCACGCTGGTCGCCATGGCCGTATTTAACGAGGGCGTCGAGCAACGGAACACCCGACAGCTCGCAAAATGGGCGCGCGATGGCCTCCATATGATCGAAGCCGCGTCGCCGAAACGCCGCCGCAGTCGCGGGCACAAACACCACCGCATCGGCGCCGGACAACACACCGCCTAAGCGTTCGGGCGCCGCGACCTGGGCATGTAAGGCGGTGTCGTATAGCAGCTCTGCCAGATACGGCGCCAGGCGTCGCTCGCCCGCGTCTTTGTACGCTTTAATGATCCGCGGCAGCGGATGCGCGTAAACGGCACATGCCAGGCACCGGTCGAGTGCTTCGGCCATCGCCGAGGACGAACCCTCGACCGAGCACTCGGTGCACAGCAAGTCTCCAAACGGGGCGCCGCATCGAGTGCAGCTATGCCGCGGGTCGATGAGCGCAAGCGCCGCCAAGCAGTCTTGGCAAATAAGCGCGCCGGAGCGCTCGCAGCCGGCGCATCGCGTAGGCGACAACGCCTCAAGCGCCTCGTACGCCGCCAGCTCGGCAAACGGTAGCAATTCGTCCGCAAACGGCAGGATGCCGGCACCTTGCAGGCATCCCAACACATTCAAATATCTCTTCACGACACAACCCTCCCTACGTTCGGTCGCAGGGAGGGTTGTTGATTCAGTGCTATGGTACCCCGACGCGTTTGGGGTCAGGCAGGTTAAATCCGTTTGCGGGCGCTATTCGCCGGTAGGCGGTTGTGGTGCAGACGAAGACGGGGTCGAACCCTCGCCACCATCTTGACGCGGCTTGCGGGAACGACGACGGCGACGGCGCTTCTGGCCCTGGTCGGCCGAACCCTCGCCACCACGATCTTCGCGCGACTCGCGTTCGTCGCGAGCAGCGCCGCGCGCGGCCTTGGCAGCCGCCCCTCCGCCATCTCCGGGGCGACGACGCGTGACCTTGACCTCGCCATCCGAGACCTGATCGGCAACGGAGGGCACCGAGGGCTTTTGCTGCGTGCCCGAGGAATGGCGACGACGCGGACGCGGGGCGCGCTCGTCATCGTTGCGCTGCTTGCTACCCTTGTCGGCAGGCGTATCGGAACCCGAACCACCCTTGGGGGCGGCACCGGCTTCGCGAGCGGCTGCGGCGCGGAAGGCGTCCTCGCGCTCCTCGCTCGACAAATGGCGGCGGCGACGGCGCGTGGGATTCATGCCACCGCCGCGATTTTGCTGTTGAGGCTGCTGAGCTTCGCGCTCGCGGGGGGAATTCTTGCCTGCGGGAGCGGCCTCGCCGACATCGCCCGAGCCCGCGCGCTTGCGACGACGACGGCCACCGGCGGCCTCCTCGGCCTCAGGCGTTGCGGCATTGCCACGGCCCTTTCCGCGGCCACGACCCTCGCCCTGCCCCTGACCGGCGCGGGCATCGGAATCGGCATCGCGACGACGGCGCTTGGGCATCGACGTGCCAGCAAGACGGTCGGCGCTCGACAGGCCATCGCCCACGTCGACGCCGTTCTCGCGGTCGAGCTCCATGAGCGCCAGGCGCATCTCGGGCGACTCGATGCGCTCGAGCACGTCGCGCGTCACGCAGTCGGGGCGGCAGCTGCAGCCCTGCTCGGCGGCCTTCTTTTTGCAGCCCTCCGAGCAGGTCATATCAGCCAGGTTGACCTTAAAGACCTTGCCGTTCTCCAGGCGCAGCACCAGCTGCTCGCGCGGCGTGTCATATTCCTGAATACGCGCCTTGCCGAGCGGCGTATCGATAAGCGTCTTCTTTTTGGGCGCGCGGCTCTTAAAGTCCTTGTAGGCCTCGAACTCGTAGCGCAGGCAGCACATCAGGCGGCCGCAAACGCCGCTGATCTTGGAGGAATTGAGCGGCAGGTCCTGCTCTTTTGCCATGCGGATCGAGACGGGCTCAAACTGTCCGCCAAAGCGCGTGCAACAGAGCTCCTGGCCGCACTGGGCATAGCCGCCCACCAGGCGAGTCTCGTCGCGCACGCCGATCTGGCGCATGTCGACGCGAATGTGCAGCGTCGAGGACAGATCCTTGACGAGCTGGCGAAAATCGACGCGTTCCTCGGCCGCAAAGTAGAACACGGCCTTCTCGCCGCCAAACAGGTACTCCACGCCGACCGGCTTCATCTCGAGGTCGAGCTCCTTGACCAGGCGACGGAAATCGACCATGGCCTCGTCGCCCTGGATGGCCAGATCATCGGCAAGCTGCAGGTCGATGTCGCTCGCCACGCGCAGCACGGGCTTGAGCGGCTGGCCGATCTCGTCCTGCGGTACCTCGAAGGGATCGGCCGTGACCAGGCCGATCTCGGTTCCGCGCTCGGTGGAGCAGATGGCATAATCGGCCTCGAGGATATCCAAATCCTGCGGGTCGAACCACAGGTCGCGCGAGGCGTAGGTAAACTTAACGGGTACGACTAACGGCATTTCAGTGCCTTCCTGATATCGAACAGCATGACCTCGATGGCCAGCTGGGGAGTAACGTTTCTGGCGATGTTGCGCTCGGCGGTTGCGACCGCTTCGAGCGCCTGGGTGGCACCCGCAACATTGGTCGCGGCGGCAAGCCGACCGATCGTGTCGCGCACATCCTCGTTCACGACGTCGGCCGCCTCATCCTGAAGCGTCAGCAGCACGTCGCGCATGAGCGTCCGCGCGCTCGCCAGCGCTTCCATGATACCCGAACGCTCGCGCGCGTTGAGTTCGCGCTTGTTGCGGTCCTCAAGCTGCTTCAATGCTCCACGCGACAGGTAGTCGGCATTTTGCTCGAGCACCTTTTCCTGCGTGGACTTGACCTCGGCCAACGGCGCCTTGACGGCGACGATGAGCGACTTGGCACGGCTGAGTACATCGGCCTCGTCGGCGGCAATGAGTGAGTCGATGGCACGGATCATCTGGCGACGGGCGTCCTGGCGCTCGGCGCTCTTGAGGAACTCGATACCACGCGTGGGGCTTCCCGCCACGGCGACGGCCATGCGGCAGCGCGCGGGATCCTGCCCGGTGGCGCGGCTCACGACCTGCGCGGCCACGGTGGGAGACACCAGCCGAAACGGCACACACTGGCAGCGGCTCACGATGGTGGGCAGCATCACGTCTGCCGAGGTACCCAACAGGATGAACATGACGCCCTCGGGCGGCTCCTCGAGCGTTTTGAGCAGCGCGTTGGCGGTGTTGGCGCGCAGCTGCTCGGCACGGTCGATGATGTAGACCTTTGCCTTGGCGCGGATGGGCGCCAGCGGCACGTCGTCGAGCAGCTCGCGGGTCTGGGCGATGAGGTAACCCGTGGCGCTCTCGGGCGTGTAATAGTGCACGTCGGGATGCGTATGTCGAGAGACGCGCACGCAGCTGTCGCATGCGCCGCAGCCGTCCTGCTCGCACAGGAAGGCTTGGGCGAGCGCCCACGCGGCGTCGAGCTTGCCCGCGCCGGGCGCGCCCAAAAACAGGTAGGCGTGCGACGCGCGACCGCTAGCGACGGCATTGGTCAAAAAGTCGCGCACGCGCTCTTGGGTGTCGAGCTTGGCCAGCAGGCTTGCCTGAGCGGGGGCCATGCTACTCGGCCTCCTTGGCAAGCGCGGCGGCAACGGCTTCCTGCGGAATGTCGAGACCATACGCGCGAACCTGCTCGACCGTCTTCTCGAAGACTTCCTCGACGGTCGCAGTGGCGTCGATGAGCTTTACGCGGTTTGGCTCCTCGGCAGCGATTGCGCAAAAGCCCTGGTAGACACGCTCCTGGAATGCCACGCCTTTTGCCTCCATGCGATCTGCCGCGCCACGGGCTGCCATGCGCAGCGCCGCCTGCTCGGGCGCGATGTGATAGACGAGTGTGAGCGCCGGGTGCGTACCCGCGACGGCCAGGTTGTTGGCGTCGCGCACTATCTGGCGATCGAGGCCATCGGCAAACGCCTGGTAGCAGGTCGTGGAATCGTAGAAGCGATCGCACAGGACCACCTTGCCGGCAGCGAGGGCGGGCGCGATGACCTCGTGCACCAGCTGGGCACGCGCAGCCTCGTAGAGCAACAGCTCGCAGGTATCGCCCATCGTCGTGTTGGCAGGGTCGAGCAGCAGGGCGCGAATCTTTTCGCTGATGGCAGTGCCGCCCGGCTCACGCAGGGTCACAACCTGGTAGCCGGCAAGGTCGAGCGCACGGGCAAGCAGGCGCGCCTGCGTGGACTTGCCGGCACCGTCGACGCCCTCGAGCGTGATAAAGCTATGTTGAGCAGGCTCAAAAGCCATGGGCGCAGCCCCTTCCTACAAGGCGCGTAAATGCGAGTTATAGCAACCAAGCCATGATACCCCAGTGCTCGGCACGTCCCCAATGGCTAAAGGCGCCTTTCCAAAGTTGCGGTGAAATAGGGACTGATTGAAGCTCTGAGACCGCCAAACAGTCCCTATTTCACCGCAACGTATGATGGGGAATTATGGATGCTGGGTATAATCGTCGTATTGCATTGAAATGTGGCGAAAGGAGTGGCAATGTCTCGGTATTGCGCCTCGTGCGGCAAGCTTCTTGAAGATAATGCCAAGTTCTGCACCTCGTGCGGTGCACCCGTTGAGCAAACAGCCGCGAGCGATAGCCAGCCCGCTTTTGAGCAGACCGGCTCCCTTGATACGCCGCAAGCCAAGGCGGACGACCCCCTCGCCTATAGCCCCGACCCCGCCGCAAGGACCGAAGCCGTCGAGACCACGCAGCGCATACCCGTCGCGAGCGGCTCGCCCCAACAGCAGCCGGCTCCCGCATACGCGCCCGCTTCGCCACAGACCCCCGCTCCCAAAAAGAGCGGCACCGGGCCGCTTATCGCCGTTATCGTTGTGCTGGTGGCGATCATCATCGCCCTGGTCATCTTCTTTGCGATCAGACCGTTCGACAACGCCGCCACGCAGACGACTGCCGAGGTAGCTAAGCTGCACCATGACGTCGACGACGATGACCTAAAGCCTCTCGGCAATCCCAACAGCCTGTACGACGATGATGACGATGACGACGAGGATGGCGGCGAAGCAACGCTCTCCGAGCAGAACCTCTACCGTCGCCTGAGCGAATACTACGACTTGCTCGAAGATCTCGACAGCCAGGTCCGTGGCTGCGCGCAGAACTTCAACGGCAACTATCTGGAAGAGGATCGAACCACCCGTCAAAATCTCGCCGACGTCGCCGAGCGCACGGAGGACACCATCGAGCAGTATTACGACATCGTCGAGGACCTGGACGTCCCGACGAGCTCCAAGAACTACAGCTCCTGGAAGGATATCATCGCCCTGTACGACGACCTGGATCACCGCATTGACGCAATCTGTGATGCCTGGGAGATCAGCCTGAAATACGCCAAGCCTGCGGACCACAAGAATGAGATCGTGGCGCCGCTGTCGCGCGACAACGTGGCGGGCACCAATGACAATAAGTACCGCCTAGACTTTGAGGAGCGCTATCCCGGCGCTAAGCCTGTCGAGGTGAACTAGCGCTTTGTCGTTCCCGAGCCGGCAGTTAGGGACGTTCCTAAACTGCCGGCAGAAAAGGAACGTCCCTAACTGCCGGTCAAAAAAACGAGCGAGGATCGCGGGGTCCTCGCTCGTTTTTTTGGGCAATGTTTCGACTGCGCCGTTACTTGTCGGCGGCTGCTTTCTTGGCAGTCGACTTCTTCGCGGTCGTCTTCTTGGCGGCAGTGGCTTTCTTAGCCGTCGTCTTCTTTGCCGTGCTCGCCTTGGTTGTGGTCTTGCGACCGCGGGCGGGCTTCTTCTCCTTGGTCGGGCAGTCCATGTTGACGCAGATACGCCACGGACCGCGCGCCGTGTTGACCACCACGATGGGGGCGCCGCACTCGGGGCAGGTCTCGCCCGTCGCCTCGAGCTTGCCGCGCGCCGGCAGCGGATAGCTCACGCCGCAGTCATCGTAGTTGGTGCAGCGGATAAAGCGCTTGCCGCTCTTCTCGCTCTTGTGCGCGATCAGGTCGCCGTGACGTCCGGCCTCGGCACACACCTTGCACTCGCCCACCTTAAGATCGGGCTCGTAGTTGGTGGGGCACGTGGGGTTCACGCAGATCTCGAAGGCCTTCTGGCGGAATGGCTGGCACTTGATGCGCGGCGCGCCGCACTCGGGGCACACGGCGGCCTCGCCCTCGAGCGGGCTCACCTTGACGCCACTCGGCACCGGATAGGTCACGTCGCAGTCGGGCCAACCCATGCAGCCGATAAAGCTGCCGCGGGTCTTGGCGCTCGTCTTCATAACCAGGTCCTTGCCGCACTTGGGGCAGGCGCCCACGCGCGCATCGGCCGTGACGGCGTCGCTGATGGCGTCGCCCAGCTCCTGCGTATGCTTGAGCAGCTCGTCGAGCACGCCGGCCAGCAGCGCGCGCGAGTGTGTCACGACATGCTCTTCGGTATCCTCGCCGCGCTCCACGCGGGTCATGTCGCCGTCGAGCTCGCTGGTCATATCGGGGCTCGTGATGCGCGGGGCAAACTGCGACAGCGCGTCGATGATGGCGATGCCCAGCTGGCTCGGCTCAACGGGATCATTTTTGAGATAGCGCACGGCATACAGGCGCTCGATGATGCTCGCGCGCGTGGACTTGGTGCCCAGGCCGCGCTTTTCCATCTCCTGCACGAGCTTGCCCTGGCTGTAGCGCGCGGGCGGCTCGGTCTGCTTGGCCTCGAGCTTAATGTCGAACACGTCGACCGTGTCGCCCTGCTCAAGCGGCGGCATCTGCTCGTCGCGCTTGAGGCCGTACGGATATGCCTCGCGGAAGCCCGGGGTCACGAGCACGTCGCCCGAAGCCACGAACGGCTCGCCGTTGACGTCGAGCTCGAGCTTGGTGTTCTCGATGGTCGCGGGCCCCATGAGCGTTGCCAGGAAGCGACGGGCGACGAGGTCATAGAGTTTGCGCTGGCCGCCGTCGAGCGTGGACGGATCGCCCTCGCCCGTGGGGTAGATAGGCGGGTGGTCGGTGGTCTCGACCTTGCCGCGCGTGGGCTTCATGGGGCCGGCGAGCACCTTTTTGCACACGGGCGCCAGCGCCGGGTTGATCTTTGCCAGGTCGCTCACCACGGCGCCCAGATCGAGCGTCGCGGGATACACGGTGTTATCGACACGCGGGTAGCTGATGAGACCGGCCATGTAGAGGGACTCGGCGATGCGCATCGTACGCGCAGGCGAGATGCCCTCGGCCGCGGCGGCAGCCTGCAGCGAGGTCGTCGCAAACGGCGTGGGCGGCTGCTGCTTACGCGAGCGCTTGGTCACCGCGGCGACGGTTGCCGTCGTAGCGCCGTCAACGTGACCGTACGCCGTCTCAGCAGTATCCTTGTCGGTAAAGCGCGCCGTCTTGTGCGCGATCTTAAAGCGATCGTCCTCGGCAGCGCCTTGCGCGGCGCCCATGCCGCGAATCTGCCAATAGTCCTCGGGCACAAACGCCATGCGCTCGCGCTCGCGCTCGACCACCAGGGCAAGCGTCGGCGTCTGCACGCGGCCGGCGGAACGCACGTTGCCAAAGCCGCCAAACTTGGCGAGCGTCAGGTAGCGCGTGAGCACCGCACCCCAAATGAGGTCGATGTGCTGACGGCTCTCGCCGGCGTCGGCCAGGTTCTGGTCGAGCGAGACAAGGTTATCGAAGGCCTGCGTGATCTCGGCCTTGGTAAACGAAGAATACTGGGCGCGGGCGACCGGCAAGTCGGGCGCCACCTCGCGCACCTTGTTGAGGGCGTCCGAACCGATCAGCTCGCCCTCGCGATCGAAGTCCGTGGCGATGATGACGCTGTCGGACTTTTTGGCGAGGTTCTTAAGCGAGCGGATGAGCTCTTTCTCGGCCGGAAGCTTAATGACGGGCGCCCAGGTGAGATAGGGCAGGCTCTCGAGCTTCCAGCCCTTGATGGAAATGCCATCGGCAAGGAACGGCTTGCGCTTGGTGTCGTACGGCGGGCGGGCCAGGCCATCGGGCATATCGGCCGGCAGCATTTCGCCGTCCTCCGTGACCGAATACCAGCCCAACTTTTTATCGAACAGCACACTGTCGCAAAAATCGGGTGCCAGGATGTGACCGGCAAGGCCGATCGTCACGCACTCCTCGCCCTTCCACTCAAAACGGTAGATGGCGGTGTTGTACACCTTGTCCTTTTTGGGCTTGCCCGTGGACAGACGCTCGGCGATCTGACGCGCGGCGTCGTTTTTCTCAGCGATGATGAGCTTCAAAAGAGGCTCCTATCTCGTGTGTCTGCGGCTGCGCCCGCCCTCTTGGCGGCCGACTTACGCCCTTGCTTGCTCAATCTGCCCGATGAGCCAATCGCACCAGGCATCCATGCCCTCGCCCTTGCGCGCGCTCACGGCAAACCGCGGCGCCTGCGGATTGAGGTCATCGAGTGTCTTAGTATACCTATCCATGTCAAAATCGAAAGCCGGGGCCACGTCGACCTTATTGAGCAGCTGCGCGCCGGCGTGCTGGAAGATGCCCGGGTACTTGATGGGCTTGTCGTCGCCCTCGGGCACCGAGAGGATCATGATGGACAGGTTCTCGCCCAGGTCAAAGTCGACCGGGCAGACCAGGTTACCCACATTTTCGATAAAGATGACGTCGATGTTCTCCAGACCGACGGCCTGGTCGAAGGCGTCGACGGCCTCCATGATCATGTTGCCCTCGAGGTGGCACAGGCCGCCCGTGTTGATCTGGATGGCGGGCATGCCGGCTTCCTTCATGGTGATGGCGTCGACATCCGAGGCGATATCGCCCTCGATGACGGCACAGCGTAGGCCGGCCTTGTCGCGCAGGCGCTCGTTGGTGCCCAGAATCGTGGTGGTCTTACCCGAGCCGGGGCTCGACAGCACATTGATCACGTAGGTGCCTGCCTCATTAAATCGCTGACGCAGCTGATCTGCCAGGCGCTCGTTGCGCGACAGGATCGGCGACGCGATATCAATCGTTTTCTCGGCCATACTTAGCGCTCCTTACTTTGGCTCCTTTATACCCCATCACCAGATGGCTAGCGGGCTAATCGTCGGGGGTTTCGATTTCGATACTTGCGATATCGAGCTCGCGGCCGTGCAGCAGGCGCACGTTGGCGCCGCCACACTGGGGGCAGCGACAATGGAAACGGTCGTGCTCAAAGACCTCGCCGCAGTCCAGGCACTCGCTTTGTGGATGGACCTCCTCCACGGCAAGCTCGCAGCCGCGCGTGAGCGGGTCCTCGTCGCGAAACGTCCCCCACGCAAAGTCGAGCGCCTCGCGCACGACCTCGGTCATATCCCCGATACGCAGCGTTACCAAAACGGCGCGCGAGGCCCCCGCCCCACGCGCCGCGCGAATCACTGTATCGAGTATGCCGTTGACAATGCCAACCTCGTGCATACCGTTTTACTCCTCGTCGTCCTCGTCGTCCGAGAACAGGTCCAGACGGCTCACGAACAGGCCCTCCTTGCCCTCGCGCGCGGTAATGACCACGCGGGCAATGGCGAGCGAGATCTCGTAGAGCGAAAGCAGGGCACCGTACATAAGGCCCAGCGTAACGGGCGAGCCGTCGGGCGTGATCACAGCCGAGCCCACGAGCAGGCCCACGTACACGTAGCGCCAGGCGCTGCGGAAGGCCGCATAGGACACGATGTGAAAGACGGACAGATAGAAGATGATGAGCGGCAGCTCAAACGCCACGCCAAAGCCGATCATAAAGAGCAGCTCCATGTTGACGTAGTTCTCCAGGTCGGGCAGCGCCGTAGCGACGGCCGAGGTCTCGCCGATGAGCCACTCAAAGCCCGCCGGGATGATGATGAAGTAGCAGAAGATGGCACCCAGGAAGAACAGAACCGTCGAGGCGAGCACCGTGGGCACAACCCACTTGCGCTCGTTGGGGCGCAGTGCCGGCAGGAAAAATGCCAGGATCTGCCAGATGATCATGGGCGTGCACATGACCACGGCCATCTTGATGGCCAGCGAGAAGCGCAGGCCAAAGCCGCCGAGCGTGGTGGTGATGTAGAACTTACCGTCCGGCACAAAGGAGCGGATGGGGTCTTCCAGGATATCGAGCACCACAGGCGTGGCGAAATACAGCACGATAGCGGCGGCAAACACCGATACGACCACGATAGTCAGGCGGCGACGAAGCTCTCCCAGGTGATCGAAGAGCGGCATGCGCGCAGGTCCGATCGGCATTACTCATCGCCTCCCTTCGGGGCGTCGGCGGCAGCAGCCTCGGCATCGTCCTCGACCTCGAGCTCGCGAGCGAGCTGGTCGACGACGGCCTTGCGTTTGCGGGGACGACGGGCGTAGAGGTCAGCCGTCGTGGGCTCTGCCGGCTCGGGCTCGGGCTCTGCAGCAGGCTCGGGCTCGACGGCAGCAGCAGGCTCTGTACCCTCGGCCTCATCAACAGCGCCTTCGCCCTCAGCAGCACCCTCGCTTGCGGCCTTCTCGGCAGCAAGACGGGCGCGACGCTCGGCAAAGGTCTCCTTCTTGGCGGGCGCTGCCGTCTCGGCGGCATCCTCGTCCGCATCGGAATCGTCGTCGGTCGCAGCGGCCTTCTTGGGCTTGACCGGGGCCGACGCGGCCTCGCTCACCGGATCGATAATCTCGGACTGAACAACGGCCGTCATCTTTTCCTGCGTCTCGCGGAACTGACGGATGGCACGGCCGATCGTGCGGCCCATCTGCGGGAGCTTATCCGGGCCAAACAGCAAAAAGCCGAAGACCACGATGATCGCGAGCTCACCCTCTCCAATACCAAACACACATACCTCCAAGGCTCGATGTGAGTCGAGCCCGCACCGCGCCATTCGGCCGGAACTCGTCTATTCATTCGGTCAAGTATAGCGCCCGGACGCCAAAACGTCCGAGCGCATCACAAACATATGCCAAACGGCACGCCCTTTTGGGGGCAAAGATTATGCAGCGGTGATCGAAATCTCCTGGTCGACGCCCAACAGCTGAACCACGCGCATCACCGGGGGCTGCACGTTGACGCAGCTAAAACGCTTACCATGATCAGCTGCGTGGTGTGCGGCGCCCACAAGCACGCCAATGCCCGTCGAATCGATGTAGCTCACCTGGGCAAAATCGAGCTCAACGGCCTCAGTGGGCTGCTCGAGCGCCAGGTCGATGGCATTGCGCAGGCTATCGGCGTTAGAGATATCGATCTCACCGGTCACCTTAATGGTGTAGAGCTCTGGCGTGGGGTTGGTGGAAATACCCAAATCCATGTATACGCTCCTTTACGTATCGAAAGTGCGGATAGTACTAGGCGCGGACTTGCGGGGCCCTACGCGTTAGGCGCGCTCGGCACGCGCAAGCTCGGCAGCGACGAGCTTGACAGCCAGCACCAGCACATCGAGCGCGGCCTCCAGGTCCTCGACCGTGGGATAGCTCGGCGCGATGCGGATGTTGGTGTCGCGCGGATCCTTGCCATAAGGCCAGGTGGCACCAGCCGGCGTGAGCCTGACGCCCAGGTCGGCACAAAGCGCGGCGACCTTCTGGGCCGAGCCCTCGGGGCCATCGAAACTCACAAAGTAGCCGCCATGGGGATGAGTCCAAGTGGCGCAACCCGTGTTGCCCAAGCCCTCGGTGAGTTTACGCTCAACGGCCTCAAAGCGCGGGCGCAGGAACTCGGCATGCTTTTTCATGTGCTCCTTGACCGCCTCGATGGTGGGAAGGAAACGCACGTGACGCAGCTGGTTGAGCTTGTCGGCGCTGATGAGGCCGGCCTTCAGGCGCTTGGAGAACTCGGCGATAACCGCGGGGCTCGCACCAATAAAGCCGATGCCGGCGCCCGGGAAGGTGATCTTGGACGTCGAGGCAAAGGCCACCACGCGATCCTCGGTGCCCGCCGCGCGAGCGAGGTCAAAGATATTTGCGAGCTCGTCGGTCTCGTCGTACAGGTCGTGCACGCAGTAAGCGTTGTCCCAAAAGATGCGGAAATCGGGCGCGGCCGTGGGCATCTCGACCAGGCGGCGCACAGTGTCCTCGCTAAAGGTGATGCCCGTGGGGTTGGAATACTTGGGCACGCACCAGATGCCCTTGATGGAATCGTCGGCGGCAACCAGGCGCTCAACCTCGTCCATGTCGGGGCCGTTGTCGGTCATCGCGACGGGGACGTTCTCGATGCCCAAGTCGGCGGTGATGCCAAAGTGGCGATCGTAGCCGGGAACGGGGCACAGGAACTTGACCTTCTTGCCGTCGTGCGCGGCCTCGTAGGCGTCCCAGGGCTCGCTGCCGCACGAGCCGCAACGCCAGAACATACCGGCGATGTCATGCTCAATCAGCAAACTCGACGAGCCCAGCACGAGCGTCTGCTCGGCAGGGCACCCCAGGAACTCCCCCGCTAGCTTGCGTGCCGAGGGAATGCCCTCAAAGCAGCCGTAGTTGGAGCAGTCGACGTTGCCGTCGTGCAGATCGGCATCGGCATTGAGGATATCGAGCATAGGTCGAGAGATGTCCACCTGGGAGGGCGACGGCTTGCCGCGGGCCATGTCGAGCGCCAGGCCCTTGGCCTTGACCTCGGCGACCTCGGCTTTGAGCGCCTCGATGGCGGCATCGAGTTCGGTGGTTTCCATCTTCTGGTAGATCGTCTGCATGGGTGCGACCTTTCGCGAAGCGGTACGTTGCAGTTCGTCTAAGTATAGACCGCCACCGCCACAACGGTATGAAGCCGTGATAGATTAAGTTCATCGCAATGAATTACGAATCGCCGCGCATGGCGGCGTGGGGCGCCCAAGGAGGCACTATGGAGTACGGATCGTTTAGGGCCGAGGAATTCGGCGACCTGCAGCGCCTGGTCGACGGGCTGTTTTACGACCGCCATGCCATCGACCGCCTGGACCTGATCGTACAGGCCGAAATCTTGGACCTGGCGCCCGATCTCATGGAAATCGTCAACCTGCTACCGCCCGGCTATTACGACCGCCAGTCACTCTGCGACCAGCTCAACTCCGCCTTGGCCGCCCACGGCTGGGGCGCCGTCTACGGAACGGTGGAATAAGCCTCGAGGCCGGCGATTTGGCCCGCTTCCCGACCTTGGCGAGGCTTGTTTTAGGGCTTGTGGCCAAAAAAGGGCAAATATGAGTACTGTTACCTTTTTAGTAGCAGCGATTTTTGGTCGAAATCGGCAAAACTCGACTTGAAACTTCCTAATCACCGTCAGCTAGCGCCAAATTGGAAGTCGATGGTCACTCATTAACGTACAGTTCTTATAACTTTGTTCATTATTTTCCGCACCTAAAATGATACGCCGTTTGTGACAGTACTCACAAACGGCGTTTTTTGACCACTGGCGTGTCTGGCAGGCGGCAAGCACCGCCAGAATCCGCATTTTGGACGCGCCCGAATCGGTTCTGGAGCCGGTTTTCGCGCTCTTACTCGTCTTTGGGCGAGGGATGCTTGCAGACCACGCTCATGTAGATCATGCCGAGCACGGCTGCGGTGACCGAACCGGCGAGAATAGCGGCCTTGGCTGCAAGAACCTCAAACTGGGCCGTCGGGAAGGCAAGGCCGCTGATGAGAATCGACATGGTAAAGCCGATACCGCCCAGAATGCCCACGCCGGCAATCATGTGCCAGTTGACATTGTGCGGCAGCTCGCAGGCCTTAAGCTTAACCAGGGCAAACGTCATACCAAAGATGCCGATCGGCTTGCCCAGCAGCATGCCAAAGTACACGCCGAGCGTCACCGGATCGGTGAGCAGCGTGCTCATGTCCACGCCCACTAAACGAACCTGAGCGTTTACGAACGCAAAGATCGGCAGGATCACAAAGTTGACCGGCGTGGAGATCAGACGCTCCATGCGGATAAGCGGCGGGGTCACGCGGTGCATGACGCGCTCGACCTTGGTAGTCGAGACGGTAAAGTCATGCTGGCCCAGGATGTGTGCCTCGTCGTCGTAGCGGTCATCGAGCAGCGGCAGGCACTCGCCCAGCCAATCGGTGAGACTATCGAGCTTGACGCCGCACTTGGCCGGAATGGTGAAGGCCAGGATGACGCCAGCAAGCGTGGCATGTACGCCGCTCTTGAACATGCAGAACCACAACAGCAGCCCCAGTACCGAATACGGGGCAAGGCGGTAATGCTGCGTCTTGTTGAGCCACACGAGCGCGCAGGTCACAAGCGCGGCGGCGCCCAACCAAAACGGATTGGGGCTCTGACCGTAGAAGATGGCGATGGCGGCGATGGAGATCAGGTCGTCGGCGATAGCGAGCGTCGAGAAGAACACGCGCACGCCGTTGGGAACGCGGTTGCCCAAAAGCGACAGCACGCCCAGCGCAAAGGCAATATCGGTTGCCATGGGGATGGCCCAACCGTTGCGGGCGCCGGCATGGTTAAAGATCAGGTAGATGCAGGCGGGAACGACGACGCCGCCCACCGCCGCCAACATGGGAAGCATGGCCTGACGCGGATTCTTGAGCTCGCCGACCGTCATCTCGTACTTAAGCTCAATGCCCACCAACAAAAAGAAAATCGCCATGAGGAAGTCGTTGACGAAAAGCTCAACGGTGAGACCAGCCGTAAGGTTGCCCAGGCCCACATACAGCGGGGTCTCCAAAAAGTGATGGATGGCCTCGTAGGCATCGGTGTTGGCGCAGATAACGGCGGCGATAGCGGCGAAGACCATGACGGCGGCGGAAATCGTGCCGTTCTCGGCGATGCGCTCCCAAATGTCGTGACGTTCAAAGCGCTTGCGCTCACGAACGTTGAACAGCTGCTCAGTTGCTGCCATGGGCGGCTCCTTTCACGGGAAAGCTCCCGTCTTAAAAAAGCACGGCCCGCCCAAGTGGCGGCGCCGCGCTCTAACGTATTACGCTTGCATCTAGCCTACCCTGCACGACAAGCACGCAGGCGTGGCCGAAAAGCGGAACCACAGGTTGAACATTATTTGCTCAACGGCACGGGCACGCCTGTCCAAGAGACGACGCGGCGCCGTGCACAAAAAACGACCGGAGCGCGGGACGTCCGCGATCCGGTCGTGGCGTTTGGTCAACTAAACCTAGCAGGCGGCCATGATGGGGGCAGCGACCTGCTTCTTACGGGAGAGGACACCCGGCATCCAGACGCCGTCGTGCTCGTCGGCAATGCCCAGGCCCTTCTGAGCGGCCTCGGTCTCGCCCTCGAGCAGGACCTGCGAGCCCTCCTCCATGATGTCGGTGATGCACAGGACAATGCCATCGGCACCCTTCTCGGCGGCGTAGGCGCGCATGGCCTCGCGAATCTCGTCGATCATGCCGAGCGCACGACTCTTGTCGACGGTCTCGTACTGGCCGATGAGCAGCTTCTTGCCGGCGGGCTCGAACATCTTGATGTCGTTGCCGACCATCTCGGCTGCGGTGAAGGAGCCGGACGGACGGGTGAGGAAGACCTCCATGCCAAACTTGACCGGGTCGACACCCACCTGCTCGCCGAGCTTGGCGGCGACAGCGCGGTCGACATCGGTGGTGGTGGGGCTCTTGAGCATGAGCGTGTCGGTCATCATGGCCGAGAGCAGCAGCTTGGCCTGGACGTCGGAAAGCTCAACGCCGAGCACGCCGGCGAGCTTGGTGACGATGGTGCAGCTGGAGCCCCAGGGCAGGCAGATGTAATGCAGCGGGCCGGCGGTCTCGAAGTCGCCGATGCGGTGATGATCGACAACGCCAAAGACCGTGGCGTCCTTAAGGCCGGCGACGGACTGGGCAGACTCGTTGTGGTCGGTGAGGACGACGAGCTGACCGGCCTCGACGGACTCGATCACGCGGGGCTCGGCGATGCCGGCGTCGGCGAGCAGCTTGGCGGACTCGGCCGGAAGCTGACCAAGGGCGCAGGCCTCGTAGGTGTTGCCGGCATACTCAACCTGGTTGAGCAGCTGGGACAGGACGACGGCGCTCATGATGGCGTCGTTATCGGGGTTCTGGTGACCAAAGACAAGAACGTTTGCCATGGATATCCTCCACTTGATATGTGTACTTGGACGTAGCTATGGTAGCACGCCGATGCCGAGCCTTCGCAGACGGAAGGGCTACGGCATATTTTGGGGCAGGCATGGAGGCCAAGGCTGTCCCTTTTGCACCATGTTGGTGCAAAGTAACCTGGCCCCCTTGCACCAGCTATTTGCCGGCGGCGCGCAGGGCTACGTAAGCGGCACCGATGATGCCGGCGTCGTTGCCGAGCGAGGCGACCTCAATGGGCGTCTCGCGCGAGGCGGAAAGCGCGCAGTGCTTAAAGTGCTCGCGGACCTTGTCGAGGTAGACGTCGGCCGAGGCGGAGGCGCCGCCGCCGATCAGGAACATCTCGGGGTCGACCACGTTGGCGATAAGCGCCAGAGCGCGACCGAGATAATCGGCCATGGTATCAGCCGCGGCCAGCGCAAGCTTGTCGCCCTCGCGGCAAGCTTGGAACACGTCCTTGGAATCGGAGGGGCCGGTGAGCTCGATGGGCTCGACGCCCGCCTTCTTGCATTCGGCAAGGTAGTTGCTCACCACGCCAGTGGCGCTGGAATACTGCTCCAGGTGGCCATGGCCGCCACAGCCGCAGGTGCGCTCCTCGTCGGGATTCAGGCACATGTGGCCAATCTCGCCGCCGGCGCCCACAACGCCCGACACCACGTCGCCGTTGACGATAACGCCGCCGCCCACGCCGGTACCGATGGTGACCATCACCACGTTCTGCACGCCCTTGGCAGAGCCGAGCCAGGCCTCGCCCATGGCAGCAGCGTTGGCATCGTTCTCGTACTTAACGACCGCGTCGGGGCAGTGCTCCTGAATGGCGATCCTAAGCTCGGGCAGGTTAATGGCAATGTTGGCCTTGACCTTGGCATCGCCCGAGGCCGGGATGGGGCACGGAACGGCCAGGCCAATGCCAGCCACAAAGGCACGCGGAATCTGCGCCTTGGCGACCACCTGGTCGATCGCCTCGGTCACCGCGGCAAAGCCCGCAGCGTCAACGATGGGAGGCGTGGGTACGCTGGCCTTGGCAAGCAGGTTGCCGTCCTCATCGAACAGGCCCTCCTTAACCGAAGTGCCGCCGACGTCGATGCCGATGTAGTACTGCTTAGGTTCCATGGGAGCCCACCTTTCTCGTTTAAACATTGCCTGTATGGTACCGCTCCTAAGACAAAAACCTGCCAAAAAGGGACAGGTTTGTTTTGGCAGGTTTTATCTGGGAAAATGCGAACGCCCGCTCATCAGCTCGCGCAAGGCCTTCGCCAAATATAAAGGCGCCGGAAGGCGGAGGCTCCCGGCGCCCGTGAAAGGGACTGAATTGTCTGGTGGGCCGAACGGTCCGTCGCGGCGATAACGCCGACTAGGCCGTGCGCGCCTGCAGCAGCTTGTGGACCTCGATGAGCTCCGTGGCCATGACGCGCATGGTCTCGGTGCCTGCCATCTGGTCCTCGGCATGCAGCAGAATCAGCGGGGCCTCGCCGTTACGCTCGCCATTGGCCTCCTTTTTAAGGAGCCCCATGTGAACATCGTGACCACCGTTGTAAGCCTCGTCACCCTGCTTGATAAGCTCCTCGGCGGCGTCAAAATCGCCCTCCTTGGCCTTTTGCACGGCATTGATGTACATGCTCTTGGCGGTTCCGACGAAACTGATGATCTCAAAGCAGGTCATCTGCAGCTCGTTCATATCCTCCATGCGCTGCACCTAGCCCATCACGCTGACGCAGTGGTCGATGATGCCAGCAGCGTTCATGCGGCCGTAGTCGACCATGTTGATGACCTCAACCGGGAAGCGGCCAGCGGCCTCCTTCTCAAAATCGCCCTTGGTGTAGCCAATCTGCGGGCCGAGCAGCAAGATATCGCACTCGTCCAGGTGATCGTGAGCCTCGTTCATAGGACGGGCCTCGACCTCGATGTCCAGACCACGGCTTGCGACCTCGGACTGCATCTTCTGGACCAGCAGGCTCGTGGACATGCCGGCATTGCAGCAAAGCATGATCTTCTTCATGGTTTCCTCCTTATAACTGCGCGGCGCGCAGACGACAACTGGTTTTATTCCTTGCGGCTACTGTACCCACCCCCTGCGTCTTTACGCAGGGAGAGCCGCGAGCACCGGCACCGCGTACCGGCGCCCGCAACAATGAAAGGGAAAACGAACCGTTTAGGCGTTCTGCTCGGCAAGGGCCTCCTGCTTGGCGATGGCCTTCTCGGAGATCCTCATAAAGGGCAGGTAGACAACCATGCCGATGACAAGCTCGAGGGCCTGCCATACGCCGGCGCGCCAGTCAAAGCCCGTGGCAAGCAGGGCGTTAATGACGGGAGGCATGGTCCAAGGCACCTGGGCGATGCAGGGGCTGATGATGCCCGCGCAGGTCAGGCCATAGGTGATGCCGATGAACAGGTCGGGAAGAAGCACGAACGGAATCATGAGCGGCAGGTTGTACACGACGGGGTAACCGTAGATGACCGGCTCGTTGATGTTAAACAGGCCAGGAACGATAGCCATCTTGGCAACGGTCTTGGAAGCCTTGTTCTTAGAGAACAGGAAGGTATCGAGCAGGAGCATGAGGGTGCAGCCCGAGCCGCCGATAAGGGCGAAGCTGTTGACGATCTGCATGTTCATGTAGTGATCGGGCTGGATGGTGCCGCCGGCGGCAAAGGTAGCCATGTTGTCGACGATGAGCATGGTCAGGATCGGCTCGACGGTAGCGCCAGAGATGGTGGACTGGTGAATGCCGACGCAGAACAGCAGGTTCGCAAGAGTGTAGATGAGGATAACAGCCCACGGACCGGCGTTCATGATGCTCTTGAGCGGGTTGGAAATACACGTGGAGATGATGGTGCACAGATCGGTGCCGGCAAACACGGCGAGCAGCGCTGCGGCAACTGCGAAGATCGAGAGGTTGAGCAGCATCGGGATCATGACGTTAAAGGAGTTGGAGACCGCGGGGGGCACACCCTCGCCCAGCTTTACTTTAAGCTTCTCGACGCCGGAAATCTTGATGAAGAGCGTGACGGAGAGCAGGGCGATGATAATAGCCGCGAACAGACCGTTGGTACCGGTGTTGGCAGTCGAAAGGGCGCCCGTGACCTCGGCAGAGGTGATCTTGTCGGTGAGCAGCGGACTCGTGGCGGCAAGCGTGGCGGTGATCTGCTGCGGCATCATGATAACGAAAGCGGAGATGGCGACGACCACGCAGGCAAGCGGGTTATCGAAGCGCTCGTTCTTAGCGAGGCTGTAGCCGATCAATCCGGCCAAGACAATGGCAGAGACGTTGAGGGTGCCCAGCGTAATTGCCGAACCCCAGGTCTGAAGATTGGCAAGACCCGCCGCATCGAGCGGGAACAGAGGGAACACGACGTTGTTAATAAGAACCGCGATACCCGCAAGGATATAGAGCGGCGTGATGGTTGCGAAGGCATCGCGCAGGGAACGCAGGTGAACCTGGTTTCCCACCTTCGCAGAGACCTCGGCAAATTTGTCGAGGAAGCTCTTTCCGTTTTCACTGGCCATGATTGCTCCTAACTATCAAATCCGGCCTTTTCCTATGCGCACGGTGGTCTGTCGCCCTTTGCCACCAGATGTGCCATGTTTTGCGCGCGGCGGCGCGCGGTCTGGGCGCTCGCCCGGTCGCTAGTCAACCACGTGGGTCGTTGCGACCTGCTTGAGCCAAGCTGCAGACTTCTTAAGGCGGCGCTTGTAGCCGTCCATGAGGTCGACCTCGACAAAGCCGTAACGGTTCTTAAAGGCATTAGCCCAAGACCAGTTATCGATGACGGCCCAATAATGGTATCCGCGGCATTTGGCGCCCTCGGCGATTGCCTTGGCAACCCACTCCAGGTGCTGGCGCACAAAGTCGACGCGGTAGTCGTCCTGAATGGTCCCTTCGGCGTCACGGTTCTTGTATTCGTCCATGATGCCGATACCGTTCTCGGATACAAACCACTCAAGATCGGGGTAGTTCTTAGCGCAGTCCATGCCAAAGTCGTAGAGGCCCTGCGGGTAGATTTCCCAGCCGCGGCTCTCGTTCATAACGGCGTCGGGCCATACGTACTCGTCGGCAAAGTGCGGCAGACCGTACTGGTCGATCTTGCTCGCCGGAGCCTGAACGCGCGTGGGATGGTAGTAGTTACAACCGAGCCAGTCGACAACGCCCTGCTTGAGGATCTCTTGGTCGCCGGCACGGAACGGAAGTTTAACGCCGCCCTCGGCCAGGCTGTCGAGCACGTCGGCGGGAAGCTCGCCCTTGGTAATAAGGTCGAGCCACCAGCGATTGTTGATACCGCTGGTCATACGCACGGCCTCGAGGTCTGCCTCGCTGGGGTTCTCCTTGGTATAGACCGGGGTAAAGCAGTTGATCATGCCGATCTTGGCGTCGGCGCGAACGGCGCCCTCGTCATAGGCGCGGCGGTAGTTGGCCACAGCCAGCGCGTGCGCCAGCGAGATGTGATACTGCACGGTGCGGGCGCGGTTATAGTCATGGAGCTGCGGGTACCACACGCCCTCCTGATAGCGCTGCTCGGGCTCGACGATGGGCTCGTTAAAGGTGAACCAGTACTTGATCTCCTGGCCAAACTCGCGGAAGGCAACGTCGGCGTAATGAGCGTACGCCTCGACGACCTCACGGCTCTCCCAACCACCACGGTCAAAGAGGTAGGTAGGCATGTCAAAGTGGTACAGGTTGACGAACGGCTCCAGGCCGGCCTCGCGAGAGGCACGGAACAGCTCGTGATACCACGCGGCGCCCTCCTCATTGAGGTTGCCGTTAGCATCGAGCAGGCGACTCCACTGGATGGAGGTGCGGTAGGTATCCAGGCCCAAGTCCTTCAAAATGCGAAGGTCCTCCTGGTATTTAGCCATAAAGTCATTGCCAGCATAAGAGCCAACGCGGTTATAGAACGAATCCAGATCCTGGATGGACCAGGTATCCCACAGGTTCTCGAGCTTGCCGCCCTGGTTCCACTGACCCTCAGTCTGCGGGCCGGACATAGCGGCGCCAAAGAAGAAGTCACGGGGCAGCTGATACTGAGCCATCAAAGTCCTCGCTTTCGTGTCTAGAGCTTTCGGTTGGAGACGGGTTTGCTTTGGCAAGTTATCCGGCGCGGGCGCGCACCGGTTATCCAGATATCCAGCCCGCCAAAACAAAACCGTCCCCAAACGGTCGGCCCTGCCGGCGGCAGGGTTCCGTTCGTTGCGTACAACTATAGCGCTCTAATTTCTAAAGTAAAGCGTCTTTTTGTTTTTTCTTTCTCGGACTTCTTATATAAAAGTAATATGGGTGCCTCGTTGGGGGTTATACTTACTTGCGTATTCTTATATGTCGGAAAGGAGGTTCCATGATTCCCAAATACGAGGCGATAGCTGCAGATATCCGTCGAAGCATCGAGGATGGCGCTCTTAAACCGGGCGACAAGCTACCCACCGTCGTTGAGTTCTGTGAGCTCTATAGCGTTTCCAAAATCACCGTCAAACGAGCTATCGAGCAGATCACCGAAGAGGGTCTTGTTACCAGCCGGCGCGGATCGGGCACCTACGTTAAAGACACGGCGGGGCTTCCCGACAAGGCGTTTTTCCAGGGCAAGAACGACCGCGCCCAGGGCTTTTCGTATGAGCACCGCGGGGAGAAGGTAACCTCGGTGGTCTACGATTTCTCGATTGTCAATCCACCGGCAGAGGTTGCGACTCAGCTGGGAATTGCCGAGGATGACTTTGCCTATCACATCGTGCGCGTGCGCCAGGTCGACGAGAAGCCCATCGTTATCGAGTACACCTACATGCCCCTCGAGCTGATTCCGGGCCTTAAAAAGAAAGACCTGTATGGATCGGTCTACAGCTTCATCCGCGAGCAATGCGGGCTGAAGATTTCGAGCTTCCACCGCACCATTCGCGCCGTAGCGGCAACCGAGGAAGAGGCTGAGCGCCTGGACACCAAACCCGGCTCTCCCCTGCTCGAGCTCAACCAGATTGGCTTTTTGGATAGCGGCACCGCCTTTGAGCATTCGATCTCGCGCAACGTTGGTGACCGCTTTGAGCTGCACAACGTAACGTTGGCATAGTTTTGTAGTCATGCGGGCGCTCGTTATGGCTCGTTTAGAGTGGGCAACCGCACAACACCATGGGGGTATGAACATGTCCGATTTGATTAAACTGACGCCGATCTTCCACGAGAAGATCTGGGGCGGCCGCCAGCTCGAAACCGTATTTGGTTACGACATTCCCGAGGGTCCCATCGGTGAGTGCTGGGCTATCTCGGCCCATCCCAACGGCGACTGCCAGATTGCGGAGGGCCCGTATGCCGGCCACACGCTGTCGTGGCTGTGGGCCGAGCACCGTGAGCTCTTTGGCAACTGCGAGGGCAAGGAGTTCCCGCTGCTCATTAAGATTCTGGACGCCAAGGACGACCTTTCGATCCAGATTCACCCCAACGACGAGTACGCTGCCGAGCACGAGAACGGCAGCCTGGGCAAGACCGAGTGCTGGTATGTGCTGGACTGCGAGCCCGGCGCCACGATCATCGTCGGACAGCGCGCCAAGGACCGCGCCGAGGCAGCACAGATGATCGAGGACGGCCGCTGGGACGAGATGCTCAACGTGCTGCCGATTCACAAGGGCGACTTTTTCCAGATTGACTCCGGTACCGTGCACGCCATCAAGACCGGTACGCTCATTTTGGAGACGCAGCAGTCGAGCGATGTGACCTATCGCCTGTACGACTACGACCGCCCCGGCACCGACGGCAAGCTGCGCCCGCTGCATATTGAGCAGAGCCTCGACTGCATCGATTTTGATGTTCAGGCGCCGACCGACGGCACCGTGACCGCGCCCGAGGTCGACGGCGTGACCGAGCTCGAGTCCAATCCCTGCTACACCGTCGATCGTGTGCGTGTCGACGGCAGCAAGACCCTCGACCAGCGCTGGCCCTTCATGTGCCTGTCGGTCATCAACGGCGAAGGCACCGTCTGCGGCGACCCCGTCCACAAGGGAAGCCACCTGCTGGCCCCGAGCACCGTCAGCTCCATCGACCTCGAAGGCAAGATGGAACTGATTATTAGCCACCTGTAGGTCACTGGTACCCGAGTGCTCGCCGGGATGGGCGCGGGGTTTGATCGCCTGCTCGGGCAGTCCTGCTCGCACGGAGAGCACATTAAGTGCTCTCCGGCTCGTGCGGAACTCGCGATCGACCAAACCCCGCGCCCATCCCGGCGAGCCTCTGGCTAGCAACAACAACCCAAACGCAAGTAGGGGCTCCCCCGCCCATCAACGGGGGAGCCCCTACTCGTATCTATATATCAGCCCACCCGGCTCTCCAGACCAAAAAGCGAACGAGCAGAGCGATGTTCGTCCAGCAACGTTACCCAAGGACCTGGGCGGGTGTATGGGGCAACATCGATCGCGAGTTCCGCACGCAAAGGAGGCCACTTAATGTGGCCTCCGTCTTGCGCAGGACTGTCCGAGCAGGTGATGTTGCCCCATACGCCCGCCCAGGTCCGCCGGGATCACGACAGCTTGACGATCGGTGCAAAACCTTTCATCAGCTTTTTGGTCTGGCCGGTTTTTTCGAACTGGACCTCGATCATGTCTCCGGCGACCGAGATCACGGTACCGGTGCCAAAGGTCTTGTGGCTCACGGTATCGCCCGCGGCAAAGTCCTGTGACGCGCTGGCGCGATCGACCTTGCGCTCCACCGTCGGCGACACCTTGGACGACGGCTTTTTAGCTCGCGGCGCGCCCGAACCAAAGGTCGAGGCAACACGGCCGGCGTCGGGCGAAACCCCGCGATGGCGCTCGGTGCCATAGGTGCTGCCACCAAAGAAATCGTCGAAGCTCGATCCGCCGCGCGAACCGGAACCGCCGGTCGAGCGCGTATGCGAACCGAACACCTTGCCGCCATACATATCCGAGCCCATGCCCGAGCCAAAGGTGCCGTGACGGTCGCCGCGCTTCTCCCAGCCCGTGCCCTCAAAACCGGCAGAACCGATACCGCTAAACTCGATATCCTCAAACGGAATCTCGTTGAGGAAACGAGAGCGCGGGTTGGCAGAGGTCGAGCCGTAGGTGCGACGCGTGGCCGCATAGGTCAGGAACAGGCGCTTACGGGCACGCGTGATGGCAACGTAGGCCAGGCGACGCTCCTCCTCGAGCTTGCCCGGATCATCGCTGCCGCCAAAGTCGTGCACGTGCGGGAAGATGCCCTCCTCCATGCCGGCCACGAACACCGCCGGGAACTCCAGGCCCTTGGCGGAGTGGATGGTCATCATGGTAATGGCATGCGTCTCGCCGGCCAGGGAATCCAAGTCGGAGCGCAGGGCCAGCCACTCCATGAGAGCAGGAAGCGCCTTACAGGTGAGCGGACCGTAGGTGCGCTCGATCTCGTCGGCATGCACGGCACCCGCCGGCATCTCCGTCGGCGCGGCATACGCGTTGCCCGCAATGGCGGCAGCCAGGGCATCCTGCGGCGAGAGCGCCGGGGCGGCTAGGCTATCGAGCGGATTGGAACCTGCGGCATCACGCGCGCCAACGAGCGCCTCAAACGAGGATACCGGGGCAGACGGTCCCGGCTCGGGCGCAGGTGCGCTCACCACGACGGGCTCGGGCTCGGCGCCGGCAGGCACGTCGGCAACACCGGCCGCGCGCAGCTCCTCTAAGCTCTCGAGCGTACCCTCGATATCCTCGTGCGTCTCCTCAAATTCGGCGGCCACGCCCAGGAATTCCTGGATGTTCTCGGCGCGGCTCTCGGCCTCCATGGTGCCCTCGGCGCGAAAGGCCTGCAGCAGGCCCGTCTTGTCGACAATCATCTCGACAACGTCCTTGAGCTCGCCGTCCATGCGGCGGCCCTCGCGCACCAGCGACACAAAGCTCGACAGGCCATTGCGGACCTTGGCGCTAAACATGCCCGTCTCGGCGCACGCGATCTCGCAGGCTTGGAAGAACGAGCAGCGGTTGTCGCGCGCCAGCTGCTCGATCTTTTGAATCGAGGTGGAGCCGATGCCGCGGCGCGGCGTGTTGATGACGCGCTTGACGCTCATCTCGTCGGCCGGGTTCACGATCATCTTGAGGTAGGCCATGACGT
This sequence comes from Collinsella sp., assembly GCA_019414265.1. Taxonomy (GTDB): domain Bacteria; phylum Actinomycetota; class Coriobacteriia; order Coriobacteriales; family Coriobacteriaceae; genus Collinsella. The sequence continues at coordinate 34,626 of DXMJ01000002.1, read as the reverse complement.
CGCGAATCTCGGCGCGGTCGAAGAATCGCGTGCCGCCGACGATCTTGTAGGGCACGCCCGCGCGCAGGAACATATCTTCGAGGATACGCGACTGGGCGTTGGTGCGGTAGAACACGGCGATATCGTCGTAGCTTGTACCCTTGGCATGCAGCTTTTCGATCTCGCCGGCAATCCAGCGACCTTCGTCGCGCTCGTCGCTTGCCTGGAAAGCCTGAATCTTCTCGCCATCGCCCTCGGCCGTAAACAGGCGCTTGTCCTTGCGCTGCGAGTTGTGACGCACCACGGCGTTGGCGGCGCTCAGGATATGACCCGTAGAGCGATAGTTCTGCTCCAGCTTGACGGTCTTGCAGTTTTTAAAGTCCTGCTCAAAGTCCAGGATGTTGGTGATGTCGGCGCCACGCCAGCTGTAAATGGACTGGTCGTCGTCGCCCACGACCATGAGGTTTTGGTACTTGGCGGCCAGCAGGTTGGCGATCTCGTACTGGACGTGGTTGGTGTCCTGATACTCGTCGACGCTAATGTAGCGGAAGCGCTCCTGGTACTTGTCGAGCACCTCGGGGCGGGTGCGCAGTAGCTCGAGCGTGCGCACGAGCAGGTCGTCGAAGTCCATCGCGTTGGCGGCGCGCAGGCGGCGCTCCAGCTCCAGGTAGACTTGCGCGGCCTTTTTGTCGTTGGGGCTATCGGCGCTCTTGAGCATGTCCTCGGGCCCGATCATGGCGTTTTTAGCAGAGCTGATCTTGCTGCGGATCATGTTGATGGGGAACTGCTTTTGCTCGATGCCGAGCGCCTGCATAATGTCGCGCACCATGCGCTTTGAGTCGTCGTCATCGTAGATGGTGAATTGACCGGTATAGCCCAGCAGGTCGGCGTCCTCGCGCAGCATGCGCACGCACATGGCATGGAAGGTGCACACCCACATGCCACGAGTGCCGCTGGGGATGAGTGCCGCCAGACGCTCGCGCATCTCGGCCGCAGCCTTGTTGGTAAACGTAATGGCAAGAACCTGCCAAGGCTTAACGCCCAGGTCGCCGAGCATATGTGCGATGCGGAAGGTCAAGACGCGGGTCTTGCCCGAGCCGGCGCCGGCGAGCACCAGCAACGGGCCCTCGGTGGACAGGACCGCCTCGCGCTGGGCGGGATTAAGGCTGTCGATGTCGACGAGCGGCTTGATAGGCTTGGGCGCCGGCGCGGGAGCGTCATAGATGTCGAGCGGAACGAGCTCGGGCTCCGGCGCAGCGGGGGCGGTGTATGCATCGAGCGGCACGGGTTCCGGCGCGGGCGGCACGGGTACCGCGGCGTTCTTTTCCCAGGGCAAGGGCTGGGTCATGGGCGACTCCTCATCTGACAGACGGCGCGCCTGCGGGCAGCGCCATAGTTTGAGCCGTACCAGTATACCGAGCCGCGCGGACACCGACGCAAATCACACCACGACTCCGTGCGCCGCCGTCAGGTCCGCCCCAGCGGATTTGGCGCAAAGGTGTCAGGTTAGTCTGCACCACGTTGGTGCAAAGAAACCTGACCCCAATGTACCAATCACGGAGCCACCGATGTCATGGCAACGGTAGCGAGCGGCGGCCAGGGCGAACAAATTGGCATGAAAAGGGGGCGGCATAGACCTTTTGGTCATGCCACCCCCTTTGAATGACAAGTTGTCGCCCTGGCCGCCGCGCAGCGTCGACTAAGTTAGAGGCCGAGCATCGGCTCCAGAACGAAGAAGTATGCGAGCACTACGATGCCCAGGATGATGCGGTAGACTCCGAAGCACTTGAAGTCGTGACGGCGGACGAAGCCCATGAGCCACTTGATGGCGATGAGCGAAACCACAAAGGCCACAACGCAGCCCACGCCCAAGATGGCGATCTCGTTGGTGCCGAACGTGCCGCCCTTGATGAAGTACTTGACCAGCTTGAGCGCACTCGCGCCAAACATAACGGGAATAGCCAGGAAGAACGTAAACTTAGACGCCACCGAGCGCGTGCAGCCCAAAAGCAGGCCGCCGATGATGGTAGAACCGGAGCGAGACGTACCAGGCACCAGCGAAAGCACCTGGAAGCAGCCGATACCCAGCGCAGTCTTCCAGCTGAGGTCCTCGAGCGTGGCGATGGAACCAAAGTCCAGATTCTCGTCATCGTCCTCATCCTCAGCGGTAGCCGTGGGGGGCGCCGCAAAGTGCGCACCGGCGGGACGTCCACCCGACACCACAGCACGCGAACCAAACGAACCGGCAACGGCCATTTCCTCGCGCTTGCTCGCGCGCCAGTTCTCGATCACGATAAACAGCACGCCGTACACAATGAGCGCCAGCGCCACGACGGGAGCGTTGTAGAAATGCTCCTCCATCCAGTCGTTGAGCGGCAGGCCGATCGCCGCCGCAGGAATGCAACCGAGCACAATCTTGCCCCACAGCACCCAGGTGTCGCGACGGCCCTCCTTGCCCTTGCTGGGCGAGAACGGGTTGAGCTCGTGGAAAAACAGCACGCAGACGGCCAGAATGGCGCCGAGCTGAATCACGACCAGGAACATATTCCAGAACGTCTCGCTCACGTTCATCTTGACGAACTCGTCCACCAAGATCATGTGGCCCGTCGACGAAACGGGCAGCCATTCGGTGATGCCCTCGACCAGGCCCATGAAGGCAGATTTTAGAAGCTCGATAATATCCAAAGGGACCCCCTCGTTAGACACCCGCCGGTAGATGTTCTGCGGACGATGCGGGCGATGTCCCATTATCAACCGTTGGCGGTGCGACCGCGCCTACCCTTACCAAAAAACTCGCCCGTTCACAGAATTGCGAGCAGTTAAACCGAAATCCTTGGGTATAACTGCAACAAGATAAAGTGTCCGGCGGTCAACGCACCCGCGCCCGCCCGACGCACGAGCCCCGCGCCCGTGCGATAGACCAAGGAGGAAACCATGAACGAGGGTTACACCAAGGTATTTGTTTCACTCGACGGTACTGAGCAGCAGGATTTTGTGCTCGCACGCGCCATCAAGGTCGCCGCGAACAACGGCGCCAAGCTGATTATCGGCCACGTTATCGATTCCACGGCGCTCGAGAGCGCCGGCTCCTATCCGGTCGATTTGGTCAACGGTCTGGAGGAGGCCTTTAAGAACTCCATCGAAAAGCAGCTCGAAGAGGCCAAGGCCAATCCCGATATTCCCGAGGTCGAAGTCATGATTCGCGCCGGCCGTATTCGTGAGACGCTCAAAGACGAGATGCTCGACGTGGTCAAGCCCGACCTGGTGCTCTGCGGCGCCCGCGGCCTGTCCTCGATCAAGTATGCGCTGCTGGGTTCGATTTCGACGTTCCTGCTGCGCAATACGGACTGCGACATTTTGGTCGTGAAGTAGCGTTGCTCCCACCGGCCGCGGGGCCTGCGGGGTTTCCACGGGCACGTCCTCGCCGCGTTGCGGCTGCGGGATGTGCCCTTAGGAAACCCCTCCCGGCCCCGCGGCCTTCGCAGCCTTACTTCAGCGAGTTGGCTGATAAAAGATGGCGTGCCGCCCCGTTTGGGGCGGCACGTTTTGTTTTGGCTGCACGTTTTTGTTTGGGTGGGCGTCTGCCGCGTGCGTTACTCGAAATATTGAAACTTATTCGTTGAAAACGCGAATGTTACGACGAAGCCTTCGCCGGGCTCGGATGCCGCGGTGACGTCGATGCCCATCTTGGAGCACAGGCGCGCCACCAGGTAGAGGCCGATGCCCGTTGCGCGCTTGGTGGTGCGGCCGTTGTCGCCGGTAAAACCCTTCTCGAACACGCGCGGCAGGTCGGCCGCGCTCACGCCGCAGCCGTTGTCCGCGACGGTAAGCTCGATGCGTTCGCTCGCCAGGCCCTCGTCCAGCAACGCGCCCGAAAACACGATCTTTGCGCCGTCCTCGCGCGCATATTTGATGCTGTTCTGAATAAGCTGGCCTAGAATAAACTCGAGCCACTTCTCGTCGGTAAAGACCTCAAAGTCGAGGTTCTCGCACACCGGAGCCACGTGCGCCGCGATAAGCTCGCGCGCGTTGGCTTTAATCGCGCCCGTCACCAGGGTCTTGAGATCCCAACGGCGAATCAGGTAGTCGCGCTCCACGACTTCCGAGCGCGCATAGTACAGCGCCTGGTCGATATAGCGCTCCATGCGAGCCAGCTCGCGACCCAGGTCATCCACACGCGACAGGTCGTCTTCGCTGCCGTCCAGGTTTTCCAAAATCAGGTGGGCCGCCGCCAGGGGCAGCTTGGCCTCGTGAACCCAGCTCTCGATATAGTCGCGATAGTCTTCGGTCTGACGCCGGCCCTCGGCAACCTCGTCGCAGGCGGCTTTGCCCACCCGGCACAGGACCTCGTACTCGAGCTCGCCCTCGGCATAGGTTGGGCATTGCACCATCTCCTGCACCCATGCGGGACTCTCGAGCTCCTCTGCCGCGCGCTCCAACTGACGCAGAAAACGGCGACGGCGAGCGTACTCGATCACGATGCCGAGCATACCGAAGATAAAGGACACGCCAACCGCCACGACCACGATAGAAACGGGTGCGCCGGCGACCGTCAGCACAAAGCAGCTCAGCAGCACGCCGCACGTCCACACGGCGACGGGAAGCAGTGCATCTTTAAAGAACTTGCCAAACGACATAGCCGGCCCCTAGACCGAATAGCCTTGGCCGCGATGCGTCGTCAAATACCCCTTGATGCCGATTTTTTCGAGCGTGGTGCGCAGGCGGTTGATGTTGACGGTGAGCGTATTGTCGTCCACGAAGGCGTCGGAGTCCCACAGGTCCTGCATGATGGCCGAGCGCGAGACGATCTTGCCCGCGCGGCTCAGGAGCAGCGAGAGAATGCGCAGCTCATTTTTGGTGAGCTCGGTGCTGTCGCCGGTCGCCGTGTTGGTGACCATAGAGCGGGCGAGGTCGAGCTCCAGCCCCTTGTGGACGAGCGTGCTGCGCTCGCCTGACGCCGCGGTGCGACGCAGCAGTGCGTTGATGCGCGCCACGAGCACGCGCGCGCTATAGGGCTTGGGAACAAAGTCGTCCGCGCCGAGCGTCATGGCCATGACCTCGTCGATCTCGGTCGTGCGCGAGGTGAGGACGATGATGGGGACCTCGGATTCGCGGCGAACCTCGTGGCAGATATGCTGGCCGTCCTTGACGGGAAGCGTGAGGTCGAGCAGCACCAGGTCGGGCGCGGCGGCGAGAATATCGCGCGAGACATGCTCGAACGATTCGCAGGCCTCGATTTCAAACCCGGCGCGGGCAAGGATGTCGACAAGCTCACGACGAATGGGCTCGTCGTCCTCAACGATATAGATTAGCGCCATGGATTCCGCTCCCCTCTTGGTTGTCTTGCCACCATTATGGCTGCGAAACTGCAGGTGCGCGCCACGCACGTCGCCAAGGTGACAGAACTGTTCGCGAGCGGGGGCGTTTTGTCCGCCTCGCACTCGCAGCGGTGACGGGAACCAAAATGATTCTTTAATCCCCGTCCCAGAATAATCATTTAGCGGCGGGCGCGAAGCTTTTCGTAGCCGTCGGCAAAGAAGGCGACCGTCGCGGCATCAGACTCGGCGGCGTCGGCGTCGGTGGCAGGCACCACGCCGTGCTCGTCGCTTACCAGGAACAAGGCGCCCTTGAGCTGTGCGGGAATGTCTACGCGCGTGACCGGGATGCCCTTGGTCTGGGCCAGCTGCTCTATGAGCGTCGCCGTGCCACACAGGCACTCGTCCGCCGGCGCCACAAAGGCCAGCTCGCCGTTGTTGACGGCGGCGAGCAGCTCGGGCGCCACGCCGGTTTCGTCGGCCTCGGAGCGGGCCTCTGCGGAGCGGGCGCGCAGCGCCTTGGCCGACGTATCGGCGAGCGGCTCGTACTCCCCCACCGTCATGGCGGCGTTGCCGTTGACGTCGATCACCAGCATGAGCACGCCGTCATGTGCGGTGTAATCGCCCTCGGCAAGCGACCACTCAACGTGCTGTTTGGCCCAGCTGAGCATGTTATGGGTAAGCGGCTCGCCCTGCACCAGGCGCTCGGACAGTGCGCGGATGTGGCGGTTGAGCATGGGCACCTTTTTGTTGGACATGCGCCAACGGCAGACAAGCGCGGGCTTGTCGAGCGTGAACTTCTCGACCGCCTCCTGATTGGCGCAAAAGTCCTCGTACGCACGCTGATCCTCGGCATTGCCAAACAGCTCGGCATCATCAATCTGGGGCATGGTCATACCTTTCGTGTTAGTCATTCCGTCCTCTTATACCAAAAAGACGGCCCTCCAAACGGAGCGACCGTCTTTTGCAGAGATTATTTTGACGATATGGTCAGGCGACCGAACAGTTTAATGGGATAGAGAAACATCCCATTAAGGGTTTTCCAAGTGCCCGAGATTGCCCCGAAAGAGGAGCGCCGCGTACTAAATGTACGCAAGCGACGGTTTGAGGGGCAAGGTCGGGTGCTTGGGAAAGCCTCTAGTGCCTAAAATGCCTAGCTCCGGTGAAGACCATCGCAATACCATGCTCGTTGCAGGCCTGGATGCTCTCGTCATCGCGCTTGGAGCCGCCGGGCTGGATGATGCAGGTCACGCCGTGTGCGGCAAGCACGTCGACGTTGTCGCGGAACGGGAAGAACGCGTCGCTTGCGCAGGCAAAGCCGCCCTTCTCCACGCCCTCGCGCTCGCAGAAGTCCTCGGCGCGCTCGCAGGCAAGCAGCGCAGAGTCAACGCGGTTGGGCTGACCGGGGCCCATGCCAATGCCGGCCTTGCCCTTGGAGACCAGGATGGCGTTGGACTTGACGCCCTTGCAGACCTTCCAGGCAAACTCGAGCTCGGCCATCTCGGCATCGGTGGGCTTGCGGTCGGTGGGGAACGTAAAGGTCGCGGGGTCCTCGGTCACGTGGTCGACCTCCTGCACCAGCATGCCGCCGTCGATGGAGCGCAGTTCCACCTGGGCGCCGTGGTCCACGCCGCCGGTAGCCAGCACGCGCAGGTTGGGGCGCTTGGCCATGCGCTCGAGCGCCTCGGCAGTGTAGCTCGGGGCGATGATGACCTCGACAAACTGCTTGTTCTGATCGGCAAAATGCTCAACCAGCTCAAAGGGAACCTCGCGGTTGCAGGCGATGATGCCGCCGAAGGCGCTCTTGGGATCGCAGGCGAAGGCGCGGTCGTAAGCGGACGTAATGTCCTCGGCAACGGCGGAGCCGCAGGGGTTCTGGTGTTTGAGGATCACGCAGGCAGGCTCGTCGAACTCGCGGACCAGGTTCCAAGCGGCATCGGCATCCAGATAGTTATTGTAGCTGAGCGGCTTGCCCTGGATCTGCTCGGAGCCCACGAGCGGAAACTGCGAGCTCGCGGTGTTCTCGCAACCCTCGGCAAAGCGGTAGACCGTAGCCTTCTGCTGAGGATTCTCGCCATAGCGCAGGTCGTCGACCTTCTCCAGCGAAATCTCGAGCTTGGCAGAGGTATCCGCCACGTCACTTGCCTGGGCGGCAAGCCAACGGGAGATAGCCGTGTCGTAGGCGGCGGTGGTCTGGTAGACCTTCACCTGCAGGCGACGACGGGTGGAAAGCGTGGTGCAACCGCCGGTCTCGTGCATCTCGGCCAGGACGGCGTCGTAGTCGGCCGGATCGGAGATGACGGTAACGCTCGTGGCGTTCTTGGCAGCAGAGCGCAGCATGGAGGGACCGCCGATGTCGATGTGCTCGATGGCATCCGCGAAGGTGACCTCGGGGTTGGCAACGGTCTTCTCGAACTCGTACAGGTTGACGACGACCAGGTCGATCAGCTTAATGCCGTGCTGAGCGGCCTCCTGCATGTGCTGCTCGGAATCGCGGCGGGCCAGCAGCGCGCCGTGAACCTTGGGGTGCAGGGTCTTAACGCGGCCGTCCATCATCTCGGGATAGCCCGTGAACTCCTCGATGGGGGTTACGGGAACGCCCGCGTCCTCGATGGCACGAGCCGTGCCGCCCGTAGAGATGATCTCGACGCCAAAGTCATCGACCAACGTCCGTGCGAAATCGACGACACCCGTTTTATCGGTAACCGAGATCAACGCGCGTGCGATCTTCACATCAGATCCCATGCAGTCCTCCTGTCTGGTACGCCGCCGTGCTCTGTGAGCCGGTGATACGTCGATCTGCAGCGCTCGCGCAGCGGCATTGAAAATACTGATTCAATGTAGCGCATCGAGCGCATCGATGCACCCCGCAACGGGCGCATATGCAGAAAAAGTTTGCGAGCGGAGGGGATGGGCACGGCACCGGGCACGGTGAGTTCATGGAACACAGGGGCACCATAATTAGATGCCAATAGCGTGGTAGAACTGTGCTCGATATGCATCCGCAAAAGAAAGAGGCACCATGGTCTCGCGGGTTCTCTACCGACCGTTTGATACCGAAGACTTCGACGCCATCGCGTTGATTCTGCAGCAGCTTTGGCATAACAATTCGGATAACGATGAGTACAACCGCCTCGAGGCCGCGTGCGACCTCGCCTATTGCCTTTCGTCTTCGACGTTTTCGCAGGTTGCCGTAATCGACGGTCAGGCGCGCGGCATTGCGCTCGCGCGTGCGGGACAGAGCTCCGGCGCCACCGTTAAGGAACATTGGCTGGATACCGAACGCGCACTGCTATCGCAAATGCGCGAGCTGGAGCCCGATGCCTGCGCCGAGTATCTCTCGTTTGTGCGCGCAACCATCCGAACCAACAACCGCCTGCTCGAAAGCAGCCCGTTACCACACGACAACGAGGTCACGCTGCTTGCCGTAGATCGCGACGTCCATGGCCTGGGCGTTGGCTCGGTGTTGCTCGACGCCGCAGTCTCGTACCTGTCCTCGCGCGGGGCGACGAGGGCGCACCTGTACACCGACTCCAACTGCTCGTGGAAGTTCTACGAACTGCACGGCTTTAAGCGCACGGCCACGCACCGCGCCAACCGCGAAGAGCGCCGTCACGACATGCCGCGCGAAAGCTTCCTCTACGAACTCGACCTAACAGCCTAGGCCCAGCAGCCATACCTAGTCATTTAGGAACGTCCCCAGTGACTAGTCGTTGGGGACAGTCTTCGTAGGTAGCGCATAAAAAGGGATGGGCTTTCCCCGACGGCTGTCGAGAAAAGCCCATCCCATAGCTTACGACCGTTAGAACGTTCCACCGCCGCCTCCGCCGACGCCGCCGCCTCCGCCGCCCGAGAAGCCGCCGCCTCCGCCGCCGCCCGAGCTGTCGGAGCTCGATGCCAGCTCACGGATGCTCTCGTGATACACGCCGTCGAACGAATCGAGCGGCGACTCGGTACCGTAATGATGGTAGTACCACCAGTAGCAGGGGTAATTGTCGTAGAAACCGTCGGCCTCGCGCACCTCGGGAGGAACAGCCTCGGCAAGCTGACGCAGGACTTCCTTCGAAACACCCAGCGCCGCACCCATCACCAGAAGTTTATTCCACAGGACCAGATCGCCGGGGACGGCCTCCTTTAGGCGCGTGAAATCCTCAAGCCAATGCTTGAGCGCCTTGCAGCGAGCCGCCACCTCGGCGCCCTCCGGCGTAAAGCGGCGGAACGTAAGGCCCACGCCAATACCCACCAGCACAATCGGCACCGAGATAACCGCGGCGATAATGTTCGCCTGTGCGCCGTCGGTAAAGAAGATGGATCCCGCGGGAATACAGGCGATCAGAATACCAAGAACCAGGCAAAACACCATTGCGACAATGCCGTCCGAGGCAACGTACTCGCTATCGGCCAGCTTGCCCTTAACGGTGTTCTGATAGTCCTCGAGCTTGTCGCCCACGGGTGTAGCGTGCTGCTTGACGTAGTGCTGCAGCTCGTCGAACGTGCGCGAACGGTCACCGTTCTCGTCGGGCTTAGCACCGGCAAAGAAGACCTTGAGCACCATGTGGTCAATGCCCTTGGCCGACTTCCAACCCGCATCACTCACCGTCACGCGATACGTCTGCTCTTCTTTTTCACGCCCCAACAGACCCTTCTTAGCCTTAGTCACGGTCGCCTGTTCCAGCTTGATCACACGGTCGTCAGTGAGCTTCATGAGCGTGGCGATATATGCCTGATCGGGCACCTCGTTCCAGCTCATGAGGGCCGAAAGCACGGCGGGATGGTCGGCCGAAGGCACATCGCGGAAATATTCGTCCTGGAAAAGCGGCTTGGGCTTGCGGCGGCGCAGCTTGAGCACAACGATTGTGCCGGTAAAGGCCACCGCCGCGACAACACTTAGTACGGCAAGTACATTGGCAATCATGCGAGCGTGAGCGCGGCGGGCGTTAGCTTCGTCGGCCCACGCCTTCTCTTCGCTCAGGATCGTTGACATGCGCTCCTCGCTCGAGGCGGAAAGCCATGGCACCCAGTCGCTGGGGAAGGCGATGCGTGCCTCGGCGAATTCGCCCTGATGCACGCAGGGAATGGTATAGGTGACCATGGGCTCGTCCTCATCGAGTGACACGTCGCCCGTCAGCGGACCGTGGCCCCATGCGCGGAAGTTATCGCCCTTGACGGCCGCCGTCCCGGCAGCGGCATTTGCGAAGTACACTTCCATCTCGACATCGTCGGAATCCGCGGACCAGCCGTCACCTACAAATTTCCAGTAGAGCTCAGCGGTATCGGCCCAGTTCATGACCGCACCGGTCATGGTGTAGCTCACGTAATAGATCACGCTATCGCCGCTCTCGTGGGGGCTGAAAACCTTGATCTTTACGCCGCCGTCGGACTGCTCGACCGTGTAGACGCCAGAGTCACCCTTGTTTGCGCTATCGACTTTGTTGAACGCGGTGTCCTCTTCCTCGACGCTCAGCACGTCGACACCCGCCGCGCCGCCCTGCTGGTTGGTGTCCGCATTGATCTCCCAAAACACGCCGTTGATGTCGTCATCGAAATCGAACTGGCGTCCCTCGACAACGGTCAGCGAGCCGTCGGCCTCAACCGTGGCGCCGATATAGGTTTTGGTCATGGAGTAGCCGTCGGCGTGCGCGGCGACAGGCAGCAGCAACAACGCAAGCGCGACGAGCACGCAGACGGAAGCGAATCGCGCAAACAGGCAGCGCTGCCGACAAGTATTGGCAACGGGGGCGTTCATAGGCACATCCTTTGTCTGTAAAACCAACATCGCCATTGTCCCACGTTTGCGGACACACATGACGAATATCTGGGCCAACGGAACGTCAAATGGGACAAAAGTCCCACCCGAGTCTGGCACTTAGGGACGTTCCTAATGATCTATTGGGGACGGAGGAAAACGGATCATTGGGTTGAACCGACGGACTGCAACAAATTTGTCGTTTGGGACGTTCTTTGGCCGAGTCCCGCGCCAACGATAGATACCACTTCACAGCTCCGTCACAGGTGTAGCGGCTTTGTGTGGGCGCGGCATGCGCTGATTGAGCCGTCAGTCGAGGGGCATAAACCAATTGAGCGAAAACGGTTGCCCCTTTCCCGTTCGCTCGAGGATCATGTCCCCCTTTTCCGCGGAAACCCCGGCAGTTGCGAAGAGCTGCCGGGGTTTCTGTCGTGCATAAGGTCGAGTCGGCGTACGGCGATCGAGACGTTGGGCCGCAGACCCACCGTGCGCAATGCGCAGCGCCGCCAACTTGCGAGCCACGGAAACGCCTTCCCTACCGTGCCCCGCGCTATACTCGTCCGCATGGATATCAAAACACGCAACATACCAACGCCCGCCGCGGACGCGCCGACGACGACTCCCTCTCCCGCACCTGTCGTGGGCCGTTTTGCCCCGTCGCCCTCGGGCCGCATGCACCTGGGCAACGTGTTCAGCTGCCTGTGCGCGTGGCTTTCGGCCCGCAGCCAGGGCGGCAGCATCGTGTTGCGCATCGAGGACCTGGACGATCGCTGCAAGCGCCCGGAACTTGCCACTCAACTGATTGACGACCTGACCTGGCTGGGACTCGAGTGGGACGAAGGCCCCTACTACCAGCACGATCGCCTCGACCTGTACGAGGGCGCCTTGCGCCAGCTGCAAGACGCCAGCCTCACCTACCCCTGCTTTTGCACGCGTGCCGAGCTCCACGCCGCGAGCGCGCCGCACGCCAGCGACGGCACGCCCATCTACCGCGGCGCCTGCCGAGGCCTTTCTGCCGAAGAGGTTACCCGCCGCAGCGCCCTGCGCGCCCCGGCCACGCGTCTGCGCGTGCCCACCGTCGATGACCTCGCAGACGATGTGATCGAATTCGTGGACCGCACGTACGGGGCCCAATGCGAGGCGCTCGCCACCGAGTGCGGCGATTTTTTGGTGCGCCGCAGCGACGGCGTTTTTGCCTATCAGCTAGCCGTGGTGGTCGACGACGCTGCCATGGGCGTCACCGAGGTCGTGCGCGGATGCGACCTGCTGGGCTCCACGCCCCGCCAAATCTACCTGCAGCATCTGCTGGGACTTCCCACGCCGCACTACGCGCACATTCCGCTGCTCATGTCGCCGGACGGCCGCCGCCTTTCCAAGCGCGACCGCGACCTGGACCTGGGCGAGCTCCGCGCCCGCTTTGGCACGCCCGAGGCACTGCTGGGCTGGCTCGCCAGGCAAACGGGCATCGCGCCGGACACCACGCCACGCTCTGCCGAGCAGCTGGTCGAGCACTTTAGCTGGGACGCTATCCGCGCACACCGGGAGAACATCACTGTAACGGCCGAGTAGCCAGCCACCCCGCCACTACGCAACATCCCAGGGCTGGAGTTCGTCACCCAGGTGAACGATGCAGTCGTAGAGTACGGTGTGACGCTCGGCCGGGTTGGCATCCCGATGAAAATGCCCGTAGTACCAGCGCTTGTAATCCAAGCGGTCTTCCAGCTCATCGAAAAATGCCGTTAGCCGATCAACGGCGGGATAATTCCAGCCAGGCCCCGGATAGAGCGTGGGCGAAAGCATGCGCGTAGAGCAGGTGTGGGTGATCACGTAGTCAACCTTCCAGCCCACGCTGTCGAGCTTTGCCCGCGCCTCCTCAAAGTTGCGCTCGTCCGGCAGCTCCTGCGGCCACCAGCTGGAATAGGGAATGCGGTATTCCTTATCCACACTCGTGGCGCCGCCCATGGTAAAAATCGTTGAGCCGTCGAGCTCAAAAACCTCGCCGCGCGTCAGGCGCCGTATGGGAGAGGTATCCGACAGGCGCTGCGTCAGCCCACCGTGCCACAACTCCATGGGACGCTCCGCCCAGTGATCGAAACGCTCGTGGTTGCCGTCGACGAGCAGCACGGTATAGGGGCGCGACTCCAGCCAAGCGATGTCGGCACATTCTTCGGCAGAGAAATCCCACGGAAAGCCAAAGTCGCCGGCGACGATGAGATAGTCGTCGCTCATCAGGCTATCCCCAAGCTCCCAATCGCGCAGCTTTTGCATGTCGAGGCCGCCGTGAATATCGCCCGTCACATAGACCGTCATCGGATTACCACTTCCCTGCAAGTCGCTAGCCCACATTCTGCACGATTACTAAGCTAACCGTTCCAGCCCTTCCATCCCTTAAGGCTTACCCTTCGTTCTTCCATCCAAACGGGTCAAGCACCCAAAAAACCAGATCGAGCACGCCGCCGGTCATCATGGCACCGGCAAGGGCCATGCAAACGTGCAGAGAGCTGGCGCTTCGAAGCATGTCGAACGGCCCCAGAACAGCCAGCAGCGCGACCGCTGCGCCGGCAAGGCACAGCACGAGGCACGGCCCCGCGTCCTTGACGCATTTCTTTGCGAGATGCTTGGTGTTGTCACTCATCAATATCGAACTCCTTAGAGGGTCGTTGTTCAGATGCATGCCGCCGCGGCGGAGCATGGCGGCAGGGTAAGTGTCACATGCCGTGCGGACACAGCTGAAAGCCCTCGCGCAAAAACCAGCGCGCCGCAGGATTCGTATCACCTGCGGCGCGCCGAAAATGATCCGCTTTCCTCCATCCCCAACGGATCAGCTGAGTTGGTGCCGCCCGACGGAAAGGAAGAAGCCGGCGGCGTCACGAGCTGTGGCAATGTCGCTAGGCATAGGAAACAGACGCACTCCAAACGCCCTAAGCCCCAAGCCTACCCATTAGGAAATCGACTGCGGAAACGATTTTGATGCCGTCGATGTCGGTCGGATGGCTTCTCCGGCGAACGACGATGATCTTCTCGTAACCGCCGGTAATCTTCTCGAGCGACCTGAGCTCGAATGGACGCAGCTCGCGCTTACGCGTCGCCTCCTCGTCAATCAACTCTGTGACTGGACCTCACGAAAGGCTGTCAGTTATTCGAGATATTGATTTCTAGGAACCATCTGGTTCTCCATTGCTCGTCCCAATCTGCAAGTTTTTCTCATCGAATGACAAGAACTTGCGAATTCTGCAAGTTTTTCTCACGTAGCGATAAGAACCCGCATATCCGTCCGTGGCCATTTGCGGTCGGATTCCGGCGAGGCTATGGCAAGCAGCTTGCCACATGGCCGACACGGAACCATGGCATGCACGGAATCTTGGGGGCAGGATTTCTCCCAGCAGCCTATAAGACGAAAACATATACACATAGATAGAGAGAAGCCCAGCAAGACACGGAACCAAGGCCGCAGCCACAAACTTGAGTAGCCGATAGTCTAAAAATCACATACGCCCAAAACACGAACGATCGATCTGTTATCCTGGCGCCAACATAGTCTTTCGAAAGGTTTGGCCGGGATGACTACGCAGCAGCAGATTGATATTGAATTCGACTCGCTTGCACGCGAGAACGATTCACCCAAGCTCATCGCCAACTCGAAGGCGACAGGCGGAACACTACTATCCGTTATCAAGGAGCAGCTCTCAGCCTGCGGCTCTTTTGACTTTTGCGTAGCGTTTGTTGCAGACGGCGGCCTTCAAATCCTGGTCGAGACGTTCCAGGAGCTCAAGCAGCGTGGCATTAAGGGCAGGCTGCTCACGTCCACCTATCTCAACTTCAACTCACCCGATGTCTTTCGCAAGCTCCTGGAATACGACAACATGGAAGTTCGCGTATTCCAGGGTAATTTGCATGCCAAGGGATACATTTTTGATAAGGGCGAAACCAGCACGGTCATCGTCGGCAGCTCGAACATGACGCAGACCGCCCTCACCTGTAATAAAGAATGGAACGTGCTGTACCAGACTGTCGAGAACAGCCGCCTACTCGGCGAACTGAGGGGCGAGTTCAATTCGTTGTGGAACGACACCTCAACCGTTTTGCTTTCCCAAGACTGGATTGAGAACTATGCCGCATATCGATCGGCACGTCCGTCAAAGCCCAAATCGAAACCGACGTTCCAGGCGGCCGTTAGCCCAACCACGAACGACCTCGAAGAAATCAAGCCCAATAAAATGCAGCAGCGCGCCCTTGAGGCGCTCGGTGTAATCCACCGCAGGGGCGAGACCCGCGCCCTGTTGGTCTCGGCAACCGGCACCGGCAAGACCTTCCTTTCGGCGTTCGACGTGCTCGCAACTAAACCCCGGCGCGTCCTCTTTCTTGCGCACCGCCGGCGCATTATCGACGCCTCCCGTGCAAGCTACGAACGCCTCTTAGGTAGTAACTATACGTTCGACACCTATCAAACTGGCAAGAATATAAGCAATGCTACCTGCGTGTTTGCCATGTGTTCTTCGGTCGCCAAACATCTGAGCGATTTCCGTCCCGATGAGTTCGACTACATCGTCATCGACGAGGCCCACCGCACGGGATCCCAGGGTTACCAATCCATCATGTCGCACTTTACGCCTCGGTTTTATCTGGGCATGACCGCTACACCCAATCGCACCGACGGCTATGACGTCTTTGCCCTTTTCAATCACGTCATCGCGTTCCAGATCACGCTGCAGGACGCTTTGGCCGAGGAGATGCTAGCCCCCTTCCATTATTTTGGCATTCACGATCTGGAGATTGACGATGAGACAATCGAAGATACCGCCCTGTTCGGGCGCTTGACGTCCGATGAGCGCGTGCGTCACATCACCGAGAAAATCGAAGAGTATAGCGTCACCAAAAGCAACCGCAGGGGCTTAATTTTCTGCAATCGAAACGCCGAGGCCGAAGAACTGTCGCGCAAATTCAACGCTCTCGGATATCGAACGGCTGCAATTAGCGGTCAAGATTCCGATGAGGTCCGCGATGCCGCGATCAGCCGACTTGAAGCCGGCGAGCTCGAGTACATTTTCTCGGTCGATATCATGAACGAAGGCGTCGACATCCCCTCGCTCAATCAGATCATCATGCTTCGACGCACCGACTCCGCAATCATCTTTATTCAACAGCTCGGACGAGGTTTGCGCCTGAATGATGGCAAGGAATACGCACTGGTGCTCGACTTTATTGGCAACTACCAGAGCAACTTCTTGGTGCCCATCGCGCTTTCGGGTGACAAGACGTATAACAAAGACCGCCTGCGCCGTCTTGTCCAAGAGGGCGATTCGGCGATCCCCGGATGCTCGACCGTGAGCTTCGATCGTATTTCCGAGGCACGCATTTACAAGGCCATCGACGGCGGCGATTTCACCTCCGTCAGATTTTTGAAAAACGAATATCTCGACTTGCGCCAAAAACTCGGCAAGATTCCCTCGCTGCTCGAATTTGATCGCAACGGCTCCATCGATCCGCTGCTCATCTTCAAGAATAGTCGCCTGGGGTCCTACCACGCATTTCTTTCCAAATACGAGCCGGACTATACGGTTCAATTTACCTCTGATCAGACCAAGATTCTCAAATTTATTTCTCAAAAACTTGCCGCGGGCAAGCGATTCGAAGACCTCTATTTGCTTCAAACGCTCGTCGAAGCCGGACACGAGGGCTACTGGCATATGCGCGAGGCTGCGCTTAGGAACTACCGCGCACAGCTTAAGGACAGCGCCGTTAGGTCGGCAATCGCAGTCCTTAAGGGCGACTTTGCCACTCCTAAGGATTTCGTTTCCCTGCTTATTGACGATGGAACCGGACCTCGTCTGACCGAAGCGTTCGCGACCGCCCTGCGCAACGCAGAGTTCAAACGTCAGATTCTCGAGGTGCTGGATTTTGGTATTGAGCGCAACCGACTCGACTATGCCGAGACGTACGAAAACACAAATTTCATTCTCAACGCCAAGTACACGTACGAGGAGGTTTGCCGTCTGATGAACTGGCAAAAGAACATCAACGGCCAAAACCTTGGCGGATACTTCTACGATGAGAAGACCAATACATTCCCCGTGTTTATTAACTATGACAAGGCTCCCGACATTAGTGAGTCAATTCAGTATGAAGACCGCTTTGTTTCGCCGAGCAAGCTCATCGCAATCTCGAAGGGCAACCGCACGCTCAACTCCCCCGAGATTTTGCGACTGCAGGCATGGCCGGGAAACGGCCTGAAGACGTATTTGTTTATGCGAAAGAACAAGGACGATAAGGGCGGTAAGGAGTTCTATTTCTTAGGCGAAATGCATCCGACCGGCGAGTTCGAAGCTATTAAAACTAAGAGCGGCGACAACGCCGTCGAAATCGAATATGAGCTCAATGCACCCGTGAGGCAAGACATTTACGAGTTTATGCTCAGCGATTTGAGCGAAGCCGAGTAACAAATAGGAGCGGGCCGCCATGTGACGCCCGCCCCTTTCTTACTTAAGCCCGAGTTTCTTTTCGAGCTCCCTAACGACTTTAACGTCTGCCGGAAGCCAATCGACATCCCACAGGTTATTGGTATCAAGCCATTTCATATCCTCGTGAGCGTGCTCTTTGAACTCCCCCGAAAGAATGGTAGCTAGATAGCACTGCATCGACAGGTGAAACGTCGCGTAATCATGCTCGACCGTGCAAAGATAGTCGAGGTTACCGATCGTGACCTCGAGCTCTTCTTGAATCTCGCGCACAATTGCCTGCTCGCCGGTCTCGCCCGGCTCGAGCTTGCCGCCCGGAAATTCCCAGCCGTCTTTAAACTCGCCATAGCCGCGCTGGCAGCTCAGGATTTTCCCGTCCTTCTGAATAATCGCTGCTGCAACATTGATTGATTTCATAACTAGCCATCACCTCTCCAGTTGAGCTCAACCAGTATAGGCGATCGGCCGCCCGCCATGTTCCAGTCGCCTGAAAACCGCCTGCTCGACCAACCCTTGACGCCGACTTGCTACCGGCTCACCATCCCTCGCTATCGAGGTCTAATACTTTTCCGCGAAGTGAACGTCTGTTTTAGGACCCCTGAAGCATCCACATTTTTCGTCGGCAAGATCGCAGGATTCCAGTATCGAAACCGCAGGAAACGATGTCCTTAAAGTGTCGATGCTTCGGGGGTCCGTTTTAGCTCGTTCACTTCTCGGAAAAGTATTAGACCTCTTCGGCAGCAGCCCAAAAGGTGAGTCGTTTCTCCCCCGCGCAACCCAATAGACACATTCCGCTCCTCCCTCACACCACCCAAAAACTCATCCAACATTAATCTTGGCTCAAGAATCGCTTAATCTATAACCTGCACTATAGAGTTCGACCAAGGGCGGGGCGGCACCGCGCAACGCAGGCCGCCGAACGCAACGCTCGCGCCCGGGCAGATAGCCCGGCGTCGCGCCCATCGAACGAAAGGACAAGTCATGGACGACCTCGAAAAAGTTGAAACCATCCGCACCAAGTGCAACGTGAGCTATACCGATGCCAAGGCCGCGCTCGACGCCGCCGACGGCAACGTTCTGGACGCCATCATTTGGCTTGAGTCGCAGGGCAAGACCCAGACCACGTCGGCACACGCCGCCACCGAGTCCGCACCAGTCGATGAGCCCTCGGCCGAGATGGTCGCCGCGCAGGCCGCCTACGAAAAGTCGAGCGAAAAGACCGACTTCTCCAAGAAGATGGACAGCGTGTGGGAGTACCTCAAAAAGCTCTTCCGCCTGAGCCTGGATACCAAGTTTATCGCCACGCGCCGCGATGCGATCATCCTCAACATCCCCATCCTGATCCCCATCGTCGCGCTGTTTGCTTGGGGCGCCACGATATGGCTGATGCTGATTGGCCTGTTCTTTGGCATGCGCTACCGCATCGACAGCGACGGCGACGTGCCCGGCAGCATCAACAACCTTATGAATCACGCCGCCGATGCCGCGGACGACATCAAACAAAATCTGAACGACGACAAGTAATCGCAGACGGGGGCACGCATGGCACGGATCCTGATCGTAGAGGACGAGGAGAAAATCGCCCGCTTTGTGACGCTCGAGCTGGAGCACGAGGGCTACCAGGTGGAGCACGCCGCCGACGGCCGCACCGCCGTGGACCTGGCACTGGAGCGCGACTACGATCTGATTCTGCTCGATGTGCTGTTGCCGCAGCTCAACGGCATGGAGGTCCTGCGGCGTGTCCGCAAGCACAAGGACGTGCCGGTGATCATGGTCACCGCGCGCGATGCCGTGATGGATAAGGTTGCCGGGCTCGATGCCGGCGCCGACGACTACCTGACCAAGCCGTTTGCGATCGAGGAGCTGTTCGCACGGATCCGCGTGGCGCTGAAGCGCTCGGAGGCCGTGAGGGCGGCTTCGGGCGTTGGTGGCATCGGGACGGGCGCGGCGAGCGACGCGGGCGGGAGCGCCGCTGCGATACCCCCGGTCAGCGACTCAACCCAGGTTTCCGCCTCGCTCTCCCCCGCCACGCTCACTGTGGGCTCAGTCGTGCTCGACCCCGACCGCCGCGAAGTCACGGTCGGCGGCTCGCCCATCGCGCTCACGGCTCGCGAGTTCGACGTCCTCGCCCTGCTTATGGCGCACGCCGGCACCGTGCTCACGCGCGAGCGCATCGCGCACGAGGCGCTGGGCTACGACTACGTGGGCGACACTAACAACGTCGACGTGCACATCGCGCACCTGCGCGCCAAGATCGAAGACGCCGGCAGTGCCCGCATCATCCAGACCGTGCGCGGGGTGGGCTATGTCTGCCGCGCGTAACGACGAGGCTAAGCGCGTCACCTCCATCGCCCGCGCCATCAACTGGAGCTATATGTGGCGCCGCTTGGTGAGCTACGTCTGGCTGGATCTGTTACTGCTGCTTGTTGCGGCGGCGATCCTCGTCTATGGCTACAACCAGACGCTGCCCGATGGCGCGTTTACCGCGGGATGGATCCCCGGCGCCGCCGTTCGCAGCATGTCGCTCACCCCTGCGCGCGGCTGGGACCTGACCACGCTCACCTATACCGTCGAGCTCGCGCGTAACACCAAGACCTTCCCCCTCGCACAGGACCTCGTCACGCTATGGCCTCTCTACCTTGTCGTTGCGAGCTGGCAGGTTATCAGTGTGCTCAACATGCTCGGCGGCGCCCGCCGCGTGCGCCGCACTATGGCGCCGCTCAACGACCTGGCCCTGCGCGTTGACGAGCTCGGCCGCATGCAGCTCGCCGGCGGCAAGATGGAAACGCTCGAGCAGGCCATCGAGCGCGCAAGCGTCGACTCGCCGAGCGTCACCACCGGCGATGCCGATCTGGCGAGTATCGAGGTCGCGCTCAACCGCCTGCTGCGTCAGATGCAAGAGGCAAAGCTGCAGCAGATGCGCTTTGTCAACGATGCGAGTCACGAGCTGCGCACGCCCATCGCGGTGATTCAGGGTTACGTGAACATGCTCGACCGCTGGGGCAAAGACGACCCGGACGTGCTGGCAGAATCCATCACCTCGCTCAAAGCCGAAAGCGAGCATATGCAGGAGCTCGTGGAGCAGCTGCTGTTTTTGGCACGCGGCGATGCCGGTCGCACCGTGCTGCGGCGCGCGAATACCAACCTGGCTGCACTGGTCGGCGAGGTTTGCGAAGAATCACAGATGATCGATGCCGGGCACACATATCGGCTGGCGTACGATGCCGCACTTACCAGCGACCCGCGCTGCAGCGCATCGGTTGACGTGGCACTCGTGAAGCAGGCACTGCGCGTGATCGTGCAAAACGCCGCCAAGTATTCGGACGCGGGCACGCCCATCTCGTTTGGCGTAGCGCCGGATGCGGGCGCGGGCACGATCGACATAGCCGTTGAAGACGAGGGCATCGGCATGAACCAGGAATCCGCAGCTCACGCGTTCGAGCGGTTCTACCGTGCCGACAACGCACGCGATGCCGGCGCACAGGGCTCGGGCCTGGGGCTCGCTATCGCCAAGTGGATCGTCGACAGCCACGGCGGCGTCATCGGCGTGACCTCGGTCGAGGGCGTCGGAAGCCGCTTTACGATTCGCCTGCCACGATAGAAAGCCCCTCGGCATAAATAAAGGGATAAGGCCATGCGGCCCTATCCCTTTTTGCTAGCTATAGCAGCTTGTACGCTACTCGCGGCACAGGTGCACGGCAAAGCCGGCGAACTCGCGCTTAAAGTACACGAGCTTGGTGCTACCGTCGGGCAGCAGCGCGCGCGACTCCTCGTTGACCTCGAGCCCGCGCTCGGCAAACCACTTCTCGGCCGTATCAATGTCGTTGACGGCAAAGCCGATGTGGCCCTTGGTGCCACGACCATTCTGCTTCATGACCTCGACCAGCGAATCGTTAAAGTACGAAACCGGGGTCTCGATAACGGGCAGACCCATCGTCGTCGAGAACAGCTCCGCGATCTCCAGGGCATCGACCGGGTCGGTGGCGTTGATGCCCACGTGAGCGACGCGCATGCCAAAGAGCTCGACCGGGTTGGCGTTCTGCTCACTCATACAGTCAGCGCCTACTGAGCCATAACGTCGAGGACGGCCTTCTCGGCAGCGACGCGGTTCATGCCGGTCATGAAGGGCACGCCGCTCACGTACGGGCAGGTGAGGCCCTCGGGGGCAACGGTGGTGGCGATCAGCAGGTCGGCGCCCTCGTCGCAAACGTCCTTGGCCTCGGAGATGGCGCACTGCACGATCTCGTACTTGTCGGCGTAACCGTTGGCGTCGAGCATGGTGGCGACCTTCTGGGCAACGAGCGTGGAAGTAGCAGCGCCAGCACCGCAAGCCAAAACAATCTTCTTCATAGGTAATGTCTCCCTTCATGGTTTACTTTAGGTAAGTGTACCGCAGCGAGCGATGGCACTCGGCCTCGATGAGCTTTTATGCCAGTTTGCTTGCGCGCTGCGTATAATACATCTAGTACGTGTTGTCATACCGCTCGCTTTATGAGCGACTAAGGACCCCAATATGCCCGATTCCCGCACCCTCTGGACCGCCGTCGTCATTATTTGCATCGCCGTGTCGGTATTCTTTAGCGTCAAAAAACGCACCACGTTTAAGCGCCTGCAGCAGCTTATGGCTGCGAAGCAGTGGGACGAGTTCGATCGTTTGCTCGATGGCAAACTCACCAGCATGCTGTACCCGCGCTATAACCGCGACTACCTGCGCCTGAACTCCTATCTGCTGCGCGAGGACCACAAGCGTGCCGACGAGATGTTCGATTTGCTGCTGGGGCTCAACCTGCCCAAAATGCAGCGCGTCGACCTGGTGATTAAGGCCTTTAACTACTACGTTGGCCAGGAGGACCGCAAAAAGTCCAAGGAGCTGCTGCACGAGATCAAAGGCTTTGAGGGCGGCCAGGCCGAGGCAGTCGCACACGAATGCCAACTGATGTACGACACGATGATCCTCAAGCGCCACAACGACATTCCCGAGCTGGAGCGCATGCTCAAGGAGGCCGGTGACGACAAGGTCAAGAGCTGCCGCCTGGAATACCTGCTGGCCCTGCAGTACAAGAACAAGGGCGACGAAGCCAAGTTTGCCGAGTACTTGGAAAAGTCAGGCCGGCACTCAATGGCCGTCAACGCGTAACGGACGGCTTGTGCTAGACTTCTAGTCTCACGGGGGCGTGGCGGAATTGGCATACGCAGGAGACTTAAAATCTCTCGCCGCAAGGATTGTGGGTTCGAGTCCCACCGCCCCTACCATGTGATTGCTTACGAGCCCGTGTCCCGTTGGGATGCGGGCTCGTTTCTTTTGGACGCCGGCGGGACTCGAACCCGCGAGGGGGCGAGCACCAGGCGGACGCGCAGCGTCCGCAGCGAGCCGACGAGGGCGCCGGCAGGCGGCCGAAGCCGGTGCGGATTTGCGCAGCAAATACGCGGACGTCCCACCGCCCCTACCATATGGAGCTTTCGAGCCCGTGTCCCCAAGGGATGCGGGCTTGTTTCTTTTAGATGCCGGTGGGACTCTAAGCTGCGGTGGAATAGATCCTGTTTATACCGTTTATCAGCTTATTTAGGAACTATTTCACCGCAACTCAGAGGAAGACGGTTAAAGAGCGCTCAGGCTGGGGACCCAGGCGATGGTGGGGGTCGCGCCGTCGAGAACCTCGTTGATGGTGGCGGCCATGCCGGCAAGCAGGCTGTTCTCGCTTACGGTGAGCGTGTCGTAGCCGCCGGCTCGCATGAGCTCGCGGATTACCACGGCGCCAGCCAAGATCACGCCCGCGCGTTTGGGCTGCACACCCGGTAGCGCGGCGATGCTGTCCGCGTCCAGCGTGGACATGCGCTCGATAGCGGCCGAGACCTGCTCCAGCGAAAGCTCGCGCAGGTGCACGAAGCTCGAATCATACGGCTCCAGCTCGTGGACCAGAGCCACCAGCGTAGTCACCGTGCCGCCCACTGCGACCAAGCGTTCGGCGCGCTCAAAGTCGACAGGCAGACTCTCAAAGTAGCCCGCAAACTGCTCGTTTGCCCATGCGGCAGCGGCAGCAAGCTCGCCGTCCGCAGGCGGCAGCGCCGAGAAAAACCGCTCCGTCACACGGCGGCAGCCAATGTCCAGCGAGCGCGTCCCTTCTAGCGCAAAGACGCCACGCTCCGGCGCATAGACGCCCGTCGCGAGCTCCGTGGATCCGCCACCCGAATCGGCAACAATAATGCGCTCGCCGGCAAAGTCGTGCGCCACGCCAAAAAACGTCAGGCGTGCCTCGACCTCGCCCGGAATCACCTGCGGTTCGAGCCCCAGCTCGCGCAGGCCGTCCAGCAGCAGGGCGGCATTGGACGCATCGCGCGCGGCACTCGTGCACGTGGTGCAGATGCACACGGCCCCAAAGGCATGCGCCTCGTCCACAAACATGCGACACGCGGCGAGCACACGCTCGACGGCCGCCTCGCAAAAGCGGCCCGTCGCGTCCACGCCCTCGCCCAAGTCGGTGATCTCGGTATGCTTGGACGATTCCACGATCGCCCCGGCCTCGACCTGCGCTAACACCAGTCGCGACGACACTGTTCCCAGGTCGATCGCGGCTACCTTATAGCGTTTGCAATCTGCCATTGCAGGCTCCCCTCCGGGCGCTATTTGCCGTTGGACACGACCGTCTGGCCCTCGACACCGTTAAACCCAAACAGCATGTCGAGCGCCTGGATGTACCACGGCGCGTCCTTACCGACGTCTTCGATTTCCTTGGCAACTTCGCTGGCCTTCTTGGCGTTCGACGACTTCTTGCTCGAAGACGAATCCGAATCGTCGTCCAGGCCCTGCACTTCAATTCTCTTCTCGCCGGGCATCACCAGGCCCAAGTCCTCGGATGCCGCGTCCTTGATACCCTCCTCCGAGAGCAGCTTGTCGACGCTTTTCTGCAGCTCGTCGTTGTACTGCTGGCGAATCTCGACCTGCTTGGCCAAGATATCGTTCGAGCGTTTGGCAACGTAGAGGTCGCGCACGGGAAAGTACAGGCTCACGAGCACCAGGACGACGACAATGCCAATAAACAGCCCGCGCTGGGGTCCATGGGTAAAGTCGTAGATCGCCTTGACCACCGCATTGTCGTTGGCGTAGTGCATGAAGTCCGAGCCCGAAAGACGGCTCGAGGGCCTGGTCGACTTTTCGTGCGTTTGAGCCGAGGGGTGCTGCGTACGCGAAGCATGCGTCGGGGGCGCCGAGCGTGGCGGGCGGCCCGTCGACGTATTCATTTGAGCACGGGGATGTGAGGCACTTGCCGG